>NZ_JBIWJG010000002.1:0-682291 GCF_044765045.1 Streptomyces sp. NPDC093546 | reverse complement strand
GGACGCTTCCTTTGTACTCACCCTCTCGGGCTTTCCTCCGGGCGCTTCCCTTCGGTCTTTCGTGTTTCCAGCTTAGCAGATCCGTTTTCCGTTTCCGCCACCCGCTGGAGCGGGCTGCCGGGCCGTTCTTCGCTTTCGCGTTTCCCTTTCCGGCGGTTCCGACTCTATCAGATCCTTTCGGGCCTGATTCCCAGTCAGCGGGGTTGTCTTCCCGACCCGTTGGGCCGTTCCGACGAGTGAGACTTTAGCGAATCCCTTGCCCCGACGCTAATCGGGCTGCGTTCATTCGAACGCGGATCCTGCATTCCGCAAAAGCGCACGGAAAAACGAAACGACGACGTAGGTACGGCGGCGTTCGCCTGGAGTGGTTCTTGCGGAATGGCTGTCCGGGGACCGACCGGAGTCGGCGCTCACGTCGGACAACTCGGAGAACACTACGGATCCCGCAAACCCGTGTCAACCCGGGTCGGGCCACGTAGTCTGGAGGCATGACAACGCGCGTGTGCAACCTCCAGTGGTGGGCCGCCTGACGGCGGCCGACGCACACGCATGCACTCAACGGCCGCCGCCTCGGCGGCCGTTCGCGTTTCTCCCTCCCGGTGGGGGTCGGCCGCAGGTGGTGGCGGCCTCCATCAGAGGAAGAGAAGGGGAGAGCGCGATGACGCGGATCTTCAGTGGGGTCAAGCCGACGGGGCACCTGACGCTGGGCAACTACCTCGGGGCCGTACGGCGCTGGGTCGAGGTGGAGCAGCACCGGGCCGAGGCGCTGTTCAGCGTGGTGGACCTGCACGCGCTCACCGTCGAGCACGATCCGGCACGGGTGCGGCGGCTCAGTCGGCAGGCGGCGACTCTGCTGCTGGCGGCGGGGCTCGATCCGCGGCGCTGCACTCTCTTCGTACAGAGCCACGTGGACGAGCACGCGCGGCTGTCGTACCTGCTGGAGTGCACGGCGTACGACGGGGAGCTGCGGCGGATGATCCAGTACAAGGAGAAGGGGACGCTGGCGCGGGCGGCCGGGCAGAGCGTGCGGGTGTCGCTGCTGACGTATCCGGTGCTCATGGCGGCGGACATCCTGGCGTACGGGACCGACGAGGTGCCGGTGGGTGAGGACCAGGCGCAGCACGTGGAGCTCACGCGGGATCTGGCCGTGCGGTTCAACCAGCGGTACGGGCACACGTTCACCGTGCCGAAGGTGACGCGGCCCGCGGTCGCGGCGCGGGTCAGGGACCTGCAGGACCCGACGTCGAAGATGGGGAAATCGCACGAGAACGCGGCCGGGATCGTCTATCTGCTCGACGAGCCGGACGTGGTGCGGCGGAAGGTCCTGCGGGCGGTGACGGACAGCGGGCGGGAGGTGGCGTACGACCGGGACGCCCAGCCCGGGGTGGCGAACCTGCTCGATGTGCTGGCGGCGTGCACCGGTGGGGAGCCGGAGGTGCTGGCCGGTGCGTACGCGTCGTACGGGGCGCTCAAGAAGGACACGGCCGAGGCGGTGGTGGAGCTGCTGCGGCCACTGCGGGAGCGGCACGCGGAGCTGGTGGCCGATCCGGGATATGTGGAGGGGGTGCTGAGGGAGGGTGCCGAGCGGGCCCGGGCGATGGCCAGGCCCGTGGTGGACCGGGCCTACCGGGCGATCGGGCTCCTGCCCGCCACCTGACGGCGCCCTCCCGGGCTTCGGCCGTCAGCCGTTGCCGGAGGCGAGCTCGCGGCTGCGGTCGCGGGCCGCCTCCAGGGCCGCGATCAGGGCGGCTCGTACGCCGTGGTTCTCCAGCTCTCGGATGGCGCTGATCGTGGTGCCGGCCGGGGAGGTGACGGCTTCGCGGAGCTTGACCGGATGCTCGCCGCTGTCGCGGAGCATGACGGCGGCGCCGATGGCGGCCTGGACGATCAGGTCGTGGGCCTGGGCGCGGGGCAGGCCCAGCAGGATGCCGGCGTCGGTCATGGCCTCGACCAGGTAGTAGAAGTACGCCGGGCCGGAGCCGGAGAGGGCGGTGGCGGCGTCCTGCTGGGTCTCGGGGACGCGCAGGGTCTTGCCGACGCCGCCGAAGATCTCCTCGGCGTGGACGAGGTGCTCCTGGGTGGCGTGGCTGCCGGCCGAGATCACGGACATGCCTTCGTCGACGAGGACGGGGGTGTTGGGCATGACCCGGACGACGGGGGTCTGGGCGGCGAGGCGCTCCTCGATGAAGGAGGTGGGGATACCGGCGGCGGCGCTGATGACCAGGCGGTCGGGGGCGATGTGCGGGGCCAGTTCGTCGAGGAGCTTGCCCATGTCCTGCGGCTTGACGGCGAGGATGAGGGTGTCGGCGCGCTTGGCGGCCTCGGCGTTGCCGACGGGCTCGACGCCGTAGCGGGTGCGCAGCTCCTCGGCGCGTTCGGTGCGGCGGGCGGTGACGAGGAGGTGCTCGACCGGCCAGCCCGCGCGGATCATGCCACTGAGCAGGGCTTCGCCGATCTTGCCGGTGCCGAGGACTGCGACTGTCTGGGTCATGGCTCTGTTCACCTCGCCGGGGGAGTACGTGGGGCCATCCTCGCACCAGGGGCGTTGGGGCGGGTGGGGTGTCCGAGGAGCGGTACGGCGTGGGCGTCCGGGTGGGCCGGAACCGAATGGTGGTGGCGGCGGTCCTACCGGGCGGCTGGTGGGCGGGAAGGAGGACGGTCGTGTCCGGTGACCTGTCGGATGACGGTGAGGGGGGCGAACTGCGGTTCGTCCTGCGGGATCTGGGCCGTACGGGTGGTGAGGTGCGGGCCAGGCACAGACGGGCGGTGGGGGCCGGGCTGGTCACGGTGGCGGTGCTCGGCGCGGCGGCGGTGGGCGGGCAGGGCGCGCCCCATCCCCCGCCGCCGCCTCCACCGCTCCGTACGGCGTCCCCGCAGCCGCCTCCCGCGACTCCGCGGCCCCCGCAGCCCGCTCCTCACCGGACGGCGCCCCCGTCCGCCCCCTAGGCGGTGCGGCGGCGGAGGGTGGCGGCGCCGAGGGTGAGGACGAGGAGGGCGGAGGCGGCGACGACCAGGGCGTCCCGGACGAAGTCGGCGGTCATGTCGGTGTGGTGGAGGACCTGGGCCATGCCGTCGACGGCGTACGACATGGGGAGCACGTTCGAGAGGGCCTCCAGGAGCGGCTGCATCCGGTCGCGCGGGGTGAACAGGCCGCAGAGCAGGAGCTGCGGGAAGATCACGGCCGGCATGAACTGGACCGCCTGGAATTCGGAGGCGGCGAACGCCGAGACGAACAGGCCGAGCGCGGTGCCCAGCAGGGCGTCGAGGAGCGCCACCAGGAGCAGGAGCCAGGGGGATCCGACGACGTCGAGGCCGAGGAGCCAGAGTGCGAGGCCGGTGGCGAGGGCCGACTGGACGACGGCGAGCAGGCCGAAGGCGAGGGCGTAGCCGGCGATGAGCTCCGCCTTGCCGAGCGGCATGGCGAGGAGGCGTTCCAGGGTGCCGGAGGTGCGTTCGCGCAGGGTGGCGATCGAGGTCACCAGGAACATCGTGATCAGCGGGAAGATGCCGAGCAGCGAGGCGCCGATGGAGTCGAAGGTGCGGGGGCTGCCGTCGAAGACGTACCGGAGGAGCACGAGCATCAGGCACGGGACGACCAGCATCAGGGCGAGGGAGCGCGGGTCGTGGCGTAGTTGACGCAGGACGCGGGCGGCGGTGGCGAGGGTGCGGGAGCCGTTCATCGCGGGGTCTCCTGGCGGGCGTCGGCGGCTACGGCGTCGGCAGCCTCGGCGGTGTTGGCCGCGTCGACGAGGCGGAGGAAGGCCTCTTCGACGGTCCGGGTCTCGTGGCGGCGGCGCAGGGCGTCGGGAGTGTCGTCGGCCAGCAGTGCGCCGTCGCGCAGGAGGAGCAGGCGGTGGCAGCGTTCGGCCTCGTCCATGACGTGGGAGGAGACGAGGATCGTGGTGCCCCGCTCGGCGGCGATGCGGTGGAAGAGCTGCCACAGGTCGCGGCGCAGGACGGGGTCGAGGCCGACGGTCGGCTCGTCGAGGACCAGCAGGTCGGGCGCGTTGAGGAGGGCGACGGCGAGGGAGACGCGGCTGCGCTGGCCGCCGGAGAGCCGGCCCGCCAGGGCGTCGGCGTGGGGGGTGAGGTCGACGTCGGCGAGGGCGCGGGCGACGGCGGCTGCGCGGGCGTCGCGGTGGTCGCGGCCGGGCCGGAGGACGGCGGCGAAGTAGTCGAGGTTCTGCCGGACGGTGAGGTCGTCGTAGACGGAAGGGGCCTGGGTGACGTAGCCGACGCGGGCGCGGAGGGCGGGGTCGCCGGCGGGGCGGCCGAGGACGGTCAGGGTGCCGGTGACGTTGGCCTGGGTACCGGCGACGGCGCGCATGAGGGTGGACTTGCCGCAGCCGGAGGGGCCGAGGAGGCCGGTGATCCGCCCGGGCGGCAGGGCGAAGTCGAGGCCGCGCAGGACGGTGCGGGGGCCGCGGACGACGGTGAGGCCACGGGCTTCGACGGCAGCACCGGAGTGGTTATTCACCATGTGATGAATAGTTGCGCGCGCGGGAGGGCCCGTCAAGGGCTCGTCGTGGTGTCCCGGTGCTGGTGCCGCCGGGCGCCGGGCTACTTCCGCTTGGTGCGCTTGCGGGCGGCGGGGTTGCCGGCGCGGGTGGCGCGGCGCTTCTCGTACTGGGCGCGGGCCGTCTCGTACTCGGCGCGCGCCAGCTTCTCGCCGGGCGCCTCGGTGAGGGAGCGGACGAAGTAGGCGAGGAGGGAGCCGATGAAGCCGATCGCCTTGAGGCTGCGGAGGGCGTCCTCCCGGGAGGGGTCGGCGGGGCGGCGCGTGAAGCCCTGCCACGTCCTGCTGAACGCGATGGCCGTGCAGACGGCGAACATGACGACGACCAGGCCGTTGACGAAGCCGCCGACGTCGGCGATGGCCAGGCCCTGGTAGGCGAAGCGGAGGACGAGGGCGCTCGCGACGGCGGCGGCGAGCGAGCCGGCGGCGACACCGGCGCGCCGCAACCCGTACCCGCCGTCGTGGTCGACCCAGGTCGTACCGAAGAAACGGAGGGGTTCGGGCCGCGGCCCGGCGATCGTCTTGTCTGTCTGGCCTGTCTGGTCGTCGCTCACGGGCTCGATTATCGCCGGAGCGGCGGTACGGCGGTCAGGAGCAGCGCGGTGCGACGTACCCGTCGGTGCCCGTCCTCACGTACGCGTCGGAGACGAACTCGCCGTCCGCGATGTTGTCCCAGAGGGCGGTGGTGCCGTACGGGCCGGTGATGCGCTCGCCGGGCTTCTGGCAGTAGACCGGGACCCTCACGTCGTACGGGAGGGTCCGGATGATGCGGTACTGGGTGCCCGGGCCGGAGCGGACGTTGACCCGGTGGCCGGGGGCGATCGGGTAGCGGACGACGTCGGCGGCGGCGAACGCCGCCGTCGCGGCGGTCTCGGCGGCCCCCGCGGTCTCGGTCGTCTCGATGGTCCCCGTGGTCTCGGTGGTGTTTTCCATGTGGGCTGTGGCCCTTCCCCGTTGTGGTGAGCTGCGTTGCGCTGGGCTTCGCGCTGTGCGACGCGCAGGCTAGCAAGCCCCACCGTCATCGGCCGCACCATCGACTAGGCTCCGTGCGTCGCATGCGCGGCCGAATATCGACGGGGACCACGGGGGTGGGCGATGCCGCCGGTGCCGGGATACGCCGGTCAGTACCGCCTGGAAGCACGTCTCGGTGCGGGCGGGATGGGCGTCGTACACCTCGCCCGGTCGGCGTCCGGGCTGCGCCTCGCGGTGAAGGTGGTGCACGAGCAGTACGCCGCCGACCCGGAGTTCCGGGCCCGTTTCCGGCAGGAGGTGGGCGCCGCCCGCAGGGTGAGCGGCGCCTTCACGGCGCCCGTCGTGGACGCCGACCCGGATGCCGAGCGGCCGTGGATGGCCACGCTGTACGTGCCCGGCCCCACGCTCGCCGCCCAGGTGAAGCGCAACGGCCCCCTGGCCCCCGCCGAGCTGCGCCGGCTGACCGCCGGTCTCGCGGAGGCGCTGCGCGACATCCACCGCGCCGGTGTCGTGCACCGCGACCTCAAGCCCGGCAACGTCCTGCTCACCGACACCGGGCCGCGCGTCATCGACTTCGGCATCTCGCGGCCCGTCGACAGCGACCTGCGCACGGAGACCGGAAAGCTGATCGGGTCGCCGCCCTACATGGCGCCCGAGCAGTTCCAGCGGCCGAGGGAGGTCGGCCCGGCGGCGGACGTGTTCGCGCTCGGTTCGGTCCTGGTGCACGCGGCGACCGGGCGGGGTCCGTTCGACGACGCCAGCCCGTACATCGTGGCGTACCAGGTGGTCCACGACGAGCCGGACCTGGCCGGGGTGCCCGCCGACCTCGTGCCGCTCGTCGGCCGCTGCCTGGCCAAGGAGCCGGCCGACCGGCCGACGCCGGACGAGATCATGTCGGAGCTGCGGCCGCCCTCGTACGAGGCGACCGCGTTCATACCGGCCCAGCGCCGCCGGGAGCCTCCGGCCGCGCAGCCGGCTCCGGCCGAACCGGTTTCGGAAGGACCGCTGCCAGAAGAACCGGTTTCAGAAGAACCGGTTCGCCGGCGTCGCGCCCGGTGGCCCCTCGCCGCGGCCGCCGTCGTCGCGCTCGTCGCGGGCGGCGGCGGCACGCTGTGGGGCTTGAGCGGCGGTACGGGGCAGACGACGGCGCCCCGGACCGCCGGGGCCGCCGGGGCGGTGGCCTCCTTCTCGCCGTGGCGTGCGCCGCTGGGCACGTCCGGTGGTGACGCGGCGCCCGTGTGCGCGTACGCGGACGGCGCCTTGTACTGCGCGGCGCGCGGCAGCGGCCTCACCCGGCTCGACCCGCGCGACGGGCGGGCCGTCTGGTCGGCACGCAACGCGGCGGACGGCGAGGCGTCCGGGGCCGTCGAGCCCGTCGAGCCCGTCCAGCCGGTCGTGTCCGGGGGCCTGGTGCACACCGTCGCGCACGGCACCCTCCGTACGTACGCGGCCGACGACGGCACGCCCAAGTGGAGCGCCGACCTCTCCGCGTACGGCGGCGACGTCCACCACGCCGGGGACACGGTGCTGTTCGCGGCACCCTCGGGCAAGGTCACGGGCGTCGACGGGGCGACGGGGCGGACGCGCTGGCAGCACGCGCTGCGCGGCCACGCCCACCCGCGCTTCGGCCCGTACAGCGCGGAGACGGGACTGGTGTACGCCTTCGAGGTCGCGGGGACCGGGGCGAGCACGCTCGTCAGCGCGGTACGGCCGGGGGACGGTTCCGTCGTCTGGCAGCGGCGGCTGGACGGGCATCTGACTCCGGTGGGCACGACATCCGGCGGCGTACTGCACCTGACGTCGCGGGACCGCGACTCGCAGACGGACGCGCTGGTGCGGTACGAGCCGGAGGGGCGCGCCGTCCACCGCGTCCCGCTGCCGTTCCCCATGGCGGAGCCGCAGGTCGCGCTGGACGGGGACACGGCGTATCTGCTGGCGCGCAACGGCACGCTCGTCGCCGTCGACACGGAGCCGACGAAGGCGAAGGCGAAGGAGCTGTGGCAGCTGGAGACGTCCACCGGCCGGGTGTCCCGGCCGGTGGTGGCCCCCGGCGGCGGGCTGCTGTACTTCACGGCGGCCGACGGCAGGCTGCTGGCCGTCGACACGGCGCGCGCGGCGGTGCTCGGCCAGACCGAGCCGAGGCTGCGCGGCGGGAGGCTCGGCTACGCCGCCTCCCTGCCCGCGCCCCTCGTCACCGCCGACGGCGGCGCGGTCGTGGCGACCGCGCCGGACGGGTCGGTCTTCGCCGTGGCGGCGAAGGACCCGACCCGTTGGTGATCAGCCGGTGATCAGCCGAGCTTCGTGACGTCGCGCACCGCGCCCTTGTCGGCGCTCGTCGCCATCGCCGCGTACGCGCGCAGCGCCGCCGACACCTTCCGCTCGCGGTTCTTCGGCGCGTACACGCCGCCCAGCGCCTCGCGGCGGGCGGCCAGCGTGGCGTCGTCGACGAGCAGCTCGATGCCGCGGCTCGGGATGTCGATGCGGATGCGGTCGCCGTCCTCGACGAGCGCGATGGTGCCGCCGCTCGCCGCCTCCGGCGAGGCGTGGCCGATCGACAGGCCGGACGTGCCGCCGGAGAAGCGGCCGTCGGTGATCAGGGCGCAGGTCTTGCCGAGGCCGCGGCCCTTGAGGAAGGACGTCGGGTAGAGCATCTCCTGCATGCCGGGGCCGCCCTTGGGGCCCTCGTAGCGGATGACGACCACGTCGCCGTCCTTGACCTGCTTGTTCAGGATCTTCTCGACGGCCTCCTCCTGCGACTCGCAGACGACGGCCGGGCCCTCGAAGGTCCAGATCGACTCGTCGACACCGGCGGTCTTCACGACGCATCCGTCGACGGCGAGGTTGCCCCGCAGGACGGCCAGACCGCCGTCCTTGGAGTACGCGTGCTCGGCGGAGCGGATGCAGCCCTCGGCGGCGTCCACGTCCAGCGAGTCCCACCGCTCCGACTGCGAGAACGCCTCGGCGGACCGGCGGCAGCCGGGCGCGGCGTGCCACAGCTCGACGGCCTCGGGCGACGGCGAGCCGCCGCGCACGTCCCAGGTCTTGAGCCAGTCGGCGAGGGTGGGGCTGTGGACGGAGTGCACGTCCTCGTTGAGCAGCCCGGCGCGGTGCAGCTCGCCGAGGAGGGCGGGGATGCCGCCGGCGCGGTGCACGTCCTCCATGTAGTACGTGCGGTCCTTGGCGACGTTCGGCGCGACCTTGGCCAGGCAGGGGACGCGGCGCGAGACGGCGTCCATCTCCTCCAGGCCGAAGGGGACGCCCGCCTCCTGGGCGGCGGCCAGCAGGTGCAGGATCGTGTTGGTGGAACCGCCCATGGCGATGTCGAGGGCCATGGCGTTCTCGAAGGCCGCGGCGGTGGCGATGTTGCGCGGCAGGACCGACTCGTCACCCTGGGCGTAGTACCGGTCGGTCAGCTCGACGACCGTGCGGGCGGCGTTCTCGTACAGGGCGCGGCGAGCCGTGTGGGTGGCCAGGGTGGATCCGTTGCCGGGGAGGGAGAGGCCGATGGCCTCGGTCAGGCAGTTCATCGAGTTGGCGGTGAACATGCCGGAACAGGACCCGCAGGTCGGGCAGGCGTTCTCCTCGATGCGGAGGATGTCGGCGTCCGAGATCTTGTCGTTGGCGGCGTCCGAGATGGCGTCGACCAGGTCGAGCGTGCGGACCGTGCCGTCGACCAGCGTGGCCTTGCCGGCCTCCATCGGGCCGCCGGAGACGAAGACGGTGGGGATGTTGAGGCGCAGGGCGGCCATCAGCATGCCCGGGGTGATCTTGTCGCAGTTGGAGATGCAGATCAGGGCGTCGGCGCAGTGCGCCTCGACCATGTACTCGACGCTGTCCGCGATCAGGTCGCGGGAGGGCAGGGAGTAGAGCATGCCGCCGTGGCCCATGGCGATGCCGTCGTCGACGGCGATCGTGTTGAACTCGCGCGCGATGCCACCCGCCTGCGTGATCGCCTCGGAGACGATCCGGCCGACCGGCTGGAGGTGGGTGTGGCCGGGCACGAACTCCGTGAAGGAGTTCGCGACCGCGATGATCGGCTTCCGCCCGATGTCCGCACCGGGTACACCGGAGGCGCGCATCAGGGCGCGGGCGCCCGCCATGTTGCGGCCGTGGGTGACGGTGCGGGACCTCAGCTCGGGCATCGTCGCTCGCTCCTTAACGAAGAGGACAAAGAGGTGTCTTCTTCGAGCGTACGCGGTGGCTCCAAGATCTGGACATGGCGTCCGGAGAGTGGGACGCCCGGCTCACGCCTCGGTCCCCTCCGTCCCCTCCGTCGTCTCCGTCATCTCCGTCGCCTCGGTCAGGTAGCGCTGGAGCGCGGGCGCCACCATGGCCACGATCCGCTCCGGGTCCGCCGAGGCCAGCGGCTCGACGCGTACGACGTACCGCAGAATCGCGATCCCGATCATGTGGGAGGCCGCGAGCTCGGCCCGGAACTTCGGGTCCGGTACGCGCAGCTCGCCCGCCACCCGCTCCAGGAGCCGCCGTAGGACGAAGCCGCGCAGCACGGTGGCCGCCGCCTCGTGCGTCAGAGCCGAGCGGAGGATCGCCAGCAGGGGCGCGCGGGTCGCCGGGTTCTCCCAGACGCCGAGGAACGTGCGGGCGAGGCGCTCGCCGACGCCTTCGGGGCCCGCGCCCAGCACGGCCGGGACGACGAGGGCGGGCTCGAAGGACATCTCGATGGCGGCGGCGAAGACGTCGTCCTTCGTGCCGAAGTAGTGGTGGACGAGGGCCGGGTCCACGCCCGCCGCCCTGGCGATGCCGCGCACCGACGTCTTGTCGTACCCGCGGGCGGCGAACTCGGCGCGCGCGGCTTCGAGGATCCGCTCGCGGGCGCCCGGTCCTCCGGCGGCGGCGTCCCGTGGCGGGCGCCCCCGCCGCCTGGGCCGCTCGCTCACGGCGTACGCGCGGAGGAGGCCAGGTGCAGCCGGGTGAAGGCGAGGGCCTCCGCCAGGTCGGCCTCGCGTTCGGCGGCGGACATCGCGCGCCGCGTGTTGACCTCGATGACGACGTGCCCGTCGAAACCGGACCGGGCGAGGTACTCCAGCAGCTCGGCGCACGGCTGGGTGCCGCGCCCCGGCACCAGGTGCTCGTCCTTCGCCGAGCCCCGCCCGTCGGCCAGGTGCACGTGCCCGAGGCGGTCCCCCATGCGGGCGACCATGTCCATCGCCTCCACGCGGGCGGTCGCGGTGTGCGAGAGGTCCACGGTGTAGTGGCGGTAGTCGTCCTTGGTGACGTCCCACTCGGGCGCGTACGCGAGCATCTCGCGGTCCCGGTAGCGCCACGGGTACATGTTCTCGACGGCGAAGCGGACATCGGTCTCGTTCGCCATCCGCCAGATGCCGGTGACGAAGTCACGGGCGTACTGGCGCTGCCAGCGGAACGGCGGATGGACGACGACGGTCGACGCGCCGAGCTTCTCGGCCGCCGCTTGGGCGCGCTGGAGCTTCACCCACGGGTCGGTGGACCAGACCCGCTGGGTGATCAGCAGACACGGCGCGTGGACGGCGAGGATCGGCACCTGGTGGTAGTCCGAGAGCCGGCGCAGCGCCTCGATGTCCTGGCTGACCGGGTCGGTCCACACCATGATCTCCACGCCGTCGTAGCCCAGGCGCGCGGCGACCTCGAAGGCCGTCGCCGTCGACTCCGGATACACCGAGGCCGTCGAGAGCGCGACCTTCGCCTCCGGGATGCGCACCACTGTTTCCGACGGATCTGCCACGAGGGACAGGGTACGGGGCGGCGCTGGGGAGCGTCCGGGCAGACGGGATTTCGGCGGCGCGACCTAGGTGGGGAGATGGTCGAGGCGGCGCAGGATCACGCCTTCGCGCAGGGCCCAAGGGCAGATCTCCAGTTCCTCGACGCCGAACAGGTCCATCGCGCCCTCCGCGACCAGTGCTCCCGCCAGCATCTGGCGGGCGCGGCCCTCGGACACGCCGGGCAGGGCGCAGCGCTGCTCGGCGGTCATCGCGGCGAGCTTGGGGACCCACTCCACCAGTGACGTACGACTCAGCACGCGCTGCGCGTACAGGCCCTCGCCGGAGCCGGGTGCGCCGGCGAGGCGGGCGAGCTGCTTGAACGTCTTCGACGTCGCGACGACGTGGTCGGGCGGACCGAAGCGGGCGATCTCGCCGACCGTGCGGGCTATCTCCGTGCGGACGTGGCGGCGCAGCGCCTTCACGTCGTCGGGGGCCGGCGGGTCGCCGGGCAGCCAGCCGGCGGTGAGCCGCCCGGCGCCCAGCGGCAGGGAGACGGCCGCGTCGGGCTCCTCGTCCATGCCGTACGCGATCTCCAGCGAGCCGCCGCCGATGTCGAGCAGCAGCAGCTTCCCGGCGGACCAGCCGAACCAGCGGCGGGCGGCGAGGAAGGTGAGGCGGGCCTCCTCCTCGCCGGTCAGGACCTGGAGCTCGACGCCGGTCTCCTCGCGGACCCGCTTGAGGACCTCGTCGGCGTTGGACGCGTCGCGGATCGCGGAGGTCGCGAAGGGGAGGACCTCCTCGCAGCCCTTGTCCTCGGCGGTGTGCACCGCACTGGCGGTGATGGTGACGAGGCGCTGGATGCCCTCGGCGCCGATGGCGCCGTCGGCGTCGAGCAGTTCGGCGAGGCGCAGCTCCGCCTTGTGCGAGTGGGCGGGCAGGGGGCGGGCGCCGGGGTGCGCGTCCATGACCAGCAGGTGCACCGTGTTCGAACCGACGTCGAGGACTCCGAGTCTCATGGAAGGAACGCTACTGTGCGCGGCGCATACGCTTGGTGTGTGCCAAAGACGAAGAAGGCGAAGAAGGCGAAGCCCGCTCCCTCCGTGCCGGCCGCCGTGCCGGCCGTGCCGGTGGAGGGGGACGAGAAGGGGCTGGACTTTCCCCGCGCCTGGGTGGAGTTCCCGGACCCCGCCGACGACGAGCAGGTCTTCCGCTGCGACCTGACCTGGCTCACCTCTCGCTGGACCTGCATCTTCGGCAGCGGCTGCCAGGGCATCCAGGCCGGCCGCGCGGACGACGGCTGCTGCACGCTGGGCGCCCACTTCTCGGACGAGGAGGACGAGCAGCGGGTGGCCGGGCATGTGGAACGGCTCACACCGGAGCTGTGGCAGTTCCACGACGTCGGTACGGCGTCGGAGTCGGGGTCGGGGACGGAGTCGGGCTGGGTCCAGCTCGACGAGGACGGCGAGCGGCAGACGCGCCGCTGGGAGGGCTCCTGCATCTTCCAGAACCGCCCCGGCTTCGCGGGCGGCGCGGGCTGCGCCCTGCACATCCTGGCGCTGCGGGAGGGGCGAGAGCCGCTGGAGACCAAGCCGGACGTCTGCTGGCAGCTGCCGGTCCGCCGGACGTACGACTGGATCGACCGCCCCGACGACACGCGGGTCCTGCAGATCTCGATCGGCGAGTACGACCGCCGGGGCTGGGGCCCCGGGGGCCATGACCTCCACTGGTGGTGCACCTCGGCGACGTCGGCGCACGGGGCGGGCGATCCGGTGTACGTGACGTACCGGCCGGAGCTGACGGAGCTGATGGGCAAGGCGGCGTACGACGTGCTGGTCGAGCTGTGCGAGGCGCGGCTGGCCACACAGCTGCCGCTGCTGGCTCCGCACCCGGCGGACCCGCGGCCCTGAGCCCTCACGGCGTCGGCGCCTCCGTGGCGGGCGGCGCCGACGGCGACGCGGTGTCCGAGGGGGACGACGGCTCCGGCGGCGGGGAGGAAGGGGTGGACGGCGTCGGCGTCGGGTCCGGGGACGGCGGCGGCGTCGAGGCCGGCGGGTTGGACGGCGGAGCCGGCGTCGGGTCCTGAGCCGGCGGCCGGGGCGAGCCCTCGCCGTCGAGTTCGACGATCGCGCCCGCCGGGTCCACGCCCACGCGCGCGGTCCAGGGGCCGGACGGCTCGCGGGCCCGGTCGACGGAGACGTACACCGCGAGGGACTGGCCCGGGGAGAGCGTGCCGGTGGAGCGGCTCGCGTAGAGCCAGGGCGCGTCCGTCCACAGGGACCAGGTCACCGGGGCACCGCCGGACGCCGTGAGCGTGAGCATCGTCGTGTCGTCGCCGGCCGGCTGGGCGGTGACCGTGATGCGTCCGGGGCCGGGGCGGCCGGGCCGCGAGGGTGGGGCGGGCGTGCCGGTGCTGATCACCTCGACGGAGACCGCGCCGCGGCCGCCGGGCTGGCTGCGGGCGTTGCCCGCGGTCGCGTACCGGTCGTACTGGTGGTACCCGTCCTGCGACGGGTCGGGCGCGCCGTGGCCGGCGGCCGCCTCGTCGGTCTCGCTCGCGCTGATGGCCGTCCCGTCGCGCGGCTCGCCGGTCATCGGGGCGCCGCGGTAGGCCGCCCACAGCGCCAGCACCGGGGCCGCGACGACCGTGGCGACCACCGTCGTCGTCACCGCTCGCGCCCGCATCCGGTCGCGCCGCGCCGCGTGGTCCTTCGGGTCGAGGGGGAAGCCGTCGCGGCCGAACCGCGGCCCGGCCGTGCGCGCCCGCGGGACGTGCATCATCGCCACGTACGCCGCCGCTCTCGGCGCCTCGACCAGCGGGAGCTTCGCGGGGGTGACCGACGCGCCGGGCCAGGGGCCGCCCGCCCCGGCGCGCTCGGCGGCGCGGCGGCAGCGCGGGCAGTCGTCGACGTGCCGGACGAGCTCGCGCCGCAGCGCCGCGGAGAGCAGCACCTGGTGGTCTCCGGTGAGCCGGGCGACCGCCGGGCAGGACCCGGTCTCCACGACGGCGAGCGCCGCGCGGGTGCGCTCCACCTCGCACGCCGCCGCCGACAGCAGCTCGCGCGCCGCGAGCGGCTCCATGCCGAGCACCGCGGCCACCTCGCGGGAGCCGAGCTGGTGGCGTACCGCCAGCTCCAGGGCTTCGCGCTGCTGGGGCGTGGTGCCGGCCGCCTCGGGCCAGGCGAGCCGGGCCAGTTCGCGGCGGCGGTGGTCGGCGGTCTCGTCCGCGACCTGGGCCGGCGGTCTCTCCTCGGCGGCCGGGGCGGGGGCGAGACGGCCGGTGTGCGCGCCCTGCCGGCGGCGCTTCTCGCGCTGCTCGCCGAGCTCGCGCAGGCAGGCCCAGCGGGCGAGCGCGTACAGCCACGCCTTGCGCTCGGTCTCGCCGGCGGGACATCGCCCGGACTGCCGCTCGGCGATGGCGAGCACGTCGCCGAGCACCGCCGTCGCCACGTCGTGGTCGCACAGGACGGAGAGGCAGTACGTGAACAGCCCGTCCAGATACGGCTCGTACCGCGCGGGCGGGCGCTGGGCGAGGGTCCGGGCGCCGGACCGGGCCGCGGACCGGGCGGCGGACCGGGCCGCGGACCGGGCGGCGGACCGGGTGGTGGTCCGCTCCTCGGCCCCGGAGTCCCGGGGCGCACCGCGCCGCGACCGGTGTGCGCCGGTGGTGTACGTGGGGGGCTCCAGCCTGCTGCTCATCACCCGGCGACCGTAGGCGGGCGAAGGCACACTCTTCGTGGCGCTTCGGCTCTTTTAACCCTTACGGGTGAACGTATCCCTCAAAAGAGGACAGGACGTTTTGCCCCCGCCACGTGACAAGCGGTATATGCCAGCGGCTCGACCGCTCGGTGGCGTTCACGCAGAAGGCGATGTCAGAGGCGTTGTCAGAAGCGTTGCCGGAGGCGTTGTGAGAGGCGCTGTCAGTGGGGGCCGCTACGGTTTGCGCATGGCTGCCCGTACGAAATCCACCAAGGACCGGCCCTCCTACCGCTGCACCGAGTGCGGATGGACGACCGCCAAATGGCTCGGCCGCTGCCCCGAGTGCCAGGCCTGGGGGACGGTGGAGGAGTACGGCACGCCCGCGGTCCGCACGACCGCCGCCGGGCGGGTCTCCACCGCCGCGCTGCCCATCGGCCAGGTCGACGGCCGCCAGGCCACCGCCCGCTCCACCGGCGTGGACGAGCTGGACCGCGTCCTCGGCGGCGGCCTGGTCCCCGGCGCCGTCGTGCTGCTCGCGGGCGAGCCCGGGGTCGGCAAGTCCACGCTCCTGCTCGACGTCGCGGCGAAGGCGGCGAGCGACGAGCACCGCACGCTGTACGTCACGGGCGAGGAGTCCGCGAGCCAGGTCCGGCTGCGCGCCGACCGGATCAACGCCCTCAACGACCACCTCTACCTCGCGGCCGAGACGGACCTCTCCGCGGTCCTCGGGCACCTGGACGCCGTCAAGCCGTCCCTCCTGGTCCTCGACTCCGTCCAGACGGTCGCCTCTCCGGAGATCGACGGGGCGCCGGGCGGCATGGCCCAGGTGCGTGAGGTCGCCGGCGCGCTGATCCGCGCGTCCAAGGAGCGCGGCATGTCCACGCTGCTCGTCGGCCACGTGACGAAGGACGGTGCCATCGCGGGGCCCCGGCTGCTGGAGCACCTGGTGGACGTCGTCCTGCACTTCGAGGGCGACCGCCACGCCCGCCTGCGCCTGGTCCGCGGCGTCAAGAACCGGTACGGCGCGACCGACGAGGTCGGCTGCTTCGAGCTGCACGACGAGGGGATCACCGGCCTCACCGACCCCTCCGGGCTGTTCCTCACCCGCCGCGCCGAGGCCGTGCCCGGCACATGCCTGACCGTCACCCTGGAAGGCCGCCGCCCCCTGGTCGCCGAGGTGCAGGCCCTCACCGTCGACTCGCAGATCCCCTCCCCCCGGCGCACCACCTCGGGACTGGAGACCTCCCGTGTCTCGATGATGCTGGCGGTGCTGGAGCAGCGCGGCCGGATCAGCGCGCTGGGCAAGCGGGACATCTACAGCGCCACCGTGGGCGGCGTGAAGCTCTCCGAGCCGGCCGCGGACCTCGCCATCGCGCTCGCGCTCGCCTCCGCCGCCAGCGACACCCCCCTGCCGAAGAACCTCGTCGCCATCGGCGAGGTGGGCCTCGCGGGCGAGGTCCGCCGCGTGACCGGCGTGCAGCGCCGCCTGGCCGAGGCGCACCGGCTGGGCTTCACGCACGCGCTGGTCCCCGGTGACCCGGGCAAGGTCCCGCCGGGCATGAAGGTCACGGAGGTGGCCGACATGTCGGAGGCGCTGCGGGTCCTCCCCCGTTCCCGCCGCCGGCCGGCGGCCGCCGAGGAACCGGCCCCCTGAGCCGGGCCGTGAGCCGGAGCCGTGAACAAGAGCCGTGAACAGGGGGTGGTGAGCCGGGCCCGTAGCGCTGCGGGGACCGCCCGGGGACGGGGTCGCTAGACTTTGCCCTGGTCTCGCCCATCCGTACGAGCCGGAGGAGTGCAGTGGCAGCCAAGGACGGGGCAGCAGGTCCCGGAAAGTCCGGCGCGGGCTCCGGCAACGAGGCGCTGATGCGTGCCTCGCTCAGCGCCGTCGCCCCCGGTACGTCCCTGCGGGACGGTCTGGAGCGCATTCTCCGCGGCAACACCGGTGGTCTCATCGTCCTCGGCATGGACAAGACCGTCGAGTCGATGTGCACCGGCGGGTTCGTGCTGGACGTGGAGTTCACCGCCACCCGCCTGCGCGAGCTGTGCAAGCTCGACGGCGCGCTGATCCTCGACAAGGACATCACCAAGATCCTGCGGGCGGGCGTCCAGCTCGTCCCGGACGCGTCGATCCCCACCGAGGAGACCGGCACCCGGCACCGCACCGCCGACCGCGTCAGCAAGCAGTGCGGCTTCCCCGTCATCTCCGTGTCGCAGTCGATGCGGCTGATCGCGCTGTACGTCCACGGCGAGCGCCGCGTCCTGGAGGAATCGGCGGCGATCCTCTCCCGCGCCAACCAGGCCCTCGCGACACTGGAGCGGTACAAGCTCCGCCTGGACGAGGTCGCCGGCACGCTCTCCGCGCTGGAGATCGAGGACCTGGTGACCGTCCGGGACGTCACGGCCGTCGCCCAGCGCCTGGAGATGGTCCGCCGGATCGCCACCGAGATCGCCGAGTACGTCGTGGAGCTCGGCACCGACGGCCGCCTCCTCGCGCTCCAGCTCGACGAGCTGATCGCGGGCGTCGAGCCCGAGCGCGAGCTCGTCGTCCGCGACTACGTACCGGAGCCCACGGCCAAGCGGTCCCGCACGGTCGCCGAGGCCCTCACCGAGCTGGACGCGCTCAGCCACGCCGAGCTGCTGGAGCTGCCGATCGTGGCCCGCGCCCTCGGGTACACCGGCTCGCCGGAGGCGCTCGACTCGGCGGTCTCGCCGCGCGGCTACCGGCTGCTGGCGAAGGTGCCGCGGCTGCCCGGCGCGATCATCGAGCGGCTCGTGGAGCACTTCGGCGGTCTGCAGAAGCTGCTCGCGGCGAGCGTCGACGACCTCCAGACCGTCGACGGCGTCGGCGAGGCGCGCGCCCGCAGCGTGCGCGAGGGGCTGTCGCGGCTCGCCGAGTCGTCGATCCTCGAGCGGTACGTGTAGTCCCGAGCGGGCCCCTGACTGCCTGCCGTCAGTCCTCGGCCGTCAGTCCTTGGCGAGGGTGAACGACGCCGGGAGCACCTTCGCGCCCGGCACCGCCGCCTCCAGCAGGTAGGTCCCCGCTCCCGCGGCCCGCGCGCCGGACGGCGTCGCGCACTGCGGGGCGCTGAGCCGGCGGTCCCACTCGACGGTGTGCGTGACGCTTCCGCCCGCCGGGACGCGCAGCATCAGCGGGGCGGCGCCGCGCGGGCAGTCCTTCGAGGACCAGACGGTGTCGGCCTCGCTGTTCTTGATGGTCAGGACCGCCGCGCGGGGCCCGAAGTCCGCCTTGCAGGTGGCGCCCGAGGTGTTGCGGGCGACCAGCTCGAACCGCGGCTTCTCGCCGGGCGCGTACGACACCTTCGTGCTGCGCAGGGTCACCCGCAGGGTGCCGGGGGCGCAGTCGGGCAGCGGCGAGTCCGCCGGGACCTGGTTCGCGACGGAGCCGGCGGAGCCGCCGGAACCGGAACCGGCCGAGGAGCTCGTGCCGGCGGCGCCGTCGGAGCCCGCTCCGGCACTCGTTCCCGTACCGGTGCCGCCGCCTGACGCCGTGTCACCGTTCTTGCCGTCGTCCTGGCCCGTCCCCGGGGCCGTACCGCCGCCGGAGCCCCCGGAGGCGCCGGACTCGTCGCGTCCGCCCGGCTGGTTGCTGATCGCCGGGCCCGGCTGGGAGGGTCCCGGGGTGATGGAGGGTGCGGGCGTGGCTCCGTTGGCGCCGTCACCCGCGCCGTCCTTGCCGCCGTCCCCACCGGATGTGACGGCCCATACGATCAGCAGCGCGAGCAGCGCGACCAGGCTCGCCGCGACTGCCCTCCGTCGCCAGTAGATGGAGGAGGGAAGCGGCCCGACCGGATTGCGCAGAGATCCCACGCACAAACTGTACGAGAGATCAGCGCCCAACTCCCGCCCCACCCGCCGCCCGTGCACCAAGTTTTGCCGATGATCACATTCCAGGGGCGGGGATGTGGACGGCGGCGCATGGTGTCATCCGGCGGCCAGGTACCGTCCGTAACCATGAGCCAGGACCTCTACCTCGACATCACCGACTTCGCCCACACCACTCCCGGCTGGGTACACCTCATCGCCGAGCTGTGGACGGAGGCCGGGTTGCTCCTCTTCGGCGTGCTGTTCGTCATCGGCTGGTGGCGGGCGCGCCCCGACGCCTCCCGGGCCATGGCGCTCGCGGTCCTCGCGCCGCTCGGCACGGCCTTCGGATACGTCGTCAGCGAGCTGCTGAAGTCGGTGATCGACGAGGAGCGCCCGTGCCGCGCGGTCGCGGGCGCGGCCGCCTCGCTGGTGGAGTGCCCGGCGTACGGCGACTGGTCCTTCCCGAGCAACCACTCCGCCATCGCGGGCGCGGCCGCGATCGCGCTCGTGCTGGCCTGGCGCCGGATCGTCTGGCTGACGGTGCCGATGGCGCTGCTCATGGCGTTCTCGCGGGTCTTCGTCGGCGTGCACTACCCGCACGACGTGGCCGCCGGGCTGGTGCTGGGGGCGATCGCCGCCGTCGTCTTCGTCAAGCTGCTGACCCGCCCGACCGGCGCGCTGGTCGACACGATGCGGACGAGCCGGTCGGGCGCCGCGACCTGGCTGGCGGGGCGCGGCCCCGCGGTCCCGGAGGCCGGGACCGGACGGCACGTGGCGCCGCGGCGCCGGGAGCCGATGCACCGCCGCGGCTGACGGACGTGCCAGGATCGGAGGTGCCATGACTGCGACCGAAAGCCTCTCCGCCGCCGCTCCCGCCCCTTCTCCCTCACCCTCGTCGCCGGCCCCCGCCGAAGCCGCCGACGCGCACGCGCGGCTGCACACGCCCGTCCTCGCCTGGTTCGAGCAGCACGCCCGCGACCTGCCCTGGCGCCGCCCCGAGGCGGGCGCCTGGGGCGTGATGGTCAGTGAGTTCATGCTCCAGCAGACCCCCGTCAGCCGGGTCCTCCCGGTGTACGAGCAGTGGCTGGCCCGCTGGTCCCGCCCCGCCGACCTGGCCGCCGAGGCCCCCGGCGAGGCGGTCCGCGCCTGGGGCCGTCTCGGCTACCCGCGCCGCGCCCTGCGCCTGCACGGCGCGGCCGTCGCGATAACGGAGCGGCACGGCGGCGACGTACCGCGCGACCACGCGCAGCTGCTGGCGCTGCCGGGCATCGGCGAGTACACGGCCGCGGCGGTGGCGTCGTTCGCGTACGGGCAGCGGCACGCCGTCCTGGACACGAACGTGCGCCGGGTGTTCGCCCGGTCCGTCACGGGCGTGCAGTACCCGCCGAACGCCACCACCGCAGCCGAGCGCAGGCTCGCCCGCGCGCTGCTGCCCGAGGACGAGACGACCGCGGCCCGCTGGGCGGCGGCGTCGATGGAGCTCGGCGCGCTGGTGTGCACCGCGAAGAACGAGGACTGCGCCCGCTGTCCGATCGCCGGGCACTGCGCGTGGCGGCTCGCGGGCAAGCCCGCCCACGACGGCCCGGCCCGGCGCGGCCAGACGTACGCGGGGACCGACCGCCAGGTGCGCGGCAAGCTCCTCGCCGTGCTGCGCGAGGCGGTGGCGCCGGTGCAGCAGGCCGCGCTGGACGCGGTGTGGGACGAGCCGGTGCAGCGGGCGAGGGCGCTGGACGGGCTGGTCGCGGACGGGCTGGTGGAGCCCCTGGAGGGCGGCCGCTACCGGCTGCCGGCCGGCCCGGCGGCTCCCAGCGGTCCTGGAGCTCCGGCCGCTCCGGGAGCTCCGGCCGACCCGGGCGTGGGCCGAACATGATCACCTTCCCCTGATCCGGGGTTGTTACACCTCCGCTGTTACACAACCGATGGACAGCCGTGCGTCCGCCGACGGCTGCCTCGGACAACCCCGTGACAACAGCTCCGTAGCGTCTCCTGCCGTAAGACCACAGGGGTGCCCACGGGGGGTGCTCGTCACGGGGATGGAGGCGGTTCGGATGTCGCACGGCGAGGTGCTCGGATTCGAGGAGTACGTACGCACTCGGCAGGACGCGCTGCTGCGCAGCGCGCGCCGTCTCGTCCCCGACCCGGTGGACGCCCAGGACCTGCTGCAGACCGCGCTGGCCCGTACATACGGCCGCTGGGACGGCATAGCCGACAAGGCCCTCGCCGACGCGTACCTGCGCCGCGTGATGATCAATACGCGGACCGAGTGGTGGCGCGCCCGCAAGCTGGAGGAGGTGCCCACCGAGCAGCTGCCCGACGCGTCCGTCGAGGACGCCACCGAGCAGCACGCCGACCGGGCCCTGCTGATGGACGGGCTGAAGGTGCTGGCGCCCAAGCAGCGCAGCGTGGTCGTGCTGCGGCACTGGGAGCAGATGAGCACCGAGGAGACGGCCGCCGCGCTCGGCATGTCGACCGGTACGGTGAAGAGCACGCTCCACCGGGCCCTGGCCCGGCTCCGTCAGGAACTGGAGAGCCGGTCCGTCGACACCGACGCCCGCGCCCTGGAGCGTACGGAACGCGGTCACGAACGAGGGCGGGAACGGTGCGCGGCCTGAGAGACGACGTCGGCGGCACCGGCAGGATCCGGGCGGCGAGCACCACGGCGGCGGCCGTGCTCGCCGCCCTCGGCCTGCTCACGGCCGGCTGCTCCACCGGCGGCACGGGCACGCGCGACGAGGGCGCGGCCCGGGCCGACCAGGCGGCGCCCTCGTCCGCGCCGACGGCGCCCGTCCGGACCTCGCCCATCAAGAAGGTCGACCCGGTCCGGCTGATCAAGGACGACCCGAAGGTCGACGACCAGGTCAAGGACGAGCTGAAGCCGTGCACGGCGGACGCGTACCCGATCGACACGTCGTACGGGAACCTCACCGGCAACGGCCGCCCGGACGTGGTGGTGAACGTCATGACGTGCGGGGACGCCGTGGGGGTCGGGACGTACGTGTACCGCCTGGTGGACGGGGAGTACGAGAATGTCTTCGCGGTCGAGGAGCCGGCCGTGTACTCCACCATCGACCGGGGCGACCTCGTCCTCACCCAGCAGGTGTACGAGGAGGGCGACCCGGTCGCGTATCCGTCCGGCGAGGACGTGATCACGTACCGCTGGGTGGGGAACCGGTTCAGCGAGCACGACCGGGTGCACAACGACTACAGCAAGGCGATCGGCGACGGCGGCATCGACGGGCCCGCGCCGAGCTCGCCGCCCGAGAACTGATACACGGGAGTACAGGAGTAAGCGCGGGATGGCCGAGACCCATGTCCTGTTCGTCGAGGACGACGACGTCATCCGCGAGGCCACCCAGCTCGCCCTGGAGCGGGACGGCTTCGCGGTGACCGCCATGCCGGACGGGCTGTCCGGGCTGGAGTCGTTCCGGGCGCGGCGGCCGGACATCGCGCTGCTCGACGTCATGCTGCCCGGCATGGACGGCGTCAGCCTCTGCCGGCGCATCCGGGACGAGTCGACGGTTCCGGTGATCATGCTGTCGGCGCGGGCCGACTCCATCGACGTGGTGCTGGGCCTGGAGGCCGGGGCCGACGACTACGTGACCAAGCCGTTCGACGGCGCCGTGCTCGTGGCCCGGATCCGCGCGGTGCTGCGGCGCTTCGGGCACGCGTCGGGCGGGGCGGGCGGCACGGCCGACGCCTCGCGGCAGGGCGGCCCGGACCAGGGCGGCGTGCTGGTCTTCGGCGACCTGGAGATCGACACCGAGGGCATGGAGGTGCGCCGGTCGGGCGCGCCGGTCGGGCTGACCCCGACGGAGATGCGGCTGCTGCTGGAGTTCTCGTCGGCGCCCGGCACGGTGCTCTCCCGCGACAAGCTGCTGGAGCGGGTGTGGGACTACGGGTGGGGCGGGGACACGCGCGTCGTCGACGTCCACGTCCAGCGGCTCCGTACGAAGATCGGCCAGGACCGGATCGAGACGGTCCGCGGCTTCGGTTACAAGCTCAAGGCATGAAGCGCCGCAATTTCGCCGTGCGCACCGGTGTCCGCTGGAAGATCGCCATCGCCATCGCGGGGGTCGGCGCCCTGATCGCGGGCGCGCTCAGCCTGGTCGTCCACAACGCCGCCCGCGTCTCGATGCTGGACAACGCGCGTGAGGTCCAGATGGAGCGGCTGGTCTTCGCGCAGCGGATGTACGAGTCGGCGAAGCCGAAGGGCGAGCCGAAGTTCGGTACGAAGATCAACGATCCGGCGCTGCCGCCCGAGCTGGAGGCGCTGATGCGCAACCGGCACCGCGGCACGTTCGTGGAGGAGCGGCCGTCCGGCGCCCCGGACGTATGGGCCGCCGTGCCGCTGGCCAACGGCGACGTGCTGTCGCTGCGCACGCAGTTCGCCGGGCGCTCCACGACGATCATGAAGGCGCTGGACCAGGCGCTGGTGGCCGGCTCGGTGTCGGTGGTCTTCGGCGGGTGCGCGCTCGGCGTGCTGATCGGCGGGCAGCTGTCCCGGCGGCTGCGGAAGGCCGCCGCCGCGGCGGGGAAGGTCGCCCAGGGCAACACGGACGTACGGGTCCGGGACGCGATCGGCGGGCGCGTACGGGACGAGACGGACGAGCTGGCGCGCGCGGTGGACGCGCTGACCGACGCGCTGAACGAGCGCATCCAGGCGGAGCGGCGCGTGACGGCGGACATCGCGCACGAGCTGCGTACGCCGGTGACCGGGCTGCTCACGGCCGCCGAGCTGCTGCCGCCCGGGCGGCCGAGCGAGCTCGTACGGGACCGGGCGCAGGCGATGCGCACGCTGGTCGAGGACGTGCTGGAGGTGGCCCGGCTCGACAGCGCCTCCGAGCGCGCCGAGCTCCAGGAGATCGCGCTCGGCGAGTTCGTCGAGCGGCGGGTGCGGGCGCTGGACCCGGAGGCCGAGGTGCGAGTGGTGCACGAGTCGTGGGTGAACACCGACCCGCGGCGGCTGGAGCGCATCCTGGGCAACCTGCTGGCGAACGCCGCGAAGCACGGCAAGCCGCCGGTGGAGGTCACCGTCGAGGGCCGCGTGCTGCGGGTGCGCGACCACGGGCCCGGCTTCCCGGAGGCGCTCCTGCGCGAGGGGCCGAGCCGCTTCCGCACGGGCGCGAGCGACCGCGCGGGCCACGGCCACGGCCTGGGCCTGACCATCGCGGCGGGCCAGGCCCGCGTCCTGGGCGCCCGCCTCACCTTCCGCAACGCCTCCCCGTCGGGCGGCGCGATCGCGGTGCTCTGGCTCCCGGAACACGCCCCGACGTCGACGGGAAGCTTCCCGGTCCTGCGGCTGCCACCGGAGGAGCGGTAGCCGCAGGCCCCGGGCCTTCAGGCCTCAGGCCTCAGCTGGAGGAAGCCGCCAGCTTCGGCGGGGCCTCCTGCTGCGGGGGCTCGGTCTGCGGGGCCTCCGGGCCCTGCGGACCCGCGCCCTTCAGCGGGACCTCCTTGACGAAGAACGCCGCGACGAAGCCGATCACCGCGACCGCCGCGCCCAGCAGGAAGGCCGTGTGCGTACCGGACGCCACGGCGAACTGGTACGCCTCGCGCGCCTGCTCCGGCAGCCGCTCCAGGCTCGCCGCGTCGAGCTGGGCCGACTGCGCGGTCGCCGCGCCGCCGCCCCGCGCCGCCATCTCGTCCTGCACCCGCGCCGTGAACAGCGCGCCCATGATCGCGACACCGAAGGACGAGCCGAGCGTACGGAAGAGCGTCGTCGTGGACGAGGCCACGCCCATGTCCTTCATCTCGACGCTGTTCTGCGCGACGAGCATGGTGATCTGCATCAGGAAGCCCATCCCCGCGCCGAGCAACGCCATGTACGCGCCGGAGGTGAAGCGGGAGGTCTCGGTGTCCATCTGCGCCATCAGGAAGAGGCCGACGACCATCAGCCCGCCGCCCACGATGGGGAAGATCTTGTACTTGCCGCTGGCGGTGGTGACGCGCCCCGCGTACAGCGACACGGCCATCATGGCGATCAGCATCGGCAGGAGCAGCAGCCCGGAGTTGGTGGCCGAGGCGCCCTGCACGGACTGCTGGAACAGCGGCAGGAAGAGCATGGCACCGAACATCACGAAGCCGGTCAGGAACCCGATCACCGACATGAGCGTGAAGTTGCGGCTGCGGAAGATGTGCAGCGGCACGACCGGCTCGGCGGCGCGCGTCTCGACGAAGAGGAAACCGGCGGTGGCGGCCACGCCGACGGCGCTCAGCGCCAGGATCTCGGCGGAGTCCCAGGCGTACTCCGTACCGCCCCAGGTCGTGACCAGGACGATCGCCGTGATGCCGATCGTCAGCAGCGCGGTGCCGAGGTAGTCGATGCGCGGCCGGCTGTCGCGCTCCCGCTTCGGCAGGTGCAGCACGGCGGTGACCATCGCGAGGGCGACCGCGCCCAGCGGCAGGTTGATGTAGAAGGACCAGCGCCAGCCCCAGTGGTCGGTGATGGTGCCGCCGACCAGCGGGCCGCCGATCATCGCGAGGGCCATGACGCCGGTCATCATGCCCTGGTACTTGCCGCGCTCACGCGGCGGGATCAGGTCGCCGATGATCGCCATGACGCCGACCATCAGACCGCCGGCGCCCAGGCCCTGGACGGCGCGGAAGCCGATGAGCTGCCCCATGTCCTGGGCCATGCCGCTGAGCGCGGAGCCGATCAGGAAGATGACGATCGCGGTGAGGAAGGTGCCCTTGCGGCCGTAGAGGTCGCCGAGCTTGCCCCAGATCGGGGTGGAGGCGGCGGTGGCGAGGGTGTAGGCGGTGACGACCCAGGAGAGGTGCGCCAGGCCGCCGAGCTCTCCGACGATGGTGGGCATCGCGGTGCCGATGATCATGTTGTCGAGCATCGCCAGCAGGATGGCGATCATCAGTGCGAGCAGCACCACTCGCACGCTGCGTGTGCGCGGCTCCCGCCGCTGTCGTATGTCGGTGTCTTTCATGTTCCCCGCTCCACTTACTTGCCGCCCGGCTAGTTCTACACTGGTGACGGTAGACGCGGTACTAGCCGGGCGTCAAGTAAGTTTTTTGGAGGACCGAGCACCATGGCCAGAGGCAACACGCGCCAGCGCATCCAGGACGTGGCTCTCGGACTCTTCGCCGAGCAGGGGTACGAGAAGACCTCGCTGCGCGAGATCGCCGAGCGGCTCGGGGTCACCAAGGCGGCGCTCTACTACCACTTCAAGACCAAGGAAGACATCGTCATCAGCCTCTTCCAGGACATGGCACGGCCGATCGACGACCTGATCACCTGGGCGGAGGAGCAGCCCCGCACCCTGGAGACCAAGCAGGAGATCGTGCGCCGCTACCACGCGGCCCTGCTCGGCGCGGCCCCGCTCTTCCGCTTCATGCAGGAGAACCAGGCCACCGTGCGCGACCTGAGCATTGGGGAGACCTTCAAGGAGCGCGTCCTCACGCTGACCGAGCTGATGCAGGAGCCGGACTTCTCCATGGCCGACCGGGTGCGGTGCATCAGCGCGCTGTTCACCATGCACGCCGGCGTCTTCTACATGCAGCACGTCGAAGGCGACCCCGAGGAGAAGCACGAAGCCATCCTCGAGGTCGCCGTCGATCTGGTGACCCAGGCCCATCAGGGCCATGCGTAAGCGCGTCAGATGGTGACGCCCGCGGAGCGCAGGAACGACGCCGGGTTGATCGCGGAGCCGTAGTTCGGCGTCGTACGGATCTCGAAGTGCAGGTGCGGGCCGGAGGAGTTGCCGGTGTTGCCGGACTTGGCGATGAGCTGGCCCGTCTTCACCTTCTTGCCGACGGAGACGTCGATCTTCGACAGGTGCGCGTACTGCGAGTACGTGCCGTTGGAGTGCTTGATCACGACGGCGTTGCCGTACGCGGGGCCGTCGCCGCCGCCGTTCGGGCCGGCCTTCACGACGACACCGCTGTGCGCGGCCTTGACCGGGGTGCCGATCGGCACGGCGAAGTCCTGGCCGGAGTGCTTGTGGGACCACATGGCGCCGCCCTGGTTGAAGGAGGCGGTCAGCGTGTAGCCGTTGACCGGCTTGACCCAGGAGGCCGTCTTCTTGGCAGCGGCCTTCTTCGTGACGGTCGCCTTCTTCGCGGCCTCGGCGAGCTTCGCCGCCTGCGCCGCCTGCGCCGCCTTCTGCGCGGCAGCGGCCTGCTGCGCGACCGTCGACTGGGCCTTGGCCTGCGCGGCGACGGCGGCCGCGGTGTCCAGGGCGGGGGCCGCCTGCCCCTCGGCCGCGAACGCAGCACCGGCTCCGAACGCCAGCGACGCTCCCATGCCGACGGCGGCGAGGGCGACGGCGGCGTTACGGGTGGGGTGCTTGATGCGCTTCGACATACGGGGAAAGACCTCCGGGCAAGAACGGACCCGACACGAGCGGTGCGCCGGGCGAGTGCTCATCCTTGGTAACCCGGCCCCCCATCCCGCCTCAAACCACCCATCTACGACATGTCGTCGTAGGCGCGGCGGTGTGACGTGGACTCTTGACGGCGCGACGAAAGGCAGGCCAAGAGGCCGGAATGTCCTTGGAAAGCGAGGTTTGTCCGGATCAGGGTGCCCTTGAGCTGGGCCTTTCCCGGCGCCCTCGCCGGCCGCCCCCGCGCCCAGGCCCGTACGTCCGCTGCCCACCCCCCTCCGGGCGGCCGGGGGCGGGCCGCGGACCGCACTATTCCGGCTAGTACCGCGCGAACCGCCTGTGCGGCTTGTCACGGGCGGCGGGCCGGACGCCTGTCCGTTTCGGGACCAAAGACCCCCGCCCCCGGCGCCCCGCCGATACGCTCGTCGCGACCGCACTCCGGCCCGGCGGGGGGATGCCCATGGACCCGGCACTCATCGGTACGCGCCTGGCGTCCAGCGCCGTCGCCCCGCTGATCAGGAGGCTCTTCGTCATCGAGGGCCCCGGCGCCGGGCTCCCCGAGGAACGCGTACGCCTCTCCCGCCTGGTCTCCTTCCGGGGCGAGCAGCGGACCCTCTCGGACCGCGAGGTGCGCAAGCTCGCCACCGCGCTGGTCCGCAAGGCGCTCGACACCCCCGGCGAGGCGCCCTTCCCGTACGACGAGGGAGACGCCGTCGCCGACGCCCTCGCCCGTACGCTGCTCGCCCTCGGCGACCTCGACATGGACGACGTCCAGGCCGTCCACCTGGGCCACCGCGAACTGGCCCGCCGCCTGCGCGGCGCGGGCCCCGCCCCGGACTGGCTGTCGCGGGACGCCACGCTCTTCCTCGACTCGCTCACCGAGTGGGCGTGCCTGCACATCGTCCACTTCTTCACGCAGCGCTCGACCTTCGCGGCCCGCACCCTCGTCGAGCAGTCCCGCGCCCAGGCCGAGCTGATCGCCAAGGTCGACGCCCTGATCGCCCGCACCCCGCGCGCCGACGCCGCCGACCCGGGCTTCGAGCGCCGCTACCACGCGTACCTCGCCAGGAAGCACGGCAGCCTCACGATCTACGGCATCGACCTGCACCACTCGCCGGACAGCTGGCCGCTGGACGTGGCCTACCTGTCGCTGGCGGCCAGCGCGCGAGCAGGGCTGCCGCCCGGGCCGGACACCGGCCCGCACCGCCACTACACCCCGCGGAGCGTGCGCAGGTTCGTCGAGGAGGTGCTGCCCGAGCGGCCGGCCTCGCGCCCCGCCGACCTGGTCCTCGCCGACCACGAGCGCGTCCTGCTCCGCGGCGTCGCCGGTTCCGGCAAGACCACGCTCATCCAGTGGCTGGCCGTCTCCGCCGCCACGGCCGGCGACCGGCTGGCGTATCTCCGCGACCGGATCCCGCTCGTCCTCCCCCTGCGCACCCTCACCCGCCACGGCCGTCCCCTGCCCACCCCGGACCGCTTCCTGTCCGCCGTCGGCTGCCCGCTCAGCCCGCCCGACGGCTGGGCCGACCGCGTGCTGTCCGCCGGTCGGGGCCTCATCCTCGTCGACGGCATCGACGAGGTCCCGGAGCCCGAGCGGGAGCGCGCCCGCGGCTGGCTGCGCGACCTGCTCGCCGCGTACGACGGCAACCGCTGGCTCGTCACCTCGCGCCCCTCGGCCGTACGCGACGACTGGCTCGCCGGCGAAAGCTTCGCCGAGCTCACGCTCTCCCCCATGAACCGCACCGAGGTCACCGCGTTCGTACGCCGCTGGCACGCGGCCGCGGGCATGGACGCGGAGCCGTACGAGCAGCCCCTCCTCGACGCCCTGCGCGGCAAGCAGGACCTGGCGCGGCTGGCCACCAACCCCCTGATGTGCGGGCTCATCTGCGCGCTGCACCGCGACCGGCACGGGTTCCTGCCGCGCGGGCGCAAGGAGCTGTACGCCGCCGCGCTGTCCATGCTGCTGATCCGGCGGGACCGCGAGCGCGACATGCCGCTGCCGGTCATCGGCGAGGAACCGCAGATCCAACTGTTGCAGCGGCTCGCGTACTGGCTCATCCGCAACGGCCGCACCGAGATGGACCGCGCACAGGCCGAGGTGCTCATCGCGGCCGCGCTGCCCGCCGTGCCGGAGGCGGCGGCGCTGGGCGACGCCCCGGCGGTCTTCGACCACTTCCTCCAGCGCAGCGGCCTGCTGCGGGAGCCCTCCCCGGGCACGGTGGACTTCATCCACCGCACCTTCCAGGACTACCTCGGCGCCCGGGCCGCCGTCGACGAGGGCGACTTCGGCCTGCTCGCCGCGCACGCGCCGGACGACCAGTGGGAGGACGTGCTGCGCATGGCGGTGGCCCACTGCCGCCCGCGCGAGCGCGCCGAGCTCTTCGACGCCCTGCTGAAGCGCGCGGACGACGCCCCCGGGGAGCGGGTCCGCACCAGGATCGTCCTGCTCGCCGCCGCCTGCCTGGAACACGCGACCGAACTCGACCCGGCCATCGCCCTCTCCGTACGGGAGCGGGCCGCGCGGCTGATCCCGCCGCGCACCCTGGACGACGCGAACGCGCTCGCCACCGCCGGGCCCATCGTGCTGGACCTCCTGCCGGGCCCCGAGGGCCTGGACACGCAGAGCGCGCTCGCCGTGGCGACGACCGCGACCCTCCTCGCCTCCGACGCGGCCATCCCCCTGCTGTCCCGCTTCGCCACGCTGCCGTCCCTCCGGGTCAGCGACCAGCTCTCGCGCTCCTGGAGCCGGTTCGACACGCGGCGGTACGCGGACGAGGTCATCGCCCGGCTCCCACAGGACGACCTCCTCTTCCGGGCCGAGACGGCCGAACAGCTCGACGCGCTGGCCCGGCTGGGCGGGCGGCCCCGGACCCTCGCCGAGGGCGGCATTCCCCCCGCAGCGCTGGCCGCCTACGTACGCCGGACCCGGCCGCCCGGCTTCCGGGTGTACGGGAACCCCATCGTGACCGACCTGTCGTTCCTGGCCGGCGCCGACCGGCTCACCGCTTTCACGGCCGCCCAGACCCCGAGGCTGGCGGATCTGACCGGGCTGGCGGGCTGCCCGATCGAGAGCCTCCAGCTCTTCAACCCCCACCCGGAGGCGGACCTGAGCCCGATCGCCTCCCTGGACCGGCTGGACTACCTGCTGCTCGCCCTCACCGACGACGCCTCCTGGGGGTGGGGCGACCTGCCCCGGCGGCCCCTGGCCATGCTCGACCTGACGGACGTGCCGGCGCCGCGCGACGGGCTGGCCGGGATCGGCCGCCTCGGGTCGGTGACGGACCTCTACCTCGGCTCCGCGAGCAGCCCGCACACCCCGGAGGAGTGGACGGCGCTGGCGGCGCTGACCGGTCTCGCCGACCTGAGGGTCTCGTGGTCGTCCCTGCACAGCTGCCCGCCCGGGCTCGCGCTCCCCGGCGTCAACGAACTGACGCTCGTCCACCACGGCGAACACCTGCACCCCGACCTGGCCCAGGTCCCGGAGCGCTTCCCCGCCCTCGCGATCCTGCACCTGGTCGACGCCGTCTTCCTGCCGGAGGAGATCGACCTGTCCCCCCTGGCCGGGATGGACCTGGTGGCCGTCCACCTGCCGCCCCGCGTGCGCACGCGGGGAGAGGAGCTGCTCGCCGACGGGGTCGTACGCCGCCTGTACACGCCCCGGCGGCCCGTGCCCGGGAGCCGGCGCCCCGGGCGTCCTTCCCAGCCCCACCCGGCTCCGCCATCCTCCTCTCCATGAGCAGACACGTGATGCGCGTGACCGCCCTCGCCCTCGGGCTCGCCGGACTTCTCGGGGGGAGCGCTCTTCCCGCCGGCGCGGGACCCTCCGACACCGGCCTCAAAGGGGCCATCGACACGATCCTCGCCGACCCCCGGCTGGACGGCGGCGCCGCGAGTGTCGTCGTCGCCGACGCCGGGACCGGGGAGACCCTCTACCAGCGCGACGGCGGCGACCGGCTGATGCCCGCCTCCAACACCAAGCTCGTCACCTCGGCCGCCGCCATGGAGCTCCTCGGGCCGGAGTACCGGTTCCGTACGGAGGTCCTGGCCGCCGCCGGTCCCCGCAACGGCGTCCTCCGGGGGGACCTGTACCTGCGCGGTACGGGCGACCCGACCACGCTCGCCAAGGACTACGACGCCCTCGCCGCCCGGGTCGCCGCCGCCGGCGTCCGGTGGGTGACCGGGCGGCTCGTCGCGGACGACACCCGCTTCGACGCCCACCGGCTGGGCCGTTCCTGGGCCGCCGACGACGAGTCGTCGTACTACTCCGCGCAGACCTCCGCCCTCACGGTCGCCCCGGACACCGACTACGACGCGGGCACGGTCGTCGTCGAGGCCGCCCCGGGCGGCGCGGCGGGCGCGAAACCGCGGGTGGGCGTGAGCCCCCGCACCGACTACGTACGCGTCGACAACCGCGCCACCACCGTTCCCGCCGGCCGGCCCGACACCCTGACCGTCGAGCGCGAGCACGGCACCAACACCCTCGTCGTCAGCGGCGAGATCCCGCTGGGCGCGGCGCCCACCAAGGAGTGGATCACCGTCTGGGAGCCGACGGGTTACGCCGCCGCGGTCTTCGCCGACTCCCTCGCCGCCCACGGCGTACGCGTCGGAGGCGGCCCGCCGCGGCTGGGGGCGCGGACGCCCGACGGCGCCACGGTCCTCGCCGCGCACACCTCCATGCCGCTCAAGGACCTCATGCGGCCCTTCATGAAGCTGTCCAACAACATGCACGCCGAGGCGCTGACGAAGACCATCGGGTACGAGACCTCGGGCCGCGGCTCGTGGAGCGCGGGACTCGCCGCCATCGGCGCGTACCTGAAGACCGAGGGCGTGGAGCCGGACCAGGTCCGGCAGGCCGACGGGTCCGGGCTGTCCCGGATGAACCTCTTCCCCGCCGCCCAGCTCAGCCGGCTGCTCCTCGCCGTCCAGGACGCCCCCTGGTACGCCGACTGGTACGACTCCCTGCCGGTCGCCTGCGCCCCGGACCGCGCCACCGGCGGCACCCTGCGCACCCGGATGTGCGGCACCCCGGCGGCGATGAACACCCGCGCCAAGACAGGGTCTCTGACCGGGGCCTCGGCGCTCTCCGGGTACGTCACCGACGCGGGCGGCCGCCGCCTGGTCTACGCGATCATCCTCAACAACTACCTGGCGCCGTCCGTGAAGGGCGTCGAGGACGCGATCGTGGTGACGCTGGCCCGCTCGGACACGGCCGGCGGGACGATCGCCACCGCGGCGCCCGAGCGCGTACGGACCTCCGGGGTGCCGGCCGACGTCGAGTGCGCGTGGCGGAAGCCGGCGACCTGCTGACGCGACCCGCTGAGGGCACGGCAAAGGGGCTGCCCCGTACGGGACAGCCCCTTCGTCACGCGGTGGCCGCTTACGCGTCCTTCGAGAGGTTCGGGCCGGTGCCGCCGGCCGCCTGCTCGATCGGCGGGACGTCGGGCAGCGCCGACTTCTCCTCGCCACGGAAGGTGAACTTCTTCTCCGCACCCTCGCCCTCGGTGTCCACGACCACGATGTGACCGGGGCGCAGCTCGCCGAAGAGGATCTTCTCCGACAGGATGTCCTCGATCTCGCGCTGGATCGTCCGGCGCAGCGGCCGGGCGCCCAGGACCGGGTCGTAGCCCTTCTTCGCCAGGAGCTGCTTGGCGTCACCGCTGAGCTCGATGCCCATGTCGCGGTCCTTCAGACGCTCGTCCACCTTGGCGATCATCAGGTCGACGATCTGGATGATGTCTTCCTGGCTGAGCTGGTGGAAGACGACCGTGTCGTCGACGCGGTTGAGGAACTCGGGCCGGAAGTGCTGCTTCAGCTCTTCGTTGACCTTCGCCTTCATCCGGTCGTAACCGGTCTTGACGTCACCCTGTGCGGCGAAGCCCAGGTTGAAGCCCTTCGAGATGTCCCGGGTCCCGAGGTTGGTCGTCATGATGATGACCGTGTTCTTGAAGTCCACGACCCGGCCCTGGGAGTCGGTCAGGCGACCGTCCTCCAGGATCTGGAGAAGGGAATTGAAGATATCGGGGTGGGCCTTCTCGACCTCGTCGAAGAGGACGACGGAGAACGGCTTGCGGCGCACCTTCTCGGTGAGCTGGCCGCCCTCTTCGTAACCCACGTATCCGGGCGGGGAACCGAAGAGGCGGGAAACCGTGTGCTTCTCGCTGAACTCCGACATGTCGAGGGAGATCATCGCGTCCTCGTCGCCGAAGAGGAATTCGGCGAGCGTCTTGGACAGCTCGGTCTTACCGACACCGGACGGGCCGGCGAAGATGAACGAGCCACCCGGGCGCTTCGGGTCCTTCAGGCCGGCGCGCGTACGGCGGATCGCCTGCGACAGGGCCTTGATGGCGTCCTTCTGGCCGATGACGCGCTTGTGGAGCTCGTCCTCCATGCGGAGCAGACGCGAGGACTCCTCCTCGGTCAGCTTGAAGACCGGGATGCCGGTGGCGGTCGCGAGGACCTCGGCGATCAGCTCGCCGTCGACCTCGGCGACGACGTCCATGTCGCCGGCCTTCCACTCCTTCTCCCGCTTGGCCTTCGCCGCCAGCAGCTGCTTCTCCTTGTCGCGGAGAGACGCCGCCTTCTCGAAGTCCTGGGAGTCGATCGCGGACTCCTTGTCCCGGCGGACGGCCGCGATCTTCTCGTCGAACTCGCGGAGGTCCGGCGGCGCGGTCATCCGGCGGATGCGCATCCGGGAGCCGGCCTCGTCGATCAGGTCGATCGCCTTGTCCGGCAGGAAGCGGTCCGAGATGTACCGGTCGGCCAGGGTCGCGGCCTGGACCAGCGCCTCGTCCGTGATGGAGACCCGGTGGTGGGCCTCGTAACGGTCGCGCAGGCCCTTGAGGATCTCGATGGTGTGCGGCAGCGACGGCTCCGCGACCTGGATGGGCTGGAAGCGGCGCTCCAGGGCCGCGTCCTTCTCCAGGTACTTGCGGTACTCGTCGAGCGTCGTGGCGCCGATGGTCTGGAGCTCACCGCGGGCGAGCATCGGCTTCAGGATGGACGCCGCGTCGATCGCGCCCTCGGCGGCACCCGCACCCACCAGGGTGTGGAGCTCGTCGATGAAGAGGATGATGTCGCCGCGGGTGCGGATCTCCTTGAGCACCTTCTTCAGGCGCTCCTCGAAGTCACCGCGGTAGCGGGAGCCGGCGACCAGCGCGCCCAGGTCCAGGGTGTAGAGGTGCTTGTCCTTGAGGGTCTCGGGCACCTCGCCCTTGACGATGGCCTGCGCCAGGCCCTCGACGACCGCCGTCTTGCCGACGCCGGGCTCGCCGATGAGGACCGGGTTGTTCTTGGTGCGGCGGGACAGCACCTGCATGACCCGCTCGATCTCCTTCTCGCGCCCGATGACCGGGTCGAGCTTGGACTCGCGAGCGGCCTGGGTGAGGTTCCGGCCGAACTGGTCGAGGACCAGGGACGTGGAGGGGGTGCCCTCGGCAGGGCCACCGGCGGTGGCGGCTTCCTTGCCCTGGTAGCCGGAGAGCAGCTGGATGACCTGCTGCCGCACCCGGTTGAGATCGGCGCCCAGCTTCACGAGGACCTGGGCGGCGACGCCCTCGCCCTCGCGGATCAGGCCGAGCAGGATGTGCTCGGTGCCGATGTAGTTGTGGCCGAGCTGAAGGGCCTCGCGGAGCGACAGCTCCAGGACCTTCTTGGCACGGGGCGTGAAGGGGATGTGCCCGGACGGGGCCTGCTGGCCCTGGCCGATGATCTCCTCCACCTGCTGGCGGACCGCCTCGAGCGAAATCCCGAGGCTCTCCAGGGCCTTAGCGGCGACACCCTCACCCTCGTGGATAAGGCCCAGGAGGATGTGCTCGGTGCCGATGTAGTTGTGGTTGAGCATCCGGGCTTCTTCCTGAGCCAGGACGACAACCCGCCGCGCGCGGTCGGTGAACCTCTCGAACATCGTTAATCGCTCCTCAGAGCGGTCAGGCAGTAGAGGGGTCGGTCCCCTCCCTGTCCTTCCGCAGCTTAGTCCCGCAAGCGGGGACCGCTCATTCCAACTGCCGACACCCGTCTGTGGCCTCCTGACCCGAACGCCGACAAATGCTCCAACCCGATGGTGCGAGACGATGTTCCCGCAGGCCAGGTACTTACCCTCACCGGCAGTACGCCGATGGCGAACGTGAGACGCCCCGAGCCTGCGTGTCGTCCCCTCCCACTAGGAATGTCTTACCCGTAGGCACTGACACTCCATGCGGTGAACCCCGGTTCCCTCCGCTAAGGGCGAACACTCTTGCGCCCACCCTCGCGCCTGGGCGGTCCCGTGAACCGCACGCTCAGTGATCGACACCCCACTGTGCGTAACCCGAGCGGCCGACGGATAGTTCCCCCGGTATGGCCTTCACCGTCCCGCTCCCGCGCCTGCCGCTCGACGACAGCGGCGACGGCGACCACGCGCGGTGGTACGCGCACGAGCTCGGCTGGGCCGCGGAGCGCGGCCCCGAGGGGGTGGAGCTGCTGACGGGGCTCCGCTTCGACGCGCTGGAGCTGCCGGCCGCCGCGGGGGCCGTCGTGCTGCGGCGCCTGGGCGGTCGGTGGCCGGTCGCCGTCGAGGGGCGCCGGATGCGCATGCTCGTCGCCGCGGGGAGCGCGGAAGAGGTGCCGGGGCTGCTCCAGTGGCTGGAGTGGGGCGGCATCGCCCTGGACCTCACGGTGCTCGGCGCCGGTGGCCGGATGCCCGCACCCGTCCCCCCGGGGCTGCCCCCGGGACGGAGTGGATCCGGCGCGCCCGGCGCCTCCATGTGGCTGCGCCCACCCCTCCCCGGGCGCGAGGTGGAACCGACGCTTCCGGCACTGCCCTCGCTCGCGGCGGGGCCGGCCGCCGGGACGGCTCCTGGCGACAGGGGGAACGCCCCCTGTCTCGTACGACTCGTGGACACGGCGGCGACGGCGTGCCACCGGGTCCGGCTCCTGGGTGCGGGCGACGGGGCCGCACTCAGTGGTTGGCGTCCTCGTACGCCTTCCTGATCTCGGCCGGGACGCGGCCGCGGTCGTTCACGTTGTAACCGTTCTCCTTGGCCCACGCGCGGATCTTCGCGGTGTCGGGGCTGCCGCCGGCGGCGACGCGTCCCTTGCCACGGCTGCCCGCGGCGCGGCCACCGGTGCGCCGGCCGCTCTTGGTGTACGGCTCGAGCAGGCCGCGGAGCTTGTCCGCGTTGGCGGTGGTGAGGTCGATCTCGTAGGTCTTGCCGTCCAGAGCGAACGTCACCGTCTCGTCCGCCTCGCCGCCGTCGAGGTCGTCAACAAGAAGGACCTGAACCTTCTGTGCCACCGGATTTCCTTTCATCGAAAATGCAGTACGCGGAAAGGAAACCGCTTTTCCCTGGAAAACACAAACCCCCGGGAGAGGTTCGGAACCCAGGGAAGGCGGGAAACATACGCGATTCGGACATAGGGATCGGCGAGGCCGATCCTCCGATCACAGGTGCAGAAGCATCCGGCTGTTGCCCAAGGTGTTCGGCTTCACTCGTTCGAGACCGAGGAACTCGGCGACGCCCTCGTCATAGGAACGCAGGAGCTCGGCGTAGACATCTCCGGCGACCGGCGTCTCGCCGATCTCGACGAAGCCGTGCTTGGAGAAGAAGTCGACTTCGAAGGTCAGGCAGAAAACCCGGCGCACGCCGAGCCAGCGGGCGGTGTCCAGCAACTTGCCCAGCACTTGATGGCCGACACCCGCGCCCCGGAAGTGCGGGTCGACGGCGAGAGTACGCACTTCGGCGAGGTCTTCCCACATCACATGGAGTGCGCCGCAGCCGACGACCGTACCGTCCTCGTCGCGTTCCGCCACCCAGAACTCCTGGATGTCCTCGTAAAGCGTCACGGTCGCTTTGTCGAGCAGGATGCCCGCCGTGACGTACGGGTCGACGAGGCGGCGCAGGGCCGGCACATCGCTGGTCCTGGCCCGCCGGACGGTCATGGCTTTCGCGGCGGGATTGGGTGGCGGGGACGGAACGTCGGTGGAGGACATGAGGGGGACGCTATCGCCCGGCGGCGCCCTCGCCGTCGGCACCCCGGCTGTCCCCGGCCTTGTCCCCGGGCTTGCCCCCGGCGCGCTCGGTGTCTTCCACTTCCGCCCGTTCCTGTTCGCCTTGTGGCGGTTCTTCGGCGGTCTCTTCCGCCGTCTCTTCGGCGGTCTCTTCGGGGATGTCGCGTTGCAGGATCCGGATGGCGTCATTCAGCGCCTCGCGCTGCTCCTGCGACATCATGCCGAAGAACGCCACGAGCGCCGCGGCGGGGTTGTCGCTCTTGGACCAGGCTTCGTTCATCAGTGCGGCCGAGTAGGCGGCGCGGGTGGAGACCGCGGTATATCGATAGGCGCGGCCGGAGACTTCCCTGCGCACCCAGCCCTTCTGATGGAGATTGTCCATTACGGTCATGACGGTGGTGTAGGCGATGGAGCGTTCCTGCTGGAGATCCTCCAGGACTTCCCGGACGGTGACAGGCCGGTTCCATTGCCAGACGCGGGTCATGACGGCGTCTTCGAGCTCTCCCAATTGACGGGGCACGTCGCCACCATAGTGGGGGATGTCGGAATGACTGGCTATTGACGTATCAAAGGTAACAAAAAGGGCGTACGACGCGTAAGCGGTCGTACGCCCTTGGTTCAGGGGAGGGGAGGAGTACGCGTCAGGCGGAGCCGTCCGCCTGGCGGGTGGCCTCGGCGCGGGCGAGGGCCGCGTCGACGGCCGCGTCCTCCTTGGCCTTGTTCGGGCCGCCCTGGCTCTTGACGATCGTCACGACGAGGCCGATGAAGAAGGCGGCCATCACCACCGGCGGCAGGAGCGCGGATACGTAGTCCATGGCGTCCAGGGTAACTAGCTCGCCGCCCGCTTCTCGGGCGGGGGCGCCGCGGGTCGCCGGCGCGGCGGGAAGACCTCGGAGGGCTTGGGGACGGGCTTGGGCGCGGGGTCCGGGGCCGGCTGCGGCGCGGGCTGCCGCGCGGGTTGCTGTACGGCGCGGGCGGCTCGGCCCCGGCCGCCGGGCAGCGCGAGCAGCCGGGTGCGCGGGGCCGGTGCGGTGCGCTGCCCCGCCAGGCGGACGCGTACGGACTGCTCGGCGAGGCCCTGGCAGCGCTCCAGCAGCGCGGCGGCCACGGCGCCGTGCCGCAGCCCGCGCAGCGCGGCGAGGTCCTCGGGCCCCGGCTCGTACCCGGCCGCCAGGGCGTCCTGGAGCAGCTCCAGGTAGCCGGTCGCGGAGCCGGGCAGGGCGTCGCGGTACCGCGCGAGGTCCGCGAGGAGGAAGGCCCGCAGCCGCCGGGCCTCGCGGACCGCCTCGTCCACCGAGCCGGCGAGGCGGTGGCAGTCCTGTACGTCCTCGTCGTCGAGCGGGACCGGGTGAAGGGCATGGGCGAGGGCGCGTCGGAGCACACGCAGCTCGTCCGCGCCGAACGCCAGGCCGCCGCGGGATCCGTATGGCGTAGGCATGGGGTGACGATACGCACAAATGGGACGAATGTCGTTTAAGTGGATGTTGTGGGCGCGTTGCCCCCGACGGGTCCCTACATGCGCGAGACGTTCCGCTCGTACACCAGGCGCAGGCCGATCAGGGTCAGCCACGGCTCGTGCTCGTCGATGGCCGTGGACTCGCCGAGGACCATCGGGGCCAGGCCGCCCGTGGCGATGACCGTGACGTCGGAGGGGTCGCCGGAGGGGCCGACCAGTTCGCGCTTCATGCGCTGGACGACGCCGTCGACCTGGCCCGCGAAGCCGTACACGATGCCCGACTGCATCGCCGCCACCGTGTTCTTGCCGATCACGCTGCGCGGGCGGGCCAGCTCGATCTTGCGGAGCTGGGCGCCGCTGACGCCGAGCGCCTCGACGGAGATCTCGATGCCGGGGGCGATCACACCGCCGGTGTACTCGCCGCGCGCGCTGACCGCGTCGTACGTCGTCGCCGTGCCGAAGTCGACGACGATCGCCGGGCCCCCGTACAGCTCGACCGCCGCGACCGCGTTGATGATGCGGTCGGCGCCGACCTCCTTGGGGTTGTCCGTGAGGATCGGGACGCCCGTCTTGATGCCCGGCTCGACCAGGACGGCCGGCACGTCGCCGTAGTAGCGGCGCGTCACCTCGCGCAGCTCGTGCAGGACGGAGGGGACCGTCGAGCAGATGGCGATGCCCTCGATGCCGTCGCCGAGCTCGTCGCCGAGCAGCGGGTGCATGCCCATCAGGCCCTGCATGAGCACGGCCAGCTCGTCGGCCGTGCGGCGGGCGTCCGTGGAGATGCGCCAGTGCTCGACGATGTCCTCGCCGTCGAAGAGACCGAGGACGGTCTGGGTGTTGCCGACGTCGATCGTGAGCAGCATCAGCCCTGCTCCGCCTCTCGCAGATCGAGGCCGATGTCGAGGATCGGGGAGGAGTGCGTGAGGGCGCCCACCGCGAGGTAGTCGACGCCGGTCGCGGCATATGCGGCGGCGTTGGCCAGGGTGAGGCGGCCGGAGGACTCCAGGGCCGCGCGGCCGCCGACGAGGGTGACGGCCTCCTCGGTCTCGGCCGGCGTGAAGTTGTCCAGCAGGATCAGGTCGGCGCCCGCCTCCAGGACCTCGCGGACCTGGTGGAGGGTGTCCACCTCGACCTCGATCGGTACGTCGGGGAACTGCTCGCGCACGGCCTTGAAGGCCTGTGCGACGCCGCCCGCCGCGACGACGTGGTTGTCCTTGACGAGCGCGGCGTCGGACAGCGACATGCGGTGGTTGACGCCGCCGCCGCAGCGCACGGCGTACTTCTCCAGGGCGCGCAGGCCGGGGGTGGTCTTGCGGGTGTCGCGGACCTTCGCCTTGTACCCCTCCAGGGCGTCCGCCCAGGCGCGGGTGGCGGTGGCGATGCCGGAGAGGCGGCACATGATGTTGAGCGCGGAGCGCTCGCCGGTGAGCAGGTCGCGGGTGCGGGTGGTGACGGACAGCAGCTTCTGCCCGGCCTCGACGCGGTCGCCGTCCTCGACGTGCCGCTCGACCGCGAACTCCTGGGTGCAGACCACGCTCATGATCGCCTCGGCGATGTGGATGCCCGCGACCACGCCCGCCTCGCGGGCGGTGAAGTCGGCGGTGGCGACCGCGTCCTCCGGGACCGTCGCGACGGTGGTGACGTCCACACCGCCGTCGAGGTCCTCCTCGATCGCGCGGTACGCCACGTCCTCGACGAGTACGGGGTCGAGGCCGGCGTTCACCAGCAGCGCGGCGAGCGCGGGGTCGAGCCCGCACTCGTAGACCTCGTCGTCGCCGCAGGCGCAGCCGTCGCCACAGCCGCCGGACGGGGCCGGCGCGCCGATGTTGATCAGGGGGACGTCCACGGGCTGCGGGCGTTCTTCGGGCGTGCTCACGGTTACGGCTCCTGGGGGGCTTCGGCGACGGTCGGAGGGAAGTCTTGGGTGTCGGTGGGGCGGACGTCCAGGGTCCGGTCGGGCCCGAGCCGTACGACGAGGTGGTGGCGGAACGCCGTGTCGTCGCGGTCGGGGTGGTCCTCGCGCCAGTGGCAGCCGCGGGTCTCCTCGCGGCGGCGGGCGGCGGCGACGAGGACGCGGGCGACGCACAGGAGGTTCGTGGTCTCCCAGGACTCGACGCCGGGCTCGGCGGCCTTGCGGCCGCCGCGCGCCGCCTCGCCGTGGATGGCGTCCAGCCGCTCGGCCGCCTCGGCGAGGCCGGCGGCGTCGCGCAGCACCCCCGCGTACGCCGTCATGACGTGCTGGAGGGTGGCGCGGCAGGTGGGGTCGAGCAGCGGCAGGAGGGTGGGGGCGGGGTGCGGGACCGGCGTGCGCGGCTCGCCCGCGGGGCTCGCGGCGCGGTCCTTCGCGACGGCGTCGGCGATGCGCTCGGCGAAGACCAGGCCCTCCAGGAGGGAGTTCGACGCGAGGCGGTTGGCGCCGTGGACGCCGGTGCAGGCGACCTCGCCGCACGCGTACAGGCCCGGCACGGTGGTGCGGCCGTACAGGTCGGTGCGGACGCCGCCGGAGGCGTAGTGCGCCGCCGGGGCGACCGGGATCGGCTGGGTGACCGGGTCGATGCCGTGGGCGCGGCAGGCGGCGAGGATCGTCGGGAAGCGGGAGGCCCACATCTCGGCGCCGAAGTGGCGGGCGTCGAGGTACATGTGGTGGACGCCCTGCTCACGCATGCGGCGCATGATGCCCTTGGCGACGATGTCGCGGGGCGCGAGCTCGGCCAGCTCGTGCTGCCCGACCATGAAGCGGACGCCGTCGGCGTCGACCAGGTGCGCGCCCTCGCCGCGTACCGCCTCGGAGACGAGGGGCTGCTGGCCCTCCGCGTCGGGGCCGAGGAAGAGGACGGTCGGGTGGAACTGCACGAACTCCAGGTCGCTGACCTCCGCCCCGGCGCGCAGCGCGAGGGCGACACCGTCGCCGGTGGAGACGGCCGGGTTGGTGGTGGCGGAGAAGACCTGGCCCATGCCGCCGGTGGCGAGGACGACGGCCGGGGCGTGGACGGCTCCGACGCCGTCGTGCTGGCCCTCGCCCATGACGTGGAGCGTGACCCCCGCCGTACGGCCTTCGGCGTCGGTGAGGAGGTCCAGGACGAGCGCGTTCTCGATGGTGCGGACGGCGCGGTCGCGGACCGCGTCGACCAGGGCGCGGGAGATCTCGGCGCCCGTCGCGTCGCCGCCCGCGTGCGCGATGCGGCGGCGGTGGTGGCCGCCCTCGCGGGTGAGCTCGATGGTGCCGGCCTCGTCGGTGTCGAAGCGCGCACCGGTGGCGATCAGGCGGCGTACGGCGTCGGGGCCCTCGGTGACCAGGGTGCGGACCGCCTCCTCGTCGCACAGGCCCGCGCCCGCGACGAGCGTGTCGTCGAGGTGCTGCTCGGGGGTGTCGCCCTCGCCGAGGGCCGCGGCGATGCCGCCCTGGGCCCAGCGGGTGGAGCCGGCGTCGAGGCGGGCCTTGGTGACGACGACCGTACGCAGCCCGGCGGCCGTGCAGCGCAGGGCGGCGGTCAGGCCCGCGACGCCGGAGCCGACCACGACGACGTCGGCGTCGATGGCCCAGCCGGGGGCGGGGGCCTGGAGGCGTATGCCGGTCATGCGGGGGCTCCGAAGGTGAGGGGAAGGTTGTCGATGAGCCGGGTCGTGCCGACCTCGGCGGCCACGGCCAGGATCGCCTCGCCGGTGTGATCGTCGGGTACGTCGGTGAAGTCGGCCGGGTCGACCAGGGCGAGGTAGTCGAGGACGAGGGGCGGGGTGCGCTTGGCCGCCTCGTCGAGTACCGCGCGGGCCGCCGCCCGAACCGCGTCCGCGCCGCCCGGGCCCGCCGCCGCCAGCGCCGCCACCGCGTGGGCGTCGGCCGCGGCGCGCGACTCGCCCAGCTTGGACAGGGCCTCGGCGCGGCTCTCGGAGGCGGGCAGGGTCGCGGCGCGGGCGCGCAGCGCGGTCTGCGCCGCCAGCCGGTCGCGGGCGGCGAAGAGCGCGGCGGACAGCGCGAGGGCGGTACGGCGCTCGGGGGGCGACAGGTAGCGGTTGCGGCTGGAGAGGGCCAGGCCGTCGGGCTCGCGGACGGTTTCCACGCCGACGATCTCCACCGGGAAGTTCAGGTCGCGGACCATGCGGCGGATCAGGGCGAGCTGCTGGGCGTCCTTCTGGCCGAAGAACGCCACGTCGGGGCGGGTGAGGTGGAGCAGCTTGGCGACGACGGTGAGCATGCCGTCGAAGTGGCCGGGGCGGGAGGCGCCCTCCAGCCGCTCGCCCATGGCGCCCGCGGTGATCCGGACCTCGGGCCGCCCGTCCGGGTACATCTCCTCGACGGACGGGGCGAACACGGCGTTGGCGCCCGCGCGCTCGGCGGTCTTGAGGTCGGCGTCCAGGGTGCGGGGGTAGCGGTCGAGGTCCTCGCCCGCGCCGAACTGGAGCGGGTTCACGAAGACGGTGACCAGGACGTACCCCTCCTTGCCGACGCGCTCGCGTGCCGTCCGGACGAGGGTGGCGTGGCCCTCGTGGAGGGCGCCCATGGTCATGACGACGGCGGTGCGGCCCCGGGGCGCGAAGTGTTCGAGGACGTACCCGAGCTCGTCGCGGGTCGGGATCAGTTCGAAGTCGGGGCTCATCGGCCGCTGTCTCCTTCCGCGCCCTCGGCGCCTTCCGGGCCCTCCTGGCCGCCCTGGCCCGCGGAACCGCCCGCGGCACCGTCCGCGAGGACGCCCAGCAGGTCCTCGGCGAGCTCGGGCTTGAGCAGGCCGTTGGCGAGTGCCCGGTCCGCGGTCGTACGGGCCATGGCGAGGTATCCGGCGACGGCCGCCGGGGCGTGCTTGCGCAGTTCGGCGATGTGCGCCGCGACCGTGCCGGCGTCGCCGCGGGCGACCGGACCGGTCAGGGCGGCGTCCCCGGAGCGCAGGGCGTTGTCCAGGGCGGCGCCGAGGAGCGGGCCGAGCATGCGGTCGGGTGCGCCGACCCCCGCCGTGCGGAGCAGCTCCATGGACTGGGCCACGAGCGTGACGAGGTAGTTCGCGCCGAGGGCGAGGGCCGCGTGGTAGAGGGGCCGGGCCGCCTCGTCGATCCACTCGGGCTCGCCGCCCATCTCGATGACGAGCGCCTCGGCGGCGAGCCGCAGCTCCTCGGGGGCGGTGACGCCGAAGGAGCAGCCGGCCAGCCGCTGGACGTCGACGGCCGTGCCGGTGAAGGTCATGACGGGGTGCAGGGCGAGCGGCAGCGCTCCGGCGCGGCGGGCCGGGTCGAGCACGGCGGTGCCGTACCGCCCGGAGGTGTGCACCAGGAGCTGCCCGGGGCGGACGGCTCCGGTCTCGGCCAGCCCCTGGACCAGGCCGGGCAGGACGTCGTCGGGGACGGTCAGCAGCACCAGGTCGGCCCGCTCCAGGACTTGCGCGGGCGGGACGAGCGGCACGTCGGGCAGCAGCTCGGCGGCGCGCCGCACGGACGCGTCGGAGACGCCCGAGACGGCCACCGGGCGGTGTCCGGCGAGCCGCAGGGACGCGGCGAGGGCGGGGCCCACCCGGCCGGCGCCTACGACGCCGACGGTGAGCCGGGCGGGGCGGGGTTGCGAAGCGTTCACGCGGGCGACGGCCTTCCGTTCCAGTCCGCGGGGGGTACCGGACGATTTCTGGTCATGCTACGCCAGCGTTTCGTTCCGCTGGCCGACTGTCCACAGGCCGTGACCGGCAGTGTGATGATCGGACCATGACTGATCAAGGTGTCAGCGATCACGGTGACGAGAAGGCGCGGCGGATCGCCGCGTGGCGGGCCTCCGAGAAGGTCCTGTGGCGGTACGCCTCCGAGACGACCCTCGGGGAGCGGCTGACCGCGCTCGCGCACGACGCGGGTTCCGTCCACGACCTGTCCGAGTCGGCGGACGTGTACGGGAGCGGGGTCGTCGAGACCCTGGAACGGCGGGTGGCGGCGCTGCTGGGCTTCCCGGCCGCGGCGTTCTTCCCCACCGGCACCATGGCGCAGCAGGCGGCGCTGCGGTGCTGGGCGGAGCGCACCGGCAACCCGGTCGTCGCCCTGCACCCGCAGGCGCACCCCGAGGTCCACGAGCGCCGCGCCCTGTCGGTGCTCACCGGGCTGCGGACCGTCCACCCGACGCGCGCGCCCCGGATACCCACCGCCGAGGAGGTGCGGGACCTCGACGAGCCCTTCGGCACGCTGATGCTGGAGCTGCCGCTGCGCGACGCCGGCTTCGTCCTGCCCTCCTGGGAGGAGCTGGTGGCGGTGGTGGAGGCGGCCCGGGAGCGGGACGCGGTGGTGCACCTCGACGGCGCGCGGCTGTGGGAGTGCGCCCCCTGGTTCGGGCGGGAGCTCTCCGAGATAGCCGGCCTCGCCGACAGCGTGTACGTCTCCTTCTACAAGTCGCTCGGCGGGCTGTCCGGCGCCGTGCTGGCCGGCCCGGAGCCGCTGGTCGAGGAGGCGCGGGCCTGGCGCCACCGGTACGGGGGCCAGCTGTTCCAGCAGTTCCCGGCGGCGCTGTCGGCGCTGCTGGGCCTGGAGCGGGAGCTGCCGCGGCTGCCGTCGTACGTGGCGCACGCGCGCGTGGTGGCCGAGGCGCTGCGGGAGGGCCTCACGGGCACGGCGCCGTGGTTCCGGGTGCACCCGGAGACCCCGCACACGCACCAGTTCCAGGTGTGGCTGCCGTACGAGCCCGAGGCCCTCACGGAGGCGGCCGTCCGCCAGGCCGAGGACACGGGCGTCACCCTCTTCCGCGCCTGGGCCGCCCCGGACCCGGCCGGCCCGCCGGGCGTCGCGTTCACCGAGGTCACGGTCGCGGGACCGGGGCTGGAGTGGTCGCGCCAGGACGTGGTGGACGCGGCGCGGGACTTCATGGCCCGGGTGTCCGGGCACCACGCGACAGGCGTACCGGCACGCCCCTGAGCACCTTGAGGAAGCGGCGGTGGTCGCGGGCCGCGCGCAGGGCGCGCCAGTCGTGGGCGCCGGGGAGCGGCGGGGCCGGGGTGCCGTGCTGGGCCGAGCGGTAGGTGTCCAGGAGGTGCTGGTGCAGGGAGTTCATGGGGTCCAGGGGGTGTCTTGTCGATCAGGCCGGATCAGGGAGCGGCGCCTGGTGCCGTGCATCGCAAGGCGGAGGAGGGAGCCACTGCGGAGCATTGGCGACCGACGACAACGCGGCGAGGCGCGGTGCCAGGCGCCGCGAGCCCGGCAAGATCGGCAAGCCACCCCCTAGGTTCCGCGCCTCGCCCCGCCGGCGCGTATCGATTGACGAGGGGCGTCAACTGGCGCGAGGTGGGGCGCGGCAGCCCTCACCATGGGGTCGTGAGCGTGAGCATCGACATCACGGGCCTGCCGCCCGAGCGCATCGTCTTCGACATCTCGCCCCTCGCCGAGCTGGGCGTGGCGCTGCACGCCCTGTCCGAGCCCGGGCACCACCCCGGGCTGCACGGCTGGGCGACCGCCACCGCCGCCGCGCTCAAGCCGGACCTCGCGGACCGGCTGCACGAGGCGAACTTCCTGTGGACGACGACGTTCTCGGACGTCCACATGCCGTTCGCCGGGGTGCGGGGCGGCGACGGCCGCACCGGCGCCACGCTCGCCGAGGAGCTCGACCTCCTCGACGCGCTGGACGAGGACCGCTTCCTGACCGCCGCCCTGGAGTTCACCTGCTCCGCGCACTACGCGGCCGGCGGCCCCGTCCGCCCCGACCGCGCCCTCGAGCTCGCCGCCAGCCGCGGCCCCCGGCAGCTGGAGTTCACCCGCCGCCTGCTCGCCGACCCCGCGGGCGTACGCGCCTGGCTGCGCCGCCTCTTCGAGGACTGCGACCAGGCCTTCTTCGCCGACACCTGGCGCCGTGTCCAGCCGGGCCTCGCCGCCGACGCCCGCCACAAGACGGAGCTGCTGCGCCGCAAGGGCCTGCCGGAGGTGCTGCACGCCGTGTCGCCCGCCGTGAGCCTCGACGAGACCGGGGGCGGGCGGCGCGTCGTGGTCGACAAGCTCACCGACGGCCGGACCACCGCCGCCGGCACCGGAGTGACCTTCGTACCGTCCAGCTTCGGCTGGCCCCACCTGTGGGTGCTGCACGCCCCCGGCTGGCGCCCCGTCGTCCACTACCCCGTCGGCGCGCCGGACCTGCCCGGCCCGGCCTCCGTCGAGCTGCTCCACCTCCGCATGGAGGCACTGGCCCACCCCCTGCGCATGCGCATGTGCCGCGCGCTGGCCCGTGCCGCGTACACCAACAGCGAACTGGCCGATCTGTACGGCCTCACCCCGCCGGAGGTCTCGCGCCACCTCGCCGTGCTGAAGAAGGCCCAGCTCGTCACCGTGCGCCGCCGCGGCCGCTACGTCCTGCACCAGCTGGACGTGGCCGCCGTCGCCCGCATCGGCAGCGACTTCCTGGAGACGGTGCTGCGCTGACGCGGCGGGGCGCGCCGGGCGGCCGGAGCTCAGCGGCCCCCGGCCCGTACCAGGCCCGTCTCGTACGCGAGGACCACCACCTGCACCCGGTCGCGCAGGCCGAGCTTGGTGAGGATGCGGCCGACATGGGTCTTGACGGTGGCCTCCGAGAGCACCAGCCGCCCCGCGATCTCGCCGTTCGACAGGCCCTGCGCGACGAGCAGCATCACCTCGCGCTCGCGTTCCGTGAGCCGCTCCAGGGTCTTGTCCCGCGGGTCCTTGGCGGCGGACGGCAGCATCGGGGAGAAACGGTCCAGCAGCCGCCGTGTCGTCGACGGCGCGACCACCGCGTCCCCACTGTGCACGGCCCGGATGGCGCTGAGCAGCTCGCCGGGTGGCACGTCCTTGAGCATGAAGCCGCTCGCGCCCGCCTTCAGCCCGGAGAAGGCGTACTCGTCCAGGTCGAAGGTGGTCAGGATCAGCACGCGCGGCGCGCCCGGCTCGGCGCAGATGCGGCGGGTGGCCTCCACCCCGTCCAGGCGGGGCATCCGTACGTCCATGAGGACGACGTCCACGGCCGTGGACCGCAGGACGTCGATCGCCTCGGCCCCGTCGCCCGCCTCCGCGACGACCTCCATGTCCGGCTGGGCGGCGAGCACCATGCGGAAGCCGGTGCGCAGCAGCACCTGGTCGTCGACGAGCATCACGCGGATGGACATGCGGTTCCTCACGAAGGTCAGTGGGCGGGCTTGAGGGGGAGCAGGGCGCTGATCCGGAATCCTCCGCCGGGCCGCGGCCCGGCGTCCAGGGTGCCGCCGACCATCCCGACGCGCTCGCGCATGCCGATCAGGCCGTGGCCGCGGCCGTCGGCGCCGCCGTCCTCGTACAGCTCGTGCGCCGCGCCCCGGCCGTCGTCCTCGACCAGCAGGCCGAGTCCGTCGTCGAAGTAGACCAGCCGCACGCTCGCCCCGACGTCCGGGCCGCCGTGCTTGCGGGTGTTGGTGAGGGCCTCCTGGACGATGCGGTACGCCGTGAGCTCGACGCCGCTCGGCAGCGGGCGCGGGGTGCCCTCGATGCGGAAGTCGACGGTCAGGCCGGCGTTGCGGACCTGTTCCACCAGGTCCCCGATCTGCTGGACGTCCGGCTGCGGCACGTAGTCCTCGGAGTCCTGCGGCTCGCCGGTGCGCAGGATGCCGAGCAGGCGGCGCATCTCCGCGAGCGCCTGGCGGCCGGTGGTGGAGATCGCGTCGAGGGCCTGCTTGGCCAGCTCCGGCGAGCTGTCGAGGACGTACGCGGCGCCGTCCGCCTGGACGACCATGACCGAGACGTTGTGGGCGACGACGTCGTGCAGCTCCCGGGCGATCCGGGCCCGCTCGGCCGCGACGGCGACCTTCGCCTGGGCCTCGCGCTCCTTCTCCAGACGGGTGGCGCGCTCCTCCAGCTGCTCGAAGTACGCGCGGCGGGTGCGCATCGAGTCGCCGAGCACCCACGCCAGCACGAACGGCACGCTCAGCACGACGGTGAAGAACACCTGCCCGGCGGTCGAGACGTTCTCGACGGGCCAGCGCAGCTGCGCCAGCGGGGCCGCGCTCACCCCGCCGACGAGCGCGAGGCGGGACGCCCAGCGCGGCCCGTCGCTCTGCGCGGCGACGGTGTAGATGACGACGAGCATCGCGAAGTCGGCCGGGTTCGTCGCGATGTCCAGGGCGAGCTGGGCCACGCCGATGCCGGCGACGAGCAGCAGCATCTTCTCGGGCGCCCGGCGGCGCAGCGCGACGCTGAGGCAGAGCAGCAGGACGATCCCGGCGGCCACCAGGACGGGCTCGGCGCCGACGGGGACCTGGGCCACCCACAGCATCGAGAACCCCAGGAGCATCACAGCCCAGAAGCTGTCGACGCCCGTGGGGTGTCTGCGGATGAAGTCATAGAGGCGCTGCACGTAACCCAGCGTAGGGAAACGGAATAGGTGCAGGGGTCAACCGGAGGTCCCATCCATGGGGCGGGGCCCTACTCCGCAGGGTGGAGAGGCCGGTGGAGACTGGTGCCCGTGAATGATGAGACGTGTCAGTCCGGTCCGTGGCGCGGCTGGCGGGCGGCCACGGAGGCCGCTCTGTACGGGCCTGACGGCTTCTACCTGCGCCCCGAGGGGCCCGCGGGGCACTTCCGTACGTCGGTGCACGCCTCGCCGCTGTTCGCCGGGGCGGTCGCCCGGCTGCTGGCGCAGGTCGCGGACGAGCTCGGCACGGACGAGGTCGCACTGGTGGACGTGGGTGCGGGGCGCGGCGAGCTGCTGACGGGTGTGCTGGCGGCGGTGCCGGCCGGTCTGCGGGTACGGGCGTACGCCGTCGAGCGCGCGGCCCGGCCGGAAGGGCTGGACCCGCGGATCTCGTGGGGGGCGTCGGTTCCCTCCGGGGTGCGGGGGCTGCTGTTCGCCAACGAGTGGCTCGACAACGTCCCGGTGGACGTGGCCGAAGCGGACGAGTCGGGCACCCCCCGGTACGTGGAGGTGGCGCCGGACGGCACGGAGCGGCTGGGCCCGCCGGTCGCCGGGGCCGACGCGGAGTGGCTGGCCCGCTGGTGGCCGCTGCGGGAGCCGGGCGAGCGCGCCGAGATCGGCCGCCCGCGCGACGAGGCCTGGGCGCGCGCGGCGGGCCGCCTCGCGGCGGGCCTGGCGGTGGCGGTCGACTACGCCCACGTGCGCGGGGCCCGGCCGCCCTTCGGCACGCTGACCGGCTTCCGGGCGGGGCGCGAGGTGGAGCCGGTGCCGGACGGCTCGTGCGACATCACGTCGCACGTGGCGCTGGACGCGTGCGCGGCGGCGGGCGGAACGGCGGACGGGGCCTTTGCCGAGCTGGTCTCGCAGCGTGAGGCGCTGCGGCGGCTCGGGGTCGGCGGGGAGCGGCCCGCCCTCGACCTGGCGCGGAGCGACCCCGCCGGATACGTACGGGCGCTCGCCGCCGCCGGGGAGGCCGCCGAGCTCACGGCGCGGGGCGGGCTCGGGGACTTCACCTGGCTGCTCCAGCGCGTGCCCGGCGAGGGATACTGTCCGGCATGACGGAGACCACGGTCGGCATCGGCGGTGCCGCGGAAAGCACCGACATGGTGCTGAACATCGGGCCCCAGCACCCCTCCACGCACGGCGTGCTGCGCCTGCGGCTCGTGCTGGACGGCGAGCTGATCCGGCATGCCGAGCCGGTCGTCGGCTATATGCACCGCGGCGCGGAGAAGCTCTTCGAGGCGCGTGACTACCGTCAGATCATCATGCTGGCCAACCGCCACGACTGGCTCTCGGCCTTCTCCAACGAGCTCGGGGTCGTCATGGCCGTCGAGCGGATGCTCGGCATGGAGGTCCCGGAGCGCGCCGTGTGGACGCGCACCCTCCTCGCGGAGCTGAACCGGGTGCTCAACCACCTGATGTTCCTCGGCTCGTACCCCCTCGAACTGGGCGGTATCACCCCGATCTTCCACGCCTTCCGTGAGCGCGAGGACCTCCAGCACGTGATGGAGGAGGTCTCCGGAGGCCGCATCCACTACATGTTCAACCGGGTCGGCGGCCTCAAGGAGGACCTGCCCGCCGGCTGGCTCGGCCGGGCCCGGCAGGCGGTGGCGGCGATCCGCTCCCGCATGGACGTGTACGACCGCCTGGTCCTCGGCAACGAGATCTTCCGCGGCCGCACGCGCGGCGTCGGCGTCATGGCGCCCGAGATCGTCCACGCGTACGGCGTCAGCGGCCCGCTCGCCCGCGCGTCCGGCGTCGACTTCGACCTGCGGCGCGACGAGCCGTACCTCGCGTACGGCGAGCTCCAGGACACCCTGAAGGTCGTCACCCGCGAGGAGGGCGACTGCCTGGCCCGCTTCGAGTGCCTGCTGGAGCAGACGCACAACTCGCTGGACCTCGCCGACGCGTGCCTCGACCGGCTCGCGGACCTGCCGCCGGGGCCGATCAACCAGCGGCTGCCGAAGGTCCTGAAGGCGCCGGAGGGCCACACGTACGCCTGGACCGAGAACCCTCTCGGGCTCAACGGCTACTACCTGGTGTCCAAGGGCGACAAGACCCCGTACCGGCTGAAGCTGCGCTCGGCGTCGTACAACAACATCCAGGCGCTGGTGGAGCTGCTGCCCGGCACGCTCGTCGCCGACATGGTGGCGATCCTGGGGTCGTTCTTCTTCGTCGTCGGCGACATCGACAAGTAGCAGCTCAGGGGGCCGGCGGCCCGGCGGTCACGACACGGCGTCGCGCCGCAGCTCCACCACGTCGAGCTGCTCGGTCTCGTCGTGCGCCGTCAGGTCGATGACCTTGCCGACCGCGCGCTCCTCCCGGCGCCGTACGGCGAGGGCCTCCTCGCCGACGACGTCCGCCAGGTCCTCGTGCTGGACCGCTTCGATGGCCGCCGGGGCCTTCTTCTTCGCCTGCGTGCCGAAGAAGTCGAAGCCGCCCTGGAGGCGCGGCGCCGGACGCCACTGCGCCGCCTGCGGCGCGATCGCGGCCGCCGCCGGGACCGGGCGCATCGAGGACGCGGCCCCGGGGGCTTCGTGCTCCTCGGCGGCCTCGGGGGCCTCTGCGGCCTCGGGGGACCCGGCGGCCTCCTGAGCGGCGGCGTTCCGCGTGAGGTTCTCCAGGGCCCTGGCGGCCTGGAGGTACGCGGCCGGTGTCGGCGTCGAGACCGCGGCGGGCAGCTCCCGGGCGGCCCGGGCGGCCGGGGCCGCGGCCTCCAGGGCGAGCTGCCGGCGGCCCTCCAACGCGCTGGCCCGCTCGGTCTCGGCGGTGGCGTACCGGCGCAGCAGCCCGGCGTGCTCGTTGCGCAGCCCCGCCAGCTCGACGCGCTTGGCCCGCAGCTTCGCCTCCAGCCGGGCGCGCAGCTCGCGCGACTCCTCCAGGTCCGCCTCCAGCTCCGCTATCCGCTCCTCGGTGCGCCACTGGTCGCCCGCGCGGGCCCGGGTCAGCTCGGCGACGCGGCGGCCGGCCGCCCGGTCCCAACTGCGCATCAGGACCGCGCCGGTGACGGCGCCCACGGCGGCGGCCGCCACCAGCAGGCGCAGGACCAGCGGATCGGCGAAGAGCCAGGCGCCTCCGGCACAGAGAACCGACGCTCCGGCGACCGCCGACGGCGGCAGCAGCCGGTGCAGGGGTGGGGAATGGCGGTGGCGTCCACGTGGCATGGCCTGAAATTTACCGTGCGTAGACTCCGTTTGGGGTACTGGCCCGGCAATGTTTTGCCACTGATCGCCTTCCGGTTGGCTACTTCCCGATGAGCCCCTTCTCCTCCAGGTAAGCCCGGGCCGCGTCCGCCGGCTTTGCCCGCTCGGCATCCACCTTCCGGTTCAACTCCACGAGATCCTCGGTCGTCAGCACCTTCGTGATCTTGTCGAGCGCGGCGGCTATCTCCGGCGAACCGGCGTCCTTCGCATTGACGACCGGCAGCACATTGTCGGCGTTCTGCAGCTTCTTGTCGTCTTCCAGCAGCACCAGCCCGAACTGCTCCAGGGTGGCGTCCGTCGTGGTCGTCAGCACCAGCTGGTCGGTGCCGTCCTTGACCGCCTGCTTGGCCTGCGGCGTACCGACGCCCTTGGGGTCGATGCCCGTCACGTCGATGCCGTACGTCTTCTTCAGACCCGGTGCGCAGAACGGCCGGATCTCGCACTCGTCGCCCGCCGCGATCTTCACCTTCAGCTTCGAGGCGCCGAGGTCGGAAAGGGTCCTGAGCTTGTTCTTCTCGGCGAATTCCTTGGACACGGCGAAGGCGTTCTGATCCACCGCGCCGCCGGCCGGGAGCACCTTCAGTCCGCGCGGAGAGGCGAGCTTCTCCAGCGCCGCGACGGTGGCGGTGACATCGCTGGAGGCGACCGGCTTCTCCTCCGACGCCTTCGGTCCGTTCACCTTGGCGTTGAGGAATTCCGCAAGCGTAGCCGCATATTCCGGTACGACGTCGATCTCGCCCTTCTCCAGGGAGGGTTCGTACAGCTCCCGGTTCTCCACGGTCTTGATGGAGGTGGTGTATCCGGCGTCCTTCAGCACCTGCGCGTAGAGCTCCGCCAGCACACTGGACTCGGTGAAACCGGCCGAGCCGACGACGAGCGTGCCCTTGTCGCCACCGCCGCGGGCCGAGGCCGCGTCCGCGCCGCCCTTCTTCTCCAGGCTGTCGCCCCCGCACGCGGCCAGCCCGCCGGTCAGCGCCGCCACGGCCAGTACCGCACCCGCCAGGCGCGAGGTCCTACTCATCACGTTCTCCGTCCGGATAGGGATACGTCGCTCCGCCGCACCGGGTTCCACACCCGTCCGGCGAGCACCAGCAGGCCCTCGACCGCCAGGGCGAGCGCCCCGACGATCAGCGCCCCCGCGACCACTTGCGCGGTGTCGTACGTGTTGAAACCCGCGGTGATGATCCGGCCGAGGCCGCCCTGGCCGGCCATCGCCGCGAGCGTCGCGGTGGCGATCACCTGCACGGTCGCCGACCGCACACCGGTCATCACCATCGGGAAGGCGAGCGGCAGTTCCACCTTCCGGAAGAGCTGCCCCCCGGACATCCCCATGCCGCGCGCCGCCTCGACCACCGCCCGGTCGACCTCGCGCATCCCGAGGTACGCGTTGGTGAGCAGCGGCGGCACCGCGAAGAGCACCAGGGCGAGGATCACCGGCAGGTAGCCGTGGCGCCCCAGCGGAGTGAGCGTCAGCAGCACCAGCACCGCCAGCGTGGGCACCGCCCGCCCCACGTTGGAGAGGTTGACGGCGAGGGCCCCGCCCTTGCCGACGTGCCCGAGCCAGAGGGCCAGGGGCAGGGCGATGAGGCACGAGATCAGCAGGGACACCCCGCTGACGTACAGGTGCTCGCCGAGCCGGTGCCACACCCCGCTCTCGCCCTGCCAGTTGGCCCCGGTCGTCAGCCACGTCCAGGAGTCCGCCACCGCGCCCATGCCTCAGCCCGCCCTTCCCGCACCCGCGCGGGTACGCGTACGTGTCGTACGCGTCCACGGAGTCAGCAGCCGCTGCGCGCCGAGCAGCAGCAGGTCCGCCGCGACCGCCAGCAGCACGCACAGCACCGACGCCGTGAGCACCTGCGCCTTGAAGTAGCTCTTCAGGCCGCCCGTGATGAGCGTGCCGAGCCCGCCGTAGTCGACGAGGGCGCCGACCGTCGTCAGCGCGATCGTGGACACCGTCGCCATCCGCACGCCCGCCATCACGGCGGGGAGCGCGAGCGGCAGTTCGACCTCCCACAGCAGGCGCCCGCGCCCGTACCCCATGCCGCGCGCCGCCTCACGGGTCTCCTCGGGTACGGCCGCGAGGCCCGCCAGGATGTTCCGTACGAGAATCGTCAGCGAGTAGAGCACCAGGCCCGTCACGACCAGGGCCGCCGAGAGCCCGAAGAGCGGCAGCAGCAGCGAGAACATCGCCAGCGACGGAATCGTGTAGAGCACGGTCGTCAGCCCGAGCACCGGCCCCGCCCACCGCGGCCGGGCGCGCACCAGCAGCGCCAGCGGAAACGCCACCGCCAGGCCGATCAGCACCGACACGACGGTGATCCAGACGTGCTGGACCGTCGCGTCGGTCAGCTCCTGGGCGCGGGAGCGGACGTACTCCGCGCAGATCCAGTCGTTGGCCACCAGACAGCTCGTCGCCGCGCTCACCCGCTCACCCCCGTTCGCCAGTTCGACCCGCCACCGACCCTAACCCCCGCCACTGACAATCACCCCGCGCCGCCACACCACGGCAACATGGCCTTCACACCGCACCGGCCACAATGGGGGAACCATGATCCGATTCGAGCATGTGACGAAGCGGTACCCGGACGGCACGACCGCCGTCGACGACCTGTCGTTCGAGGTGGCCGAGGGCGAACTCGTCACGCTCGTCGGTCCGTCCGGTTGCGGCAAGACCACCACGATGAAGATGGTCAACCGGCTCATCGAGCCGACCGAGGGCCGCATCCTCGTCGACGGACAGGACATCTCGGCCGTCGACCCCGTCCGGCTGCGCCGCCGGATCGGCTACGTCATCCAGCAGGTCGGCCTCTTCCCGCACAAGACGGTGCTGGAGAACACCGCGACCGTGCCCCACCTCCTCGGCACCCGGCGCGACCGGGCCCGCGCCCGCGCCGCCGAGCTGCTCGACCTCGTCGGCCTCGACCCGGCCACGTACGGCGACCGCTACCCCGACCAGCTCTCCGGCGGCCAGCGCCAGCGCGTCGGCGTGGCCCGCGCCCTGGCCGCCGACCCGCCGGTGCTGCTGATGGACGAGCCGTTCGGGGCGGTCGACCCGGTGGTGCGGGAGCGGCTCCAGAGCGAGTTCCTCAAGCTCCAGTCGGAGATGCGCAAGACGGTCCTGTTCGTCACGCACGACATCGAGGAGGCGGTCCGGCTCGGCGACCGCATCGCCGTGTACGGGCACGGCCGGATCGAGCAGCTGGACAGCCCGGCCACCGTGCTCGGCGCCCCCGCCACCCCGTACGTCGCCGACTTCGTCGGCGCGGACCGGGGCCTCAAGCGGCTGTCCGTCACCCCGATCGAGCCGGGCGACCTCGAACAGCCGCCGGTGGTCCACCTCGACGACCCGCTCCCGCGCGCGCTCGACTCCCGCTGGGCCGTCGTCCTGGACCGCGAGGACAACCTGCACGGCTGGATCTCCGCCGAGCAGGCCGCGCGCGGCAAGGGGTGGGTACGCGACCACGCGCGCCGCATGGAGGCGTGGCTGCCCGTCGGCGCCTCGCTCAAGCAGGCGTTCGCCACGATGCTCCAGCACGACGCGGGCTGGATCGCGGTCATCGACCGCGAGGAGCGGGGCCGCTTCCTCGGGGTGCTGACCCCGGCGCGGCTGCACGAGGCGCTGCGCCGCTCGACCGCCGCGGACGCGCGGGACGTCCCCCGTACGGACGTCGACGTCGAGACGGTCAGTTAGCGCTCAGCCGGCCGCTCAGCCACACCAGGGCGGGCGGGATCTCCCGGTTCCAGGTGGTGAAGTTGTGCCCGCCGCTGTCGAGGGTGATCGACGACACGCGTGCGGGCGCCTTCACCTTGGCGATGAACGCGCGCGTGCCCTTGAGGTTCCCCTCGCCCTGCTTCGACGTGGTCACCAGGAAGGACGAGCGGCCCTGCGGCAGGTGGTCCAGGCTCCACAGCAGGTTGGCGCGGTCGCGCAGCCGCCGGTCCCCCTTGAAGAGGTCGCCGGTCGTGACGTCCTCGGCGGCCTTGTAGTACGCGGAGAGGCCGGCGCCGGCCGCGTACCGCTCGGGGTGGTGGAGGGCGATCTTCAGCGCGCAGTAGCCGCCGGTCGAGTTGCCGATGAAGCCCCAGTTCCGCGGCTGCGTGCCCACGCGGTACGCCCCCGACACCGCCGTGGGGAGGTCCTCGGCGAAGAAGGTCTCGGTCTGCGGGCCGCCGGGGATGTCGACGCACTCGGTGTCCCGGGGCGGCGCCACGGTCGGGCGCAGCATCACCAGGACCATCGGCCGCATCTTCCCGCTCTTCACCTGCTCGTACGCCGTACGCGGGTACTTCAGGCCCTTGAGGAGGTTCTCCGCGGTGCCCGGGTAGCCGGTCAGGACGACCGCGGCGGGGAAGGTCTTCCCCGCGTACGCCGGCTGGAAGTACTCCGGCGGCAGGTACACGTACGCGGGGCTGGTGATCCCGGACTTCTTCCCGGCGATGAGGACCTTCTGGACCTGCCCGGCGGCCGCCGGGCGCCCGCCGCCCGGCACGCCCTCCGGCTTCAGCTCGGCGACGAGCTTGACCGACTTTCCGCCCTTCGAGTGGTCGACGACCACGCCCATCTGCTGCTCCTGGCCGAAGAGGTCGGCCCAGGACCCGTAGAAGAGGAAGTAGTTGTTGGCGGCCAGGCCGACCGACGCGAAGAGCCCCAGCTGGGTCGCGAGCAGCAGGCCGACCCTGCCGAGCACCGGGCGCAGGCCCCGGCGCGACAGGCGCGGCCACAGCCACACCGTGGCGGCGAACAGCCCCACGGCGACCACCGCGGCCAGCGCCAGAACCTTGTTGCTGGTCAGACCCATGAGTCGTTCTGATCCTCTTCGTCGAGAATTTCCCGGGGATGAATGAACCCGCCTCCCCTGGCCGCCGTCCTAGAGAGCGCACGTCTCCGGCCGACCGATTCTGCGGCCGAAAGGAACACTGGAATCTCTCGCGGAGCTACGGGAAACGATGTCTGTCACGAAAGATGGGGATAAGTCGGGATCGGTTCCGAATCGGATGCGCCGTGTCCTGCGCGGACCACGTGCCGAGAAGGTTCCCTCCCTGGTGGGCACGGCCTGCACGGCCATCGGTCTGATCGACATCGCCGCCGGGGTCTTCCCCCGCTTCCGGGCCAGCCGCGTGCACGCCATCGCGGAGGTGCTCCCCGGCACCCTGGGCCCGTTGTCGGCGGCGCTGTCCCTCAGCGCCGGCGTGCTGCTCCTGCTGCTCGCGCACGGCCTCAAGCGGCACAAGCGCCGCGCCTGGCGCGCCGCGGTGATCCTGCTGCCGGTCGGCGCGGTGGCCCAGTTCGTCTACCGGCACTCCGTCATCGGCGTCCTGTTCTCGCTCGTGCTGCTGGTGCTGCTCCTGCGTCACCGCGGCGAGTTCGCGGCCCTGCCCGACCCGCGCAGCCGCTGGAAGGCGCTGGCCAACTTCGTCCTCATGGGCGCCGGTTCCATCGCGCTGGGCCTGGTCATCGTCAGCGCCCACCCCGGGAAGGTCGTCGGCAGCCCGAGCCTGAGCGACCGTCTGGAGCACGTCCTGTACGGCCTGCTCGGCGTGGAGGGCCCGGTCGGCTACCGCGGCGGCGTCGACTGGACCGTCGGCTACTCGCTCGGCGCGCTCGGCCTGCTCACCGCCATCACCACCATCTACCTGGCCTTCCGCCCCGAACACCCGGTCGCCCGGCTCACCGAGGACGACGAGGCCCGGCTGCGCGCACTGCTGGAGCTGCACGGCGGGCGCGACTCGCTCGGCCACTTCGCGCTCCGCCGCGACAAGGGCGTCGTCTTCTCGCCCAGCGGCAAGGCCGCCGTCTGCTACCGGGTCGTCTCCGGCGTGATGCTGGCCAGCGGCGACCCGATCGGGGACGTCGAGGCCTGGCCCGGCGCCATCGAGCGCTTCATGGACGAGGCCAAGGCCCACTCCTGGACCCCGGCCGTGATGGGCTGCTCCGAGACGGGCGGCGAGGTCTGGACCCGCGAGACCGGCCTGGACGCGCTGGAGCTCGGGGACGAGGCGGTGGTGGACGTCGCGGATTTCTCCCTCACCGGGCGCGCCATGCGCAACGTGCGCCAGATGGTCAAGCGCATCGAGCGCAACGGGTACACGACGCGGGTCCGGCGCGCCCGTGACCTGACGGAGGGGGAACTGGACCGGATACGGCGCGCCGCGGCCGACTGGCGCGGCACCGACACCGAGCGCGGCTTCTCCATGGCCCTGGGCCGGATCGGCGACCCCGCGGACGGCGAGGCGGTCATCGCGACCGCCCACAAGGAGGACGACGACTCCGCCGCCTCTCCGTACGGCGACCTGAAGGCGATCATCCACTTCGTACCGTGGGGGACGGACGGCATGTCGCTGGAGCTGATGCGCCGCGACCGGTCCGCCGACCCGGGCATGAACGAACTGCTGATCGTCGCCGCCCTCCAGGCCGCGCCCACGCTGGGCGTGGAGCGGGTCTCGCTGAACTTCGCCATGTTCCGCTCCGCCCTCGCGCGCGGCGAGAAGCTCGGCGCCGGCCCGGTGCTGCGGGTGTGGCGGGGGCTGCTGGTCTTCCTCTCCCGCTGGTTCCAGATCGAGTCGCTGTACAAGTTCAACGCGAAGTTCCGGCCCCGCTGGGAGCCCCGTTTCGTGGTCTACCGCAACACCCGGGACCTCCCCCGCATCGGCTTCGCCGCCATGCAGGCCGAGGGCTTCGTGAACCTTGCCCCGCCCCGCCCCTTCCGCCGCCGCGCCGGCGCCGCCGCGGCCCGCCCCTGCGCGCACCTGCCCCGGACGGCGGCGGCCCCGGAACACGAGGTCCGCGCCGCCTGAGCCGTGGCCATGGCCGCCTGAGCCGTACCCCCTAGGCTGGACGCATGAGTACGTTGCGCGCGCGTGGCACGGCCCGGGGCCTGCCGGAGTGGGACCGCTGTGCGGTCATGGGGGTCGTCAATGTGACGCCCGACTCCTTCTCCGACGGCGGCCGCTGGTTCGACACCACGGCCGCCATCAAACACGGCCTGGAGCTGGTCGCCACGGGCGCCGACCTGGTGGACGTGGGCGGCGAGTCCACGCGCCCCGGCGCCACGCGCGTCGACGAGGACGAGGAGCTGCGGCGGGTCGTCCCCGTCGTACGCGGCCTGGCGGCCGAAGGGGTGACGGTCTCCGTCGACACCATGCGCGCCTCGGTGGCCCGCCGAGCGGTCGAGGCGGGCGCCGTACTCGTCAACGACGTCAGCGGCGGCCTCGCCGACCCCGAGATGGTGCCGTCCGTGGCCGCCGCCGAGGTGGCGTTCGTCGTCATGCACTGGCGCGGCTTCAGCGACAACATGAACAGCCTCGCCGTCTACGACGACGTGGTCGCCGAGGTCCTCGCCGAGCTCCGCGCGCGCCTGGCCGCCGTCATCGAGGGCGGCGTCGACCCCGAGCGGATCATCGTCGACCCGGGCCTGGGCTTCGCCAAGCAGGCGCCGCACGACCTCGCCCTCGTCGCCCACCTGGCGGACCTGCGCGCACTGGGCCACCCGCTGCTGGTGGCCGCCTCGCGCAAGCGGTTCCTCGGCCACATCCTGGCCGCCGACGGCGCGCCGCCGCCCCCGGCGCGCGAGCGGGACGCGGCCACCGCCGCCGTCTCGGCGATCGCGGCGCACGAAGGCGCCTGGGCCGTACGCGTCCACGACGTACGGGCGACGGCGGACGCGGTGCGGGTCGCCCGCGCCGTCGAGGGAGCCCTGTGAGCGACGCGCGCACCAACGACACGGAAGCGGTCGAACTGGCCAACACCGCCTTCTACGAGGCGATGGAGCGCGGCGACTTCGAGACGATCTCCGACCTCTGGCTGGACGACGCGTACGGCGAGATCTCCTGCGTGCACCCGGGCTGGCCGGTCCTTTCCGGCCGCGGCGAGGTGCTCCGCTCGTACGCGCTGATCATGGCGAACACCGAGTACATCCAGTTCTTCCTGACCGATGTGAAGGTGTCCGTGGCCGGCGACACGGCCCTGGTGACCTGCACCGAGAACATCCTCAGCGGCGGACCCGCCGAGGACGGCGCCGAGCTGGGGCCGCTCGTCGGCCAGCTGGTCGTCGCGACGAACGTCTTCCGCCGCACCCCCGACGGCTGGCGGATCTGGGCGCACCACGGCTCCCCCGTTCTGGCCGAATCCGGTGACGAGGAGGACGACGAGAACGGCTCCTGAGTGGGTAGGCGGGCGTAAGCGAGGCCCGTGGGCGGGCGCTGTCGGTGGTCGCAGGTAGATTCGAGTGGTGGCAACGCGCGTCGACCGCACCCGGCCGTGTGCCCGCCCGACCAACGACAGCAGGAGTGATTCGCGTGGATCGTGTCGCGCTGCGCGGCCTCAAGGCCCGTGGACACCATGGCGTCTTCCCCCGGGAGCGCGAGGAGGGCCAGACCTTCATCGTGGACCTGGTGCTGGGCCTCGACACCCGCCCCGCGGCCGCCGACGACGACCTGGCGAAGACCGTGCACTACGGCATCGTGGCGGAGGAGGTCGTGGACGTCGTGCAGGGGGAGCCGGTGGACCTGATCGAGACCCTCGCCGAGCGCATCGCCCAGCAGTGCCTGAAGCACGGCGGGGTCCAGGAGGTCGAGGTGACCGTCCACAAGCCGGACGCCCCGATCACCGTCCCCTTCGACGACGTCACCATCACCATCACGCGGAGGCGCGCATGAAGAGCACGCAGAGCGACCCGACGGTACAGCCGGTGCCCGCCTCCGTGGTGGAGCAGGTCGACGCCGCGGACATCACGCTCTCCAACCCCAAACGGGCCGTGATCGCCCTGGGCTCCAACCTCGGCAACCGCCTGGAGACCCTCCAGGGCGCCATCGACGCGCTGGAGGACACCCCTGGCGTCCGGATCAAGGCGGTCTCGCCCGTGTACGAGACGGAGCCGTGGGGCGTCGACCCCGGCTCCCAGCCGTCGTACTTCAACGCGGTCGTCGTGCTGAAGACCACGCTGCCCCCGGCGTCCCTGCTGGAGCGGGCGCACGCCGTGGAGGAGGCCTTCAACCGGGTCCGCGAGGAGCGCTGGGGCGCCCGCACGCTCGACGTCGACATCGTGGCGTACGCGGACGTCGTCTCCGACGACCCGGTCCTGACCCTGCCGCACCCGCGCGCCCACGAGCGCGCCTTCGTGCTGGCTCCGTGGCACGACGTGGACCCGGAGGCCCAGCTGCCCGGCGCCGGCGCGGTCGCCGAGCTGCTGGCGGCCGTCGGCCGGGAGGGTGTCCTCCCCCGGGCGGACCTGGAACTGCGGCTGCCGGAGTAGTCGTTGATCGAAACGAAGACCGTACGGCGCCGACCACGTAAGGACACCCGGTGAAGCAACTGCGGCTCAAGGTACTGGCCGGTCTCTTCGCCGTCGCCGGCATCCTCTCCTGGGGCGGCGCCCGGCTGTGGGAGTCGTTCGGCACCCTGCCGAGCGTCCCGCTCGCCGCGCCGATCGTCCTCGCCGCGATCGCCGTCGTCCTGCTGGCGACGGCCCTCTCGCTCCGCTCCCGCCTGCGCGCCCAGCGCGAGCGCCGGCCGGGGGCGAAGGGCGTCGAGCCGCTGATGGCGGCCCGCGCGGTGGTGTTCGGCCAGGCCAGCGCCCTGGTCACCGCCCTGGTCAGCGGGATGTACGGCGGCGTGGGCGTCTTCCTGCTCGGCTCCCTCGACATCCCGGCCCGCCGCGACCAGGCGATCTACGCCGGCTTCTCGGTCGCGGCGGGCATCGCGGTGATCGCGGCGGCGGTGTTCCTGGAGCGGGTCTGCCGGCTCCCGGAGGACGACGACGAGGTCCCGTCCGTGGGCTGACCGCCCACCGGGGGGCCGCGGGGCTACAGCAGCGTGCCGCCCGCGACCTCCGTCTCGGCGAGGATCGCCGACAGCCGGCCCAGCACGTCGGAGGAGAGCGCGACGCGCGCCGCGGCGAGGTTCTCCTCGATGTGGGCCGGGGTGCGGCTGCCCGGGATCGGCACCACGTGCGGGTCCTGGGCCAGCAGCCACGCCAGGGCGAGCTGCGCCGGGGTGAGGTCCAGCTCGGCGGCGATGCCCCGGACGGGGGCGAAGCGATCGTTGTTGGCCTGGTGGTTCGCGGCGCTGAAGCGCGGCATCTGCTGCCGGAAGTCGCCGTCCTTCACCTCGCCGACCGTGCCGGTCAGGAAGCCCGCGCCGAGCGGGGACCAGGCCACCAGGCCCACCCCGAGCTCGTGGGCGGTGGCGAGCAGCTCCGGGTCGACCGGGCGCCACATGGACCACTCGGTCTGGACGGCGGCCACCGGGTGCACGGCGTGCGCGGCGCGCAGCTGCTCGGCGGTGACGTTCGACAGGCCCAGGTGGCGGACCAGCCCCGCCCGGATCAGGTCCGCGACCGCGCCGACGGTGTCCTCCAGCGGCACCTGCGGGTCGGGGAAGTGCGGGTAGTACAGGTCGATCCGGTCGGTGCCCAGCTCCCGCAGGCTCGCCTCGGCGTACCCCCGTACGTGCTTGGGGTCGGCGTTGACGGCCAACTCGCCGAAGGCGAAGCCGACCGGGAAGGGGTGCGGCTCGATGCCCTCCGGCAGCCGGAAGCCGAACTTGGTCGCGAGGACGACCTCGTCGCGCCGCCCGCGCAGCGCCTTGCCTATGAGCCGCTCGTTGTGGCCGTCGGCGCCGTACCCGTCGGAGGTGTCGATGAGCGTGGCGCCCGCGTCGACGGCGGCGAGCAGCGCCCGCTCACCGCGCTCGTCGTCGATCTCGCCGTACACACCCGGGGACAGCACCATCGCGCCGAAGCCGAGGGCGGACACCTCCAGCCCGCCGAGCGAGCGCGTGGGCAACGGCGTCGACTGCTCGTTCGTGATCGTCATGCGGCGAGTCTTCACGGCACGACGGGCCGCGTCCACCACCTGTCCGGCATGAAAGACGCCGAAAGGCGCCCGGACCAAAGGGAGTTGACTACTCCGCCATGATGAGGCTCATCGCCTCGGCGCGCGTCGCCACGTCGCGCAGCTGACCGCGCACCGCGGAGGTGATCGTCTTCGCGCCGGGCTTGCGGATGCCGCGCATCGACATGCACATGTGCTCGCACTCGATGACGACGATCACGCCCCGGGGCTCCAGGATCTTCATCAGCGAGTCGGCGATCTGGGTGGTCAGGCGCTCCTGCACCTGCGGCCGGCGGGCGTACACGTCCACCAGCCGGGCCAGCTTCGACAGGCCCGTTATCTTGCCGCTGGTGGACGGGATGTACCCGACGTGGGCGACGCCCCGGAAGGGCACCAGGTGGTGCTCGCAGCAGGACGTGACCTCGATGTCCTTCACCAGGACCATCTCGTCGTGTCCGAGGTCGAACGTGGTCGTCAGGACGTCCTCGGGCTCCTGCCACAGGCCCGCGAATATCTCCCTGTACGCCCGCGCCACCCGGGCCGGGGTCTCCCGCAGGCCCTCACGGTCCGGATCCTCGCCGACCGCGATGAGGAGTTCCCGTACGGCGTTCTCGGCGCGCTTCTCGTCGAACACGCCGATCGTGCCCTCGCCGTCCAGAGTCACCGGGTCGGTCATGTGTGCCTCGTTCCGTATTGCCTGAGTACGCGCGTATGTGAAAAGCCGCGCTCCCACAGGCTAGAACCTGGGGAGCGCGGCTTTCATTCCGGGGCTTGCAGCCTTACGCCTCGGGGCGGTCCTCCGTGACCGGCTCCGCCGCCGGGGCGGCGGTGGTGTCGGAGGAGGAAGGACCGGAGCCGTTCGTCGCGGCGGAGCCGGCGGCGCCGTTGGTCAGCGCCAGCTCCTTCGGCGACAGCACCGGCGGCCGCGTCGACGGCGTACGCCGCGAGGAGCCGGTCCACGCCGGGCGGGCCGGGCGCTTGACGATCGGGGCGAAGATCTCGGCGATCTCCTCCTTGCCGAGCGTCTCCTTCTCCAGCAGCCGCAGGACGAGGTTGTCGAGGACGTCACGGTTCTCGACGAGGATCTCCCAGGCCTCGTTGTGCGCGGTCTCGATGAGCTTCTTGACCTCTTCGTCGACGAGCGCGGCGACCTCTTCCGAGTAGTCGCGCTGGTGCGCCATCTCGCGGCCCAGGAAGGGCTCGCTGTTGTCGCCGCCGAACTTGATCGCGCCGAGCCGCTCGGTCATGCCGTACTGCGTGACCATGGCCCGCGCGGTCGCGGTCGCCTTCTCGATGTCGTTGGCCGCGCCCGTGGTCGGGTCGTGGAAGACCAGCTCCTCGGCCGCGCGCCCGCCCAGCATGTAGGCCAGCTGGTCGAGCATCTCGTTGCGCGTGGTGGAGTACTTGTCCTCGTCCGGCAGGACCATGGTGTAGCCCAGGGCCCGGCCACGGGACAGGATGGTGATCTTGTGGACCGGGTCGGAGTTCGGACAGGCCGCCGCGACCAGGGCGTGACCGCCCTCGTGGTACGCGGTGATCTTCTTCTCCTTGTCCGACATGATCCGGGTCCGCTTCTGCGGGCCCGCGACCACCCGGTCGATCGCCTCGTCCAGCATGTGGTTGTCGATCAGCTTCTTGTCCGAGCGGGCGGTCAGCAGCGCCGCCTCGTTCAGGACGTTCGACAGATCGGCACCGGTGAAGCCCGGCGTACGACGCGCCACGGCGGACAGGTCGACGTCCGGAGCGACCGGCTTGCCCTTCTGGTGGACCTTGAGGATCTCCAGGCGGCCCAGCATGTCCGGGCGGTCGACGGCGATCTGCCGGTCGAAGCGGCCCGGGCGCAGCAGCGCCGGGTCGAGGATGTCCGGCCGGTTGGTGGCGGCGATCAGGATGACGCCACCCTTCACGTCGAAGCCGTCCATCTCGACGAGCAGCTGGTTCAGGGTCTGCTCGCGCTCGTCGTGACCGCCGCCGAGGCCCGCGCCGCGGTGCCGGCCGACGGCGTCGATCTCGTCGACGAAGACGATCGCCGGGGCGTTCGCCTTGGCCTGCTCGAAGAGGTCGCGCACACGCGAGGCACCGACACCGACGAACATCTCGACGAAGTCGGAGCCGGAGATCGAGTAGAACGGCACGCCGGCCTCGCCCGCGACGGCGCGCGCGAGGAGCGTCTTGCCCGTACCGGGCGGGCCGTACAGCAGCACGCCCTTGGGGATCTTGGCGCCGACGGCCTGGAACTTCGCCGGCTCCTGGAGGAACTCCTTGATCTCCTGGAGCTCCTCGACGGCCTCGTCGGACCCTGCCACGTCGGCGAAGGTCGTCTTCGGGGTGTCCTTGGTGATCAGCTTGGCCTTGGACTTCCCGAAGTTCATGACCCGGGAGCCGCCGCCCTGCATCTGATTCATCAGGAACAGGAAGACCACGACGATCAGTACGAAGGGCAGCAGCGACAGCAGCACCGAGACGAACGGGCTCTGCTTGGAGGGCGCGACGGTGTAGCCCTTGTCGATGTCACCCGCTTCGTACTTCTTCTGCAGCGTGGCGGCGAGGTCGGAGCCCTGCGTGCCGATGTAGCTCGCCTGGATCTTGTCGCTGCCCTTGACCTTCTGGCCGTCCTTGAGGTCGACCTTGATCATCTGTTCGTCGCCGGTGGTCAGCTTGACCTGGTCGACCTGGTTCTTGTCGATCGCCTGGACGACCTCGCCGGTGTCCACCGTCTTGTAGCCGCCCGACGAGCCGACGACCTGCATCAACACGACCACGGCGAGGACGGCCAGCACGATCCACATGACCGGCCCACGGAAGTATCGCTTCACGTCCATCCATACGGAGCGATGACGCCCCGTCCCTCCTGCCCGTAGGTAAATGCTGCTATGAGAAAAGACTGTTCTTCGGACGGTACCCCAGCATTGTCACCCGCGACCGCCTTCCCATGCTCCAACGGCGGGAAGGGGGCCGGGGTTCCCGTACGGCGCCGGGACATCAGGGGGCCAACCCGATCAGCCGCCGTAGACGTGCGGCGCCAGCGTCCCGACGAAGGGGAGGTTGCGGTACTTCTCCGCGTAATCCAGGCCGTATCCGACGACGAACTCGTTGGGAATGTCGAAGCCGATCCACTTCACGTCGATCGCGACCTTCGCCGCCTCGGGCTTGCGCAGCAGGGTGCAGACCTCCAGGGAGGCCGGCTCGCGCGAGCCGAGGTTCGACAGCAGCCACGACAGGGTCAGGCCGGAGTCGATGATGTCCTCGACGATCAGGACGTGCTTGCCCTTGATGTCGGTGTCCAGGTCCTTGAGGATCCGGACCACGCCGGAGGACTGGGTGCCCGCCCCGTACGAGGAGACGGCCATCCAGTCCATCGTGACGGGGGTGGACAGCGCGCGCGCCAGGTCCGCCATCACCATCACGGCGCCCTTGAGGACGCCGACGATGAGCAGGTCCTTGCCCGCGTACTCAGCGTCGATCTTCGCGGCCAGCTCGGCCAGCTTCGCGTCGATCTCTTCCTTGGTGATGAGCACCGACTGGAGGTCGGCGCCCATGTCTTTCTCGTTCACCCGGGTCACTTTCGTTGCAGCCTGCGTCAGCCTTGCCGAATGACCAGTCTGCCACCCTGTCGGCGTGCCTCGACGCGGCCGGGCAGATTGATGGCCCCCTGACCGCGCCAGCTGGTGATCAGCCGGTCGAGTTCCTCGATGTGCCGGGCGAAGAGGGAGCCCGCCGGGGCGCCTTCGGCGATGGCCGCGCGGCGCAGCACGCGGCGGCGGACGGCGGGCGGCAGCGCGTAGAGCCGGGCGCAGACCAGATGGCCGGTCTCGTCCCGTACGGAGGGCTCGACGTCGGCGGCCCAGGTGTCGAGCGCGTCGGCGTCGTCCCGGCAGAGCTGGGCCGTCCGGGCGAGGGCCTCGACGACGCCCTTGCCGAGCGACTTCTCCAGGGCGGGCAGGCCCTCGTGGCGCAGCCGCGACCGGGTGTAGGCCGGGTCGGCGTTCATCGGGTCGTCCCAGACGGGCAGGGACTGCACCATGCAGGCCTTGCGGGCCGTCTGCCGGTCGAGCTGGAGGAAGGGGCGGCGGTAGCGGCCCTCGGCGCCGGAGACGGCGGCCATCCCGGACAGCGAGCGGATGCCGGAGCCGCGGGCGAGGCCGAGCAGCACCGTCTCGGCCTGGTCGTCGCGGGTGTGCCCGAGCAGCACCGCGGCGGCGCCCAGCCGCTCGGCGGCCTCGTCCAGCGCGGCGTACCGGGCGTCGCGGGCCGCGGCCTCGGGTCCGCCGTCGCGGCCGACGGTCACGGTGACGGCCTCCACCGGGTCCAGCCCCATGGCGGTGAGCCGGACGGCGACCTCGGCGGCGCGCAGGCCGGAACCGTCCTGGAGGCCGTGGTCGACGGTGATGCCACCGGCGCGGACGGGCAGCTTGCGGGCCTCGAAGGCGAGGGCGGAGGCGAGCGCCATGGAGTCGGCGCCGCCGGAACAGGCGACCAGCACGAGCGGCGTCCACGACGCGTCGCGGGCGCCCGGGGGTGCGCTCGGTGCGGTCGGTGCGGCCTGTCCGGTCGGTGCGGTCGTGCTGAGCTCGGGGACGGTGTGCTGCGCGGTGTGCTCGGTGAGTACGTCGTGGAGAACGCGGCGGACCGCCAGGCGTATCGCCGCGACCGCAGGATGGGGACCCATGTCCGGTGCCCTTCGTGTGAAGTTGGGGGGTGCCTCGGTCGGAGTCTTAACGGTCGGACCGGAGGGTTCGGTCACTCACGGTGCATCGATCGTGACAGAACACGGCCGATACCCGAGCATCGCACGCCTACCCACCGCCCACGGTCCCTCGGATGGGTGATTGGAGGGGCGTCTTCTGCCCTCGGCCGGATCGGACTCGTCACTTCCCTTTACGGTGCTCCCTCTGCTTTACGGTGCACCCTCGCGACCCAGTCCGCCGGTGTGGCGATCTCCGCCTTGGTGGGCAGCGTGTTCGGGGAGGTCCACACCCGGTTGAAGCCGTCCATGCCGACCTCGTCGACCACCGCCCGGACGAACTTCTCGCCGTCCCGGTACTGGCGCAGCTTGGCGTCCAGGCCGAGCAGTTTGCGCAGGGCCAGGTCGAGGCGGGACGCGCCGCGCGCCCGGCGCTGCTGGAACTTCTCGCGGATCTCGGCGACCGACGGGACGACCTGCGGTCCCACCCCGTCCATCACGTAGTCCGCGTGCCCTTCGAGGAGGGACATGACAGCGGTCAGCCGGCCGAGGATCTCGCGCTGCTCGGGCGTCTGGACGAGCTCGACCAGGGAGCGGCCCTCGCCCTCCTCGCCCTCGGGGCGGGCCCCCACGAGCGTCTGGGCGGCCTCGCGCAGCCGCTCCAGCACGGTGGCCGGATCGACGTCGGTGGCGCTCAGGAATGACTGGATCTCGCCCTGCAGATGGTCGCGCAGCCACGGCACGCCGGTGAACTGCGTGCGGTGCGTCTCCTCGTGCAGACACACCCAGAGCCGGAAGTCGTGCGGGACCACGTCCAGCTCGCGCTCGACGTGGACGATGTTCGGCGCCACCAGCAGCAGCCGCCCGCCGCCGTTCTGCCCGGCGGGCAACTCGCGCGTGGCCGGGGCGAAGGTCTCGTACTGGCCGAGGACCCGGGAGGCCAGGAACGACAGCAGCATGCCGAGCTCGACGCCGGTCACCTTGCCGCCCACCGCGCCCAGCACGGCCCCGCCCGGGGAGGCCGAGCGGCGCTCCTGCAACTTCTCCAGCAGGGGTTTGAGCAGTTCGCGGAAGCCCGCGACGTTCGCCCTCACCCAGCCGGGCCGGTCGACGACCAGGATCGGGGTGTCCTCCGGGAGGTGGCCCTCGGGGATCATCCGGGTGTACGCCCGGACGTGCTCCTCCGATGCCTTCGCGTGGCGCCGCAGCTCGGCGACGACCGCCCGCGCCTCCTCCCGGCTCACCTCGGGCCCGGGCCGTACCAGCCGGGTCGCGGTCGCCACCGCGAGGTTCCAGTCGACCATCTCCGCACCACCGATGCTCGTCATGCGTCAACCGTACGTGCTCGGCCGCGTGGAGGGTGAGGGATGGGACGGCGCCCTTCGCAGCCGCTCGCCGGTCCCGTCACGGAGCCGTCAGCGGGTCAGCGCGGCGGCGAGGCGGTCCAGAGCGGGCTGGGCGGCGTGCGCGGACGGGGTCTCGCCGGCGAGAAACGCGAAGGCGAGCAGTCGTCCGTTCGCGGTCACCACGGTCCCGGCGAGGGAGTTCACGCCGGTGAGGGTGCCGGTCTTGGCGCGGATCAGACCGGCGCCCGGGGAACCGTCGGCGTAACGGTCCTTCAGGGTGCCGCTGAAGCCGCCGACCGGGAGGCCCGTGAGGACGGGGCGCAGTTCGGGGCGGGCGGGGTCGGCGGCGCGGGCGAGCACCGCGGTCAGGAGCGCGGCGGAGACCTTGTCGCGCCGGTCGAGGCCGCTGCCGTCGGCGAACCGCGCCCCCGCGAGCGGGACGCCGAGCCTGTCCAGCCGCTCGCGGACGGCGCGGCCGGCGCCGTCGAAGCTGGCGGGCTCGCCGGTGGCGAGGGCGGTGTGGCGGGCCAGGGCCTCGGCGAGGTCGTTGTCGCTGTGGGTCAGGGTGTGCTCGACCAGCGCCGAGAGCGGCTGGGAGTAGGTCCTGGCGAGCCGGGTGGCCTTCTTGGGCGCCTTGGCGCGGGCGGGCGGCTTGCCGGTGGTGACGTCCAGTTCGGCGAGGAGCCCGGCGAAGGCGCGGGCGGTGTCCCCGGCCGGGTCGGCGGAGCGGGGCGCGGGGCCGGTTCCGGGGCCGTCGCCCCTGCCCTCGGCGGTCATCAGGGGCGTCACCGCGGCGATGTTGTCGTTGACGCCGATGGGGTGGCGCTCCGGGCCCGAGTAGAGGGAGGTGTCGTACGTGAGCCGGACGGTGGTGGCGCCGCGGTCGCGCAGGGCGCGGGCGGTGTCCCTCGCGAGGGCGGCGAGCCGGCGCCCGTCGAGGGTCGGGTCGCCGCCGCCGACCAGGGTGACGGTGCGGAAGTCCGCGGAGGCCACGACGGTGGTGGGGATGCGGTGGTCCGGGCCGAGGGCGGAGAGCGCGGCGGCCGCGGTGGCGACCTTCACGGTGGAGGCGGGTGTCATCGGGGCCGCGGCCCCGTTCCCGTACAGCTGCTCGCCGGTGGCGACGTCCACGACCGCCGCCGTACGCAGCGGGCCCAGGTCCGGCGAGGCGAGCAGCGGCTCCAGGGCGGCCGCGAGGGCGGTGGGCGCGGTGGCGGGCGGCGGGGCGGCGGCCTTGTCGGGAGCGGTGGCGGCGGCGACGGCGGTGAGCACGCCGGCGGCGCTCGGGGCGGGTGCGGGGGCGTCGGGCCGGGCGGGGCGGTCGGGGCGGGCGGCCGGGCCTCCGGGGGCGGCCGCGCCGTGATCTGCGCCACCCGCGCGGGCCCCGGCGGCGGCGCGGGCGCGCTCCGCCGTACGCTGACCCGAGTCCCAGGGACCGGCGAGGCCCGCCGCGCCGGCCGAGAGGACCAGGCCGAGCAGGGCCGAGCCGGCGGCGAGCTGCAAGACCTTCGGCTCCGGCACGGCCGACCAGCCCCTTTCGCGAGCACTCAGTAGCGTGAGGGACACTTAATCACTGAGCTGTGCCGTGAGCACGGCACCCCCGCTTTGTGTTGATCTTGGAGGAGCCACCCGTGGAGTTCGACGTCACCATCGAGATCCCGAAGGGGTCGCGGAACAAGTACGAGGTGGACCACGAGACCGGTCGTATCCGACTGGACCGCCACCTCTTCACGTCGACCGTCTACCCGGCCGACTACGGCTTCGTCGAGGGCACCCTGGGCGAGGACGGCGACCCGCTGGACGCGCTGGTCATCCTGGACGAGCCGACTTTCCCGGGTGTCCTGGTCAAGTGCCGCGCCATCGGCATGTTCCGCATGACGGACGAGGCGGGCGGCGACGACAAGCTGCTGTGCGTGCCGGCCTCCGACCCGCGCATGGAGCACCTGCGGGACATCCACCACGTGTCCGAGTTCGACCGCCTGGAGATCCAGCACTTCTTCGAGGTCTACAAGGACCTGGAGCCCGGCAAGTCCGTCGAGGGCGCCAACTGGGTCGGCCGCGCCGAGGCCGAGGCCGAGATCGAGGCCTCCATCAAGCGCCTGGAGGCGCAGGGCGGCGCTCACTGAGCCCCGTACCGCAGTCGGTACGCGCACGGGCGGTGCACCTTCACAGGTGCACCGCCCGTCGTGCGTCCGGACACTCTCCGGACACGACCTAGCCCCTTGCCCATGCGCATACTGGGCAGACGGGTCGGATGGGAGTGAGGGACAGGGTAGTGACGGCGGAGGAAGCGGGCGTTCCGGAGGACCGGAAGCCTCAGTCGGACGAGGCGCACAGCGCCTTCACTCCGCCACCGGGGGTGGAGCAGCCCCTCGGGCCCGAGGAGGACCAGCCGACGTCGGAGTTCGCCGTTCCGCGCGGCCTGGCGCCGGAGACCCAGGCGGAGCCGGAGGGCTCGGCGTTCGCGCCGCCGTCGACGTACGGGGCGAAGCAGTCTCCGCCCGCGTTCACGCCCGCACACGGCTTTCCCGCGGTGAAGCTGTCGCGGGACGCGCCCTGGCAGGACCGGATGCGCACCATGCTGCGGATGCCGGTGAGCGAGCGGCCGGTGCCGGAGCCGGTGCAGCGGCACGAGGAGGTCGGCCCGGCGGTTCCGCGCGTGCTGGACCTGACGCTGCGTATCGGCGAGCTGCTGCTCGCGGGCGGCGAGGGCGCCGAGGACGTCGAGGCGGCGATGTTCGCGATCTGCCGCTCGTACGGGCTCGACCGCTGCGAGCCGACCGTGACCTTCACGCTGCTGTCGATCACGTACCAGCCGTCGCTGGTGGACGACCCGGTGACGGCGAACCGCACCGTGCGGCGGCGGGGGACGGACTACACGCGGCTGGTGGCGGTGTACGCGCTGGTCGCCGACATCAACACCGAGGACTACGACGTCACGCTGGAGGAGGCGTACCGGCGCCTCGCGGAGATCCGGCGCAACCGGCACCCGTATCCGGGGTGGGTCCTCACGCTGGCGGCGGGTCTGCTGGCCGGCGCGGCGTCGATGCTGCTCGGCGGTGACATGGCCGTCTTCGCGGTGGCGGCGGCGGGCGCGATGCTCGGCGACCGGCTGGCGTGGCTGTGCGCGGGGCGCGGGCTGCCGGAGTTCTACCAGTTCGCGGTGGCGGCGGTGCCGCCGGCGGCGCTGGGGGTGGTGGTGAGCCTGCTGCACGCGGGGCTCCAGCCGAACGCCGTGATCACCGGTGGGCTGTTCGCGCTGATCCCGGGGCGGGCGCTGGTGGCGGCCGTCCAGGACGGCCTGACCGGCTTCTACATCACCGCCTCGGCGCGGCTGCTGGAGGTGGCGTACTTCTTCGTCGCCATCGTGGTGGGCGTGCTCACCGTGCTGTACGTGGGCGTGGAGTTCTTCCAGGCGAAGCTGAACCCGGAGGGGGCGCTCCAGGCCGTCGAGCGGCCGTGGATGCAGATCCTGGCGGCGGTGCTGCTGTCGGTGACCTTCGCGGTGCTGCTGCAGCAGGATCGTTCCACCGTGCTCTTCGTGGCGCTCAACGGCGGCGTCGCATGGGTCGTGTACGCGTCGATCGCGGTGACCGCGGACGGGCCGACGGTCCTCGCGACGGCGGTCGCGGCGGGGCTGGTGGGCCTCTTCGGGCAGCTGTTCGCGCGGTACGAGCACACGTCGTCGATGCCGTACGTGACGGCGGCGATCGGGCCGCTGCTGCCGGGTAGCGCGACGTACCTGGGGGTGCTGAACATCGCGCAGAACAACCTGGACGCGGGGTTCGCCTCGCTGGCGCGGGCGGCGGCGCTCGCGCTGGCGATCGCGATCGGCGTGAACCTCGGGGGCGAGATGGCGCGCATGTTCATCCGCGCGCCGGGGTCGGCGGCGGCCCGGCGCGCGGCGAAGCGGACGCGCGGCTTCTGAGCGGCTGGGCGGTCTTCGAGCGGCTGCGAGCCGCCTCAGGCCGCGCGCGGGGCCCGCCCGGCGCCTTGGAAGCCCGGGGTCCCCTGGGGCATCACGCCCGTGCGGCGCAGGAACGCGTACCCGACGCCCAGGCCGATGGCGACCGGCCATTCGATGACGTCCGCCACGCCGAGCACGCCGAGGCCCAGGTAGACCGGGAGGCCCCGTTTGGCGGGCAGGACCTGGCGGGCGACCGCCACCGGGAGCATCGCCGCGTTGGCCGCGCCGTTCGCGACGCGGTCGAAGGACGGCACGGTGAAGCTGACCGTGCGCCCGCCGCCGCCATCGCCGGAGTTCACGGACTTCACGGGTGTCTCGACCGCCTCGGGGACCGTCTGCCGCTCCTTGGGCGGTTCCGCGGCCACCTTCTTGGCGCGGGCGGTCGAGCGCGACTTCGCCGAAGCGGACTTGGTCGTGGCGGATTTCGTCCTACCCGACTTCGCCGCACTGGTGGACTTGGTCGCACTGGCGGACTTCGTCGAGGAGGAGCGCTTACGAGGCGTTGGAGATGTGGCCACAGGTCTCACATCCGCACATCTGGTATGGGCAGTTTGTCTATATTTAGGGTAGCCATTCCGGGACGGTTGAATCGGAATGACGGACGGACCGGAGGCAGTGCCCATGTCACCGTTGCCAAGTCCCCACCTGTGGTCACCCGGTCTGCTCGCGCCGGTGGCGTCGGGCGTGACGTACGGCGTCGCCGCCGGGGTGCGCGGTGCCGCCGACGTCGCCGGCCGGCTGATCGGCCTGCCGCAGCGCGGCGTCTGGTGGCGGCCCGGCCGCTGCTACATCGAGGTCCACGGGGTGCACGGCGTCGGCGGCGAGCGGGTCGCCACGCGGGTGGAGCGGGCCCTGGAGGGCCACCCCGGCGTGCTGTGGGCGCGCGTGAACGCGCCCTCCGAGCGCGTGGTCGTGGCCGTCTCCTCGCCGCCGCCCGCCGAGCGCGAGCTGGTCGCGCTGGTCAAGCAGGCGGAGGGCGACGCGCACCCGGACGAGTTCGACGAGTGGTGCCCCGAGCCGCACCACCCCTGCGAGGGCCCCCGGACCCGCCAGTCGGTGCCCGTGCTGGCGGCGGACACCGTGGGTCTCGGCATCACCGCCGTACGGCAGCTCGCGCCCTGGATCCGGCTGCCCCCGGAGGTGGCGGCGGTCTTCGGCGCCCTCCAGCACCACCCGAAGCTGCGCCACCTGGTCGCCGACCTCAGCAGCGCCGAGCAGGCGGAGTCCGTCCTTCCCGTGGTGAGCGCCCTCGCGCAGGGCGTCGCCACCCGGGGCGGCGGGCTGGCCCTGGACGTGTTCGAGCGGGTCGCCCAGTGGCGCGAGGCCACCGCGGAGCGCAAGGCGTGGGCCGACGCCGAGCCGGACCTGGTGCGGGGGCCGGAGGACGCCGAGGCGGAGCCGCTCGTCGTGGACCGCGCCGGTCCGACGCCGAAGGACTCGGTCGACCGGTACGCCGAGCGGGCCATGGCGGCGGGCCTGGCGGCCGGGGCCCTGACGGTGCCGTTCGCCGGGCTGCGCCGCGGCATCGCCGTCGCGCTCTCCGCCGTCCCGAAGGCACCGGAGGCGGGCCGCGAGGGTTTCGCGACCAGCCTGGGCCGGGCCCTGGCGATGCGGGGCGTGGTCACCATGGACCGGAGCGCCCTGCGGCGGCTGGGCCAGGTGGACACCGTCGTCCTGGAGGAGGACGCGCTGCGCAGCGACCGGTACGAGCCGGTCGACCTGGAACTGCTCAGCGGCGCGGACCCGGAGGCGACGGCCGGGCGGTTGTTCACGCTCTTCGACGCGGACGCGCCGCTCGGGACAGCACGCGACGACGACGGCTGGGTGCTCGGCCCGCTGGACGAGCTGGACCTGACGGGCCGGACCGGGAAGCAGGCCGACGCCCGACTGCGGCGCCGGGGCGCCGAGCGCACGCTGGGCCTCGCGAAGGGCCGCCGCCTGATGGCGGTCGCCGGGCTCGGTACGCAGACGGCGCCCGGCGCCGAGGCGGTCGCGGCGGCGGCCCGCCGCGCGGGCGCCCGCGTGGTGCTGGCCACCGACCGCGAGGCACCGGCGTTCACCTTCGCCGACGCGGTGGTCCCGGCGGGCAAGCGCCTGGTCGCCTCCGTACGCGGCCTCCAGGCCGACGGCGCGGTGGTGCTGCTGGTCTCCGGCAACCGGCGCGCGCTCGGCGCGGCGGACTGCGGCGTCGGCGTGCACCGGGACGGCGAGCCGCCCGCCTGGGGCGCGCACCTGATCGTCGGCTCCGACCTCGAATCGGCCGGGATCATCGTGGACGCCGTCGGCATGGCCGCCCGCGTGGACCGGGACAGCGCCGTGCTCGCCGCGGGCGGCAGCGGGGTCGGCGCGGTCGCCGCGCTCCAGGGGCCGCCCGCCCAGGCCACCGCCCGGGGCATGACGGCCGGTACGACGGCCGCGAGCGTGGCCTTCTGCCTGGGCACCTGGCGCGCCCGGCAGCTGCTCTCCCGGCCCCTCGCGCCGCCCGTGACCACGGTGCCGTGGCACCTGATGCCCACCGAACGGGTCCTGGAGCGGCTGAACACCACCGCGGAGGGGTTGAGCGCCGAGGAGGCGGCCGACCGCAGCGGGGGTCCGCGCGGCGGCAACGAGCCCGCGCGGCTGACCCTGCCGTCGGCGTTCATCGAGGAGCTGTCCAACCCCCTGACGCCCGTCCTGGCCGGTGGCGCCGCGCTCGCCACCGCCGTCGGCTCGCGCACCGACGCCATGCTGGTGGCCGCCATCACCGGCACCTCCGCCCTCATCGGCGGCTTCCAGCGGGTCCGGACCGAGCGCGCCCTCGCCGAGCTGTTCCGCCGCTCCGCGATCGGCGCGCGCGTACGCCGCGGAGGGCGCGAGCGGCTGGTGACGGCCGGCGACCTGGTGGAGGGCGACGTCATCCTGCTGCGGCCCGAGGACGTCGTACCGGCGGACTGCCGTCTGCTGGAGGCCGAGGGGCTGGAGGTCGACGAGTCGTCGCTGACCGGCGAGTCGCTCGCGGTCCACAAGGACCCGGCGCCGGTGGTCGCCACGGACCTCACCGGCCGCCGCTCCATGGTCTACGAGGGCACCACCGTCTCCTCCGGGCGGGGCGTGGCGGTCGTGGTCGCGACCGGGTCCAGCACCGAGGTCGGGCGCAGCCTCGCCACCGCGCGGCAGGCGGCGCCCGAGACGGGCGTGGAGGCGCGGCTGGCGAAGCTGACCCGTACGAGCCTGCCCATCGCGCTCGGGTCGGCGAGCGCGGTCGTGGCGTCGGGCCTGGTGCACGGGCGGCCGCTCGCGGACAACCTCGCCTCCGCCGTGAACCTCGCCGTCGCCTCCGTACCGGAGGGGCTGCCCTTCCTGGTGAACGCCGCCCAGCTGGCCGCCGCGCGGCGGCTCGCTGACGTCGGGGCGCTGGTGCGCAACCCGCGCACCATCGAGGCGCTCGGCCGCGCCGACGTGCTCTGCTTCGACAAGACCGGCACGCTCACGGAGGGCAAGCTCCAGCTCGCGGGCGTCAGCGACGGGGACGGCACCCTGGCGCCGGACCGGCTGGACAACCGGCGCAAGGACGTCCTCGCCGCCGCGCTGCGCGCCACCCCGCCCGCCCGGCAGTCCGAGCCGATGGCCCACCAGACCGACCGCGCCGTGACGGCGGGCGCGCGCACCGGGAAGGTGACCGTGCGGCACGGGGCGGCGCGCTGGCGGCGGCTGGACACGCTGCCGTTCGAGCCGTCGCGGGCGTACCACGCGACGTCGGGTCGGACCACGCACGGGCTGCTGCTCAGTGTGAAGGGCGCGCCCGAGAACGTACTGGAGCGGTGCGCCCGGCGCCGCGGCCCGGACGGCGAGGGCCCGCTGGACGAGGCGGGGAACGCGCGGTTGACCGCCGAGGCGGAGCAGCTCGCGGGCGCCGGACGGCGGGTGCTCGCGGTGGCCGAGCGGCGGATGGGCGAGGACGAGGACCTCGCCGACGACAGCGTGCGGGACCTGGTGTTCCTGGGGTTCCTCACGCTGGCGGACCCGGTACGGGCCGGGGCCGCGCCCGCGACGGCGCGGCTGCGGGAGGCGGGCGTGCACACGGTGATGCTGACCGGCGACCACCCGGCCACCGCCGACGCCATCGCGTCCACGATCAGCGACGTCACCGACCCGAAGGTCTGCACCGGCGCGGAGCTGGACGAGCTCGACGACGACGCGCTCGACGAGTTGCTGCCCACGGTGGACGTCATCGCGCGGTGCAGCCCGCACCACAAGGTGCGCATCGTCCAGGCGTACCAGCGGGTGGGGCGGGTCGTCGCGATGACCGGCGACGGCGCGAACGACGCGCCCGCCATCCGGCTCGCCGACATCGGCATCGCGCTGGGGCGGCGCGGCACGCCCGCGGCGACCGCCGCCGCGGACCTGGTCGTGGGTGACGACCGGCTGGAGACGATCGTCGAGGCGCTGATGGAGGGCCGGGCCATGTGGGCGTCGGTGCGGGCCGCGCTCGGCATCCTCATCGGCGGCAACCTCGGCGAGGTCACCTTCAGCGTGCTGATCTCCACGCTGACCGGCTCCACGCCGCTGAACGCCCGCCAGATCATGCTGGTCAACCTGCTGACCGACCTGGCGCCCTCGCTGGCCATCGCGGTGCGCGAGCCGGCCGCCCACAACGCCGAGCGGCTCATGTCCGAGGGGCCCAGCCGCTCGCTGGGCAGCGCCCTGACGAACGAGATGCTGCTGCGCGGGGCCATCACCGCGACCGGCGCGGGGCTGGCGTGGACCGGTGCCCGCCTCACCGGGCGCGGGAAGCGGGCCAGTACGGTCGCGCTGGCCGCGGTCGTCGGTACGCAGCTGGCGCAGACGCTCGCGACGGGCGGGCTGGACCGGAACGTGCTGGCGGCGAGCCTGGGGTCGGCGGCGGTGCTGGCCGCCGTGATCCAGACGCCGGGGGTGAGCCAGTTCTTCGGCTGTACGCCGCTGGGGCCGGTCGGCTGGGGCATCGCCCTGAGCGCGATCGCCACGGCGACGGTGCTGGGGATGGTGCTGTCACCGGTGGTACGGGAGCGGTGAGCGCGGGTACGGGAGCGGTGATCCGGGCCCGGCTCGGCGCCGGGCCCGGCAGACTCAGCGCTTGGCGTGGCGGCCGCGCTGGGCGGGCGGCAGGGTGCCGTTCCGCTCGTCGGCGGCGGCCTGCTTCTTGCTCTGGGAGCGGGCCCGCAGGTACTCGATGACGATCGGGACGACCGAGATCAGCACGATCAGGACGAGGATCTTCTCGATGTGCTGGTGCACGAAGTCGATCTTGCCGAGGGACGCGCCGAGGAGCGTCACACCGGCGCCCCACAGGACACCGCCGATGATGTTGAACGTGATGAACGAGCGGTAGTTCATCCGGCTCACACCGGCGATGATCGGCGTGAACGTCCGCACGATCGGCACGAAGCGGGCCAGGATCAGCGACTTGGGGCCGTGCTTCTCGAAGAACTCGTGCGCCTTCTCGACGTTCTCCTGCTTGAAGAGGCGCGAGTCCGGGCGCTTGAAGAGCGCCGGGCCGACCTTGCGGCCGAAGAGGTATCCGACCTGGTCGCCGATGATGGCGGCGGCCACGATGAGCGAGCACACGGCCCACAGGGGCGTGTCGAGCTTGCCGGTGGTCACCAGCAGGCCGGTGGTGAACAGCAGGGAGTCACCCGGCAGGAAGAAGCCGATGAGAAGGCCGGACTCGGCGAAGACGATGACCAGGACGCCGATCAGACCGAAGGTCTGGATCAGATAGTCCGGGTCCAGCCAGCTCGGTCCGAGCGCAAGCGTATTCACGGTTCCGGGGCTCCTGGGTTGGTGGGCGGGACGGCTGCCCAAAGCTATCAACGCTTCCGGCCCCGTCCCGGTTCCACCGCCCCCCCCATGGTCGGTCCCGCGCCTACGCGGACTGCTCGCGGTACTCCCGGGTGTCGACGATCAGCGTGCCGTCGTGCTGCTCGTAGTGGGAGAGCGCGAGCCCGAGGCCGAAGAAGGTGGGCGCCCATTCACCGACGAAGATGCCCCACCGGTCGGCGCGGGCGAGCCCCGTCCCGGGTTCCATGTTCAGGGACGCGGCCCAGGTGGCGACGGAGAGGCCGATGGACGCGAAGGCGGCCAGGTAGGCGTGCTCGCTCCGGACCCCCATCTCGTGCAGCTTCCTGATAACCATGGTGGCTCCTTTCCGGCGGTACCGAGGGTGGTACCGATGGCCGTACGCGACGAGGTGCCCAAAACGGAGCAAGCCATTCCGGATGTCGTCCGGAATGGCTCTGCCACGCGCGGCGGATCAGCCGCGGCGGGCCGCGTTCGCCACGATGGCGTCGTGGAGGTGCGCCGCGAAGCCCGGGGTCATCGCGTCGAAGTAGGCCGTGAAGCGCTCGTCCGTGACGTACATCTCCGCCAGGCACTGGTGCATCTCGTACGAGCACGCGTAGTGCCACCGGCCGATCTGCTGCCGGTGCTCCTCCGCCAGCTCCATCGCGCGCTCACCCGTCGGCGGCTCGCCCTCCGCCATCAGCGCCTGGTAGCGGGCGCCCCAGTCGGCGTTCTCGTCCTGCATGCGCTGCCAGTCCGCCTTGGTGTAGCGGGCGGCGCGGCGCTGCGACTCGCGGTACGCCTCCGTGTCGCCCCAGCGCTGCTCGACCTCCTCGGCGTACTGCTCCGGGTCGTGGTCCCCGAAGACCTCGAACTTCTCCTCGGGCGTGAGGTTGATGCCCATCTGCCTCGCCTCCATGGCGTGCTCGACGGCCTCGGCCATCCTCGTCAGCTCGGCGATCCGCGCGGTCAGCAGCTCGTGCTGGCGCCGCAGGTGCTCCCGCGGGTCCGCGTCGGGGTCGTCGAGGAGGGCCGCGACCTTGTCGAGCGGGAAGCCGAGCTCCCGGTAGAACATGATCTGCTGCAGCCGGTCGAGGTCACCGTCGTCGTAACGCCGGTGCCCCGCGTGGCTGCGGGCGCTCGGGGAGAGCAGCCCGATCTCGTCGTAGTGGTGCAGCGTGCGCACCGTCACCCCGGCGAAACCGGCGACCTGTCCCACGGAGTAGCTCATCGCTTCCCGCTCCTCACTGATCGGTACGTCCCTCAGCCTGAGGGCTCACGCGACGTGAGGTGCAAGTCCTGATTCTCCGAGGACGCCGACGAAGGGCGGGCCCTCGCCCGCGAAGGTGTACGCGCCCCGCTCGATCCGCTCGATGAGGCCGCGGGTCCACGCGGCCCCCGCGTCCGCCGAGTGGACCCAGAGGTTCATGATCTCGCCGATGTGACCCAGCGCCTCGGGTCCCTCCTCCGGGGTGTAGCGCTCCAGGACGTCGGCCTTCCACCGCTCGATGGCGGCCAGCCGCCGCCCCAGCAGCGCGAGCGCCTCCTCGCGCTCCAGGTCGACGAGGAAGCCGACCGCCGCGGTGAGGACGTCGACCTTCTGGTCGTACGAGGTCAGCGACGCGCGCAGCAGCGCGAAGTACTCCTCGGTGCCCTGCTCGGTGAGCTCGTACTCGGTGCGCGGCGGCCCGCCGGCCGTGCTCGGCGCGGTCTCGTACGCGCGCAGCAGCCCCTGGCGCGCCATCTGCTTGAGCGCGTGGTAGATCGAGCCGGGCTTGGCGTGGGACCACTCGTGCGCGCCCCAGTACTCCAGGTCGTTGCGGACCTGGTAGCCGTGCGCCCGCCCGTGCTGGCGTACGGCCCCGAGGACCAGCAGCCGGATCGCTGACATCGCCGTTTCCTCCTGGTCGCTTCCGACCAGGCTACGCAGCCGGACCCGGCGGCGGGGTCACACGTCGCGCTCCATGTCCACCAGCTCGAACGCCGTCTTCCCGTCCAGCGACTCCCGGATGATGTCGGCGTGACCGGCGTGCCGGGCGATCTCCTCCACCAGGTGGAGCGCCATCCAGCGCATCGACACCCGCCCGTCCTTCGGGAACCAGGGCGCCGGCGGCAGCGGGAAGGTGTCGTCCAGGCTCGGCACCGCCCGCAGGAACTCCTCGGTCTCCTTCGCCACCCGGTCCCAGAAGGCCAGCACGTCCGCGACCGACTCGTCCTCCGTCAGCCGGAAGGCGTCTCCCCAGGTCTCCTGGGTGCGGGCGCGCTCGTTCGGCTTCTGCTGCGCCATCCGCAGCCAGCTCAGCTCCGCCTCGGCGACGTGCTTGACCAGGCCCGAGAGCGACAGCTCACTGGCGCTGGGCCGCGACGCCGCCTGCTCGTCCGTCAGTCCGAGCACCGCGCGCCGGACGCCGCCGCGCTGCGCCTCGATGAAGGCGAGCAGCGCGCCGCGCTCGTCGCCGTGAGCCTCCGCGGGAACGTGAGTGACCATGATCCGTCCGCCTTCCGACCGGGGGGAGGGGCACCGTCCGCACCCCTCCAACACCCGCCACACTACGAACCGTTGAGGACAGATACCGTCCTCTATCCCCGGTTTCCGGAAGACTTCTCAGAACGGGAAGCGGCTGCGGCCGTACTGGATCGAGATCCACTTGTACGTGGTGAACGCGTCCACCGTCGCCTCGCCGTTCAACCGCCCGACACCGGAGTGCTTCTCACCTCCGAACGGCACGATCGGCTCGTCGTGCACGGTGCCGTCGTTGATGTGGATCATGCCGGTGTGGACGCGCTGCGCGAGCCGTACGCCGCGCTCCACGTCGCCCGTGTGGACGGCGCCGCTCAGCCCGTACGGGGTGTCGTTGGCGATCCGTACCGCCTCGTCCTCCCCGTCGAAGGGGATCAGGATCGCCACCGGGCCGAAGATCTCCTGGCTCAGCACCGGGGAGTCGGCCGGCAGACCGGTCAGGACGGTCGGCGCCACGACGTTGCCCGCGGTCGCGCCGCGCACCAGCGCCGTCGCGCCCGCCTCGACGGTCTGGTCGACGAGCGAGGAGACCGCCTCGGCCTGCGTGGAGTTGATGAGCGGCCCGAGGTGGGTGGCCGGGTCGGCCGGGTCACCGGCCTTGAGGGTGCGCACCTTGGCGACGAACTTCTCGGTGAACTCCTGCTCCACCGACCGGTCCACCAGGATCCGGTTCGCCGCCATGCAGACCTGCCCCTGGTGCACGAACCGGCTGAAGACCGCCGCGTCCACGGCGTAGTCGACGTCCGCGTCGTCCAGGACGATGAGGGCGCTGTTGCCGCCGAGCTCGAGGACGGCGCGCTTGAAGTTGGCGGCGCAGACGGTGGCGACGTGGCGGCCGACCCGGTCGGAGCCGGTGAAGGAGATGACCTTGGGCACCGGGTGCTCGATCAGCGCGTCGCCGATCTCGGCGATGTCGGTGATCACGACGTTGAGCAGGCCGGGCGGCAGGCCCGCGTCCTCGAAGACCTTCGCGACCAGGGTGCCGCCGAGGATCGGGGTGTTCTGGTGCGGCTTGAGGACGACCGCGTTGCCGAGGGCGAGGGCCGGGGCGACCGACTTGATCGACAGGAGGAAGGGGAAGTTGAAGGGGCTGATGACGCCCACGACCCCGACCGGGACGCGGTAGAGGCGGTTCTCCTTGCCGTCGACCGGCGACGGCACGATGCGGCCCTCGGGCCGCAGCGCCAGGTGGATCGACTCGCGCAGGAACTCCTTGGCGAGGTGGAGCTCGAAGGCGGCCTTGGTGCGCGTGCCACCGAGCTCGGCGATGATCGCCTCGGTGATCTCGCCCTCGCGCTCCTCGATGATCCGCAGCGCCCGCTCGAAGACGGCGCGGCGCGTGTACGGGTTGGTGTCGGCCCACGCGCGCTGGGCCCGCTCGGCCGCGCGGTAGGCCTGGTCTATCTCGTCGACGGTGGCGACGGTGATGGAGGCGAGCTTCTCCTCGTTGTACGGGTTGAAGTCGATGATGTCCCACGAGCCGCCGCCGGCCCGCCACTCACCGTCTATGTACTGCAGGGCCAGGTCTGTGAAGTACGACATGCCATTCCTTCCGGCAGGCAGGCAGGCGCGTAGGCGTGCGGGCGTGCGGGCTCAGGGGGTGGTCAGTTCCGCTGTGTTGACGTGTCGTCATCGTACTGACGAGTCAGGTGAGTTGGAGGAGACCCCTGAGAAGATCCCGGCTCTCCTCCGGCCCCGGGCTGTCCTGATGCAGCCGCCCCATGACCCGCTCGTACTGGGCCACCTCCTCGCGCTTGTCGAGGTACAGCGCGCTCGTCAGCTGCTCCAGGTAGACGATGTCGGAGAGGTCGGACTCGGGGAAGCGCAGCAGGGTGAAGGCGCCGCTCTCGCCCGCGTGGCCGCCGAAGCTGAACGGCATGACCTGGAGGGTGACGTTGGGCCGCTCCGAGACCTCGATCAGGTGCTTGAGCTGGTCGCGCATCACGGCGCGGTCGCCGTACGGGCGGCGCAGGGCCGCCTCGTCGAGAACGGCGTGAAAGTGCGGTGCCCGCTCGGAGACGAGGATCTTCTGGCGCTCCAGGCGCAGCGCGACCCGGCGGTCGATCTCGGCGCGGGGGGCGTCGGGCATGCCGCGCGTGACGACGGCGTGCGCGTACTCCTCGGTCTGCAACAGGCCGTGGACGAACTGCACTTCGTAGATCCGGATGAGCGAGGCGGCGCTCTCCAGACCGATGTACGTCTGGAACCAGCCCGGCAGCACGTCGCCGTAACTGTGCCACCAGCCGGCCAGGTTGGCCTCGCGGGCGAGCCCGAGGAGCGACTCGCGCTCGGTCTCGTCGGTGACGCCGTAGAGCGTGAGCAGGTCCTCGACGTCCCGCGCCTTGAAGCTCACCCGTCCCAACTCCATGCGGCTGATCTTTGATTCGGACGCCCGGATCGAATAGCCGGCGGCCTCACGGGTGATGCCGCGCGACTCGCGCAGCCGCCGCAGCTGCGAGCCCAGCAGGATGCGCCGCACCACGGAACCGCTCGATTCACTTGCGGTCACGTCTCCAACCCTCCCCATCGCTGATGTGTACGACGGAGCACCCCCGAGCCCCGAGATGCCGGATTCTGCCACCAAACGCTTCAGCGTGTACTCGATCGGTTACGGATAGGCGAAGCCTTGACCGTGCGGAGCCGCCGTGACGAGCGGTGAAGTGAAATCCGTTGCCGGAAGATATGGCCAGTAACCGTCACGGGGGTGGACAGGTCGGGCACGTGCACGTGCATCTGCCCTTGCATCAGGTGGTCGCATTCGGAACCATGGTCCCCGCGCACCTGCGTACTCGTTCGTGTTGTCGCACCACAGCCGCGAATCCCGGGAGTGCCTCGCATGGGGACGAATGGATCGACCATGCTCGAGCCGTTAAGGCAGGGGCTTCCGCCGATCGATGCCGCTTCCGTCTCCAGCTCCGCCTCCTGCGCCCTGCCGGCCCGCTACGAAGCGGTGCGCGGCGCACGCCGGTTCACCGCGGCGACGCTCGCCCAATGGGATCTGAACGACCGCTTCGACGACGTCTCGCTCGTGGTCTCCGAACTCGTCACCAACGCGCTGCGGCACGCGCTGCCCGCGGACGCGCCCGGCCGGGACGCCCTCTCCCCCGGCGAGTCGCCCCCGGTACGGCTGCACCTGATGCGCTGGGCGAGCCGACTGGTGTGCGCGGTCCGCGACCCGAGCCCGGACAGCCCGACCGCGCGCGAGTCCGCCGAGGACTTCTCGGCCGAGTCGGGCCGGGGCCTGCTCCTGGTCGAGTCCTTCAGCGACAGCTGGGGCTGGCACCCGCTGGCCGGGACGCTGCGCGGGAAGGTGGTCTGGGCGCTGTTCCGGCTGCCGGACACCCCGCCGGGCGCACCCGCCGCGACCCCGGCGCCGTAGGCCCAGGCCCTATGAAGAGCCAGGCGGGCGCGGCCGTGCCGCGCCCGCCGGGCCGCCACGCTCGCCGTGCCGCCGCGCCTCAGCCGCCGACCAGGTGGTCGAACTCGCCGTCCTTCACGCCCAGCAGCAGCGCCTCTATCTCCGCCGGCGTGTACACCAGCGCGGGCCCGTCCGGGTGCCGTGAATTGCGTACGGCGACGTCGCCGCCGGGCAGTTTGGCGAACTCCACGCAGGAGCCCTGCGAGTTGCTGTGTCTGCTCTTCTGCCAGACGACCCCGTGAAGCTCTGTGGCCGCCATGCCGTTGTACACGTGGTGCACAGGACGCTCCCCGAGATACATGGTGCAGATGTCAACTATGCGCGATCATAGCTTCGTTCATATGCACCTGCATGAGCAGATGCACGTGCACGCCGGGTGGTCCTTCCGTTACACCCCCCGTCCAGGAGTAAAGACGCACGAAAGGCCTTTCTGGCTCCCGCACCTGCGCAGGTATGCACGCGAAGGCCCCCCGCCTGGGCGAGCGGGGGGCCTGTACGGGGCGCGCGGAGACGTCAGCGCGGGGACGACGAGTACGGCAGCAGCGCCATCTCGCGGGCGTTCTTGATGGCCCGCGCGAGCATCCGCTGCTGCTGCGCCGAGACGCGCGTCACACGCCGGCTGCGGATCTTGCCGCGGTCCGAGATGAACTTCCGCAGCAGGTCGGTGTCCTTGTAGTCGACGTACGTGATGCCGTCGCGGTCCAGCGGGTTGGGCCGGTTCTTCGCGGGCTTGCGATCGGCGGCGGAGCGGCGGGGGGACATGGGGTCAGACCTCCAGGAGGGCGTCGAAGGCGGACGGCAGCCGCTGCCAGGCCTCGCGGCCCGCGGCGTACTCCGCGTCGGTGAGCAGGCAGGAGTCGAGCAGCTCGGCGAGCCCCTCGCGGTCCAGGCCCGGCGAGGTGAAGACGAGGTGCTGGCAGCGGTCCCCGTGCTCGGGGTCCCAGTCCAGCGCGGCGGCCGCCCGGCGCACCGGCGGGACCATCTCCCAGGCGGCGTCCGGCAGCGAGGCGAGCCACGGCCCGGCCGGCTCGACGCACAGCGCGCCGCCCGCCGCGTCCCACGCCAGCAGCGTGTCGGGCCGGTCCGCCAGCCAGAACCGCCCCCGGCTGCGGGCGGCCGCGCAGCACAGGTCCTCCAGCGCCGCGTACAGCCGGCCCGGGTGGAACGGCCGGCGCCGGTGCCACACGTACGTACCGACGCCGTGCGCGTCCGCGTCCTGCGGCAGCAGCGCGCACGCCGGGTGCTGCGCCGCCGCCGCGGCCTCGACGTCGAAGCCGGCCAGCGCGGCCGCCGCCAGGTCCCCCGCCGGGTCCCCCTCCACCGGGACCCGGCGGGCGGTCGGGTGCAGCTGGGCGAGCAGCGCCCGGTCCTCGTCGTCGGCCTCGGGGCTGTCGAGGACGGCGAGGACGGGCGCGTACTCCAGCTGGCGCGCCCAGGTGTCGGCGACCGTGCGCTGGTCGGTGGCGGCCGCGGCGAGGCCCGCCTCCATCAGGTCGTCGCCGTTGCCGAGGTACGGCAGGAGGAGCGCCGGGTCCACGGCCGTGATGACGGACGTGACCCGCAGTCCGGCCGCCGCGACCACCTCGGCCATCGCCTTGGGCTCGACGGAGTCCCACAGCTCGACGACCGCGAGCCGGGTGAGCCCGGCATCCGCCAGCCGCTCCAGCTCGGGCACCAGGTCCTCGCGCAGCGCGCAGCACGCGCAGTCGTTGACCAGCGGCGTCTCACCCGTCGACAGCACACCGGTGGCGTCCCGCACGGTACGGACGACCGTGCCCTCGGGCGCCGTCGACAGGTCGTGGTGGAGCGCCACGCTGCCGGGGACGGTGGCGAGCAGCCGCTCCACGGCGGCGGCGCGGGCGTCCGCGTGCAGCCCGCCGACGATCGCGACGGCCAACATCAGCGCGCCCCGCGGCGGCCGTCGGCCCCGTAGCGCTTCTGGAACTTCTCCACGCGCCCGGCCGTGTCCAGCACCCGCGCCTGGCCCGTGTAGAAGGGGTGGCTCGCGGAGGAGATCTCGACGTCGATGACGGGGTAGGTGTTGCCGTCCTCCCACTCGACCGTCTTGTCGCTGGTGGCGGTCGAGCGGGTCAGGAAGGCGAAGCCGCCGGCCTTGTCACGGAAGACGACGGGCTCGTACGGAGGGTGGATTCCGGGCTTCATCGCTGGGCTCAGCGCTCCTCTCGGAAGTCGACGTGCCGTCCGACGACCGGGTCGTACTTGCGCAGCGTCATGCGGTCGGGGTCGTTACGGCGGTTCTTGCGGGTCACGTAGGTGTAGCCGGTGCCGGCGGTGGACCGGAGCTTGATGACCGGTCGGAGTTCGTTGCGGGCCATGGGGCGAGAGTATGTGAAAATGGTTTCCATTACCAAGCCACAGTCTTGGAAGGCTCACGAGAGGTAGGTCACCTTGTCCGCCCACTGCCAGCTGACCGGCGCCCAGCCGGGCTTCGGCAACCGCATCTCGCACTCCCACCGGCGTACGTCGCGCCGCTTCGACCCCAACATCCAGCGCAAGCGCTACTGGCTGCCGAGCGAGGGCCGGTACGTCCGGCTGACCCTGTCCACCAAGGGCATCAAGACCGTCGACACCATCGGCATCGAGGCGGCGGTGGCCCGTATCCGCGCCCGCGGGGTGAAGGTCTGATGGCCAAGAAGAGCAAGATCGCGCGCAACGAGCAGCGCAAGACGGTCGTCGAGCGGTACGCGGCCCGGCGCGCCGAGCTGAAGGCGCTCATCCGCCGCCCCTCGACGCCGGAGGCCGAACGCCTCGCCGCCCAGGCGGAGCTGCGGCGCCAGCCGCGCGACGCCAGCCCCACGCGCGTACGCAACCGGGACAGCGTGGACGGGCGGCCCCGCGGCCACCTGCGGAAGTTCGGCATGTCCCGGGTGAACGTGCGGCAGCAGGCGCACGCCGGGTTCCTGCCGGGGGTGCGCAAGTCCTCCTGGTAGTACGCGGACACGCCCGCCGGCCCGTACCGGCTGGTAGCTTGGCGCCGTGAACGCGCAGAGGCTCGTACGGAACGCGGCCGTCGCGGCAGCCGGTTGCGCGGCCGCGCTCGCACTGACCGGCTGCGGCGGCGGCGCGGACCCGGGCGACGGCCGAGGGAAGACCGACGGCGGCGTGTCCCCGGCACCCTCGCCCGGCACCCCGTCCCCGGCGGCTTCCCCGGCCACGCCGACGGCCGCGCCCGCACCCCCGCCCGCCCTCGAAGGCGCCTGGCTCGGCGTCACCGACGGCAAGGCCGTGAACCTCACCGTCAAGAAGGGCCACGCCGTCGTGCTCGCGGAGTCCCGGCTCTGCCAGGGCTTCGCGAAGGACGCGGGGCAGGGCGTGGTCTCCCTGACGGTGAAGTGCCGGGACGGCGGCACGGACCGGGCGCGCGGCACCGCGCGGGAGGCCGCGGGCGGAAAGCTCGTCGTGACCTGGGACGGCGGCACCACCGACACGCTCACCAGGGCGACGGTCGGCGAGAACGTCCCGACCTCGCTGCCGTCCCTGCCGCCGCAGCCCTAAGGACTGTCCCGCAGGGCGTCGGACAGCGACTCCAGCGCCTCGCGCAGCAGGCGCACGCCGTCGCGGACGACCGGGTCCGGGACCTCGGCGTCCCCGACCCGCACCTCGTCCCAGCGCGGCACGCGGCGCTCGCGGATGTCCTTGGCGCCGCGTGCGGTCGCGCGGCGCAGGGTGTCGGCGAGGGCGGCGGCCGCGGGCAGCGGGGCGGCGTCGCGGTCCGGGAGGTGCGCCTCCATCAGCATCGTGACCCGGCCCAGCTGCGCGAGGGCCTGCTCCGCGCCGTCGGCGGCGGCGTGGGACAGGCCCCGGTGCCTGACCGGCTCGTGGGTGGCGCGCGCGTGCGCCTCCTGCCACGCGACCCGGGCGGTACGGGTGGCGAGGACGGCTTCCCGTACGTCGGCGGCGGCCTCGCCGTCGCGCCCGGCGGCCGGGTTCGCGTAGTGGGCGAGCACGCAGGCGGCGTACCGCCCGTCCGCCGCCAGCCAGTCGGCGAGCCGCCCGCGCAGCCGGGGCGTCTCCCACGCCGGGTACACGGCGTACGCCACCATCGCCAGCACGCCGCCGAGCAGCGTCAGCAGCACCCGCTCCGGGACCGTCTGGTCCCAGGTCTCGCCGCCCATGCCGAGCAGGAACACGACGTACGCCGAGACGCAGACCTGCGCGGCGGCGTAGCCCGTACGCATCAGCAGGAACATCCCGAAGGCGCAGCACACGGCGAGCGCGGCGGAGGTGTACGTGCCCGGGGTCGCGGTCCGGACGACGGCGGTGGCCAGCGCCACGCCGAGCAGGGTGCCGCAGAAGCGGGCCACCGAGCGGGCGTAGGTCTGCGTGAAGTCGGGGCGCATCACCATGACGGCGGCCATCGGCGCCCAGTAGCCGTGCCCGAAGGGCAGCGCCGCGCCGAGGAGGTAGCCGAGCCCGGCGACGGCCGAGACGCGCACGGCGTGCCGGAAGACCGGTGAGCCGCCGCGCAGTTCGCCCCGGACGTCGCGCACGACGCCGGGCAGGAGGCTCAGGAGCGGGGGGCGTGCGCGGGCCTCGCCCGGTTCGGCCCGGCCGCTGGGCGCCGCCGTCTCGACGACGTCCTCCAGGAGCGCGGCGAGGCGGACGGCCGCGCGGCGGGCCGGGCCGGTGAGGATCGCCCCGGTGTCGGGCGTGCGGAGGGCGGCGAGCGCTGCGGGCGGGATGGTGGCCGGGCGGCCGTGGCGGATCGCGTCGGCGGCGGTGTCGAGGACGGTCCCGGCGGCGCCGAGGAGTTCGCGCACCCGGTCGCGCTGCGGGCCCTCGCGCGGGACGCCGATCGCCGGGTCGGCGAGCGAGGCGAGCACCGGCCGGATGCGTTCGGCGAGCCCGCGCGCCCCGTGCAGTTCGGCCGGCCGGCGGCGGGCCTGGCGGCGGGTGACGGCGGCGGCGCTGCGGGCCGTCATGAGCGGCACCGGGTCGAAGGGCGCGTGCGGGTCGTGCCGCAGCCGCCGCGCGTAGTCGGCCTCGGCGGCCAGCGCGCCGGCGAGCGCGTCGCGGTGCGGGCCCCACCGGCGGAGGGGCACGAGCACGATGAGCGCGGCCTGGACGAGCCCGCCGGCGGCGATGACGAGCGCGTGGCCGGCCGCGGCGGCGACGGAGGTGGGGAGGGTGACGGTGACCAGCATGATGGCGACGTTCGACGACGCGATGACCCCGGCGGTCGGTCCGGCGACCCACGCGAGACCGGCGAGGAACGTCCACGCCACGAGCAGGCAGAGGAACAGCACAGGGTGAGCGCCCGTCAGGTACCCGATGAAGGTCGACACGGCGAGACTCACCCCGGACGCGAGCGCCAGCGTCGGCCGGGGCCGCCAGCTCCGCTGGAAGGTGGCCACCGCCGCCTGGAACGCCCCGAACGCCGAACTCACCGCCACGGCGGGCCCGAACGCCGTGAGGCTCACCCCGACGACCAGCGCCAGCCCGACGGCCCCCCGCAGCGCGACCAGCGGCTCCAGCCGCCGCCGCTCCACCGTCAGCCCCGCACGGGCGGTCGCCTTGAGCGCGCGGAGCCAGGTCATGGGCACGAGGGTAACGGCATACCCCGACATACCGGACAGAAGGCCCGACGGCGAAGACGCGGACACCCCCTAGCGCGGCAGCGCGCCTCCCGGGGGCTCGGTCCTGGCCCGGTCGGCCGCGTCCCGGCCGTGCTCCCAGCCCGCCGCGTCCGTCGCGCCGCGCACGCGGGTGGTCGTCGTGGCGGGGAACATCCGGTCCGCCTGCGCCGTCACCGCCACGTCCCGCGCCGCCAGCACCGGCAGCAGCGTCGGTTCGCCGGCGGCGACCCGGCGCGACGTGGACGCCAGCCGGTCGCCTATCCGCTGCGCGTACGCCAGCAGGAACGACTGGCGGAACGTCTTCGTACGCTTCCGCCCGCCCGCGCGCTGCGCGGCCTCCGCCTTCGTCATCGCGCCCGTGCCCTGCACCAGCAGCGAGGTGTAGAGGAGCTCGACGACCTCCAGGTCCGGTTCGTAGCCGACGACCGTCGAGAAGCCGAAGGCCTCGTTCCACACGGCCCGGCAGTGGTTCGCCGCCGCGACGGCGTCCAGCAGGATCGCCTTCGCCGTCTCGTACGGCGCGTCGACGCCGATGCGCCTCGCGGCGGGCTCGTCCGCGCTGTGGGTGCGCGCCGCGAGCGCCGCCTCGTCGAGGCTGTGGCGCGCCATCAGCTCCTGCGCCTTCGCGGTGAACGCCTCCGCCTCCTCCGGATACCCCGTCGCCTCCGCCTTGGCGAGCAGCGCCCGGATCCGGGCGAGCATCCGCGGCTCGCCGTGCACCGGCACCGCGTACGGCACGGCGGCGCCCGGCGCCGGGCCGACCGGCTCGATCGCGGGCAGCCGGGCCAGCAGCCGGTACAGCTCCAGCACGGCCGTCGCGTAGGAGAAGCGGTCCGCGCGCCAGGCGGCGCCGGCGGGCAGCTCGGCGAGCTGGGCGGCCCAGCGGGGCGGCAGCTCGGCGTACGCCCGCGCCTCGGCGGCGATCAGCTCCGACACCAACCGCACATGGTGCTCGTCGAGCTCGCGCCGTACCAGCCGGACGACATCGGCGGGCTGCCAGCCGCGCTGCCACGCCCCGCGCACGAACTCCTCGCCGCGCCGCGCCAGCTCCTCGTCCGCGGCCGGGTCGGCGGCGAGCAGGGACGCGCCGGTGTCGAGCGCCGCGTCGTCCTCGGCGTACAGCGCGGCGGCCAGCGCCTTGTCGACCGCGGTGCTCATCGCTGCCGCTCAGCCAGCGCCCGGCGCGCCCGGCCGCTCGCCATCCCGGTCCCTCCACCCCTGCGCGACCCCACCGCCATCGACGTGCCTCCTCACAGCCGTTTCCCCACCCGGACACCATGGTCGCAGCCACCACCGACAACCGGCGTCCGGCCGTGTCAGGCCCGGTCAGGCCGCCGCCGGCGGCCAGTGGGACAGCACCGCGTCCAGCGCGTCGACCGCGCGCCTCCACGACGCGTCGACGTCGCGCGGGTGGGCGAAGCCCGACGCCGCCTCGATGCCGGCCCAGCCGTGGAACGTGCTGCGCAGCAGCCGGACCGCGTCCGTCAGGTCCGGCTCGGTCAGGCCGTAGCCGCCCAGCACGGCGGTCGTGGTCTCGATGGAGCGCAGGTGGCCGGGCGACTCGGCGATCACGGCCGGATCCAGCCGCAGCTGGTACGCCGCGTACCGCCCGGGGTGCTCCAGGGCGAAGGCCCGGTACGCGTCGGCGAAGGCGCGCAGCGCGTCACCGCCCGCGCGGCCCGCGACGGCGGACGTGAGGCGGTCGGCGAACTCGCGGGCGGCGAGGACCGCGACCCGGGTGCGCAGGTCGGCGAGGCTCTTGACGTGCGAGTACAGGCTCGCGTCCTTGACTCCGAAGCTCCGCGCCACGGCCGACACGGTGACCTTCTCCAGGCCCACCTCGTCCGCCAGATCCGCCGCCGCCCGCGTCAGCCGGTCGGCCGTCAACCCGGCACGCGCCATGAGCCACCCTTCGTCCGTCCCGGAATTCCGCGCCACCTTACCGGCACCCGGGATGGCCGGGATTGTCAGTGCCGGGTGCCAGACTCGCCCGTGTGAACGAACGCTGGCTCGTGGACGGCACCGAGGGCGGCGGGGCGCGGCTCGCCCCCCTCGGGCCCGACGGGCTGCCCGCCGGGCCCGTGCTGACCGAGCCGGACCTCGTCGAGGCGGTGCGCTCCCGCCCGCACGTCGGCCGGTGGGTGTGGCGCTCCACGGCCGCGCTCCACCCCCGGCTGCTGGCCGCCGGCGTCCGGGTGGAGCGGTGTTACGACATCGAGGCCGCCGAGCAGCTGCTGCTCGGGCACGAGGGGCGCCTCGGCGAGCCGCGCTCGGCCGCCGCGGCCTGGGCGCGGCTGCACGGCCTCCCCGTACCGCCCGATCCGCCGCAGAGGGCCGCCGAGCCCGGCTCGCAGACCCCGCTGTTCGAGCCGCGGCCGTCGGCGGTCCCCTTCGAGGCGCTGCTGGAGGTGTACGCGAACCAGGGGCGGCGACACGAGGCCGCCGAGCACCCGGGCCGGATGCGGCTGCTGACCGCGGCCGAGTCGGCGGGGATGCTGGTAGCCGCCGAGATGTCCCGGGCCGGGCTGCCGTGGCGGGCGGACGTCCACCGGGCGGTGCTGCGTGAGCTCCTGGGCGAGCGGTACGCGGGCGGGGGCGAGCCGCGCCGGCTGGCGGAGCTGGCGGACGAGGTGTCGGCGGCGTTCGGGCGCCGGGTGCGCCCGGACCTGCCCGCCGATGTGGTCAAGGCGTTCGCGGAGGCGGGGATCAAGGTGCGCTCGACGCGCCGCTGGGAGCTCGCCGAGCTAGACCACCCGGCGGTCGAGCCGCTCCTCGCGTACAAGAAGCTTTACCGGATCTGGACGGCCCACGGCTGGGGCTGGCTCCAGGACTGGGTGCACGACGGCCGCTTCCGCCCGGAGTACGTGCCGGGCGGCACGGTCAGCGGCCGCTGGACGACCAACGGCGGCGGGGCGCTCCAGATCCCCCGGGTGATCCGCCGCGCGGTCGTCGCCGACGAGGGCTGGCGGCTGGTGGTGGCGGACGCGGACCAGATGGAGCCGCGGGTGCTGGCGGCCATCTCGCGCGACCCGGGCCTGATGGAGGTGGCCGGCCACGAGGACGACCTCTACACGCGCCTCTCCGACCGCGCCTTCTCCGGCGACCGGGCGCACGCCAAGCTGGCGCTGCTCGGCGCGATCTACGGGCAGACCAGCGGCGACGGCCTGAAGAACCTGGCGGCGTTGCGCCGCCGCTTCCCCCGGGCGGTGGCGTACGTGGACGACGCGGCGAAGGCGGGCGAGGAGGGACGGCTGGTGCGGACCTGGCTGGGCCGGACGAGCCCCCGCGCGGCGGGCGCGGCCGAGGCGGACGAGGCGGGCATCCCCCAGGAGGGCGGCACGGAGGAGCCGCTCTCCGACGACGGCTTCACGCCGGGCTACGCGTCGGTGAACGCCCGAGCGCGCGGCCGGTTCACCCGGAACTTCGTGGTGCAGGGCTCCGCCGCCGACTGGGCGCTGCTGATGCTGGCCGCGCTGCGCCGGTCGCTGGCGGGCATGCGGGCCGAGCTGGTGTTCTTCCAGCACGACGAGGTGATCGTGCACTGCCCGGACGAGGAGGCCCCGGCGGTCGCCGAGGCGATCCGCGCGGCCGGCGAGACGGCCGGGCGGATCGCGTTCGGCGAGACGCCGGTGCGGTTTCCGTTCACGACGGCGACGGTGGAGTGCTACGCCGACGCCAAGTGAGGCGCGGACGGGGGCGGGCCCCGCATCCGTGGCTTCGGATGCGGGGCCCGCCCCTGTGGTCACACCGACAGGCTGGGCGCGTCTTAGTCGACGGCGGCGCTGAAGTTCTCGGAGATGACGTTCTCGAGGATGTGCGACAGGGGGGCGTCACCCCGGACCGCCGTGGAGTTCTCCGCGCACTGCTGGTTCTGCTTGTCGCTGAGGATGTCCTGAACACCGACGTTGAGCAGGGCCACGATGTTCTGGACGTTCTGGATGGGCACAGCGATGCAGGGCTTGTTGAGCGTCCCCTGAATGAGCCCGATCTGCGGGCTCATGTGGCCGCCGGTGACGGTGTTGCCGTACACCTGCTTCGAGAAGTTGCCGTTCTGCGTGTCCACCCTGTGGTCGCCCACCGCGGCGGCCATCGGCGCGGAGGCGCCCAGGACGACCGCGGCCATGCCGGCGGTAGCCAGAACCTTCTTGATCATGGTCCATCCTTCTCGTCGAGAGACCCGCTGCTCGGGTCGTCCTGCCGCGCCCACTCGGGGAGGGCGCCGTGCGGTTACTGAAGTCTTCGTGCGTGCGGCCGTGGTGGCCGCGGAGGGGACCGGCCCGCGCGGACGTCTCGCGGACCGGTGGCCACACGTCTTAGTCGACGGAGGCGGCGCCGTTCTCCGAGAGGACGTTCTCGAGGATGTGCGACAGGGGGGCGTCACCCCTGACCGCCGTGGAGTTCTCCGTGCACTGCTGGTACTGCCGGTCGCTGAGGATGTCCTGAACACCGATGTTGATCAGGGCCACGATGTTCTGGACGTTCTGGATGGGCAGAGCGACGCAGGGCTTGTTGAGCGAGCCCTGAATGAGCCCGATCTGCGGGCTCATGTAGCCGCCGGTGTAGGTGTTGCCGTACGACTGGGTGGCGAAGTTGCCGTTCTGCGTGTCCACCCCGTGGTCGCCCACCGCGGCGGCCATCGGAGCAGAGGCGCCCAGGACGGCCGCGGCGACGCCGGCGGTAGCCAGAACCTTCTTGATCATGGTCCATCCTTCTCGTCGAGAGACCCTGTGCTTGGGTCGTTCTGATCAACAGCCCAGAGCGGTTTCAGTTGCGCGTTGTCACTCGAAGAGCTCAATCAGGAAAAGACGGACTCACCGTTTTTACGACCATAGTTTTGTCTTTGTCTGACTCCGCCCCCAGCGGGTACACATGCGGTATGGACGCTCTCATAACGAACAGCATGGAATTGGCCGAGAGGGACCATCTTGTGGGGATCGGCCCACTCGTGGCCGGGATCATCCTCGTCGGGTTCCTGATCGGCGCGTTCTGGCTGGGCCGGCGCATCCGGTCGCGGGAGCCCGCCCCGCCGAGGGCCGAGGAACAGCCGCACCGGCCGGCGGACGCGGGCCTGCCGGGCGAGGCCGAGGGCTACCGCAGGCCGGCCGAGCTGTCCGAGCGTGAGGACCGGGTGATGCCGTACGAGCTCAGGCACGAGAACACGGAGCCGGACACGGCACCGCGCACCGAGGACGACCAGAAGTGGCGCGGGGCGCCGAGCGGCGGCTTCGGCAGCGGCGGCCCCACGACGGGCGGCTGAGCCCCTCCCCTGTCGACCGATCCCCGCCCCGGACCGGCGGGGATCGTTTCGGGCCGGACCGCACGGGCACCCGGGGGGCATGCCCAGCACGGACCCCGCCGGCGACCTCGGTACGGACCTCGAGGCGCGCGCCGCGCACACGCCCGCACGGGCCGGCGGGCGCGATGCCGCGCGGGTCGCCGCGCAGCTGCTCGCGCCGGCCCTCGCCGCGGGCCTCCCCACCGGGCGCCGGGCCGCGATGGCGCTCGCCGAGCGGGCCGCGGCCGACCGGCGCGCGATCGCGCTCCTCACCGAGCTGCGCGACCGCTACGGCCCCGGCCCGTTGCGGCTCGACCTGGGCGGGCGGCACATCGCGGTCGTCCTCCGCGCCGAGGACGCCCGGCACGTCCTGGACGGCACGCCGGACCCGTACGCCCCGGCGACCGGCGCCGGGAGCGCCGCGTCGGTGCGCTTCCGGCCGTACGTCCACCCGTACTTCCCGCCGCACTTCCGGCCGCACGGCGTGCTCACCTCGCACGGGACGCGGCGCGACGAGCGGCGGGCGTTCAACGAAGGAGTGCTGGAGTACGGGCAGCAGCTGCACAGCCTGGCTCCGCACTTCGTGCGTGCGGTACGGGAGGAGACCGGGCGGCTGCTCGGCGCGGCCACCGCGGGCGACGGCGAGATCGGCTGGAGCGCGTTCCGGGAGGCGTGGGACCGCACCGCGCGGCGCGTCGTGCTCGGCGACGCCGCCCGTGACGACACCGACCTCACCGCGACGCTGGGGCGGCTGCGCTCCACCCGGACGGCCACCGGGCCGGGGGACCGTTTCGCGCGCAGGGTGCGCGACCACCTGGACCATGCGGAGCCGGGCAGCCTCGCCGTGGAGATCGCGCGTGCGGCGGCGAGCACGGCGGGAGGCGCCGGGGCCGTGGACCCGGTGGGGCAGGTGCCGCACTGGCTGCTCGCCTTCGAGGCGGCCGGCACCGCGGCGTTCCGCACGCTCGCCGTGCTCGCCACGCACGAGCCGCAGACCGGGCAGGTCCGGGGCGAACTGGCCGTCACCGACCTCACCGAGCCGCACCTCCTGCCGTACACGCGCGCCTGCGTCCTGGAGTCCGTACGGCTGTGGCCGACCACGCCGTTCCTCGTGCGCGAGTCGGTGCGCGACACCGTCTGGGGCGAGGAAACCCTTCCGGGCGGGACACAGTTCCTGATCTACGCGCCGCTCTTCCACCGGGACGAGGCCCTGCCGTACGCGCACCGTTTCACGCCGGAGATCTGGCTGGACGGGACCGCGCAGGACACCGAGGCGCTGATGCCGTTCGGCGCGGGCCCCGGCGAGTGCCCGGGCCAGGACCTGGTGCTGCTGGTCGCCTCGACGACGCTCGCCGCGCTGCTGGAGCGCCACACGTACCTGCCGTACCGGCCCGGCCTGCTGCGGCCCGACCGGCCGCTGCCCCGCACCCTCGACCACTTCGGCCTGCGCTTCGTGGCACTTCCGCACATTTCGCGCGGGTGGCTGTGACATGATGCGAGAGCCTCGCCACGGCTGTGAACGGAAAGGTCCGGCATGGCTCCTCGCTCCGGGAAATGGCAGCGCGTGCCCCTCATTCCACAGAGCAGGCAGGCGACGGGGTCCGAACCGTCGCCCGTCTATTCCACGCTGATGCGCGAATGGAGAGCGCAGGGGCGTGCGGTCCCCGGAGTTCCGGACCACGAATGGCAGGTTCTGGTGTCCCGACCCGTCTGGCCCAGCCGTTGAGCCATTCGCCGGGCACACCCCTCCGCGTTCGAGTGAAACAGTGCGGAAATCAGCCTCAATGATGTCTTTCTGCTTTCACCTTCGTTCTGATTTTCGCAGTGGAAGCCGGGCCCCTCATCGCGGGCTCGATCGTCACGAAATCCGTGGCATGACTTCCTCCTGCGAAAGGAAGCCGAACTATGAAGTGCAAGAAGGCTGCGGTGGCCATCGCCGGTCTGGTCATGGCGCTGGGCGCGGCCGCGCCCGCCGCCGCTGACGCGGAGGCCAACGGCGTCGCCGCCAACAGCCCGGGGATCCTCTCTGGCAACGTCGTCCAGGTGCCGATTCACGTGCCGATCAACATCTGCGGCAACACGATCAACATCGTCGGCCTGCTCAACCCGGCCTTCGGGAACGTCTGCATCAACTCCTCGAAGGACGGCTCCGACAAGGCGAAGTGAGCGCGGCGGGCGTGATGTAGCGCCTTTGCCCCGATCGGTCAGTGAGATCCGAAGCCGGTCCCGGACATGTGATCCGGGACCGGCTTCGTACGTCCGCGGGGCTCCGCTGCCCCAAGCGGGCGATGAATTCCACCAACGGTCTACGGAAAGGCGGACCCGCATTCCCGATCGGCCTCTTGGTCATACTTTTGATCCATCCGACGGACGGCCCCGGTTGCCGTGCCGCGCGAAGGAGCAGACATGGCCGATCGGAAAAGACGGAGAACGCGTACGTGGCCGACGGCGCTCGCCGCCGGTCTCCTCGTCTCGGGAGCCTTCGTGACACCACCGGCCCACGCCGCCGAGCCGCCCCCGGTCACGGCACCGGCGCTGGGCGCGTACCTCCACTACGGCCCGCCCGGGATCCAGCGGATGACGGAACTGCAGCAGTGGCTCGGCGGCACCGAACTGCGGGTCGGCCACACCTACCTGCCGGGCGACCTGTGGAGCAACATCGAGGGCCTCCCCGGCTTCCTGCGGCCCTGGGCGGAGTGGCGGCGCGCCCGCGAGGACCGGCTGTTCGTGCTCAACGTCCCCATGCTGCCGCGCAACGAGGACCGCCTCCCGGACCCGGTCGTGCGCCAGATGCTGCGGCTCGGCGCGGCGGGGGCGTTCGACCGCCATTTCCGGACGCTCGCCGAGCGGCTCGTACGGCTGGAGGCGCCGGACACCGTCCTCGTCCTGGGGTGGGAGATGAACGGCATCACGTACACGCACCGGTGCGGGCCGGACCCGGAGGCGTGGAAGACGTACTGGCGGCGCATCGTCACCGCCATGCGGGCCGTGCCGGGGCAGCGGTTCCGGTTCGACTTCGCGCCGAGCCGGGGGACGGACGCCGTTCCGTGGACCGAGTGCTATCCCGGGGACGACGTCGTCGACATCGTCGGAATGGATTCCTACGACCAGCCGCCGGGCGAGACCTTCGACGAGATGGTGGAGCAGCCTTACGGGCTGCGCCATCACGTGGAATTCGCCGCGGCCCGCGGAAAGCCGATCTCGTACCCCGAGTGGGGCCTGTTCCGCAACGGCGACAATCCCGAGTACATGCGGCGGATGCTGAACTGGATCGCCGAACACAAACCGCTCTACCACACCATCACGGACTACTGCCCGCACGGCGTCTGGCAGTGCGACGACAATCCGAGGGCGTCGGAGGTGTTCCGGACGATGCTGTCGCTGCCCCGGCCGCAGCCGAAGCCCGAGGAGACCGAGCCCGGCCCCGTACCGGAGCCGGTGGAGCCCAAGCCGGTGCCCGTCGAACCGGGGCCCGTGGCGCCCGAACCCGCCGCGCCCCCGTCGGCCGCGTGCCGGGTCGTGGACCTCGGCCCGTGGATCCGCACGTGGCTCGGGACCACGCTCTGCGTCCCCGCCGAGTGGTGGCACCACAGCCGGGCCTGAGCCCCGGTCAGCCCTCGCCGCGCCGCGCGCGCGCCACGTCCGCCGCCCAGCCGCGGACGCCCGCGTACGCCGCCCGCAGCAGCAGGGCCGGGGCCATCCGGCGGCGCGCCAGCAGCAGCCGCTGGTTGCGGACGGGCGCCGGGCGCCACTGGCGCTTGTACGGCTCGGTGCCGCGCAGCAGGCTGAGCGTGGCCCGGCCGTTCGCGCTGCACTCCGTCGCGCAGTTGCGCAGCAGCATCGCCGTCACGTCCACCTTGCCGGCGCGCAGGGCCGGATCGGCCCCGTACAGATAGGCGCCGCACAGCCTCGGCGACATCAGGGTGAGGTCGGCGGCGACCACGTCACCGCCGATGCGGAACTCCGTCACCATGGCGTGGCCAGACTCGACCATGGGCCGCACGGCCCGTTCGAGGTGCTCGGCGAACCGGGCGCTGAGGTGCTCCGCCGTCACCCCGCGCCCGGCCCACTGCCGTTCGTGCAGGTGCAGGAGGCGCTTCAGTGCCAGCGGCACCTCGGCGGCCGGGACGACGCGCTGCTGGACGCCGAGCCGGTCGATCTTGCGCAGCTTGGAGCGGGACCGCTGCGCCCGCGCCGACGGGAGGCGCTCGACCAGTTCGTCGATGGTGAGGGCCGGCAGTTCCAGGCAGATGGAGTCGGGCAGCCTGCGGCGCGGGCCGCGCCAGCAGGCGTAGACCCGCTCGGCGGCCGCCCCCGCGCGCACCTCCCGCAGGTCCAGTACGGCGGTACGGGTGAGGTCGCCGAGCGCCCGGGCCAGTTCGGGGACTGCCTGCGCGCACGCGTCGTCGACGAGTACGTCCGAGAAGTCGGTGATGCTCCCGCCCAGGTGGGTCAGCACCGGCACCGGGCCCGGCACCAGCCGCAGCGGCGCCGCCGCGACGAGCCGCCCGTGCCGGCGTACCAGGACGAGACGGAGACGGCCCGGGGTGCCGTACGACACCCACCAGGAGTGCAGCCAGGAGTGCGCCTGGAAGGGGGTGGCGGCCTCGCACCGCCGGTACAGGTCCGCCCACTCGCCCGCGAGCCGCCCGAACTCCTCGCCGTCCCGGCAGACGGTCGTCTCCCAGCTCATACCGCCTCCGGCCGCGCGCCCGACGGATGCCCGGCCGACGCGTGCGCCGCCGCGGGCGACACCGGGCCGGGCAGGGCCAGGTGCCCGCCCCACGTGGCGCCGTGGCGCGGCCGGACCAGCAGCGCCAGCCCGCCCAGCAGGCCGCCCGCGCAGCCGCCGACGAGCGCGGCGAGCGGCGCGGACGGCGACACCGGGCTCGTCGGCCGGGCGGCCCGGGCGAACTGGAGGACCTTCACACCGGTGCTCTTCTCGGTGTGGCCGCCCTTCTGTACGAGGGCCCTCGCCACCGCGTCGGCCAGGGCGGCCGCGGTCGCCGGGTCCGCCGCCCGGCCGGTGAGGGAGATCATCGGGGCGTCGGGCGAAGTCGCCGCCTGCACGCTCGCGCGCAGGGTGCTCGCCGGGACGCCCGCCTCCACCTGCGCGTCGCCGGTGACGGCGACATCGGTGGCGACCCGCCCGTACGCCTGCGCGAGCCCCATTGCCGCGGCCGGGTCGGACCCCTCGGCCGCCACGACGACGACATGGCTGGTCGCCGCGTACTCCGGGGTCTTCAGCAGGCCGTACGCGCCGCCGCAGGCGATCCCGAGCAGCACGGCCACCGGGACGAACCACCGGCGGGGACGCGCCTTCAGGACGGTGCTCCTCAGTCTGGTCAGCCAGCCGATCACCCGGCGCACGACGAGGGAATGAGGGGTCATCGTTCACTCACTTCGCAGTAGTTCGTGACAACTCGTGATAGAGGGACAGCAACTGCCGCGCGGTGTGCGCGATGTCGTAGCGGTGTACGGCGGTGGGCACGGGCAGCCGCCCGCCTGGCGGGGTGTCCACCGCGGCGGCCACCGCGGCGGCCACCCCGGCGGCCACCTCGGCGACCGACCCGCCGATCCGCCGCGCCCCCGGAGCCTCGCCGGGCGGCAGGCCGTCGAGCGCGGGGCACGCCACGTACCGCACGGGCAGCCCGGCGGCCAGCGCCTCGACGCACGCGAGCCCGAAAGCCTCGTCCGCCGACGCCGACACGAAGACGTCCATCGCCGCCAGCAGCTCCGGCAGCCCGCGCGACACCGCGCCCGCCCACACCACCCGCTCCGCGACCCCGCACGCGACGGCCAGCCGCTCCAGCGCCACCCGCTGCTCGCCCTCGCCGACCAGCAGCAGCCGGGTCGCGGGCGGCAGATGGGCCAGCGCGCGGATCAGCGTGTCGAACCGCTTGCCCGGCACCAGGCGGCCCACCCCGCCGACGACGTACGCGTCGGGCGCCAGGCCCAGCCGCCGCCGCGCCGCCCGCCGCGCGTTCGGGTCGAAGGCGAAGCGGGCGGCGTCGATGCCGTTCGGCACGGTCCGGACGCGCGCCGGGTGCACGCCCCACGCGGCCAGGCGCCGGGCCACCGCGTCGGAGACGGCGACGGTCGCCGTGCCGAGCCGCTCACCGGCCAGGTAGAGGGCGCGGGCGCCGGCGCCGAGCGGGCGGCCCTCGATCTGGTCCTCGCCCAGCGAGTGCTCGGTGGCGACGACCGTGCGCACCCCGGCCAGCCGGGCGGCGATCCGCCCGTACAGGCACGCCCGGTACAGGTGCGTGTGGACGACGTCGTAACCGCCCTGCCGGACCAGCCGCGTCAGGCGGGGCAGGGCGGTCAGGTCGCGGTTGCCGCGCATGCCGAGATGCGTGACGGGGAAGCCGTCGGCGCGCAGGGCGTCGGCGACCGGGCCCGGATTGGTGAGCGTGACGACGCCGCTGGTGGTGGCCTGGCGCATGTGCGGGAGCAGCAGGCGCAGCTGCTGCTCGGCGCCGCCGATGCCGAGGCCCGTGATGACGTGCAGGACCTTGAGCCGTCCGGTCACGACGCCGACACCGGCACCGGCACCGGCGCCAGGTCCACGGCGGCGCGCCGCACCGCGTGCAGGCGGCGCTTGGCGTGCAGGCGCCAGGCGCCGTCCCGCTCCCCGATGTGGACCCGGGGCAGCGCGAGGACGCCGGCCAGCTCCGCCGGGGGGTCGATGGCGCAGCCGTACGCGTACCCCGCCTCCCGTACGGCCGCCGCCGCGCGGGCGTCGAGGTGGCCGTAGGGGTAGCAGAAGCCTTCCGGGGCCCTGCCCGTGATCGTACGGAGCAGCTCCCTGCTGCCGGCGACCTCCTCGCGTACGACGGCGTCGCGGGCGGACGTCAGCGAGACGTGCCGCAGGCCGTGCGAGGCGACCTCCATCCCGGCGGCGGCGCAGCGGCGGATGCCCGCCTCGGTGAGCAGCGGCTTGCGCGGGCCGCGCGGGTCCCAGTCGTTGTCGCCGCCGAGCCGCCCCGGGAGGACGAAGACGGTGGCCGTGCAGTCGTGGCGGCGCAGGATCGGGACGGCGTGCTCCAGGAAGTCGACGTACCCGTCGTCGAAGGTCAGGCCGACCAGGCCGCGTGTGTCGCCGTGGCGGGCGGCGTACAGCAGCAGCTGCCGTACGCCGACGCCGCGCAGGCCGCGGTCGCGCAGCCAGCGCAGCTGGCGGTCGAGGCGTGCCGGGGAGACGGTGACCTGGTACGGGTCATCGGTGGTGTCGTCGATGGAGTGGTACATCGCGACCCACGGGCGTGTGTTCCAGGGATTCCGGGGGTTCCAAGGAGTCCGGGGTTTCCGAGGGGCCATGAGCGAGCCTCCGTACGGCGGTACGAGTCAGGGAACGGACCAGGGACGGCACCACCGGCGCCCGCAGCAGGCAGGCGGCGGCGAGGAAGACGGCGGTGACGGCGACGAGCGCCAGCAAGGTCGCCAGGAGCGGCGGGCCGGCCGCACACCACCACCCCGCCGCGGTGGCGACGGCGGCGGCCGCGGTGAGCCGGCCCAGGCCCCGTACGAGGAGGGCGGTGTCCAGGGGGATGCTCTGCCTGCGGACGCCGAGCAGGAGCAGGGCGGCGGAGAGGGTGATGCCGAGCGCGTTGCCGGCGGCGATGCCCGCCGCGCCCCAGGGCCCGACGAGGACGAGCCCGGCCGCGGCGGTCACGGCGACGCCGCCGGTCATGACGGCGGCCGGGTACCAAAGGGGCGCGGAGGCGGAGAAGTAGCAGCGGACCAGCGCGCTCACCAGCGTGTGGCCCAGCAGCCCAAGGGCGTACACGCGCATGACGGCGGCGGTCGCGGCGGTGTCCGCGTGGTCGAACGCGCCGCGCTGGAAGAGCAGTTCGATGATCTGCGGGGCGGCGGCGATGACGGTCGCGGCACCGGCCAGGACGATGACGCCCGCGAGCAGCAGGTCGCGCTCGGCCCGGCGGCGGGCGGTGCCGGTGTCACCGGCCGCCATCGCGCGCGCCACGACGGGGAAGGTGACCGTGGACATCATCAGCGAGAGCACCATCGGCAACTGCGCGACCTTCTGGGCATAGTTGAGGTGCGAGATCGCCCCGGCGGGCAGCGGCGCGGCGAGGAACCGCTCGACGAGGACCTGCGACTGGCGGGTCACCGCGAAGACGATCACCGGCGCGAGCAGTGCGACGACGAGCCCACCGGCACGCCCGCTCCCGGCGCCCTCCCTCCCGGCACGCCCGCGCCCGGGCCGACCGCTTCCGGCGCGCCCGCGCCCCGCGCGCCCGCCCCGCAACTGCCGCCACAGCGACGGCGCCTGGACCAGCACCATCAGCAGCCCGCCCGCCGCGACACCGCACGCCGCCGCGCGGACCCCCCACCGGGCGCCGAGCACCACGACCGCCGTGATGATGCCGGTGTTGTACGCGACGTTGATCGCGGCCGGTGGCAGGAACCGCCCGTGGGCGCGCAGGGCCGCGCTGCAGTACCCGGCCAGCGTGAAGGTGAGCACGCACGTGGCGGTGAGCCGCGTGCAGTCGACGGCGAGCCGCTGCTGCGGCAGCCCGGGAGCCAGGACGGGTACGAGCCAGGGCGCCGCCAGCACCGTGAGCCCGGCGGCCACGCCCATGCCGAGGACCGCCTTCGGCAGTGTGGCCCTGACCAGCGCCCGTACCGGATCGGTGTCCTGCCCGAGGGTGCGCCGGGCCAGGGCGCCGCTGAAGGCCGGGACCAGGATGAGTGCCATCGCGTCCTCGATGAGCAGCGTGGCGGCGAACTCCGGCACGGTCCACGCGACGAGGAACGCGTCGGTGTCCGTACCGGCCCCGAAGGTGTGCGCCAGCAGCTGGTCCCTGATCAGCCCGAACACCGCGCCCGCCGCCGTCAGCACGGCCGTGAGCAGCGCCGCGCGGGCGAGCAGGCGGTTCGACGGCCGCCACGGGCCGGGATCCGGTGCCTCGGCGGTGGCCGGCGCGACGAGCCGTACCGCGTCGTCAGCCACGCGCGGCCACCGTCCCCCCGGCCATCAGGCTGGGCCCCAGCGCCCACCGGGCGGCGAGCCCCAGCACCACCGCCGTCAGGACCGTCGAAGGTCCGCCGATGTCCGCGTACGCGAAGTCGACGAGCTGCCAGACCAGCAGCCCGACCGCGATCAGCCGGCAGTCGAAGGTCCCCGCGGGCGGGCTCCTGCGCAGCGCGCACACCAGCAGCGCCAGCCAGCTGCCCACCAGGGTCAGCACCCCCAGCAGCCCCTGCTCGGCGAGGACCAGCAGGTACATGTTGTGCGGCGACAGCAGCGGCTGCCGGGTGAAGGCGTGGCCCGCGCCCGCCGTGTCGCTGCCCGACGAGAGGGCGAGCGAGGCGTGGCCGTCGCGGTACTGCGGGAATCCCTTCAGCCCGACCCCCGTGACGGGCTCGCCGCGCCACATCGAGCCCGCCGCCGCCCACAGGGCGTACCGGTCGGTGACGGACTGGTCCGGCGCGGCCGCGACCCGCGAGATGCTCGTCACCCGCTCCTCCAGCATCCGCGACCCGACGCCGCACCCCGCGACCAGGACCACGCCCAGCGCGGCCGCCGCGAGCCCGGTCCGTACGGCCCTGCGTACGCCGGACAGGGCCAGTTGCAGCCCGCAGGCCACCACCGTCGCGATCCACGCGCCCCGGCTGAACGACACCGCGAGCGGCACCAGCAGCAGCCCGCAGCACACCCCCGCGGCGGCGCGCGCCCGCCGGTCCGGCGCCCCGAGCGCGATGCCGAGCGCGGCGACCAGCCCGTACGCGACGACCGTCGCCATGCCCATCACGTCCGTGGGCCCGAAGGTCCCCACCGCCCGTACGTCCTCGCCCTGGTACGAGGCGCCGGTGCCGGTCGCGTACTGGACGACGCCGACCGCGCCCTCCACGACCGCGAGCCCGACCAGCGCCCAGCCGACCCGCGCGAAGTCCCGCCGGTCCCGCACGAGCAGCACCACGGCCGCCGGTACGAGCACGAAGACCTGGAGGTAGCGGACCACCCCGGGCAGCGCGCCGACCGGGTCGTGGGCCGTGACGGCCGCCGCGCAGACGCCCACCGCGGGCAGCCCGAGGACGACGGCCGCCACCCGGTCCAGCGGCCGCGCCCGGGCGCGCACGACCCGGACGAGGCAGAAGGCGACGAGCACGGCGGACGCCAGGTCCGCGGGCGTGCCCGAGCCGCCGCCCCCGTCCTCGCCGGGCGGAACGGCGAGCAGCACGACGACGGCGAGCAGCGGCACGAGCGGTGCCCAGGCGGCGGGTACCGGCATCAGCTGCCCGCCGGGCGGAACAGGGAGGCCGCCGTGCGCATCAGGATGCACACGTCCTGCCAGAGGGACCAGTGGTCGATGTAGTGGTTGTCGAAGCGGCACCGGTCCTCGATGGAGGTGTCCCCGCGCAGCCCGTGCACCTGGGCGAGGCCGGTCAGCCCGACGGGCATGCGGTGGCGTGCCGCGTAGCCGGGGTGGGCGCGGCTGAACTCGGCGACGAAGTACGGCCGCTCGGGGCGCGGGCCCACCAGGCTCATGTCGCCCCGCAGCACGTTCCACAGCTGCGGCAGCTCGTCGAGCGAGGTTCGGCGCAGGAAGGCGCCGACGGCGCTCATCCGCTCGTCGTCGGCGACGCTCCAGCGGGTCGCGGCCTCCAGCTCGTCGGCCGGGCGCAGGGTGCGGAACTTCAGCAGCGTGAACAGCCGACCGTCCTGCCCGACCCGCTCCTGGCGGAAGAGGACCCCGGGCCCGTCCGAGACCCGGATGGCGGCGGCGCACAGCAGCAGGAGCGGCGCGAGCAGCAGGAGCATGGGCGCGGCGAGGGCGATGTCGAGGATCCGCTTGGCCGGTGGCGTACGGCGGTGGGCCGGCACGCCGAGGTCGAGGCGGCGCCAGGAAAAGCCCCACAGGTGCCGGCTCATCGCGGCGCCGCTCCGGGTGCCGCGGCCGGTCCCGACGAGCCAGCCGGCGCAGCCGTACCGGCCGAAGAGGGCGACGAGCTCGGCTGCCGGGACCGTGCCGTTCGAGCCGTCCGCGCCGTCCGCGCCGGTGAAGACCGCGTCGCCGACACCGTTCTGGATGACGGCCCGGTGGATCTCCTCGGTGGTCGTCAGCACCGGCAGCGGAGGCTCCTCCCCGCCCGGCCCGGGCCGCGGCCCGACGGCCACGACGCCGACCGGCCGGATCCCGTACTCCGGGTGCCGGGCCAGCGTGCCCGCGAGGCGCTGCGCGGCCGTGGCGGGCCCGACGACGAGCGCGGAGCGCGGATGGGCGCGCGCGGCGCGCCGCCGCCGGTGGTGGAGGACGGCACGGCAGCCGGTCACGACCGCCATGTGCAGGGCGTACGCCGACGTCAGCGCCGCCGGGCCGAAGGCACGGTGCGGCGCCTGCGCGGCGAGCAGGGCGGCGGCCGCGCACCACGCGACGGCGGCGCGTGCGGCGAGGGCGGGCAGTTCGTCGAGTACGGAAGGGGCGAAGGCGGCGGGCCGGTACAGCCCGGCGTGCGCGTTGAGCGCCGCCACGCCGGCGGTGAGCTGCATCAGGAGGGCGGAGTCGCGCTGCTCGGCGGTGAGCAGCAGGGCGGCCAGCAGGACGGCGACGCAGTCCACGGCGACCAGCGACGCCGTGAACGACGGCGGCTCGGCCCGGACGCGCCGGGGCGGCCCGCCGGTGGAGACCTGGTCGGCCGCCGCCCGGGGCGGCCCGACGGTGACGTGCGCGGCGGACCGGGTGCTCTCCGTCTCCGCGGTCACCGCGCGACCGGCTCTCGGAGCACGGGCGGGCACCGCCTCGCGGTCACCTCGTCGTACACGTCCGCGAGGGCCGCGCCGACCCGGCGTACGTCGAAGCCGTCGCGTACGTGGTGCTGGGCCCGGCGGCCCAGGGTCCGGCGCAGGAGCGGCCGCTGGAGGAGCCGGATCAGGGCGGCGGCCAGCGCGGCGGGGTCGTCCGGCGGGACGAGGCAGTGGACCTCCTGGCCGGGTGGCAGGCTCTCGCGGGCGCCGTCGACGTCGGTGAGGAGGACGGGGCGTCCGCTCGCCATGGCCTCCAGCGGCGCGAGGGCCATGCCCTCCCAGCGGGACGGCAGGACGACGAGGTCGGCGGCGCGGTACCAGGGCGCCGGGTCGTCGACGGCCCCGGCGAAGATGACCCCGGGCGGCGCGGCGGCGCGCAGCGCGGGACCGGCCGGGCCGTCGCCGACGAGGGCAAGATGAGCGCGGGGGACGTGTTCGACCACCGTCCGCCAGGCCTGGAGCAGGGCGTCCTGGCCCTTCTGCCGGCACAGCCGCCCCACGCACACGACGAGCGGTGACGCGGTGACGGGCGGCACGGGCCCCCACCGCGGACCGCCGTCCGGTCCACCGCCGGCCGGGGCGAATCGATCCTCCGCGCCGGCGGCGAAGCGCGCCACGTCGACGCCGTTGCGGACCACGCACCACGACGCCCGGACCCCGGCCCGGACGCCGCGCTCGCGCTCCGCCTCGCTCACGCAGACGACGCGATCGGTCCAGCGGGCGGCCGCCCAACGCTCCCAGTGCCGGGCGAGCGCACCCGTCACGCCGCCGACCGCCTCGAAGGACCAGGCGTGCGGCTGGTGGACGGTGGGCACGCGGCCGCGTACGGCGAGCCGGGCCGCGAGCCCGGCCTTGGCGCTGTGCGCGTGCACCAGGTCCGGGCGTACGAGCTCGACGATCTCGGCGACGCGGCGGCACTCGGCGGGCAGCCGCCACCCCGGGTCCCGGCCCGCGCGCCAGGGGTGCACCTCGCCGCCCGCGGCGCGTACCGCCGCCGCCAGCGGACCGTCGGGCGGACACGCCACGGCCACCCGCATTCCGCGTGCCACTTGTGCGCCGACCACGTCGGTGACCACCCGGGCCACGCCGCCGTCGCCGGGCTGGACAACATGCAGTGCGGTGAAAGGAAGACGCACGCGTGACCCTTTCTACGAAGCCTTTTGAGAATCGGGTGGCAGTGAGGGGGTCGGCGCTGTCGAAGCGCGCGCGAATTCGCGGAATCGGCGAGCTGCTCCGCTGCACCACGTAAGAGCGCGCCGAATATGGAGAATCCGGGAAGGAATCGAGCAAGAACGTTATAACTCAACAACCGGACGGACGAAGGATGTGAAACACGGTCACCACAACGTCCTTGTTTTCAGCAGCTCTTCACCGCGCGTGGCGTGCCGCGTCACCCGCGTGCCGGTCCGACGGTTCACCCGTTCGGTAGCGCAACCGGGGAAATGCTGGGGCGTTGTTGATGTAGCCGGGCACGTCGACCCGCAGCATCATCGAACTAGGAGCTCTTCACCATGTCCCGTATCGCGAAGGCCGCCGTCCTGACCTCCGCCATCGCCGCGTCCGTGGCCGGCACCACCGGTATCGCGTCGGCCGATGCCAAGGCGGACGGCGCGGCCGTGGGGTCCCCCGGCGTCATCTCCGGCAACCTGATCCAGGTTCCGATCCACGTCCCGATCAACCTCTGCGGCAACACCATCGACATCATCGGTCTGCTGAACCCCGCCTTCGGCAACGTCTGCATCAACGACTGACCGAAGCCGCGACCGCGTTCGTCGTAGCCGTCAGCCGTCAGCCGTCAGCCGCAGCGACGCTTCCACGCAGTCGACGCGCCCACGCGTCACACATCCGGTGCGCCGCCCCTTCCGGTGCGCCGCCCCTTCCGGTGCGCCGCCCCTTCCGGGGCGGCGCACCGTGCCGTTTCCGGCCCCGCGCCCCCCTCTTCGAGGGCCTCTTCCCCCTATCGGCGGCGCTCCGCTCGATTCCCCACGCGGCCCTTCCATCGGCGTTTCCCCAGGTCAGATCCGCTGTTTCACCCACGGAGCGCAGTCACCGTCCGTAACGGATGCGATTGCGAACCGCGTTGGCTCGACACACGGTGATGTCACGTTCCCGACGCATCCTCACCGGAAGGACAACACATGCGTCTCCTGACATCCCGCCGTACGGCGGCCTCGGTCATCTGCGCCGCCCTCACCCTCGGTACGGCCGGGGCCGCCTCCGCCAACTCCGACTCCGCCGCCGGCGCCCCGCTGCCGCAGGCGTCCGCGCTGCTCAAGCAGGTCCAGCCGGTCGACCACACGGGTGACCTCGTCGTCCCGGTGGCCGAGCTGCTCAACGCCGTGGTCAAGGCGGACAACGGCAGGCTGAGCACCACCGTCGCCTCGAAGTACAACGCGGACATCGACGCCGTCATCGAGGCCATCAAGAAGGCGAACGCGGCGGAGGCACCGGCCTCCCCGAGCCAGCCCAACCAGCCCAACCAGCCGAACCAGCCCAACCAGCCGGGCCAGCCGAGCTCCCCGAACGCGCCCGCCCAGCCGGCCGCGCCAAACGCCCCGGTCGACGAGACGACCGCCGACGACACGCAGATCGACCTGGCCGTGGACGCCATGGACCAGGCGCTCGCCGACATCGACAAGCGGGTCGACGAGCTGATCAAGGCCTCGACCGAGGGCCAGACGGCCGCCGTCTCGAACCAGGTCCAGTCGACCCTGAAGGCCGTCGCCGACTTCCTCGCGGCGACCGCCAAGAACATGCAGGGCACCCCCGCGACCAACCTGCCGGCGCCCAACGACATGACGCAGACGCCGGCGGTCTGACGCGGCGCTGCACCGGATGAACCCTGTTGGCCCAGTGACGCTGAGCCAACAGGGTTCTCTCGTTGTTTTCCTCTTGCCCTTTGATCGGAGAATCGGACCGACCCTCATCGTTCGGGTGCAGTGTCGAGAATTCCTTCCTTCCGGAGTTTCCGCCGCGCGGAGGGCTCGTTACAGAGAACAGGGCGCCACACAGCGGGAACGCCAAGTGACCTGCGCGAGGCGCGAGTTGTCGTGAACAGACGCCACTCCAGGAAAGGACTCACCACCCATGAAGCCCACGAAGGTTGCCGCCGTCGTCGCCGGTTCCGTGATGGCTCTGGGCGCCGCCGCCCCGGCCTTCGCCGCCGACAGCCTCGCCCCCACCAGCCTGAACGGCGCGGTCGACACGCTGGGCAAGCGCGGCCTGACCGAGGCCGTGCCCAGCGACGCGGTGAGCAAGGCGGCCGACAGCAACCTCGTCGGCAAGGTGACCGACACCGCCGGCGACCTCAAGCCGAAGGGCAAGCCGCTGCTCGGCGGACTGCCGCTGGGCGCCAAGTAAGCGTCACACACGGCACCGTACGGGGGCCGGGACGGGAACGACGTCGTTCCGGTCCCGGCCCCTTTCGCACGCCCGGCGCCGAAGTCCGCATGCACGTCACCGTTGCCATTGCTGCAACCAGGCGAATTCTGACGCGTTTGTCGGCGCGTGCTCGTTCATTCAGTCAGCAACGTACTCACAAGCCCGGGAAGGCGTACGCAGCACATGAACCCGAAAACTCAGGTCGGCGTGGGAATGGTCGTCACAGCCCTGGCCTCGGCCGCGTCGGCAGCCCTGGCGACTCCCGCGGCCGCCGCGCCGGCGGCCCCCGTGGACGTACCGCTCCAGCCGCTCGGCATGGTGCTCCCCATGGCGCCTCCGACCGTGAGCACCGGCGTACCAATCCCCATGCCCGGCGCGCCCATGGGGCCGACCTCGGCCACCCACGGCCGGGTTCAGCCGCTGCACGTGCCGCAGGTGCCGTTCACGAGCACGCTGCCGGAGACGCTGATCACCGCCACGCTGCCCGAGGTCGTCGAGGACCAGCCGGTGACGAGGGCGCTGCTCTCCGCGCCCGCCTCCGACCTGAACACCACCACCCCGGGCGCGAAGGTCGACGCCCCGATCACCCTGCCGCGCCCGGAGTCGCTGGGGCTGCCGGCCGTCGAGCTGCCGCAGGTCGGCGTGTTGCCGCCGGCCCTGGCGGGCGTCCTGAAAACGCACCTCGGACTGACCGGCGCCAGCCCCGAGTCCAAGAGCTGACGCCGTAACCGAACGCGTCCGAAAGAGGGACATTGAGCGCGTTATGCGCTCTTCAGGCGGATCTGACCGTTACCTCCCTATAACGGCCACGTTGTAAGAGGAGTGACGACCGCAGGCCCGCGGTCGGTTTTCCCCCTGTACGAGGAGTTTGTGATGTCTCGCATCGCGAAGGCTGCCGTCATCATCGCCGGCACGGGCGCTGTCGCTCTGAGTGGAACCGGTATGGCCGTCGCCGCCGCGGAGGCCGATGCGGCCGCCGTCAACAGCCCCGGTGTCATCTCGGGCAACGTCCTCCAGGTGCCGATCCACGTGCCGATCAACCTCTGCGGCAACACGATCAACCTCGTTGGTCTCCTGAACCCGACCTTCGGCAACTTCTGCGCCAACATCGACGGCGACAAGAAGAAGAAGGACGACACCAGCGACTACAACAACGGCGACAACGGCAAGGGCCACGGCGACTACAACAACGGGTACGGCGACGACAGCGGCATGCGCTGATCGCCACCCACGCCTGACCCGCGCCCCAGCCGCGCTCTGCTCCAAGGTCCCCCGGCACCTGCACCGGCCGGGGGACCTTCGGCTGTCACCGCCGTCCGCTTCTCATCCGTACCGGTAGATGTGGCGGTGATCGGCGAGCTCGGCGGGTGTGACGTTCCACGGGGGCATCCGCTCGTCCCGTGCGACCACGCGCCGGTGCTGGTCCGAGCCGCGCGGAGGCGGGGTGGCGGGCAGGTAACCGGCCCTCGGGTTCTCGGACTGCCAGCGCGACCACAGCAGGTCGACGAAGGCGTGGTGCAGCCAGAAGACCGGGTCGTTGACGGAGGCGCCGCCGAGCATCAGCCCGCCGACCCACCGGTGGACGCGGTTGTGGTTGCGCCACCGCCCGTTGCCGCGCTCCCGTGTCCACCCCTCCAGCTTGTTGCGGAAGCCCGTACGGCTCGTGGAGTCCCAGGGGTCGGAGTCGTAGACGGTCTCGTCCATCGCGTCGGCCAGCTCCCGCCGGGTGGGCAGCCCGATGGGGTCCGCCGGATTGCCGAAGTCGCGCGTCAGGAAGCGGTTCTCGGTGACGCCGACCTTGATGGTCCAGTTCCCCTTGGCGTACGCGAACGGGCCCGTCGTCACCTGCAGATCGCGCCGGCGCCCGTTGCCCCCCATGAAGTCCTCGCTCCAGAGGGAGGAGGCGGGGGTGTTGTCCCGCGTCCAGTCCCAGTACGGGACGGTCACCTTCGGGTCGACCTCCCGCAGCGCCCGCTCGAACTCCAGCAGGTACTGCCGGTGCCAGGGCAGGAAGGACGGCGCCATGTGCGCGACCCGCAGCCCCTTGTCGCCGTCCGCGCGGTAGTACGCGACGTGCGTACGGACGAAGTCGTCGTACCGGCCGGCGCGCTTCAGCTCCAGCACGGCGGCGACGAACCGCTTGCGCTCGGCGCCGGTGAGATCGCGCTGGTCCTTACGCGTGTACGCCATGAGCCGCGCCTCCCTCGGCCAGCCGCGCGGCGCCCAGCTCGTCCACCGCGGCGCGGGTGGCGGCGAGCGGCGTGGGATACGAGCGGTAGTGGTCCACCGGGCTGAGATAGCCGCCGTCCGCGCAGCGCATCAGATGCAGACGGCGCCCGTCGACGCGGACGTCGAGCTCGTCCCCGTACATCCGCCGCCCCTGGATGCGCCGTCCCTTGTACCTCTCGTCGAAGAGCGGGGCGCGGGAGAGCGAGGCCCGGGAGAGGGCGGCGCCGGTGACCGCCGCGACGGTGAGCGCGAACACCGCGCGCAGCGCGGCGCGGCGTCTCATGACAACCATCGACGACCTCCCTTACCGGTGGCTTTCACCGGGCACAACGACAGGGCGCGAAATCCGTTCCGGAGAGTGAAATGAGCCCCGGCGCCATCGGCCGAACGGGTGGAATCTCGCCGGAGCACTCATGACAACACCACTAATATCCGGCGGCATGACCTCTTCCACCGTCGAATCGCCGGGGTGGCAGCGTTCCCTTCTCGGAACCCTCGCCGTCATCGCCTGGACCGGCGACCCCACCGCCGAATCCGAGACACCGCGCACGCCGTTCCTGATGGTGTACTCACTCGGGGACGGCGCCGAAGGCCCCGAGGCCGGCGGGGAGGCGATGCGGGCCGAGCTGGAGAAGCTGGACCTGTCCATCGGGGATCGTCTGACCGACCTGGGCCGCGCACCACAGATCCCGGTCTCGGTCCTGGTGGAGGCGCAACGGGCCGTCCTCGAGCTGCCGTTCATGAAGGTGCAGTGCCCCGTGCCGCCGGAGTGGGAGAAGGACGCCCACGAATCCGGCACGGTCTACCTGATCATCGCGACCCGCCCCTGGCCGGACGCCGTCGGGGGCAAAGAGGTCAGCCCGGACCGGCTGCGCGCCTTCGTCTCCGACGAGGGCCTGCTCCAGTCCAGCGCCCACTGCCTGTTGCCGGTCCGCCGGGTACGGGTCTGATCGCCGTCGCCACGATGACCACGACAACCACGAAGGACACGGTGTCGCACGCCCGGTCCGCCCCCACCATGAGCACGGGGGCGGGCCGGGCGTTCGCATGGATGCTGGTGACCACCGGCGCGGCGGGGCTCCTGGCGGCGTGGGTGATCACGCTGGACAAGTTCAAGCTGCTGGAGGACCCGAACTTCCAGCCCGGCTGCAGCCTGAACCCGGTCGTTTCCTGCGGCAACATCATGAAGAGCGAGCAGGCCACTGTCTTCGGCTTCCCCAACCCCCTGCTCGGCCTCGTCACGTACGCCATGGTGATCGCCATCGGCGTCGCGCTGCTCGCCGGCGCCCGCTACCGCCGCTGGTACTGGCTCGGCCTGAACGCGGGCACGCTCTTCGGCGTCGGCTTCTGCATGTGGCTGATGTACCAGTCCCTGTACGAGATCCACGCCCTGTGCCTGTGGTGCTCCCTGGCGTGGACCGCCACGATCGTCATGTTCTGGTACGTGACCTCGCACAGCATCCGCAGCGGCCTACTGCCCGCACCGCGCGCACTGCGGAGCTTCCTCGACGAGTTCACCTGGGTGCTCCCCGTCCTGCACCTCGGGATCATCGGGATGCTGATCCTGACCCGCTGGTGGGACTTCTGGACGAGCTGACGGCCTGACGCCTGACGCCTGACGCCTGACAGCGCTGAACGAAAAAGCCCGGCTCGGAGGAGATCCGAGCCGGGCTTTCGGCTGAGCCGCCTTCGGGATTCGAACCCGAGACCTACGCATTACGAGTGCGTTGCTCTGGCCAACTGAGCTAAGGCGGCACGCCCCGCGAGCCCCGTGGATTCCCAGGGGGTGCAGCAGCGAGCCCAAGTCTACACAGGTCTCGGGGGTGCCTCGCACACCCTCCGGTGCGCTAGCGACAGCGCTTGCCGTCCGGGGGGAGCGTGCCGGCGAGGAGGTAAGCGTTGATCGTGGTGTCGACGCAGTCGCTGCCGCGGCCGTACGCGGTGTGGCCGTCGCCGTCGTAGGTGAGCAGGACGCCGGAGGAGAGCTGGGCGGCGAGGGACTCGGCCCACTTGTAGGGGGTGGCCGGGTCGCGGGTGGTGCCGACGACGAGGATGGGGGCCGCGCCCCTGGCCTCGATGCGGTGCGGGGCGCCGGTGGGCTTGGCCGGCCAGTTGACGCAGTTCAGGGAGGCCCAGGCCAGGCCCCTGCCGAAAACGGGGGACGCCTTCTCGAAGGACGGCACGGCGGCGGCCACCTCGGCGGTGGAGGTGAAGGCGGGCGGCTGGTCCAGGCAGTTCACGGCGGCGTTGGCGTACATGAGGTTCGAGTAGGTGCCGTCGGCCTCGCGCTCGTAGTAGCTGTCGGCGAGGGAGAGCAGGCCGGCGCCGTCGCCGTCCATCGCGCTCTTGAGGGCCGCGCGCAGCTGGGGCCAGGTGGACTCGTCGTACATGGCGGCGATCACGCCCGTGGTGGCCAGGGACTCGCCGAGGAGGCGGTTCTCGCCGGTCGCGACCGGGCGGGTGTCGAGCCGCCGGAAGAAGGCGGTGAGGCGGTGGGCGGCGTCGGCGGGCGAGCCGGTGCCGAGAGGGCAGTCCGGCTGCCGGACGCAGTCGGCGGCGAAGGAGTCGAAGGCGCGCTGGAAGCCGGCCGTCTGGTCGCGGTTGAGTTCCGCGGTCGGGAGGGACGGGTCCATGGCGCCGTCCAGGACGAGCCGGCCCGCGCGGGACGGGAAGAGCTCGGCGTACGTGGCGCCGAGGAAGGTGCCGTACGAGGCGCCGACGTAGGTCAGCCTCCTGTCACCGAGGACCTCGCGCAGGATGTCCATGTCGCGTGCCGCCTCGACCGTCGAGACGTGCGGGAGCAGCTTGCCGGAGCGCTTGGCGCAGCCCTGGGCGAAGCGCTCGTACGACCCGGTCAGCAGGTGCCGCTCGCGGAGGTCGTCCGGCGTCTGGTCGACCTGCGTGTACGCGTCCATCTCCGGGCCGTCGAGGCACTCGATGGGCTCGCTGCGGGCCACGCCGCGCGGGTCGAGGGCGACCATGTCGTACCGGGCCCGGACCTTGGCCGGGTAGCCGATGCCGGCGTACCCCTGGAGGAAGCCGACGGCCGAGCCGCCGGGGCCGCCGGGGTTGACCAGCAGGGAGCCGAGGCGCTTGCCGGGGCCGGTGGCCCTGACCCGGGAGACGGCCAGCCGCACCTCGTCGCCGTGCGGTTTCGCGTAGTCGAGCGGGGCCCGCAGGGTGGCGCACTCGAATCCGGATGTGCCGCACGCGCGCCAGCTCAGGCGCTGGCCGTAGTACTCCTTGAGCTCCTCGGTCGATGCGACGGCGCGCGACGCGGTGGCCGACGCGGAAAGGGTGGTTCCCCCCTCGGTGCAGCCTGCGACGAGCAGGCCGAAGGCCGAAAGGGTGACGGCGGTGGCGCGGAACAGGCGAGCGGAGTCCATTCTCGGAGCGTAGCCGGATGGTGACGGACTGTTCCTCTTTGTACCCGTACGGGTGACTACCCCGCGCGCAGCGCCATCGTCATCGCCTCCACGGCGAGCAGCGGCGCCACGTTGCGGTCGAGGGCCTCGCGGCAGGCGAGGACCGCCTCGATCCGGCGCAGGGTCCGCTCGGGGGTGGATTCGCGGGCTATGCGGTCCAGGGCGTCCCGTACGTCCTCGTTGGCGAGGGCGGTGCGGGTGCCGAGCTGGAGGGCGAGCACATCGCGGTAGAACCCCGTCAGGTCGCTGAGGGCCAGGTCCAGGCTGTCGCGCTGCGTACGCGTCTTGCGGCGCTTCTGCTTGTCCTCCAGCTCCTTCATGGCGCCCGCCGTGCCGCGCGGCATGCGGCCGCCCTGGGAGGCTCCCAGCGCCGCCTTCAGGTCCTCGGTCTCCTTGACGTCGAGCTCCTCGGACGCCTGCTTGGCGTCCTCGGCCGCGGCGTCGATCAGCTCCTGGGCGGCCTTGAGGCAGCCCCCGACGTCCTCGACGCGCAGCGGCACCTTGAGCACGGTGGCCCGGCGGGCGCGGGCACGCTCGTCGGTGGCGAGCCGGCGGGCGCGGTCGATGTGCCCCTGCGTGGCGCGGGCGGCGACGGCCGCGGCCTCGGGCTCGATGCCGTCGCGCCGGACCAGGACGTCGGCGACGGCCGCCACCGGGGGCGTCCGCAGGGTGAGGTGGCGGCAGCGGGAGCGGATGGTGGGCAGCACGTCCTCGATGGACGGCGCGCACAGCAGCCAGACCGTGCGGGGCGCGGGCTCCTCGACGGCCTTCAGCAGCACGTTCCCCGCGCCCTCGGTGAGGCGGTCGGCGTCCTCCAGGACGATGACCTGCCAGCGCCCGCCGGCCGGCGAGAGCTGGGCGCGCCGGACGAGCTCGCGGGTCTCCTTTACGCCGATGGAGAGCAGGTCGGTGCGGATGATCTCCACATCGGCGTGCGTCCCGACGAGGGTGGTGTGGCACCCGTCGCAGAACCCGCAGCCGGGCTCCGCGCCGAGCGCCCGGTCGGGGCTGACGCACTGCAGGGCGGCGGCGAAGGCCCGGGCGGCCGTTTCCCGCCCGGAGCCCGGCGGGCCCGTGAACAGCCACGCGTGCGTCATCTTCGACGCGTCGGGCGGCGGCGTGCCCTGCGCGTCGGCCGTGACGAGCGCGTCGGCGTCACGCGCGGCGGCGGCGAGCTGCGCCTGGACACGGTCCTGACCGACCAGGTCGTCCCATACGGGCACGGGTCACCGCCTTTCCTGCATAGGTGTTCCTGCGTACGTACCGCTCGTGTCGCTGTGGATCCATTGTGGGGGACGGGTCTGACAACGCCCGCCCCTCAGCGCCGGCGGCGGCCGCCCCGCGGGTCGTCGTCCTCGTCGTCGTGCGGGCCGAGCAGCTCGTCCGCGAGGGACGGCAGGTCGTCGAGGGGCGTCTCCTCCGCCCAGTCGGAGCGCCGCCGCGGCCGCCCCTGCTCGTCCACCTGCGGCAGCTCGCGGGTCCGCTCGCTCGGCGCGGCACCGTCCGGCTCCTCGTCCCGGAAGAACCCCGGCGGTACGCGGTCGGCGGGCCGGTCGGCCCGTACGGGCGGGAGGACGGCGGTCTCGTCGAGGGCGGCGTCCGGGCCGGTGGCGCGCACCGGAGGCAGGACCGCCGTCTCGTCCGCCGCACCGGCGTACTCGGGACCCGGCTCCTCTCGGACGGGCCGCAGAACCGTCGTCTCGTCGTCCCTGCGCGTGTCGTCCTTGCGCATGTTGACGCGCGGGACCGGGACCTCCTGGGTCTCCTCGTCCGGGTTCACGACCGGTGTCGGCACCGTGGTCTCGGTGGCGGACACCCCCGCCGAGGCGTGCGACGCCGAAGCCGCGGCCGCGGCCGCCGCCTCCTCCGCGCGGCGGCGGGCCTCCTCCGCGCGCAGCAGGGCCTCCTCGGCCTTGCGCTGCTTCTCCAGGCGCCGCGCCTCGGCCTCGGCACGGAGCCGCTCCTGCTCCTCCTTCAGCTTGCGCAGCCGCTCCTGCTCCTCGCGGCGGGCCTTCTCCTCGGCCTCGCGCCGCCGCCGCTCCTCCTCGGCGAGCCGGCGCGCCTCCTCCGCCCGCCGCCGGGCCTCCTCGGCCTGGCGCTCGGCCTCGCGGCGCCGCGCCTCTTCCTCCTCGCGGCGCTTGCGCTCCTCCTCCTCGGCGCGCAGCTTGGCGAGCTGCTCCTGGCGCTCGCGCTCCAGGCGCTCCTCCTCGGCCTTGCGGGCGGCCTCTTCCTCGGCCTTGCGCCGGGCCTCCTCCTCGGCCGCCTTCCGCGCCTCCTCGGCGGCCTTCACCTCGGCCTCGGAGAGCGGCAGCATCTGGTCGAGCCGGTGGCGGATGACGGTGGTGACGGCCGCCGGCTCCTGACCGGCGTCCACCACCAGGTAGCGCCCGGGGTCGGCCGCCGCGAGGGCGAGGAACCCGCCCCGGACCCGCCGGTGGAACTCTGCGGGCTCCGACTCCAGCCGGTCCGGCGCCTCCGTGAACCGCTCCCGCGCGGTCTCCGGGGAGACGTCCAGCAGGACGGTCAGGTGGGGTACGAGTCCGCCGGTCGCCCAGCGGTTGATGCGGGCGATCTCGGTCGGGGACAGGTCGCGGCCGGCGCCCTGGTAGGCGACCGACGAGTCGATGTACCGGTCGGAGATCACGATCGCGCCGCGCTCCAGGGCGGGGCGGACCAGCGAGTCGACGTGCTCGGCGCGGTCGGCCGCGTACAGCAGCGCCTCCGCGCGGTTGGACAGTCCGGCGCTGGAGACGTCGAGCAGGATCGAGCGGAGCCGCTTGCCGATGGGCGTGGCGCCCGGCTCGCGGGTGACGACGACCTCGTGGCCCTTGGCGCGGATCCACTCGGCGAGCGCCTCGACCTGGGTGGACTTGCCGGCTCCGTCGCCGCCCTCCAGGGCGATGAAGAACCCGGTCTTCGAGGGAGCCTGCGCCGGGTCCGCGCCCCGCAGCGCGTCGCGCAGGTCGCGGCGCAGCGGCACGCCGGAGCGGTCGTCGGTCCTGGCCAGGACCAGTACGGCGACGGGCAGCAGCAGCGCGCCCGCCAGCATCAGCGTGAAGGCCGCGCCGCCGTGCGCGAAGACGAAGTCGCCGCTCGCGAGCCGGTGCGGTCCGATCGCGGCGGCCAGCAGCGGGGCGGCGAGCGCGCCGAGCGCGATGGCGACCCGTACGACCGCCTGGAGGTGCGCGGTGACGCGCGGCCGCCGGAACTCCTCGCTCTCCTGGTCGATCAGCGCGTGCCCGGTGTGGGCGGCGACGCCGGCCGCCAGGCCCGCCCCGAGCGCGAGGAACAGCACGGTGGCGGTGTCCGGCACCAGCCCGGTCGCGAGGAGCGCGACGCCGGTGGTGGCGAGCGCGAGCGCCAGCAGGCGGCGGCGGGACAGCGCCGGCAGTACGGCGCGCGCGGACCGGATGCCGAGGCCCGTCCCGCCCGTCAGGGCGAGGATCAGCAGCGCGAAGGCGACCGGCCCGCCACCGAGGTCCTTGGCGTGCAGTACGGCGACGGAGGCGGCGGCCGCGATGGCGCCGGCAACGGCGGCGCAGCCCAGTACGAGCAGCGGTATGGCGCCCGTGCGGCCCTTGTCCGGACCGCTGCCGGTCGACGGGCGGCGCAGGCCCTCCAGCGGGGAGCGGGGGCGCGGGGTCTGGGTGTCGGGCAGTTCCAGGAAGTACAGGACGGAGACGGAGGCGGCGAAGAGCCCGGCCGCGACGTACGAACCGAGGGCCGCCTGGTGGTCCGAGAACCAGTCGATGCCCGCCCCCAGCACGTTCCCGACGAGCGTGGCGACGAGGAGCGCGGCCGCAGCGGCGGGGATGGCGACGAAGGCGGTACGCAGCGAAAGGCGCCGCAGCGCGTCCATGTGGTCCGGCAGCGGGCGCACGGCCGCGCCCTCGGGCGGCGGGGCGGGCAACAGCCCGGGGGCGGCGCTCTCCTTGGCGACGGTCCAGAAGCGCTCGGCCACGCCCGCCAGGAAGACGGTGGAGAGGAGGAACGCGAGCGCCTTGCCCGGCGTCCAGTCGATCCACAGGGGTGCGACGATCAGCAGCGCGACGCGCACGCCGTCCGCCCCCACCATGGTCCAGCGCCGGTCCAGCGGCCCGCCGGGCGCGGTGAGCGTGGTCATGGGCCCCAGCAGGACGGCACCGAAGAGCAGGGTGGCCAGGATCCGCGCCCCGAACACGGCGGCGACGGCGAACGCCGCGCCCCGGTACCCACCGCCGAACGCGTCCTCGGTGACCGCGGCCTGCAGCGCCAGGAGCACCAGGACCAGCAGGGCGAGGGCGTCTCCGACCCCGCCGACCAGCTGCGCGCTCCACAACCGCCGTAGCGGTTGGTTGCGCAACAGTGCCCGTACGGCGCGCTCGCGGGAGTCCGCGGCTAGTGCGGCGTCGGAGTCTGAGGTGGGGCTCAAGACCGTTGGCTGCTCGGCTCGCGTCATCCCCTCAGCCTATCCGGCCGGACCGACACCCAGTCGTCCCCACCCGAACAAACGCCCGTGCTCGTGGGGCGCCCCCGCAAGCCCCCCGTACGCTCCCTACTCCTCCGACGACGCCTTGGAGGCCGCGGCCTTCTTGGCGGTGGTCTTCTTGGCCGTCGTCTTCTTGGCCGCGGTCTTCGTCGCCGTCGTCTTCTTCGCCGCGGTCTTCTTCGCGGCCGCGGTCGTCGTCTTGGCGGCGGTCTTCTTGGCGGTGGCCTTCTTGGCCGGCGCCTTCTTCGCGGTCTTCTTCGCCGGGCCCTTCGCGCGCTTCTCCGCGAGCAGCTCGTAACCGCGCTCCGGCGTGATCGTCTCCACGCTGTCGCCGGTGCGCAGGGTCGCGTTGGTCTCGCCGTCCGTGACGTACGGTCCGAAGCGGCCGTCCTTGACGACGACCGGGCGCTCGCTCACCGGGTCGGTGCCCAGCTCCTTCAGCGGGGGCTTGGCGGCGGCGCGCCCGCGCTGCTTCGGCTGGGCGTAGATCGCGAGGGCCTCCTCCAGCGTGATCGTGAAGAGCTGCTCCTCGTCCGTCAGCGACCGCGAGTCCGTGCCCTTCTTCAGGTACGGGCCGTAGCGGCCGTTCTGCGCGGTGATCTCGACGCCTTCGGCGTCGGTGCCCACGACGCGCGGCAGCGACATCAGCTTGAGCGCGTCCTCCAGGGTGACCGTGTCGAGGGACATGGTCTTGAAGAGGGAGGCCGTGCGGGGCTTGACGGCGTTCTTGCCGGTCTTCGGGGTGCCCTCGGGGAGGATCTCCGTGACGTACGGGCCGTAGCGGCCGTCCTTCGCGACGATCGTGTGACCGGTCGCCGGGTCCGTACCCAGCTCGTACTCGCCGCTCGGCTTGGCGAGCAGCTCCTCCGCGAGCTCGACGGTGAGCTCGTCGGGGGCGAGGTCGTCCGGGACGTCGGCGCGCTGGTGGCCCTCCTGGTCCTTCTCACCGCGCTCGACGTACGGGCCGTAGCGGCCGACGCGCAGCACGATGCCGCCGCCGACGGGGAAGGAGGAGATCTCGCGGGCGTCGATCGCGCCCAGGTCGGTGACCAGCTCCTTCAGGCCGCCCAGGTGGTCGCCGTCGCCGTTCCCGGCTTCGGCGGCACCGCCCGCGACCCCGGTGCCGTCGCCCTCGCCGAAGTAGAAGCGCTTCAGCCACGGCACGGCCTGCGCCTCGCCGCGCGCGATGCGGTCGAGGTCGTCCTCCATCTTCGCCGTGAAGTCGTAGTCGACGAGCCGGCCGAAGTGCTTCTCCAGCAGGTTGACGACGGCGAAGGAGAGGAAGGACGGCACGAGGGCCGTGCCCTTCTTGAAGACGTAACCGCGGTCGAGGATCGTGCCGATGATCGAGGCGTACGTCGACGGGCGGCCGATCTCGCGCTCTTCCAGCTCCTTGACCAGCGAGGCCTCGGTGTAGCGGGCCGGCGGCTTGGTGGCGTGGCCGTCGACCGTGATCTCTTCGGCGGTCAGCGCGTCGCCCTCGGCGACCTGCGGCAGCCGGCGCTCGCGGTCGTCAAGCTCGGCGTTCGGGTCGTCGGCGCCCTCGACGTACGCCTTCATGAAGCCGTGGAAGGTGATGGTCTTGCCGGAGGCGGAGAACTCGACGTCCCGGCCGTCGGCGGCACGGCCGCCGATCTTGACGGTGACGGAGTTGCCGACCGCGTCCTTCATCTGGGAGGCGACGGTCCGCTTCCAGATCAGCTCGTACAGCTTGAACTGGTCACCGGTCAGCCCGGTCTCGGCGGGCGTGCGGAAACGATCACCCGAGGGGCGGATCGCCTCGTGCGCCTCCTGCGCGTTCTTGACCTTCCCGGCGTACACGCGGGGCGCGTCCGGCAGGTAGCCGGCGCCGTACAGCTGCGTGACCTGGGCCCGGGCCGCCGCGATGGCGGTCTCGGAGAGGGTCGTCGAGTCCGTACGCATGTAGGTGATGAAGCCGTTCTCGTACAGCTTCTGGGCGATCTGCATGGTCGCCTTCGCACCGAAGCCGAGCTTGCGGCTGGCCTCCTGCTGGAGTGTGGTGGTGCGGAAGGGGGCGTACGGGGAGCGGCGGTACGGCTTCGACTCGACCGACCGGACGCCGAAGGAGGTGTCGGCGAGGGCCGCGGCCAGGGCGCGCGCGTTCGCCTCGTCCAGGTGGAGCACCTGGCCGGCGGAGGACTTCAGCTGCCCGTCGGAGCCGAAGTCGCGGCCCTGGGCGACACGCCGGCCGTCGACGGTGGCGAGGCGGGCGGTCAGGGTGGAGGGGTCGGAGAGGTCACCGGCGCGGCCGGTGGCGAAGGTGCCGGTCAGGTCCCAGTACTCGGCGGAGCGGAAGGCGATGCGCTCGCGCTCGCGCTCGACGACGAGGCGGGTGGCGACGGACTGCACGCGGCCGGCCGACAGCCGGGGCATGACCTTCTTCCACAGGACCGGCGAGACCTCGTAGCCGTAGAGGCGGTCGAGGATGCGGCGGGTCTCCTGGGCGTCGACCATGCGCTTGTTCAGCTCGCGCGGGTTGGCGACGGCGGCCTGGATCGCGTCCTTGGTGATCTCGTGGAAGACCATCCGGTGGACCGGGACCTTGGGCTTGAGGACCTCCAGCAGGTGCCAGGCGATGGCCTCGCCCTCGCGGTCCTCATCGGTGGCGAGGAAGAGCTCGTCGGACTCGGCGAGCTGCTCCTTGAGCTTCCTGACCTGGGCCTTCTTGTCGGCGTTGACGACGTAGATGGGCTGGAAGTCGTGCTCGACGTCCACCCCGAGGCGGCGCACCTCGCCGGTGTACTTCTCGGGCACCTCGGCGGCGCCGTTGGGGAGGTCGCGGATGTGCCCGACGCTCGCCTCGACGACATAGCCGGGGCCGAGGTAGCCCTTGATCGTCTTCGCCTTGGCAGGCGACTCGACGATGACGAGTCGGCGGCCGCCCTGTGCGGTCTCGCTGGTCGGGGACAACTTCGCTCTTCTCTCCGGTCGACGCTCGGTGGAGTGTGCGGCGCGGTGCGTGCGCATGACCTGCCCGCACACCGTGTGCACTGCTCACACACTGCTCACGCACTGTGCTCGCTTCTGCTCGCTCTGCTCGCTCACAGCTGTGACGCTGCTGTCGCTGCGGAGTGTGACGGTACAACCCGCCCCCGTGTCAAACGGCAAAAGACCGCAACGGCCACTCGAACGGTAACCCGAGTCCGGCCATTCCTGCCGCCCGGACTCCCCTCACGGCACGGAGCCGCCCATTCCGCCGTGGCTCCGGCAGTGGCTCCGGCCCGTGGTACTCGCCGCGGCGCCCGCCGCGGCTCTCGCTCCCCCGGAGCGATGGTCAGACCCGGCCGAAGCACCACGCCCCGAGGATCACGAAGGACGCTCCGAGGCAGGTCGCGAAGGTGACCGCCGCCACCGGGCTGACGCCGTACGCGACCGGCGCGCGGTGCAGGACGCGCGCTCCGGTCCACACGAGCAGCGCCGCTCCGAACAGCGTGAACGCCACGCCGGCGAAGATGGCCGGTCCGCTCTCCATGCCCGTACCCCGTTCCGTTCCCTGGTGCCTGCTGCCCTCAGGGGCGAGGCTGACACCTTCGGACGTCAGGAGCGCGAATTGCGGGTGAACGGCGCGGGGTGGACGGCTCGGTTTCACCCGCGCGGCGCCTTCGCGATCTTGGCCGGTTTCCTCCCTTCTCCTGCTGGTCCCCTGCCTGGTGATCACCTGCGTGCGGACCCGGTGCCTGCTGTCACGTGGCCGCCGCCGGCTCCAGGAAGCCCTCCTCCACCAGCAGCCGGATCGCCTGCGGGGTGCGGTCCCGCAGCAGCACCGGGTCCTCCCCCAGCAGTTGCGCGATCGCGTCGAGGATCCGCCCGGCGCTCAGCGACCCGTCGCACACGCCGGCGAAGCCCGCGCCGACGGCGTCCACCTTGGTGGCGCGCCGCATGCCGCGGTGCTGACGGAGCACCACGTGCTCGGGGTCCTCCGCGCCGGGCAGGCCGACCTGCTCCTGTACGACCTCGGGCGCGAGGACGAAGCGGTCGGCGAGGAGCGCCGCGTCGTCGCGCGACCGCAGGTAGTCCTGGCGGGCGAAGTGCGCCCGGACCGTCTCGCCGAGCGGCTGTTCGACCGGGTGGGGCCAGTCCTCGATCACGATCGACGGCCGTTCGGCACCGGACTTGCGCAGCGTGATCCACCCGAAGCCCACGGCCTTGGTCTTGGTCGCCTCGAACTCGTCCAGCCACGCGTCGTACCGCGCCTCGTACGCCTCCCGGCCCGCCCGGTGGTCGCCCGCGTCCCGCAACCACAGCTCGGTGTACTGGGTGACGTCCTGCACTTCACGCTGCACGATCCAGGCGTCGCAGCCGAGCGGCACCCAGGAGCGCAGCCGCTCCTGCCAGTCCTCTCCCTCGACGTGCTGCCAGTTGGCGAGGAAGTGCGCGTAACCCCCGTCGTTGAGCCGGTCGCCCGCCTGCTGGACGAGCGTGCGGCACAGGTCGTCGCCACCCATCCCGCCGTCCCGGTAGGTCAGTCGGGCACCGGGCGAGATGACGAACGGCGGGTTCGACACGATCAGGTCGTACGACTCCGACTCCACCGGCTCGAAGAGCGAGCCCGTGCGCAGGTCGGCCTCCGGCGCCCCGGACAGCGCGAGCGTGAGCCGGGTGAAGCCCAGCGCCCGCGGGTTGAGGTCGGTCGCCGTCACCCGGGTGGCGTGCTGCGCGGCGTGCAGCGCCTGGATGCCGGAGCCGGTGCCGAGGTCCAGCGCGGCGGCGACGGGCGTGCGGACGGTGAGCCCGGCGAGCGTGGTGGAGGCGCCGCCGACGCCGAGGACCACGCCCTCGCCGTGGCCGCTCGCCCCGCCGGCACCGCCCACGGCGCAGCCGAGGTCGGAGACGATGAACCAGTCCTCGCCCTCCGGGCCGCCGTACGGGCGTACGTCCACGGTCGCGCGGACGTCCCCGCCCTCCTCGGCGAGCCAGCCGTCGGCGAGCGCCTCCTCCAGCGGCAGCGCGGCGCGCGCCCGGTCCCGCGGCACGGGCCGCTGGAGCAGGAACAGCCGCACGAGCGTGTCGAGCGGCCCGTCCCCGCGGGTGGCGCGCAGGGCGGGCACCGTCTCGCTGCGGGCGAGCGCGGCGTAGGCGGCTGCGCCGAGGCGCTCCAGCAGCCCGTCTGCGGTGAAGTCGGCCGCGAGCAGGGCGTCGCGGAGGCGGGCGGCGCGGTCGGGCACCGGAAGGCTGGCGAGAAGGCTGGTCGTACTCACCCGTTCATTGTGACCGCCACCACTGACAACCGCCGATCGGCCCGGCGCACGTGGCCGGCGCCGGGCCGGCGCCGGGCGCGAGCGGAGCGGGCGCCGCGCCGCTCGCGGCTCCGCTACTCGGAGCCCTTGCCGCTGCTCGCCGAAGCGCTGGGAGCGGCCGAGGCGCTCGCGGCGGCGGAAGCGTTCGCGGCGGCCGAAGGGGAGGCGGCGGAGCCGGGCTTGGCGGGCGGGACCGTCGGCGAGACCGTCGCCTTGGCCTTCTGGCAGCCGGGCTGCTTGGCCATCGCCTGGCCCAGCTCGCCGGACTGGAGCTTGGCCAGCGCGTCCTGGTCCATCTTCTCGATCCGCTTCAGCCCGTCGGCGACCGTGGACAGCCCGTCCGCGAACTTCCGCTGGTCCTTCGGGTCGAGCGCGTCGACCTGCTTCTTCAGCGCCTCGTACGCCGTGGCGGTGTCGTTGAGCTCCTTGACCGCGTCCTGCTGGAGCTTCTCGCCGTTCTCGACGGGCGGCGCGCCGGCCTCCTGCACGGCCTTGGCGAGCGCCTTGTCGGCGTCGGCGATGTCCTGGAAGGCCTTCGAGTCCGCGGCCTGGATGTCGGCGGGCTTGCCGTCGGCGGCCGTGGAGACGATGGCCTGCTGGGCGTTGGCCCTCTTCTGGATCTGCGGCTGCGCCTGGTCGCACACCTTCTTGGCCCAGGCGTCCACCTTGCCGCCGTCCTCGTCGTCGCCGCCGCAGCCCGACAGCACGAGCATCAGTACCGCACCGCCGGACAGTGCGGCCGCAAGCTTCTTGTTCACCGGATTGGTCCCTTCCAAGGCTCTCGGCCCCGGAACATACACGCCAAGTGGGCGACATCCGCGTGTCGCGCGACCATTTCGTACGCTTTTGCGCCGTTTGCATCAAGGGAGAGACGGCTCACGATGACGTGCGGACGGGCGGACGGGGCGTCAGTTCGCCCCGCCCGCCCACCTGCTGACCAGGCGCTAGACGGCGGATGCCCCGCTCGCCACCCGTTCCGGTGAGTTGTTGTCTTCGTCACCCATGGACACGGAGCGCCGCTTGGACACGTACACCGCTCCGATGATGACGACGATCGACAGCGCCGCCACCCCCGCCCGTACGCCGGGGCTGGCGTCGTCGCCGTAGCTGAACTGCACGACGGCGGGCGCGATGAGCAGCGCCACGAGGTTCATGACCTTCAGCAGCGGGTTGATGGCCGGTCCGGCGGTGTCCTTGAAGGGGTCGCCGACGGTGTCGCCGATGACGGTCGCGGCGTGCGCCTCGCTGCCCTTGCCGCCGTGGTGGCCGTCCTCGACGAGCTTCTTGGCGTTGTCCCAGGCACCGCCGGAGTTGGCGAGGAAGACGGCCATCAGGGTGCCGGTGCCGATGGCGCCCGCGAGGTACGCGCCCAAGGCGCCGACGCCAAAGGTGAAGCCGACGGCGATCGGGGCCATGACCGCGAGCAGCCCGGGTGTGGCCAGCTCGCGCAGCGCATCCTTGGTGCAGATGTCGACGACGCGCCCGTACTCCGGCTTCTCGCTGTAGTCCATGATCCCGGGGTGCTCGCGGAACTGCCGGCGCACCTCGTAGACCACGGCCCCGGCCGACCGCGACACCGCGTTGATCGCCAGCCCGGAGAAGAGGAAGACGACGGCGGCGCCGAGGATGAGCCCGACCAGGTTGTTGGGCTGGGAGATGTCCATGACGAGATTGCGCTCGGTGGCCAGGGCTCCCACATCGGCGACCGCCGTGGCGATGGCATCGCGGTACGAGCCGAAGAGCGCGGCCGCCGCCAGGACGGCGGTGGCGATGGCGATGCCCTTGGTGATGGCCTTGGTGGTGTTGCCGACGGCGTCGAGGTCGGTGAGGACCTGGGCGCCGGCGCCCTGGACGTCGCCGGACATCTCGGCGATGCCCTGGGCGTTGTCGGAGACCGGGCCGAAGGTGTCCATGGCGACGATGACGCCGACGGTGGTGAGCAGGCCGGTGCCGGCCAGCGCCACCGCGAAGAGCGCGAGCGTGATCGACGCACCGCCGAGCAGGAACGCCCCGTACACCGACAGCCCGATCAGCAGTGCGGTGTAGACGGCGGACTCCAGGCCGACGGAGATGCCGGCGAGGACCACCGTGGCGGGGCCGGTCAGCGACGACTTGCCGATGTCCCTGACCGGGCGGCGGCTGGTCTCGGTGAAGTACCCGGTCAGCTGCTGGATCAGGGCGGCGAGCACGATGCCGATGGCCACGGCCACCAGCGCGAAGACGCGCGGGTCGCCACCGTGGGTGCGGATGGCGGACTCCGTGACGCCGTCGAGGGCGGCGAAGGAGGAGGGGAGATAGACGAAGACGGCGACGGCGACGAGCGCGAGCGAGATCAGCGCGGAGATGAAGAACCCGCGGTTGATGGCGGTCATCCCGCTGCGGTCGGCGCGCCGCGGGGCGACCGCGAAGATGCCGATCATCGCGGTCACCACGCCGATCGCCGGAACGATCAGCGGGAACGCCAGTCCGAGGTCGCCGAAGGCGGCCTTGCCGAGGATCAGCGCGGCGACCAGCGTCACGGCGTACGACTCGAAGAGGTCGGCCGCCATGCCGGCGCAGTCGCCGACGTTGTCGCCGACGTTGTCGGCGATGGTGGCGGCGTTGCGCGGGTCGTCCTCGGGGATGCCCTGCTCGACCTTGCCGACGAGGTCGGCACCGACGTCGGCGGCCTTGGTGAAGATGCCGCCGCCGACTCGCATGAACATGGCGATGAGCGCGGCACCGAGGCCGAAGCCCTCCAGCACCTTGGGGGCGTCGGCGGCGTAGACGAGGACCACGCAGGAGGCGCCGAGCAGGCCGAGGCCCACCGTGCACATGCCGACGACTCCACCCGTACGGAACGCGATCTTCATCGACCGGTGCGAGACGGTCGTCAGATCCTTTTCCGGCTGGCCGGGCGCGGGAGTCGCCTCCCGAGCGGCCGCCGCCACCCGTACATTCGCGCGTACGGCGAGCCGCATGCCGATGTATCCGGTCACCGCCGAGAAAAGCGCGCCGACCAGGAAGAAGAGCGAGCGTCCCGCGCGCTGCGACCAGTTGTCCGCCGGAAGCAGCATCAGCAGGAAGAAGACGACGACGGCGAAGACCGCGAGGGTCCGCAACTGCCGTGCCAGATAGGCGTTCGCGCCTTCCTGCACGGCCGCCGCGATCTTTTTCATGGCGTCGGTGCCCTCACCGGCGGCCAGGACCTGCCGTACGAGGAGCTGCGCCACGACCAGGGCGGCGAGCGCCACGGCCGCGATGACGATCACGATGACGCGATTCTCGTCGGTGAGTACCGCGGCGGCGAGAGAAGTGGGGTGCCCGGACAGCTGTGTTTCGAAGAGCCCCGCCATTCGTCCTCCTTGACGTCAGAAGAGCTCAAGATGTGGACGGATTGTAGGGAGCGGAACCCGATCAAAACAGGGCGCCGTAGAACAGAATTGACCTTCCCTGGCCGGTCGGCAAATGATCGGTTTCGGGAAACCACTCGAACGCAGTAATACTTTTGATCTTCCCTACCGTGATCGACGATCAATTCCGGTGATCGGCCATTGTCCGGGAAATGGAAAAAGGCCCTGCTCAGCAGGGCCTTGCGGAGCTGCCCACGCCGCCGGGGGCGGGTGCGGCGGGTGAGGTCAGGGAAGCGTGGTGGTGGAGCTCGCCGGCCAGCTCATCCGGATGACACCGCCGTGCTCATCGGCCGATACCTCCACGTCGTCGACGAGCCCGCTGATGACCGCGAGGCCCATCTCGTCCTCGCCCTCCGCGTCGTCGAAGTCCTCGGCGGGCACGGTGGAGCCTCCGGTGACGGGGACCCCTGCGGCGTCGGCGTCGGCGACGGCCGCGCCCGGCACGTCGTCGGCGACCTCGATGGAGAACGCCTTGTCCTCCTCGGTCAGCGCGACGCGGATGGGAGCCGTGACGCCGTTGCTGCGGTGCAGCCCGACCGCGCGGGAGCACGCCTCACCGACGGCGAGCCGGACCTCGTCCAGCACGGCTTCGTCGACTCCGGCCCTGCGCGCCACGGCGGCTGCCACCAGACGGGCGGTCCTGACGTGCTCGGGCTGGGCGCTGAAGCGGAGTTCAACGGTGGCCATGCGATCCCCCTCGGACATGAGAGCGTGCGTCTGAGAGGACCGGGCTGGACGCCCGGCACCTCTGCCCTACTCTCCGGAAGGCTCCTCGCGGGGGCTGTGTACGCCCCTGGGAGGGCCCTTCCGTCCGGACCGGGTCCGGACCCTGGTCCGGACGACGGTCAGGACCCCGGAGAGCTCCTCCGGAGGACATGCCTCCGGAGGCTCGTACCGGAAGGCTCCTGCCGGCTCAGTCGGTCGCCGCGACGGCTTCGTCCACCGACGTGTGGATGGGGAACACCTTCGTCAGACCGGTGATCCGGAAAATCTTGAGAATGCGCTCCTGGTTGCAGACCAGACGCAGGGAACCCTCGTGCGCGCGCACGCGCTTGAGACCACCCACGAGCACGCCAAGGCCGGTCGAGTCGAGGAAGTCCACACCCTCCATGTCGACGACCAGGTGGTAGCTGCCGTCGTTCACCAACTCGACCAACTGCTCGCGCAGCTTGGGCGCGGTATACACATCAATCTCGCCACCGACCTCGACGACCGTACGGTCGCCTGCAGGGCCGGGCACAATGCGAGTCGACAGGGACAGGTCCACGGATCCTCCAGCACCTTGCTATCGAGCGGTCGCCCCTCGGATCTCCCCAGCGGAGCCGGGGGACGGATCGCCAGCCGCGATGGCATTCAATCACTTACCAGCAGCCATGCACGACGCCTTGGGAGCATTGTCGGTCACGCCGGTGACACACTCGGTGCCGATGGCCATGAATCACCGCCCCAGTCGACCTCCCGAGAACATGGGCTCCCGGCCCTCCCCCGGTACGGTCCTCGACCGGCTCACCGCAGGGGCGAACCGGGCTGCGCGCATCACTCATACGGAGCACCTGCCCCCTCGGGCGGGTCGGCATGCCCTCTGGCCCGACCGGATCCGGCCGGAGGTGATCAAGGCCATCCGGGCGGCCGGAATCGACCATCCGTGGGCCCATCAGGCCGAGGCCGCCGAGCTGGCCCTCGACGGGGAGTCGGTCGTCATCGCCACCGGCACCGCGTCGGGCAAGTCCCTCGCCTATCTGGCGCCCGTCCTGTCCGCGCTGCTCGACGGCTCGGAGGCCCCCAACGGCCGGGGGGCCACCGCCCTCTACCTCGCCCCCACCAAGGCCCTCGCCGCCGATCAGCGCCGCTCGGTCAAGGAGCTGGCCGCCCCGCTGGGGACCCGCGTCCGGCCCGCCGTCTACGACGGCGACACGCCCGTCGAGGAGCGGGAGTGGGTCCGCCAGTACGCCAACTACGTGCTGACCAACCCGGACATGCTCCACCGGGGCATACTCCCGTCCCATCCCCGCTGGTCCTCCTTCCTGCGCGCCCTGCGCTACGTGGTCGTCGACGAATGCCACACCTACCGGGGCGTCTTCGGCTCCCACGTCGCCCAGGTGCTGCGGCGCCTGCGCCGCCTGTGCGCCCGCTACGGCTCCTCCCCCGTCTTCCTCCTCGCCTCCGCCACCGCCGCCCAGCCGGCCCTGGCCGCCGGGCGCCTCACCGGTGTGCCCGTGTCCGAGGTCGCCGACGACGCCTCACCGCGCGGCGAGCTGGTCTTCGCCCTGTGGGAGCCGCCGCTGACCGAGCTCCAGGGCGAACAGGGCGCCCCGGTGCGCCGTACCGCCACCGCGGAGACCGCCGACCTCCTGACCGACCTGACCGTCCAGGGCGTCCGGTCGGTCGCCTTCGTCCGCTCCCGGCGCGGCGCCGAGCTGATCTCCGTCATCGCCAAGGAGCGCCTGGCGGAGGTCGACCGCTCCCTGCCGAAGCGGGTCGCCGCCTACCGGGGCGGCTACCTGCCCGAGGAGCGCCGGGCGCTGGAGCGGGCCCTGCACTCCGGCGAGCTGCTCGGGCTCGCCGCGACCACCGCCCTGGAGCTGGGCATCGACGTCTCCGGCCTGGACGCCGTCGTGATCGCCGGGTATCCCGGCACCCGGGCCTCGCTGTGGCAGCAGGCGGGCCGCGCCGGGCGCTCGGGCCAGGGGGCGCTCGCGATCCTGGTCGCCCGCGACGACCCGCTGGACACCTATCTCGTGCACCACCCCGAGGCGCTGTTCCGCCAGCCGGTCGAGTCGACCGTCCTGGACCCGGACAACCCGTACGTCCTCGCCCCCCATCTGTGCGCGGCGGCGGCCGAGCTGCCGCTCACCGAGTCCGACACGGCGCTGTTCGGCCCGGCCGTCGCGGATCTGCTGCCGCAGCTGGAGTCGGCCGGCCTGCTCCGGCGGCGCGCGTCGGGCTGGTACTGGACGCGCCGGGAGCGGGCCGCCGACCTGACGGACATCCGGGGCGAGGGCGGCAGCCCCGTCCGGATCGTCGAGGCGGGCACGGGCCGGCTGCTCGGCACGGTCGACGAGCCGGCCTCCCACGCCGCCGTTCACGAAGGCGCCGTCCACCTCCACATGGGCCGCACCTACCTCGTGAAGGAGCTGGACCTGAAGGACTCGGTGGCCCTGGTCGAAGAGGCCAATCCGCCGTACTCCACCACCGCCCGCGACACCACCTCCATCTCCGTACTGGAAACCGACACCGAGATCCCGTGGGGCGACGGGCGCCTCTGCTACGGCTCCGTCGAGGTCACCAACCAAGTCGTCTCCTTCCTGCGCCGCCGCCTGATCACCGGCGAGGTGCTCGGCGAGACCAAACTCGACTTGCCGCCGCGCACCCTGCGCACCCGCGCCGTGTGGTGGACCGTCACCGAGGACCAGCTGGACGCCGCCCGGGTGAACCCGGAGCAGCTGGGCGGCGCCCTGCACGCCGCCGAGCACGCCTCCATCGGCCTGCTGCCGCTCTTCGCCACCTGTGACCGCTGGGACATCGGCGGCGTGTCCATCCCGCTCCATCCGGACACGCTGCTGCCGACGGTCTTCGTGTACGACGGTCATCCGGGAGGAGCGGGCTTCGCGGAGCGCGCCTTCCACACCGCCCGCGAGTGGCTCACCGCGACCCGTGAGGCGATCGCGTCCTGCGAGTGCGAGGCGGGCTGCCCCTCCTGCATCCAGTCGCCCAAGTGCGGCAACGGCAACGACCCGCTGCACAAGCGCGGCGCCGTGCGCCTCCTCACGGAACTGCTGCGGGGAGCCCCGGCAGCGCCCGAGGAGGCCCCGCCCGCGCCCTGACCTCCGGCGCGTACGGCCCGAAGGCCGCCCGTGCGGTCACGTCGGCGATCTCGCCGCGCACCGTGCACCGCACCACCTCCGCCCGCTGGGCGCGGGCGACCCGGGCCGCCGTGGCGCAGGCGTGCTCGCCGCCCCACAGGGCCGTGTCGGCGGCCGCGAGGGCGGCCAGATCGGCCGCCGCGCCCGCCCGGTGCCGGGCGGCCACGGCCTGGCCCAGGGCCAGGACCACCGCGAAGACCACGCACAGCGCGCTCGCCGCCATGACGACCCAGACGGTGGCAAGACCCCGGTCGGTGCCCGGGCCCGCACCCCGGCCCCTGCTCCGCCCGACCGCGCGGCCCGTCACGCGGACCTCTGTTCGGCCCACCGGCCGGGCCGGCCCCTTCACGGGCCCACCCCCACGGTGTCCTCCGCGAGCGCGGCCGCCTCCGCGCGCAGGGTCAGGGCGAGCGCGCCCGGGCCCGGCGCCGGGGCCTCCACACGCACCCGCCAGAGCTCCCCGGCGCGCTCCATCGACACACGCGCCCCCGTCGGAGCGGCCGAGCGGGCGGCCGCCACGGCCGTCTCGCGGGGCTCCGAACGGGCCGCCGCCCGCGCCCCGGCCCGGGCCGCGTCCACACACTGGATCTGCGCGGCGGCCGCCGCCAGCGCCCAGATCAGCGCCATCGTGAAGGCCACCAGCGCGGGCACCGCCACCGCGGCCTCCGCGGTCACGAAGCCGCGGTCACCAGCGGCGGTTCCGGCTTCAGAACGGCGCATCGAGAGCCCTCCCGATCACCGACTCCAGCCGTCCCGACACCGCGTCGCTCGTGACGATCTTGTAGAGCACCGCCGCGAAGGCGCAGGCCGCCAGCGTTCCCATGGCGTACTCGGACGTACTCATGCCCGCGTCCCCGCGCAGCCGGGCGAGCCCGGCCTTCAACCGCTTCCACATCGCATTCCCCACTCATCGATTCGAAGTTCACCCGTTCACAGCAATCCGCCGGCCAGCCCCACGAGCACCGGCGCCACCCCGACCGCGAGGAACGCGGGCAGGAAACACAGCCCCACCGGCGCGGTGATCAGCACCTGGGCCCGCTGGGCCCGGGCCGCCGCGGCACGCTCCCGCTCCGCGCGCAGCCCGGCGGCGAGCCGGGACACCGCGTCGGCGGCGGGTGCCCCCGAGGCCGACGCCCGCTCGAGACAGCGGGCCAGCCCCAGGGCGCCCGGTATCGCGGCGAACCCGCCCCACGCCTCGGCCGGTTCGCCACCCAGCCGCAACTCGGCGGCCGTACGGGCCAGCCGCTCCCCGACAGGGCCGCCCAGGGACTCCCCGACCGCCTCCGCCGCCTCGCGCGGCCCCGCCCCAGCCGACAGGCACGCCGCCAGCAGGTCCGCCGCCAGCGGAAGGCCCTGCACCACCCGCCCGTCGTCGGGCAGCGGTCTCGGGCGCCGCTGCCAGCGCCACACGCCATAGGCGCACGCCACCGCCACCGCCCCACCGACAAGCCCCTCGACCAGCACGTATCCGGCGAGAGCCGCGGCCACCGGAGCGGTCCAGCGCCTTGCCCACGCCCCGTACAGCGGACGCCGTGGCGGGCGCCGGGCGCACCGCACCCCCAGCAGGGCCGCCATCCGCCCGCGCCCCCGGCGCTCGCGGCGCAGGGCCGCCAGCGACCACACCGTCCAGGCCGCACCGGCGGCGAGCGCGAGCACCGTCCCCAGCCTGTGGAGAAGCTCGGCGTTCACGGCTCCTCCCCCGCCCGCACGATCCGGCCGGCCCACCACAGGCCCGCCGCCTCCAGCAGCCCGCCCACGACGAGGCACCCCGCGCCCGCCGGAGTGTGCAGGAGCACCCGCAGCGGATCGGCCCCCATGGCCCAGCCCATGGCCAACCCCACCACCGGCAGGACAGCCAGCAGCCCCACCGTGGCCCAGGCGCCCGTCAGCTGCGCTCTCAGCCGCTCGCGCTGGTCCCGCCGCTCCCGCAGGGCCGCCTCCAGCCGGTCGAGACCCGCTGCCAGTCCTGCGCCGCTGTCCGCCGCCACCTGCCAGCAGGCCGCCATCCCTGCCAGCCCGTCCGCGCCCTCCTCCCGGGCCGCCCGCCGCAGCGCCTCCGGTACGTCACCGCCGAACCGCGCCGCCGCCAGCACCGCGGCCTCCTCGCCGCCCAACGCGCCCGTGGAACCGGCGGCGAAACGCAGCGCCTGCCCCGGCTGCCACCCGGCGCGCAGCTCACCCGCGACCGCCCCGCACAGCGCGACCACCGCCTCCGCCCGCCGGTCGCGCGCCCGCCCGCGCTCCCGGGCCGCGAGCCGCCGCCTCACCAGCGGCACCGCCGCGCCGCCCGCCAGCAGCGGCAGCACAGAGGCGCCGAGCACGGCGATCAGACCGCCCACCGCCAGGCACAGCCACTCGCGCCGCAGCCGCAGCACCGGCCACCACCGCCGCCAGGCCCAGGGCTCGGGCGGTGCCTCGGCGCCCGCGCCCGCGAACAGCAGTCGCGCTCGCCGCACCCCTCGCTCCCCGGCCACCAGCAGCCAGGCCGCCGCACCGGCGCAGACCGCCACCGCGTACACCGGTTGTCCCGTCACCACCGCGCACCTCCGATCAGCGAGCGCAGCCGCTCCCAGCCCCGCTCGTACAGGAACCCGTCCGCGCCCCACCGCAGCGCGGGCACCGTCACCACCAGCCCCTGCCGGTCCCGCTCCAGCACGTGCACCTCGGCGACCCGCCGCCGCCCGCCCCGGTCGCGCACCAGGTGCACCACCACCGACAGGCCGGCCGCGACCTGGCTGTGCAGCGCCGCCCGGTCGAGCCCCGCCGCCGTGCCGAGCGCCTCCAGCCGGGCCGGTACGTCGGCCGCGGTGTTGGCGTGGACCGTGCCGCAGCCGCCCTCGTGGCCGGTGTTCAAAGCGGCCAGCAAGTCCGTCACCTCGGCGCCGCGCACCTCGCCCACGACCAGCCGGTCCGGCCGCATCCGCAGCGCCTGCCGCACCAGGTCGCGCAGGGTCACCCGCCCGACGCCCTCCTGGTTCGGCGGACGCGCCTCCAGCCGCACGACGTGCGGATGGTCGGGCCGCAACTCGGCCGAGTCCTCGGCCAGTACGATCCGCTCGCGCTCACCGACCAGTCCCAGCAGGGTCGACAGCAGCGTCGTCTTGCCGGAGCCGGTCCCACCGCTGACCAGATAGGAGGCACGGGCCTCCACGAGCGCTCGCAGCACCCGGTCCCCGCCCGGTGGCACCGTCCCGGCCGTGACCAACTCCCGCACGGAGAAGGCCCGCGGGCGGACCACCCGCAGCGACAGACACGTCGAGCCGACCGCCACCGGAGGCAGCACCGCGTGCATCCGTGTCCCGTCCGGCAGGCGGGCGTCCACCCACGGCCGGGCGTCGTCGAGCCGCCGGCCGGCCACCGCGGCCAGCCGCTGCGCCAGCCGGCGCACCGCCGCCGCGTCCGGGAAGGCCACGTCCGTCAGCTCCAGCCCGCCGCCCCGGTCCACCCACACCCGGTCCGGCGCCGACACCAGGACGTCCGTCACCGCGGGGTCGGCCAGCAGCGGCTCCAGCAGACCCGTACCGACCAGCTCGGACCGCAACTCCTCCGCGGCGCCCAGCACTTCCGCGTCGCCCAGCAGTCTGCCCTGCGCCCGCAGGGCGGCCGCCACCCCGGCCGGTGTCGGTTCGGAGCCGCTCTCCGCGAGCCGGCGGCGTACGGACTCCAGCAGTCCCGCCGTCATGACGCCCCCTGCCCGGCGAGCGCGCGCTCCCAGAACGCCGCGCAGAACCGGCCCAGCGGGCTGCGCGCGCCGTCACCCGGCGGGACACCCGCGTCGATATCGACCATGAGCCCGGGCTGCAGGGGCAGTTCACCGGCGAGCGGCAGCCCGATCACATCGGCGACCCACTGTTCGTCCACCCCGGCTGCGTACGGCCCGCGTGCCACGACCCGCAGATCGCGCAGGATCATCCCGGCCGCCGACGCCACCCGCTTTGCGCCCGCGACGGCGCGCAGTTCGCCGGGCACGACGAGCAGGCCGAGGTCCAGCTGCGCGAGCGCCTCCGCGGTGGCCTCGTCGATCCGGCGCGGCAGGTCGACGACGACCACGCCGCCGCGTCGGCGCGCCGCCCCGAGCACCGACCGCATCGCCTCGGGCGGGATCGCCACGGCGTCGCCCCGGTCCCAGCTGAGCACCCGCAGGCCCCGCAGCGCGGGCAGCGACTCCTCCAACGCACCTGCCGCGACACGGCCCTTGGAGGCGGCGAAATCCGGCCATCGGCGGCCTTCCGCCTGCTCGCCGCCGAGCAGCACGTCCAGGCCGCCGCCCAGCGGATCGCCGTCCACGAGCATCGTGCGCCTCCCGCCGCGGGCCGCGGTGACCGCCAGCGCGCACGCCAGCGTCGAGGCCCCCGCGCCGCCCCGGCCGCCGATCACCCCGACGGTGAGGGCCTGCGGTCCCACGCCCTCCACCACGTCCGCGATCCGGTCGACGAGCCAGCTCTCCGCATCGGGCAGCCGCAGCACGCAGTCGGCGCCGATCTCCACCGCACGGCGCCACACGTCGGGATCGTCCTGGTCATGGCCGACGAGCAGGACGCCGCTGCGACGCGTGGCCCCGCGGCACCGGACGGCCGCGTCGTCCCCCACCAGGATCAGCGGCGCGTCCTCCCAGGCCGTCCGGTGCTCCGGCACCGTGTGGTGGACCTCCGGGTGCGCTCCGGCCGCGGCGCACAGCCGCAGCAGGTCGTCGAGAAGCTCCGCGTCCTCCGTGACGATCAGCGGCCCGGCCTGCCGCGCCTCGGATGCCGACGCCCCGTCGGATGTGTGTGATCCGGCCATAATTCCGCCCCCTGCTCACTGTGTCGCACACTTCGCCCGCACTTCCTCCCGCGCTCGCGCAGGAGTGGTGCGGGTGTTCATTCGCGAGCTGTTCGCGGCGCGTTCGCGGACCCTCCGCACGGTCTCCGCGTCACCTTCGACGGCGTTCGTACGGGAGGCGAGATCCGCGAATCCCGCCGACCGCGGACTTCGCGGCTGGAATCACCGTGCACGGCTTCCGGAAAAAAAGTGGATCTTGCTCGGAAACTGTGGACAACTCACCGCTTGTGAATATCCCGTTAGCCCATACCAGCGACTTCCGGAGCGCAGCACATCCGCTACGCTGAGTGAGCAACACCTCGCGCCGAAGGTCGGCGCGTCCAAAGCGCCGGGGAGGGCGGAATGATCGGAAGCAAGCGGGCCCGACGTACGAAAACGCGTCCGGACATGCGACGACCCCCGCCGGGGGGGAGAGCGGGGGTCGTCTTCTCCGGCCGACTCGGGGGGGGAGGAGTCGGACCGGGTTAGCACGGTCGCGAACGATCCGTGACTTCCATGGTGTACCCGAGAGGCCTCTCAGGCAAACCCACACGCCCCAGCGTACGCCGAATGGCGGGCACCTATGCTCAGGCTCGTGGAAAACCACTCCTTGCCGCGCACCGCAGCCTTCTTTGACCTGGACAAGACGGTCATTGCGAAGTCATCGACCCTGACCTTCAGCAAGTCCTTCTACCAAGGCGGCCTGATCAACCGCCGCGCCGTCCTGCGGACTGCCTACATCCAGTTCGTCTTCCTCGCCGGAGGCGCCGATCACGATCAGATGGAGCGGATGCGGGAGTACCTCTCCGCGCTCTGCAAAGGCTGGAACGTCCAGCAGGTCAAAGAACTGGTCGCCGAGACCCTGCACGACCTGATCGACCCGATCATCTACGACGAGGCCGCGTCCCTCATCGAGGAACATCACGCCGCCGGCCGGGACGTCGTGATCGTCTCCACGTCCGGCGCCGAGGTCGTCGAGCCGATCGGGGAGCTCCTCGGGGCCGACCGGGTCGTGGCGACCCGCATGGTCGTCGGCGACGACGGCCGTTTCACCGGAGAGGTCGAGTACTACGCCTACGGACCGACGAAGGCGCAGGCGATCCGGGAGCTCGCCGAGTCGGAGGGGTACGACCTGTCGGGCTGCTACGCGTACAGCGACTCCGCCACCGACGTACCGATGCTGGAAACCGTCGGGCACCCTTACGCGGTCAACCCGGACCGGGCGCTGCGCCGCGAGGCGCTGACCCGCGGATGGCCGGTTCTCGTCTTCACCCGTCCGGTGCGGCTCAAGCAGCGCCTGCCCGCGCTGAGGATGCCGCCCCGCCCGGCGCTCGTCGCGGCGGCCGCGGTGGGTGCGGCGGCGGCCACGGCCGGGCTCGTCTGGTACGCCAGCAGGCGTCGCCAGCCGGCGTAGGCCTCGCTTCACCTCACCCTCTCCCAGCGCCCGTTTCACCCCGGCTTGATAAGAAAAACCAATAAGCGGAACTAGGGCTTTCGCTTCCCCGGGTACGGGAGTACAAAGGAGTTAACGGCCCGCGAGACCGGAGGACATCCGAAAGGATCACCTGTTAAGCAAGAAGGCCCCACGGACCGAAGCACAGAAGCCGAGCACCCACGCGACGTCGACCCGTCGATTACGGGCCAGCCGCACCAGGCGTCGGGCAAAGCACCCCGCCTGATGGGCACATTTCGAGGACGCATGGTAACTGGGCGGACGTGCCAGCGGCGGTACCGCATATCGGTACCGCCGCAACCCTGTCCGCCAGGCAACCTTGTCCGCTAGGCGGCGCCGCGCTGGAGCGCCTCGCACACCGCCGTCGACTCCCGTACGCCGAGTTCCACCGCCCGGCCGCAGTGCGCGATCCACGCCGCCATCCCGTCCGGCGTCCCGGACAGATAGCCGTCGAAGGCGGCCACGTACGCCTCCCGCCCCAGCTCGGCGTGGCCCACCTCGGCCGGGCAGATCGCCTTGGGGTCCAGCCCGCTGCCGATCAGCACGATGCGCTCCGCCGCCCGCGCCACCAGGCCGCTGTACGTGGTGAAAGGCCGCAGCGCCAGCAGCTCGCCGTGCACGACCGCGGCCGTCACCAGCGCCGGGGCCGAGCTGCCCGCGATGAGCAGGTCCGCCAGGCCCTCCAGGCGGCCGACGACCTCGGCGGCGTCCGGCAGCGGCGCCCGGATCAGCGGCTCGTCGACGGCCTCGCCGTCCTGCCGGGGCCTGCCCACCGCGTCGGCGGTGTCCGCGGAAACCCCCGCGTCCCCGGGTTCGCCCGGGTCGCCCGCCGCCACCAGATGGAGTCGCGCCAGCACGCGCAGCGGTGACTGCCGCCAGATGGACAGCAGCTGGCCGGCCTCGGCGCCCAGGCGCAGTGCGGCACCGACCGTCCGGGCCTCCGCGTCACCGCTGAAGTCCGTCCGCCGGCGTACCTCCTCCAGCGCCCAGTCGGCACCCGCCAGCGCCGCCGAGGCGCGCGCGCCGCGCAGTGCGGCCTCGGAGGTGATCTCGCTGCTCCGGCGGCGCATCACCCGGTGGCCGTAGACCCGGTCGACGGCCTTGCGTACGGACTCCACGGCATCGGGGACACCCGGCAGGGCGCCCAGGGCGGCCAAGGGGTCAGCGGCACTCGTACTCATAAGTAGGGAGGCTACGCGCCTGGCGTCTTCCGACCCACCGCCGAGTGGCGATCCTCATACGCGCCACAACATGGCGCAATCGCACCGCTACGCACCGCTACTCTATATGAATATGAAGATCGCTTTCGTTGGGAAGGGCGGCAGCGGCAAGACCACGCTGTCCTCGCTCTTCGTCCGCCACCTCGCCGCCACCGGTTCGCCCGTCATCGCCGTCGACGCCGACATCAACCAGCACCTGGGCACCGCTCTCGGTCTGGACGAGGCAGAGGCCGCCGCGCTGCCCGCGATGGGTGCGCACCTGCCCCTCATCAAGGAGTACCTGCGGGGGACGAATCCCCGGATCGCGTCCGCCGAGACGATGATCAAGACGACCCCGCCCGGCGAGGGCTCGCGCCTGCTGCGGGTCCGCGAGGACAACCCCGTCTACGACGCCTGCGCCCGTCCCGTACGGCTGGACGACGACGAGATCAGGCTCATGGCGACGGGCCCCTTCACCGAGACCGACCTGGGAGTGGCCTGCTACCACTCGAAGGTCGGGGCGGTGGAACTGTGCCTCAACCACCTGGTCGACGGGTCCGACGAGTACGTGGTCGTCGACATGACGGCCGGCTCGGACTCGTTCGCGTCCGGCATGTTCACCCGCTTCGACATGACGTTCCTGGTGGCAGAGCCGACCCGCAAGGGTGTGTCGGTCTACCGCCAGTACAAGGAGTACGCCCGCGACTTCGGTGTCGCGCTCCGGGTCGTCGGCAACAAGGTGCAGGGCCAGGACGACGTGGACTTCCTGCGCGAGGAGGTCGGCGACGACCTGCTGGTGACGGTCGGCCAGTCCGACTGGGTGCGCGCGATGGAGAAGGGCCGCCCGGCCCGGTTCGAGCTGCTGGAGTCCGACAACAGGGCGGCGCTGCGGACGCTCCACCGGGCGGCGGCGGACGCGTACGCGCACCGCGACTGGGAGCGCTACACGCGCCAGATGGTCCACTTCCACCTGAAGAACGCGGAGAGCTGGGGCAATGCGAAGACGGGCGCCGACCTGGCGGCCCAGGTCGACCCCGCCTTCGTACTGGGTGAGGGGATCGGCGCCGTTCAGCCCGCCTGACGGGCCTTGGCGGGTGAGGCCGCCGGGGCGGCCGGGCGGGCGGCGAGGAACTCCGCCCAGCCGCCCTTCGGCGCCTCCCCGACCTTCAGCGTGCGCATCTTCGCCAGGACGGCGGGGTCCTGCGCGTCCAGCCAGTCGGCGAGCTGCCGGAAGGACACACAGCGCACCTCCGCCCGGACGCAGACCTGCGCGATCGTCTCCTCGACGGCGCGCATGTACGTTCCGCCGTTCCACGACTCGAAGTGGTTGCCGATGATCAGCGGGGCGCGGTTGCCGTGGTACGCACGGTCGAAGGCCTGGATCATGCCGTCGCGGAACTGGTCACCCCAGTAGTCGTGCATCGAGGGGGCGCCCTTGGCGGTGCCCGACTGGTTGACCATGAAGTTGTAGTCCATGGACAGCGTCTCGAACTGCCGCCCCGGGACCGGGATCATCTGCAGGCCCAGGTCCCACAGCCCGTGCTCCTTCTCGGGCCACATCTGGTTGTTGATGCCGCTGGTGTCGTAGCGCCAGCCCAGCTCGCTCGCGGCGCGCACGAAGTTCTCCCGGCCCTCCAGGCAGGGGGTGCGGGCGCCGATGAGCTCCTTGTCGTAGTCGAACGGCAGCGGTTGCTCCGCGGTCAGGCCGGCGTTGGTCTTCCAGTTCTTGACGAAGGCCTTGGCCTGGGCGATCTCGCTCTTCCAGTCGGTGACCGACCAGGTGCCCACCCCCGACTCCGGCCCGCAGAAGTGGCCGTTGAAGTGGGTGCCGATCTCGTTGCCCTCCTGCCAGGCGCCGCGCAGCTGGCGCACGGTGTCGCGGATGCCCTCGCGGTCGTTGAAGCCGATGTCGGAGCGGCCGGGCGCGTGTCCGGGCGGCTGGTAGAGCGCCGCCTTCTCCTCCGGCAGCAGGTAGACGCCGCTGAGGAAGTACGTCATCGTCGCGCCGTACTTCTTGCCCACCTTGCGGAAGTGGGAGAACAGCTTCTGACTGTCCTCGCCGGCGCCGTCCCAGGAGAAGACGACGAACTGTGGCGGCCGCTGACCGGGCTTCAGGCGCTCCGGCTTGCGCAGCCCGGGCTGGGCGCCGGTGAAGGCGGTGGAGCCGTCGCCGATGAGCCGGACCGCGTTCTGGGGGGCCGCCGCCTTCTTCGGACCGGGGGCGCCCTCGGTGCGGGCGGCCTCGTCGGAGCCGCCGCATCCGGCCAGTCCGGCGACCAGCGCCGCCGCGGTCGCGGCAGCGGCCGCGGCCGTACCGACAGTGAACCTCTTCGTGACGGCCATCATCCGCCCGCCCTTCTCTGCTTACGGGGTGCTTTCGGGTGCCCCCAGGGGCCCAAGGGCCTGCTGAGAGCGCCGTCAACCTCGCATCACGGGCGGGAGTACGAATGTATGACAAGCCGGACTAGAACGATTAATCACTGGATCAGGTGAATCGCTGCACTATTTGCCCCGAAAGTCATGCCTGAATCTTTACTCTGCATTACGATCAATTTACTGAGAGTTGGCAAACCTGCTACCCAGCGCCGTAGCCCACGGCCGCCGTGACACACGGCCGCGACCCCCACACGTTCGTTCGAATCGCACGTACCGCGACCGCGCCGCCCCGGAGGACATGGGAACCATGACCGCCTGCATCCCCCCGCGCCTGTCCCGTTCTGGCCGTACGTCCAGCGCGGACGGTGACGCACCCGCCCCACCCCAGCAACCCCACAGCCCGCCCGGCGACGGCCGGTTCCGCACACCGCGCCGCCGGCCCCGCCTCCGCGGCCGGTTCCACGTCGCGGGTACCGACCTGTCCGCGTCCATCGTCGTCTTCCTCATCGCGCTGCCGCTCTCCCTCGGCATCGCGCTCGCCACCGGAGCGCCGCTCCAGGCCGGACTGGTCGCCGCCGCGGTCGGCGGCATCGTCGTCGGCCGGTTCGGCGGTTCGCCGCTCCAGGTCAGCGGGCCCGCCGCCGGACTGACCCTTGTCACCGCCGAGTTGATCCAGAAGTACGGCTGGCGCACCACCTGCGCCATCACCGTCCTCGCCGGACTGGGCCAACTCGGCCTGGCCGCACTGCGGGTGGCCCGCTCGGCACTCGCCGTCTCCCCCGCGATCGTGCACGGCATGGTGGCGGGCATCGGGACGACGATCGCCCTCGCCCAGCTCCATGTCGTCCTCGGCGGTACGCCGCAGAGCTCGGCCGTCGACAACGCACTCGGTCTACCGGCCCAGTTGATGGACCTGCACCTGGCGGGGCTCTCCGTCAGCGCTGTCACCATCACCCTCCTGCTGCTCTGGCCGCGGATCCCGGGGACCGTCGGCAGGATGCTGCGGAGGGTGCCCGCCGCACTGGCCGCGGTGGGGACGGCGACCCTGCTGGCCGTCGCCTCGGGAATGCGCGTGCCCCGCGTGGACCTGCCCTCCTGGACCAGCCACGCGCTGCCCGGGCTGCCCGAGGGGCCGGTTCTCGGTATCGCCGCCGGCGTCCTGACGATCACGCTCGTCACCAGTGTCCAGTCGCTGCTCTCCGCCGTGGCCGTCGACAAGCTGGTGGCCGCCCGCAAGGAGCCCAAGGTCCATGTGCCGCGCTCGAACCTCGACCGCGAGCTGGCGGGGCAGGGAGCGGCGAACATCGTCTCCGGGGCGCTGGGCGGTCTGCCGGTCGCCGGTGTCGCGGTGCGCAGCGTCGCCAACGTGTCGGCGGGCGCCGTCAGCCGCAACTCCACGATGCTGCACGGCCTGTGGGTCGTGCTGGCCGCCCTCCTCCTCGTCCCCGTCCTGGACCTGATCCCGCTGCCCGCGCTCGCCGCGCTGGTGATGGTCGTCGGCATCCAGATGGTCAGCATCACCCACATCCGCAGCGTCACACGCCACCGCGAGGTCGTCGTGTACGCGGTGACGGTGGCCGGTGTCGTGCTGATCGGCATCTTGGAGGGCGTGGCGCTCGGCATCTTGACGGCCATGGGGCTCGCGATGCACCGGCTGTCCAAGACCCGCATCACCGTCGAGAGCAGGGACGACGCCGAGCACGTGCGGGTGCGCGGACAGTTGACGTTCCTCGCGGTACCGCGGCTGAGCCGGGCGCTGCACCAGATCCCGCAAGGCGCGTACGTCATCGTCGAGCTGGACGGGTCCTTCATGGACCACGCCGCCTACGAAACGCTCCAGGACTGGCAGATGACCCATCTGGCGCGGGGCGGACAGGTCGAGGTGGCCGGGCGTTCCGGGGTGAGGATCGGCGAGCTGGGTTCCGGTGGGCACGCCTGCTGCCGGCCGTGGACCGCGTGGCGCAACCACCACTGCGGCGACCACTCGGAGGCCGAGGAGCCCAAGCCCGCGAGCGGCGTGCCGGACGCGTCGGGCGCCTGGGGCTCGTCGCCGTCGCCGTCGCCGACAGCACCGCCGGGCCCGACCGGCCGCCAACTGGCCAGCGGGCTCAGCTCCTTCCAGCGCAACACTGCCCCCCTGGTGCGGGACGAGCTGGCACGGCTCGCGCGCGAGGGCCAGCAGCCGTCGCAGCTCTTCCTCACCTGCGCCGACTCCCGCCTGGTGACGAGCATGATCACGGCCAGCGGGCCGGGCGACCTGTTCACCGTGCGGAACGTGGGCAATCTGGTGCCGCTGCCGGGGGAGGAGTCCGGGGACGACTCGGTGGCGGCCGCGATCGAGTACGCGGTCGACGTGCTGCAGGTGCAGTCCATCACCGTGTGCGGCCACTCGGGCTGCGGCGCGATGCAGACCCTGCTGAACAGCGCGCCCGGCACACCGGCGGCAGCGCGGACCCCGCTGCGGCGCTGGCTGCGGCACGCGCAGCCGAGCGTGGACCGCATGAAGAGCAAGCACCGCACCTGGGCGCGGCTCTCCGGCCGCCTGCCGGCGGACGCGGTCGAGCAGCTGTGCCTGACCAACGTGGTCCAGCAGCTGGAGCACCTGAAGGCCCACGAGTCGGTGGCACGCCGGCTCGCCGAGGGGACGCTGGAGCTCCACGGCATGTACTTCCACGTCGGCGAGGCGCAGGCGTATCTGCTGTCGGGGTCGGACGGGTTCGACGAGGTCTTCGACCCGGTGACCCCCACGCGCCGGGAGAGCGCCCCGGCATGAGCCGGGCCCGTCCCGGTGGCGTCCCGGTGGCATTCCGGGCCCGTCCCGGTGGCGTACCGCCGGGGTCCGGGCCCAAGCCGTGGCCCGTACCCCCGGCCATGGCCTCGCCGGCGCAGGTGAACCTCCGGCGGCCGGCGGCCGTGGACGTGGGTGTGGTTCCTTCTCCCCGCCGCCCGGGGAGGGGGAGCCACATCAACGCCCCACCTCGAACGGCCCACCTCCGACGCCAACAGGTCTAAACCAATGCCCGGGAAACCCTTGTCATCCCGGGCACCTGGCTGATGAGCTATGGGCTGGGACACATCGGACGCCCTGGGAATGGGAGATGTCGTGAGCAACGAGAGCTTGGCCAACCTGCTGCGGGAGGAGCGCCGATTCGCTCCGCCCGCCGAGCTGGCCGCGCACGCGAACGTGACGGCGGACGCGTACGAGCAGGCCAAGGCGGACAGGCTTGGGTTCTGGGCCGAGCAGGCGCGGCGGCTGAGCTGGGCCACCGAGCCGGCCGAGATCCTCGACTGGTCCAACCCGCCCTTCGCGAAGTGGTTCGCCGACGGCAAGCTCAACGTCGCGTACAACTGCGTGGACCGCCACGTCGAGGCCGGCCACGGCGACCGCGTCGCCATCCACTTCGAGGGCGAGCCGGGCGACAGTCGGGCCCTGACGTACGCCGAGCTCAAGGACGAGGTCTCCAAGGCGGCCAACGCGCTGACCGAACTCGGCGTCCGCAAGGGCGACCGGGTCGCGGTGTACCTGCCGATGATCCCCGAGGCCGCCATCGCGATGCTCGCCTGCGCCCGCATCGGCGCCGCGCACTCGGTCGTCTTCGGCGGCTTCTCGGCCGACGCCGTCGCCTCCCGCATCCAGGACGCCGACGCCAAGCTGGTCATCACCGCCGACGGCGGTTACCGGCGCGGCAAGCCGTCCGCGCTCAAGCCGGCCATCGACGAGGCCGTGGCCAAGTGCCCGCAGGTGGAGCATGTGCTCGTGGTCCGCCGTACCGGCCAGGACACCGCCTTCACCGAGGGCCGCGACCTGTGGTGGGACGACGTCGTGGGCCGTCAGTCCAGCGAGCACACGCCCGAGGCGTTCGACGCCGAGCACCCGCTCTTCATCCTCTACACCTCCGGTACGACGGGGAAGCCCAAGGGCATCCTGCACACCTCCGGCGGCTACCTCACTCAGACGGCGTACACGCACCACGCCGTCTTCGACCTGAAGCCGGAGACCGACGTCTACTGGTGCACCGCCGACATCGGCTGGGTGACGGGCCACTCGTACATCGTCTACGGGCCGCTGGCCAACGGCGCGACGCAGGTCATGTACGAGGGCACGCCCGACACGCCGCACCAGGGCCGGTTCTGGGAGATCGTCCAGAAGTACGGCGTCACGATCCTCTACACCGCGCCGACCGCGATCCGTACGTTCATGAAGTGGGGCGACGACATCCCCGCCAAGTTCGACCTGTCCAGCCTCCGCGTGCTCGGGTCGGTCGGCGAGCCGATCAACCCCGAGGCGTGGATCTGGTACCGGGAGAACATCGGCGCCGGCAAGACCCCGATCGTCGACACCTGGTGGCAGACCGAGACCGGCGCGATGATGATCTCGCCGCTGCCGGGCGTCACCGAGACCAAGCCCGGCTCCGCCCAGCGCCCGCTGCCCGGCATCTCCGCCACCGTCGTCGACGACGACGCGAACGAGGTGCCCAACGGCGGAGGCGGCTACCTCGTCCTGACCGAGCCGTGGCCGTCGATGCTCCGCACCATCTGGGGCGACGACCAGCGCTTCATCGACACCTACTGGTCGCGGTTCGAGGGCAAGTACTTCGCCGGGGACGGTGCCAAGAAGGACGACGACGGCGACATCTGGCTGCTCGGCCGGGTGGACGACGTCATGCTGGTCTCGGGCCACAACATCTCCACCACCGAGGTCGAGTCCGCGCTCGTCTCGCACCCGAAGGTCGCCGAGGCGGCGGTCGTCGGCGCGGCCGACGAGACGACCGGCCAGGCCATCGTCGCGTTCGTGATCCTGCGCGGCACGGCGAGCGAGGACGACTCCCTCGTCGCCGATCTGCGCAGCCACGTGGGCGCCACCCTCGGCCCGATCGCCAAGCCGAAGCGGATCCTCCCGGTCGCCGAGCTGCCCAAGACGCGCTCCGGCAAGATCATGCGTCGTCTGCTGCGCGATGTGGCGGAGAACCGGGAGCTGGGTGACGTCACCACCCTGACCGATTCGTCCGTTATGGCACTGATCCAGTCCAAGCTGCCGGCCGCCTCCAGCGAGGACTGACCCGGCGGCCAAAGGGCATCTGGAGGACATCTGGAGGGCACCCGGCGCACATCGCGCCGGGTGCCCTCTTCGTCTGCGCCGGGTAGGGTAAGGATCACGTCAACAAAGCGACAAGAGTTCGAAGGTGCGCCGGGAAGTCTGGTCGGCAGGTTTATTCGTCCTGCCCGCCGCCGTACCGTCCGGAGGTCCCGCCTGTGGCCGCGCCCCACTCGAACCCCTCGAACACCTCAGCCGCCCGGAAGTTCCTCGGGCGGCTCCCCTTCCCCGAGCGGACGTTCGTCGCGGACGCGCTGCGCGCCGAGACCGTCGGCGGCGTCCTCCTCCTGCTCGCCGCCGTCGCCGCCCTGATCTGGGCGAACACCCCGATCAGCGCGAGCTACGCGACGGTCCGCGACTTCCACATAGGCCCGGCCGCGCTCGGCCTGGACCTCTCCCTGCAGCACTGGGCCGCCGACGGCCTCCTCGCGATCTTCTTCTTCGTCGCCGGTGTCGAGCTCAAGCGTGAGCTCGTCGCCGGCGAGCTGCGCGACCCGAAGGCCGCCGCCCTGCCCGTGGTCGCCGCGCTCTGCGGCATGATCGCCCCCGCCCTCGTCTACGTCGTGACCAACGCCGCCGGCGGCGGCTCCCTCGCCGGCTGGGCCGTCCCCACCGCCACGGACATCGCCTTCGCCCTCGCCGTCCTGGCCGTCATCGGCACCTCGCTGCCGTCCGCGCTGCGCGCCTTCCTCCTCACGCTCGCCGTCGTCGACGACCTCTTCGCGATCCTGATCATCGCGGTCTTCTTCACCAACGACCTGAACTTCGCCGCGCTCGGCGGCGCCGTCGCCGGTCTGGCCGTCTTCTGGTTCCTCCTGCGCAAGGGCGTGCGCGGCTGGTACGTGTACGTACCGCTGGCGCTGGTCGTCTGGGGCCTGATGTACAACAGCGGCGTCCACGCCACCATCGCCGGCGTCGCCATGGGCCTGATGCTGCGCTGCACCCGCCACGAGGGCGAGGCCCACTCCCCCGGCGAGCACATCGAGCACCTGGTGCGGCCGGTGTCGGCCGGTCTGGCCGTCCCGCTGTTCGCGCTGTTCTCGGCCGGGGTGTCGGTCTCCGGCGACGCGCTGGGGGAGGTCTTCACCGAGCCCGTGACGCTCGGTGTGGTGCTCGGCCTGGTGGTCGGCAAGGCCGTCGGCATCTTCGGCGGTACGTGGCTGACGGCCCGCTTCACCAGGGCGTCGCTCAACGAGGACCTGGCCTGGGCGGACCTCTTCGCCGTCGCCACGCTCGCCGGCATCGGCTTCACCGTCTCCCTCCTCATCGGCGAGCTCGCCTTCGCCGGGGACACGGCCCTGACCGACGAGGTCAAGGCGGCCGTCCTGATGGGCTCCCTCATCTCCGCCGTACTCGCCTCGGTCCTGCTGAAGCTGCGCGTCCGCAAGTACCAGGCGCTGCTCGAGGAGGAGGAGCGCGACGAAGACCTCAGCGGCGTGCCGGACGTGTACGAGATCGGCGACCCCGCGTACCACCTCAGGATGGCCGAGCTGTACGAGAAGAAGGCCGCCGACCACCGTCGGCAGGCGGCTGAAGCGGCCGCCGCCCGGGCCGAAGTGGCGGGGGCAGCGCGCAGGGACGGCGACGGTCCGGCATGATCTGAGGTCGGACCGTAGGAGAGAAGAGGGAGCGAGACGATGAGCGACCCCGCCGGCAACGGTGCATTCGGCGCGGCTGGCACGGACCGCAGTCTCGGCCAACTGGTCGCTTCGGCGACCACCGAGCTGTCCGCGCTCGTGCACGACGAGATCGCGCTGGCCAAGGCCGAACTGCGTCAGGACGTCAAGCGCGGCGCGATGGGCGGTGCGGCCCTCAGCATCGCGGGCGTGTTCGCGCTCTTCTCGCTGCCGGTGCTGAGCTTCGCCGCCGCGTACGGCATCCACAACCTGGGGCTCGGGCTGGCCTGGTCCTTCCTGATCGTGGGCGGCGCGTACCTGGTGCTGGCGGCGCTGGCGGCGCTGCTGGCCGTGACCAAGTTCAAGAAGGTGAAGCCGCCGGAGCGGTCCATTCGCTCGGCGAAGCGGTCGGCGGCGGTGCTGGGCAACGCCAAACCGCACCCGCGCGCGGCCGCCCCCGCCCTTCCGGTCAAGGGCGAGGCCGAGGGTGTGGCACGCTCATCCGCATGACGGTCCCTGAGAGCAGCGCGGGCAGCACGGGCGGCGCGGGCAGCACGAGCGGCGCGGGCAGCACGAGCGGCCCCGGCAGCCCTGCCGGCAGTCCGGTACGGATGGACGGTCCCTGGACGCACAGGGACGTGGCGGCCAACGGGGCGCGCTTCCACATCGCCGAGATGGGCGACGGGCCGCTGGTGCTGCTGCTGCACGGCTTTCCGCAGTTCTGGTGGACGTGGCGCCACCAGCTGCCGGCCCTCGCCGAGGCCGGTTTCCGCGCGGTGGCGATGGACCTGCGGGGCGTGGGCGGCAGCGACCGTACGCCGCGCGGTTACGACCCCGCCAACCTGGCCCTCGACATCACCGGTGTGGTGCGCTCGCTGGGCGAGCCGGACGCCGCGCTCGTCGGCCACGACCTCGGCGGCTACCTGGCGTGGACGGCGGCGGTGATGCGGCCGAAGCTGGTGCGGCGCCTGGTGGTGTCCTCGATGCCGCATCCGCGCCGGTGGCGCTCGGCGATGCTCTCCGACTTGGCGCAGACCCGGGCCAACTCGTACGTCTGGGGCTTCCAGCGGCCGTGGCTGCCCGAGCGTCAGCTCGTCGCGGACGACGCGGCGTTGGTGGGCCGGCTCATCCGGGACTGGTCGGGGCCGGGGGCGGACGAGCCGGACGAGGACGCGATCGCCGCGTACCGGCGGGCGATGACCATCCCGTCGACGGCGCACTGCTCGATCGAGCCGTACCGGTGGATGGTGCGGTCGCTGGCCCGGCCGGACGGCATCCAGTTCAACCGGCGCATGAAACGGCCGGTGCGGGTGCCGACGCTGCACCTGCACGGCGCGCTGGACCCGGTGATGCGTACGCGCAGCGCGGCCGGTTCGGGCGAGTACGTGGAAGCCCCGTACCGCTGGCGGCTGTTCGAGGGGCTCGGCCACTTCCCGCACGAGGAGGACCCGGTGGCCTTCTCGACCGAGCTCGTCAACTGGCTGAAGGACCCCGAGCCGGACCGGTAGGAGGTTGCACCGGAAACGGGATTGAACGGTTGTCCTACGAACAGCCAAATGCCTGGCGCATAGGCCGATTGGCCGCGCTGCGGGCGGTTACCGACCTTGGGGCCCGGGCAGAGGTCCGGGTATGGGCTGGACGCACGACTACGCTGACGCAGCACGCAACCGCCGCTCCGCCTCGGCCTCGGCCTCCGCGCCGAATCCGCAGAGGAGCGGCCCGCAGGGCCAGGGACCCGATCCCCGCTTCGGGATCTCCCGCATCCTGCGCCGCCGGGCCCGCTGGGTCTCGGCCCGGCTGCGGCACACTCGCACCTGAGTCCGCGAGGCTGAGCCCTCGCGGCTGAGCCGGCAGGCACGGCTCGGCGCGGGGCTCAGCGCGGGGGGCTCGGCTCGCGGCTCAGAGCGCGCAGGCCTGGCTGTCGACCTGCTGGTTGGCGGTGCGGCCGCGCGCGATGTCGTCGCGGATCTCGTCGACCGTCAGGGCGTAACCGGTGTTCACGTCGTCCAGGGACCTCGCGAAGATGACGCCGTAGACCTTGCCGTCCGGGGTGAGCAGCGGTCCGCCGGAGTTGCCCTGGCGGACGGTCGCGAAGAGCGAGTACACATCGCGGCGCACCTCGTCGCGGTGGTAGATGTCCGGGCCGTTGGCGTTGATCCGGCCGCGGACGCGGGCGGAGCGGACGTCGTACGCGCCGTTCTCCGGGAAGCCCGCGACGATGGCGCTGTCCCCGCTGACCGCGTCCTTGTCCGTGAACTGCAGCGGTGTCGCCTTCAGGTCCGGTACGTCCAGTACGGCGATGTCGCGCTGCCAGTCGTACAGGACCACCCGCGCGTCGTACAGCCGTCCCTGACCGCCTATCTGGACGGTCGGTTCGTCGACTCCGCCCACCACGTGGGCGTTGGTCATCACGCGGCGCTCCGCGAAGACGAAGCCGGTGCCTTCGAGGACCTTGCCGCAGCCCTGGGCCGTACCGACGACCTTCACGATGGACTTCTGCGCGCGGGCCGCCACCGGGCTGCCGGCGAGCGCCGGGTCCGGCGGGCTCACCTCCGTGATGGGCTCGTTGGCGAACGGGCTGAAGACCTGCGGGAAGCCGTTCTGCGCCAGGACGGAGGAGAAGTCGGCGAACCAGGTCGACGCCTCGGCCGGCATCACGCGCGAGACACCGAGCAGCACCTTGGAGTTGCGGACCTCCTTGCCGAGCGTCGGCAGGGACGTACCGGCGAGGGCGGAGCCGATCAGCCAGGCGACCAGCAGCATCGCCACCACGTTGACGAGGGCGCCGCCGGTGGCGTCCAGGGCGCGCGCGGGCGACCAGGTGATGTGCCGGCGGAGCTTGTTGCCCAGGTGGGTGGTGAAGGCCTGGCCCACGGAGGCGCAGACGATGACGATGACGACGGCGACGATCGCGGCGGTCGTCGAGACCTTGGCGTCGTCCGTCAGCGGTCCCCAGGCGAGCGGAAGCAGGTAGACCGCGACGAGGCCGCCGCCGAGGAAACCGATCACCGACAGGATTCCGACGACGAAGCCCTGACGGTAGCCAACGATCGCGAACCAGACGGCGGCGACCAGCAACAGGATGTCCAGCACGTTCACCGTCATTAGCCTCGCAGATTCGTCTCCGGCCACCCGGACCGGCCTCGGAGCGGAGTCATCAGCCTGTCATGAGCGCCAGTCGAGCGAGACCTGCCTGGTGCGGTCCCAGGGGCGCTCCCAGCCGGCGAAGTGGGCGATGCGGTCGATGACGCCGGCGGTGAAGCCCCACACGAGGGCGGATTCGACCAGGAATGCCGGGCCGTGGTGGCCGCTGGGGTGGAGAGCCGTGGCGCGGTTGGCCGGGTCCGTGAGATCCGCCACGGGCACCGTGAAGACGCGGGCGGTCTCGGCCGGGTCGACGGCGCGGAACGGGCTCGGGGACCGCCACCAGCCGAGGACGGGCGTCACGACGAAGCCGCTCACCGGGATGTAGAGGCGCGGCAGCACGCCGAAGATCTGTACGCCGGCGGGGTCGAGGCCCGTCTCCTCCTCCGCCTCGCGCAGCGCGGCGCGCAGCGGCCCGGTGGTGGCCGGGTCGCCGTCCTCGGGGTCGAGGGCTCCGCCGGGGAACGACGGCTGTCCGGCGTGCGAGCGCAGGCTGCCGGCGCGCTCCATGAGGAGCAGCTCGGGGCCACGGTCGCCCTCGCCGAAGAGGATGAGCACGGCGGCCTGGCGGCCCCCCTCCTCGGGCGGCAGGAACCGGCTCAGCTGCTCGGGCGCGATGGTGCGGGCCGCGCGGGCGAGGGGCCGCAGCCACGCGGGCAGCCCCTCGTCACTGACGGCCACCGCCGTACCGGCCCTGCCGGTCGTACCGGCCCACCCGGACGTACCGGCCCTGTCGGCCTGTCCTCCGCCCTCCTGCCGGGCGTCCTGCTCAGCGCGCGTCATAGGCACCCCCGGCTTTCCCAACGCGTTCCGCCCCCTGGTTCGTTCCGTCACCGTCCGTCACGCGTTCCGTCACGCGCACCCTCACCCGTACCGCCACCCGTACCGTCACTCGTCGTCGCCCGCGCCGAGGGGGGCCGCGGGCCGTCCCGGATAGTCCGGCGGCGGGGCCAGGCGCTGCCCCGGAAGGCCGCCCATCTCGTACTTCAGCAGCTTCTTCGCCTTCTCCGGGTCCGTCTCGCCCTCGCCGTACGACGGGCAGAGCGGCGCGATGGGGCAGGCGCCGCAGGCGGGCTTGCGGGAGTGGCAGATCCGGCGGCCGTGGAAGATCACGCGGTGCGAGAGCATCGTCCAGTCGGACTTCGGGAAGATCGCGCAGATCTCCTCCTCGACCTTCTCCGGGTCCTCCTGCTCCGTCCACTTCCAGCGGCGCACGAGGCGGCCGAAGTGGGTGTCCACGGTGATGCCCGGTACGCCGAAGGCGTTGCCCAGGACCACGTTGGCGGTCTTGCGGCCCACGCCGGGGAGGGTGACGAGGTCCTCCAGGCGGCCGGGGACCTCGCCGCCGAAGGTGTCCCGGAGCGCCGTGGAGAGCCCGATCAGGGACTTCGCCTTGGCGCGGAAGAAGCCGGTCGGCCGGATCAGCTCCTCCAGCTCCTCGGGCACGGCGGCGGCCATGTCCTCGGGCGTCGGGTACTTCGCGAAGAGCGCCGGGGTCGTCTGGTTCACGCGGAGGTCGGTCGTCTGGGCCGACAGGACGGTCGCGACGAGCAGCTCGAAGGGGTTACGGAAGTCGAGCTCGGGATGGGCGTACGGATACACCTCGGCGAGCTCGCGGTTGATCCGCCGCGCGCGCCGCACCATCGCCAGCCGCGACTCACCCTTGCCCGCGGCCTTCGCGGTCCCGGCGGCCTTCACCGCCCCGACAGCCTTGGACGGCGCGGCGGCCTTGGAGGGCGCGGCCTTCGCCGACGGCGTGCGAGCGGGCTCGCTCGCGCCGGTCGGCTCGGCAGACGACCGCCCGCGGGACGAACCGCCTGATTTACTTGCCTTTGCCGTTTTTTTCGATGAAGGCGACGCGTGTTCGCCCACAGCGGAATTCTGTTCCCCGGACACTCTCCCGGCCCCCTTGGCCTGCGCTCTCACCGGCGAATTGGACACCCGGCCAGCCTAAGCGCCGACACCGACATCCGCCCCGGTCACAGGCGATCACGACCCAATCGGGGCCCTGCCGCACGGACACGCGTACCAGTGCGTCAAACTTGTTGTGATTGATCGCACTGTTTTACCGTCCGGCATCATGGGACCCAACGTCCCAGAGCAGGTCGACATAGGAGAGAACTCGTGGACGACGTTCTGCGGCGCGCCCCGCTCTTCGCGGCGCTCGATGACGAGCAGGCCGCGGAGCTCCGCGCCTCGATGAGTGAGGTGACGCTCGCCCGTGGCGACGCGCTCTTCCACGAAGGCGACCCGGGCGATCGGCTCTACGTGGTCACCGAGGGCAAGGTGAAGCTGCACCGCACCTCCCCCGACGGGCGCGAGAACATGCTCGCCGTCCTCGGCCCCGGCGAGCTGATCGGCGAGCTGTCCCTCTTCGACCCGGGCCCGCGCACCGCCACCGCGACCGCGCTGACCGAGGTCAAGCTGCTCGGCCTCGGCCACGGCGACCTCCAGCCCTGGCTGAACGCCCGCCCCGAGGTGGCCAGCGCCCTGCTGCGCGCCGTCGCGCGGCGCCTGCGCAAGACCAACGACCAGATGTCGGACCTGGTCTTCTCCGACGTGCCGGGCCGCGTCGCCCGCGCGCTCCTGGACCTGTCGCGCCGCTTCGGCGTGCAGTCCGAGGAAGGCATCCACGTGGTGCACGACCTCACCCAGGAGGAGCTGGCCCAGCTCGTCGGCGCCTCCCGCGAGACGGTCAACAAGGCCCTCGCCGACTTCGCCGGCCGCGGCTGGCTCCGTCTGGAGGCCCGCGCCGTGATCCTGCTGGACGTGGAGCGGCTCGCCAAGCGCTCGCGCTGACCCACGCGCCGGCAGGCGCCGCGCCAGTACCCCGTTCGTACGAAAGGGCCGCCCCGCGATCCGCGGAGCGGCCCTTCGTGCGTCCGGCGCGTCGCGCCGTCACGTCACTTCTTCGTGCCGTCCACGATCAGCGGGTTCCCGCTCCCGCCGCCGCACGGCACGGCGTAGACCGGGTTCTTCGCGGCCGCCTCCTTGAAGGCTTCGATGCACTGGTTCAGCAGGACCTTGTCCGTCAGCGAGTCACTGAGGATCTTGTTCGCCTTCGCGATGCCCTCCGCCTCGACCCGGCGGCGCTCCGCCTCCGCCTTCGCCGTGAGCGCGGCCTCGGTGGCCCGCTCCGTCGCCTGCTGCTGCTGGATCTTGCGGTCGATCTGGCCCTGGAGCTGGTCCGACGGCTTCACGTTCCGCAGGTTGACCGTCGTCACGGCGATGCCGCGCGGGGCGAGCCGCTCCTCGATGAGGTCACCGATCTCCGCGTTGATCTTCTCGCGGGCCGACGCGTACCCCTCCTCGCTCGTGTGACGTGCGAAGACGTTACGGATGATCTCCCGGCTGTCCGGGAAGACCAGCCGCTGCTGGATCGCCTCCTCGCTGCCGGCCAGCTTGTACAGCTCGACGGCCTTGGCCGGGGTGACGGACCACTTCACCGTCACCTCCGCGTACATCACGCCGCCCTGGGACGAGCGGACCTCGACCACGTCCTTGTCGGAGAGGTTGAGGTCCACCGGGCGCGTCGAGAAGGTGGTGACGTTCGTGAACGGCGAGGTGAAGTTCATGCCGGACGTCATCGGCGAGCCGACCTTGCCGAAGGTGACCGGTACGCCGACCTCGTACGCGCTGATGACGTGCAGGCAACTGCTCAGCGCCGCGAACAGCCCGGCGAGCAGCGCCCCGGCCGCGCCGAGCGTCAGGCCGCGCCGGTCGCCGCCGCGGCCGACGAAGAACAGCACCGCCGCCGCTATGAGCAGCAGGATGGACAGGATGAACACGTGGATTCCCCCCATGGCCAGGCCCCAGGAACGAGCCGAATAAGCGGAGGGTAAGGCATCGGCCCGAGGCCGCCGGCCCGAGCCGCCTCGGCTCGGTGCCGGCTCAGATCAGCCCGTGGTCGCTCAGGTACTCCAGCTGGGCCCGTACCGACAGCTCGGCCGCGGGCCACAGCGAACGGTCCACGTCCGCGTAGACGTGCGCCACGACCTCCTGGGCGGTCCGGTGGCCGTTCTCGACGGCCGTCTCCACCTGGGCGAGCCGGCTCGCGCGGTGGGCCAGGTAGTACTCGACCGCCCCCTGGGCGTCCTCCAGCACCGGCCCGTGCCCCGGCAGCACCGTGTGGACCCCGTCGTCGACCGTCAGCGAGCGCAGCCGCCGCAGCGAGTCCAGGTAGTCGCCGAGGCGGCCGTCCGGGTGCGCCACCATCGTCGTACCGCGCCCCAGAACGGTGTCGCCGGTCAGCACGGCGCGGTCGGCCGGGAGGTGGAAGCTGAGCGAGTCGGCGGTGTGGCCGGGCGTCGGTACGACGCGCAGCTCCAGGCCCCCGACCTCGATCACCTCCCCCGCCCGGAGCCCCTCGTCGCCGAGGCGCAGCGCCGGGTCCAGGGCCCGTACCGGCGTGCCGGTCAGCTCGGCGAAGCGTGCCGCGCCCTCCGCGTGGTCGGCGTGGCCGTGCGTGAGGAGCGTGAGCGCGACGCGCTTGCCCATCCGCTCGGCCGTCTCGACGACCCGCGACAGGTGGCCCTCGTCGAGCGGCCCGGGGTCGACGACCACGGCGAGCGCGGAATCCGGCTCGGACAGGATCCAGGTGTTCGTGCCGTCGAGGGTCATCGCGGACGGGTTGGGCGCGAGTACGTTGACGGCGCGCCGGGTCGCGGGGCCGGAGATCACGGCTCCGCGCGGCTGTCCGGGAAGCGCGGCGGCGTCGGTCATGCGGAAGGCCCCCCTGTCGGCGTCTGCGCGGACACCCGCTTGGTGAACTCGTCGTGGCCCGGCCAGCTCAGGATCACCTGGTCGCCTTCCAGACGCGCCTCGGCCAGTACGGGCGTGAGGTCCTGGTCCCGGGCCGCGTCGAGGGCGGCGGCGGGCGTGGTGGCGTACCGCGCGAGGGCGCGCAGCGTGGCGATGGTCGGCGGCATCATGAGCAGCTCGCCCCGGTCGTACCCGGCCGCCGCGTCCGCGGGGCGGATCCACACCGTGCGGTCGGCCTCGGTGGAGGCGTTCCGGGTGCGCTGGCCCTCGGGCAGGGCGGCCACGAAGAACCAGGTGTCGTAGCGGCGCGGCTCGAACTCCGGGGTGATCCAGCGCGCCCACGCCTCGAGGAGGTCGGAGCGGAGCACCAGGCCGCGCCGGTCCAGGAACTCGGCGAAGGCCAGCTCCCGGGCCACCAGGGCCGCCCGGTCCGCCTCCCAGTCGTCGCCCGTGGTGTCGGCGACGACGGAGCCGGCCGTCGGCCCCGCGAGGAGGACGCCCGCCTCCTCGTACGTCTCGCGCACCGCCGCGCACACGACGGCCTGCGCCTCGGCGGGGTCCGCGACCCCGAGGCGGGCCGCCCAGTCGGCGGGCGACGGGCCCGCCCAGCGCACCGGGGTCCGGTCGCGGGGGTCGACACCGCCGCCGGGGTACGCGTACGCGCCGCCGGCGAACGCCATGGACGTACGCCGGCGGAGCATGTGGACCTGCGTGCCCCCGACGCCGTGAGTGCCCTCGGCGCCGTGAGTGCCGTGGGCGCCGTCGCGCAGGAGCATCACGGTCGCGGCCCGCTTCGGGGGCACGACCGCGAGGGACCCGTCGGCGAGCGCGCGGATGCGGTCGGGCCACTCCGGTGGATACCACTGACCATTGGACATGGCCGGATGCTATGCGCATCCGGCCCGATGTTCGAGAGGAACCCGTCAGCCCAGGGGTCCGCCTCCGGTCAGGCACCGGTCAGGCACCGGATCCGACTTCCGGTCGGTCCTCCGGTCCGTCCTCCGGTCAGTCCTGGACCAGCTCGACCTGGATCTCGACCTGGATCTCGACCTCGACCGGCGCGTCCAGCGGCAGCACCGCGACGCCCACCGCGCTGCGCGCGTGCACGCCCTTGTCGCCGAGCACCTCGCCCAGCAGCTCGCTCGCGCCGTTGAGCACGGCCGGCTGCCCGGTGAAGTCCGGCGCGGAGGCGACGAAACCGACGACCTTCACGACGCGCGCGATGCGGTCCAGGTCCCCGGCGACCGACTTGACGGCCGCCAGCGCGTTCAGCGCGCAGATGCGCGCGAGCTCCTTGGCCTCCTCGGGCGTGACCTCGCCGCCCACCTTGCCGGTGACCGGAAGCTTGCCCTCCACCATCGGGAGCTGGCCCGCCGTGTACACGTACACGCCCGACTGGACGGCCGGCTGGTACGCCGCCAGCGGCGGCACGACCTGCGGCAGCGTCAGGCCGAGCTCGGCGAGCGTCGCCTCGACACGGCCCGTCACGCCTTCTCCCGCTTCAGGTACGCCACGAGCTGCTCGGGGTTGTTCGGTCCCGGCACCACCTGGACGAGCTCCCAGCCGTCCTCGCCCCAGGTGTCCAGGATCTGCTTGGTCGCGTGCACGAGAAGCGGCACAGTCGCGTATTCCCACTTGGTCATGGTGCCGACTGTAGCCGCTGCCACCGACGGCGACGGCGCCAAGGGCAGCCTCCTGCTTGCCGTGCCGGGGCACTGGTTAGGCTCGAAGGCGTGAGCAGGCTCCAGGTCGTCAGCGGCAAGGGCGGTACCGGTAAGACGACGGTCGCCGCCGCCCTCGCGCTCGCCCTCGCGACCGAGGGCAGGCGGACCCTCCTCGTGGAGGTCGAAGGCAGACAGGGCATCGCACAACTCTTCGAAACGGAGGCGCTTCCGTACGAGGAGCGCAAGATCGCCGTCGCGCCGGGCGGCGGCGAGGTGTACGCGCTGGCCATCGACGCCGAGCGCGCCCTCCTCGACTACCTCCAGATGTTCTACAAACTCGGCTCGGCCGGGCGGGCGCTGAAGAAGCTCGGCGCCATCGACTTCGCGACCACCATCGCCCCCGGCGTACGCGACGTCCTGCTGACCGGCAAGGCGTGCGAGGCGGTACGCCGCCGGGAGAAGCACGGCGGGTTCACGTACGACTACGTCGTCATGGACGCCCCGCCCACCGGTCGCATCACCCGGTTCCTTAACGTCAACGACGAGGTGGCCGGGCTCGCGCGCATCGGGCCGATACACAACCAGGCGCAGGCCGTGATGCGGGTGCTGAAGTCCCCCGAGACGGCCGTGCACCTGGTGACCCTGCTGGAGGAGATGCCCGTCCAGGAGACCGCGGACGGCATCGCCGAGCTGCGCGACGCCTCGCTCCCGGTCGGCAACGTCATCGTCAACATGGTCCGCCCGCACGTCCTGGACGAGCACGCGGTACGGGCGGCCGCCGGCGACCACCGCAAGGACATCGCCAAGGCGCTCGCCGCGGCGGGTGTGAGCGCCCCGACCCGGCTGGTCACCCCGCTCCTCGACCAGGCCACCGAGCACGCGCGCCGGGTGGAGCTGGAGCGGGAGCAGCGCGAGGTGCTGGCGAAGCTTCAGGTCCCGGCGTACGAACTGCCCTTCTTGGGGGAGGGCGTCGACATCGCCGGGCTGTACCGGCTGGCCAAGGACCTACGCGAGCAGCTTGGGGGGACCGCATGACCCTGGACCCGGCGCCGGCCCTGGAGGTCGACCCGCTCCTCGACGACCCGGCGACGCGGATCATCGTCTGCTGCGGCGCGGGCGGCGTCGGCAAGACGACGACCGCGGCGGCCCTGGGCGTACGGGCGGCGGAGCGCGGCCGCAAGGTGGTCGTGCTGACCATCGACCCGGCCCGCCGGCTCGCCCAGTCGATGGGCATCGACCAGCTCGACAACGTCCCGCGGCGCGTCGACGGCATCAAGGGCGACGGCGAGCTGCACGCGATGATGCTCGACATGAAGCGCACCTTCGACGACATCGTCGAGGCGCACGCGGACCCGGAGCGGGCCCGCGCGATTCTGGGCAACCCCTTCTACCAGTCCCTGTCGGCCGGTTTCGCGGGCACGCAGGAGTACATGGCGATGGAGAAGCTGGGGCAGCTGCGGGCGCGCGACGAGTGGGACCTGATCGTCGTCGACACGCCGCCGTCCCGCTCGGCGCTGGACTTCCTGGACGCGCCGAAGCGGCTGGGGTCCTTCCTGGACGGGACGTTCATCAAGCTGCTGATGGCGCCCGCGAAGGTGGGCGGCCGGGCCGGGATGAAGTTCCTGAACGTCGGCATGTCGATGATGACGGGGACCCTGGGCAAGCTGCTCGGCGGCCAGCTGCTGCGCGACGTACAGACCTTCGTGGCGGCGATGGACACGATGTTCGGGGGGTTCCGTACGCGGGCGGACGCCACCTACCGGCTGCTCCAGGCGCCGGGCACGGCCTTCCTGGTGGTGGCCGCGCCCGAGCGGGACGCGCTGCGCGAGGCGGCGTACTTCGTGGAGCGGCTGGCGGCGGAGGAGATGCCGCTGGCCGGTCTGGTCCTCAACCGGGTCCACGGGAGCGGTGCCGCGCGGCTGTCGGCCGAGCGGGCGCTGGCCGCGGCGGAGGTCCTGGACGGGGAGCCCGCGGACGCGGCGGAAAATCTTGACGAGAGCCGCATTGTGGATCAGGGGCACGGGAAGACTGGTCTTCGTGGCGGCCACGACAACGGCCACGACAACGGCCAGGACACCAGCCACAACACCGGCCGCCTCCCGGAGGCCGTCTCTCCCGAGCCACTCCCCGCGTCATCCGCCGAGGTTTCGCCTGCCGTCGCCCAGGTGACGGCCGGTCTGCTCCGTCTGCACGCCGAGCGCATGCAGGTGCTCGCGCGCGAGCGCCGCACGCGGGACCGCTTCGCCGCGCTCCACCCGGAGGTGGCGGTGGCCGAAGTGGCCGCTCTGCCCGGCGACGTACACGACCTCGCGGGTCTTCGCGCCATCGGCGACCGGCTGGCGCACACCAAGGGCACGCCCTAGCACCGGCGGGCCCACGCGGAGCCACGAGGGCCCTCCGGCCCTCCGTTCGGCGGAGCCGGACTGCCGGTGGCCGACCGGTGGCTAGCCCACGGCGGCGTACGACTCGTACGTCTCGTCGTCGTTCAGCGCGACGGGCAGGATGCCCGCGCTGCGCTCGTACTCCGTGCGCGCGGTCTCCAGGAGCCGGCGCCACGAGGTGACGGTGGGGCGCCGGCGCAGCAACGCGCGCCGCTCACGCTCCGTCATACCGCCCCACACGCCGAACTCGACGCGGTTGTCCAGGGCGTCGGCCAGGCACTCGGTCCGCACCGGGCACCCGGTGCACACCGCCTTGGCCCTGTTCTGCGCCGCTCCCTGCACGAAAAGTTCATCCGGATCGGTAGTGCGGCAGGCCGCCTGCGCACTCCAGTCAGCTACCCAGCCCATACCGGCGCCGTCCTCTCCCGAATCGAGGCTCCCCCACGGCGGCGAGCGGCATATTCACCGCCGCCAGTTGAGGACGTTACGGAAGGTGGACACAGCGCAACACCCCCTTCGGGCCCAATCTTGAATGGCCCGAACGGACTATGCGTACGCGGCAGATCACCCAGGGGAGTGACCGATGGACATATCCCTCTGATCCCCCACAACACGACATGTCCGCTGATCGACAACGGGCGTCCGCTGACGCATACGACGGAAACGGACATCGCCCGGCGGAGAGCACGACGAGAGGGCGGGGTGAGGTTCCTTCGGTGGTCGGGCCGAAAAAACCGCGACTGCTGTGACAGTTGTGACCAGCTTAGGCCAAGGCATATACGCGTGTCCGGCGAATGAGAACGTAGGCTGCTGCCATGCCAAAGAAGCGCTCGGGCGGAGGCCTGACCGGCACCCAGCAGGCCGCCAAGTTCCTCGGTGTCAGCGTGCTCTCCGGAGCCGTACTGGCGGGCATCGCACTGCCCGCCTTCGGCGTGCTGGGACTCGCGGCGAAGGGGACGGTCCAGGGGTTCGACGAGATCCCGGCCGACCTGAAGCGGCCGCCGCTGAGCCAGCGCACCACGATCCTCGACGCGGAGGGTGGCCAGATCGCCACCGTCTACTCCCGCGACCGCACGGTCGTGGAGCTCAAGGACATCTCCCCGTACATGCAGAACGCGATCGTCGCGGTCGAGGACGCGCGCTTCTACGAGCACGGCGCCATCGACCTCAAGGGCGTGCTGCGCGCGCTCAACCGCAACGCCCAGTCGGGCGGTGTGGCGCAGGGCGCCTCGACGCTGACGCAGCAGTACGTGAAGAACGTGTTCGTGGAGGAGGCCGGCGACGACCCCGACAAGGTCGCGCAGGCCACGCAGCAGACGCTCGGCCGCAAGATCCAGGAGCTGAAGTACGCGATCCAGGTGGAGGAGGAGCTCGGGAAGAAGAAGATCCTCGAGAACTACCTCAACATCACCTTCTTCGGGCAGCAGGCGTACGGCGTCGAGGCCGCGGCCAAGCGCTACTTCTCCAAGTCCGCCAAGGCCCTGAACCTGGAGGAGTCCGCGATGCTGGCCGGCCTCGTCCAGTCGCCGAGCCGCTACGACCCCGTCAACGACGTGGAGGAGGCGACCAAGCGCCGCAACGTCGTACTGCAGCGCATGGCGGCCGTCGGCAACATCAGCCAGGCGGAGGCCGACCGCGCGAAGGCCACCCCGATCAAGCTGAAGGTCAGCAAGCCGAAGAACGGCTGCATCACCGCCGTCGACGGCGCGGGCTTCTTCTGCGACTACGTACGCGAGGCCTTCCTCTCCAGCCCGGTCTTCGGGAAGGACCGGGAGGAGCGCAACAAGATCTGGAACCGCGGCGGCCTGACGATCCGCACGACGCTCGACCCGCAGGCGCAGAAGGCGACGCAGGCGTCGATAACGGAACACGTCTACCAGAGCGACAAGGTCGCGACGGCGGTGACGATGGTCCAGCCCGGCACCGGCAAGATCCTCGCGATGGGCCAGTCCAAGCCGTACGGCTTCGGCAAGGACGAGACGCAGATCAACTACTCGGTCGACAAGCGCATGGGCGGCTCGAACTACGGCTTCCCGGTCGGTTCGACGTTCAAGCCGTTCGTCGCGGCGGCGGCCCTGGAGCAGGGCAGGCCGCCGACGCAGACGTACTCGGCGCCGTACGAGATGCCGTACCCGAGCTCGATTTCGACGTGCAGCGGCAAGCCGTGGGTGAACTACGGGGACAAGCAGCGGCTGGAGAACGAGAACGAGACCGAGGTCGGCCCGTACGCGCTCAAGGAAGCGATGGCGAAGTCGGTCAACACGTACTTCGTGCAGATGATCGAGGACATCGGCCTGTGCCCGGTCGTCGAGATGACGAACAAGCTGGGTGTGGTGCAGGGCAACGGCCAGAAGCTGCCCGAGGAGCCCTCGCCGCTCACCCTCGGCTCCACCGGCATCTCGCCGCTGACGATGGCGTCGGCGTACGCGACCTTCGCCAACCGGGGCACGTACTGCACGCCGATCGCCATCGAGTCCATCAAGACGGCGGACGGCAAGAGCCTGGAGGTGCCGAAGAGCTCGTGCACCAAGGCCATGTCGGAGCGGACGGCCGACTCCATCAACCACCTGCTGCGCGGAGTCGTCGACTCCGGTACGGGCCGGGCGGCGGGCCTCGGTGACCGCGACAACGCCGGTAAGACGGGTACGACGGACTTCCGGAAGAACGCCTGGTTCGTCGGGTACACGCCGAACCTGAGCGGCGCGGTGTGGGTCGGCAGCGCCAGCCAGCAGGTGGAGATGGAGTACATCACCATCGGCGGGCAGTACCACGAGAAGGTCTTCGGTGGTCAGGTCCCCGGCCCGATCTGGAAGGACGCGATGACGGGCGCGCTGGAGGGCAAGGACTCCCCGCAGTTCGTCAGCGTCGACATCCCGGACGCGCCGAAGCCCGACGACAAGGGGAAGGGCAAGCCGGGCGACGACTCCAAGCCGGGTGGCGGAGGCGGCGGAGTCCAGTCGCCGTGGCCGGGCATCTCCCTCCCGCCGGACCTGATCGGCGGCGGCAACGGACGCGGCGGTCAGGGGAACAACGGCGGCGGCAACGGCGGTTGGGACCGGGACCGCTGAGCGGCTGATCGTCTGCGGACAAAGGGGCGCCCACCGGCGACAAACCGGTGGGCGCCCCTGTGCCGTGACGCGTGGTCGGCAGTGGCTCTCAGCCGGCGAGCAGCTGCTTGACCACCGCGGCGACGCGGCCGCCCTCGGCGCGGCCGGACACCTTCGGGTTGACGATCTTCATGACGGCGCCCATCGCGCGCGGGCCCTCGGCGCCGGCGGCCCTGGCCTCGTCGATGGCCTGGGACACGATCGAGCGGAGCTCGTCGTCGCTCAGCTGCTGCGGCAGGTAGGCGTCGAGGATGGCGCCCTCCGCCTTCTCGCGCTCGGCCTGCTCGGCGCGGCCGCCCTGCGCGAAGGCCTCGGCGGCCTCGCGCCGCTTCTTCGCCTCCTTGGCGATCACCTTCTGCACCTCGTCGTCGGAGAGCTCGCGCTTCTCCTTGCCCGAGACCTCCTCCTTGGTGATGGCGGAGAGGGTGAGCCGGAGGGTCGAGGAGCGCAGCTCGTCGCGCTCCTTGATCGCGGCGTTGAGGTCTTCCTGCAGCGTGGACTTGAGCGTGGTCATGCGCACAAGTGTGGCAGGTGCGATGACCTGCACGCCCGCTGATTTCCGCGCGCTGCTCCGTCTGGGACGATGGCCTCATGCGCGCGCGATACGGAGTCCCCCTGAAAGTCACCGCAGGAATCGCAGCGGTCGGCGCGGCCGGCCTGGTCTACGCCGCCGGCTTCGAGGTCCGCTCGTTCCGGCTCCGCCGGGTCACCGTCCCCGTACTGCCTCCCGGCATGCGCGACCTGCGCGTCCTCCAGGTGTCCGACATCCACATGGTGAGCGGCCAGCGCAAGAAGCGGGCCTGGCTCCAGTCCCTCGCCGGGCTGCGCCCGGACCTCGTCGTCAACACCGGCGACAACCTCTCCGACCCCGACGGCGTACCGGAGGCCCTGGACGCGCTCGGGCCGCTCCTCGAATTCCCCGGCGTGTACGTCTTCGGCTCCAACGACTACTACGGGCCCAAGCTGCGCAACCCGGCCCGCTACCTGCTCGAGAAGGCCCAGGGCCGCCACGGCCTCAACGGCAATCCGCCCGCCGTCGGCGCCGTACACAACCCCTGGGAGGGGCTGCGCGACGCCTTCGACGAGGCGGGCTGGCTGAACCTCACCAACACGCGCGGCCGCCTCAAGCTGGAGGGCATGGAGCTGGCGTTCACGGGCCTGGACGACCCGCACATCAAGCGGGACCGCTACGACCTGGTCGCCGGCGGCCCGGAGCCGGACGCGGACCTCTCCCTGGCCGTCGTCCACGCGCCGTACCTGCGCTCCCTGGACGCCTTCACCGCGGACGGCTACCCGCTGATCCTGGCGGGCCACACGCACGGCGGCCAGCTGTGCATCCCCTTCTACGGGGCGCTGGTCACCAACTGCGACCTGGACACGGACCGCGTGAAGGGCCTCTCCACGCACCGCGCCGGCGGGAACACCGCGTACCTCCACGTCTCGGCGGGCTGCGGCACCAACCGCTACACGCCGGTGCGGTTCGCCTGCCCGCCGGAGGCGACGCTGCTGACGCTGACGGCCCGGGACTGATCACGGGCTCCCGGGGCGCCCGGGCGCCCCGGGCTGGGCGGGTTGATCAAGCCCCCTGGGGCACCAGGTTCTGATCAAGGACCCCCTACGGTGGAGGAATGACTGCCCCTTTTCGACGCATGTGCCCGCATCGGCGGTCGTCCCTCCCGTCCGCCGCCCGTACGCGGCCGCCTTCCGCGCCCTGATCGCGCTGGCCGCGCTCACCGGATCGCCATCGACCTGGCCCTCGGCAGTCCGGGCCGGGTGCTCAGCTACTTCACCATCCAGAGCAACCTCCTGGTCGCGGCGGTCTTCGCCCCATCGGCCCACCGCGCCTGGTCGCGCCGCCGCCCGCCGCTGCCGCCGGTGATCACCGGAGGCACCCTGCTCTTCATCACCATCACCGGCGCCGTCCACCACCTGCTCCTGGCGGACGACGCGGCACACTTCTCGATGACCGACGGCGGCCCGTCGACCGCCACCGGCTGGCACCTCCTCGCCAACCACCTCCTCCACACGGTGCCGCCGATCGCGGCGGCCCCCGACTGGCTGCTCCTCACCCGCCCGGACGGCCTGCGCCCCCGTCACGCCGCCCTGTGGCTGCTCTACCCCCTGGCGTACCTCGCCTTCGCCCTCCCCCGCGGCGCCCTCCTCTCCCCCGACACCCCGGCCCGCTACCCGTACCCCTTCCTCGACGTCGCCGCCCACGGCTACGCCGCCACCCTGACGGACGCGGCGATGCTGGGCCTGCCCTTCGCCGCCCTGGCCTTCGCGCTCGTCGGCCTGGACCGGATCAGGCCCACGCCACGGCTCCGCGAAAACCGGATTTCGTCTCCGGGCGCCGGTGGGCTAAAGTAAACGACGTCGCCGGGACACCGGACGACATCGGGGTGTAGCGCAGCTTGGCAGCGCGCTTCGTTCGGGACGAAGAGGTCGTGGGTTCAAATCCCGCCACCCCGACAGCTGAAACACCAGGTCAGGGGCCTGATCCGCAAGAGCGGGTCAGGCCCCTGACTGCTTTCTGTCATCGCAGGAGCCGGATTCAGAAATCCAGCTCCCGAACATCCCGCTGATCAGCTCGGTGCGCTCCTCGAATAGATCACGACGCCGGAGGCTGACGTGCAGGATGCAGGCACCCTGGGCGTCGTTACGTCTACTTTTCACCAGATGAACATGCACCACGTGCCCAAGCCTGCGGATACCGAGCTGATTTGATGATTGGTTGGCTACGTGGTCACCTACCACGCTTGGAAGGAAGTTCCTTGAGCATCACTGTGCCGAAGCGGTGAGGGCCACCATGGGCGATCACGTGATCCACGAGTCGCGGCTGGAGCCGACAGCACGTTGAGCCAAGACATCAGACCAGCGGCGGCCCTGCCTCGATGCGGCGCAGCACTGGAGGCAGGCGGTCCAGGTCGGGGCCGGTCTGGATCTGCCGCTCGTCCCACCAGGTGACGCCGGCGTCGTGCAGCGGACCGATCACGTCCTTGGCCTTGGCTGCGTCAGAGGGCGTGGCTCCGCCGAGTACGAACTCGAAGGGGTGCTCGGCCCCGGCCGGACGGTGTTTACGCACGTATCCGACCAGATCGCGCACTTCGGCCACATCCGGCAGATGACCATGCCGGGCCGTCTCGAAGAGCGGCACCGCGCCATCCCACCGCGCTGCCCGCCGCATGGGCGGGCGACGCGGCCAGAATCCACCGATCCATACGGGCGGACAGGGCCGCTGCACCGTGGCAGGCAGCAGCGTCACGTCCCGGACCTCATAGTGCCGCCCGTGGTGGTTCACCGAGTCGCCGGACCAGAAACGCCTCAACAGCTCCAGGCCCTCGTCCAGCCGCTCAGCGAGGAGGCGCGGCTCGGCGGTGTCGCCGAAACTGCGGTACTCGTCCTCGATCGGACCGCCCAGGCCGGCAGCGAAGATCACTCTGCCGCCGCTGAGGTGGTCCAGGGTGGCCACTTGACGGGCGAGTTGCTGCGGACGGTAACGGGGGACCGGCGTCAGCAGGGTGCCCAGTCGGATCCGGGAGGTCGCCAGCGCGGCCGCTGTCAGCAGGATCCAGGGGTCTCCGAAGGGACGCCCTTGGTGTTGTCGGTGCAGTACATGGTCCCAGACGAAGAGCCCGTCCCAGCCGGCCTGTTCGGCGGCGGCCGCCACGGTTGCGACGTTACGGGGGTCGGCGAAGTCACCGAAGTTGGGAATGTTGATGGAGAAGCGCATCCCAGCAGGATGCGCAGCCAGCCGTGAAGGGACAATCACATTCCTGGCCAGGCGGCACCGACTGCCGCGGGCTGCGCGTCCACCGCCGTGGTGCACTACCCCGTTGGAGCGGCGCCGGTCCCGCACCGGACCGCACGTCGGCCCCCACCCCGCGGCCCCTCACCCGGTCAGACGCCCCCGGTCGACGTGCAGCCCCACCCCCCGCACGCTCGGAGGGGAATCACCGGACAGAGAGGGGCGGCCATGAGCCAGGCCGGCGGAGGGCACGGGCATGGTGTCGGGGGGACCGAGCAGCATGCGTATGCGCATCACGCCGGGCCGCCGGGCGGGGGCCAGGGGCCGCGGCGGAGTGGGTGGGGGTCCGCCGGGGCGATGTTTGCTGGGGTGTTGTTGCTGGTGGAGGGGGTGCTCGGGATGCTGCAGGGCATCGCGGGTATCGCCCAGGACGACGTGTACGGGCGGATCGGCGAGTACGTCTTCGAGTTCAGCGTCAGCGCGTGGGGGTGGATCCACCTCGTCCTCGGGATCCTCGTCGCCCTCATCGGGGCCGGGATCCTCAGCGGGGCGACATGGGCCAAGGCGAGCGGTGTCGCGCTCGCCTCGCTCGCCGTGATCGCGAACTTCGTCTGGTTGCCGTACCAGCCCGTCTGGGCGGTGATCTCGATCGCGATCGGCGTCTTCGTCATCTGGGCGCTGTGCGTGGAGGACACCCCGCCCGCCGTGCGCTGACCTCCGGGCTCCATGTCCCCGGGCCCGTGGCGTCGGGTTGGATAGGGGCATGACGGATGCACACGCCACGCCCGACTGGGAGCTGCGGTTCCGCGCCCCGCGCGTCTCCCTGCCCGACTGGGCCGAGGACGCCCCCGACCGCGCGCTGTTCACGTCGAACGCGACCGGCACGTACGAGCTGTACGCCTGGGACCGGGCGACCGGAGCGCAGCGGCAGGTCACGGACCGGCCGAACGGTACGACCGACGGCGTGCTGTCGCCGGACGGCGCATGGATCTGGTGGTTCGCCGACACCGACGGCGACGAGTTCGGGCGCTGGATGCGCCAACCGTTCGGGGGCGGCGACGACGAGCCGGCCGCGCCGGGGCTGGCGGCGTCGTACCCGGCGGGCCTGGCGATCGGGCGGGACGGGACGGCGGTGATCGGGTGCTCCACGGACGAGGAGGGCTCGACGATCCACGTCGTACGGCCCGGGCGGCCGCCCGTGGAGATCTACCGGCACCGGGAGTCCGCCGGGGTCGGCGACCTGTCCCACGACGGGACGCTGCTCGCGATCGAGCACACCGAGCACGGCGACGCCATGCACGCGGCGCTGCGCGTGGTCCGGCTCGACGGCGCGGTCGTGGCGGAGCTGGACGACACCAAGGGCGGCACGGAGGAGCTCGGGCTCGCGGTGCTGGGCTTCGCGCCGGTGGACGGGGACACCCGGCTGCTGGTCGGGCACCAGCGGCGCGGGCGCTGGGAGCCGATGCTGTGGGACGTGGCCACCGGCACCGAGACCGAGCTGGGGCTCGACCTGCCCGGCGACGTGTCGGCGGAGTGGTATCCGGACGGGTCCGGGCTGCTGATCGTGCACGGCTTCGAGGCGCGCAGCGACCTGTGGCGGTACGAGATCGGCACGCGCGAGCTGGTGCGGGTGGAGACCCCCGCGGGGTCGGTGTCCAGCGCGACGGCGCGGCCGGACGGGACCGTGGAGTACCTGTGGTCGTCCGCCGAGCGGCCCCCGGTGGTGCGGTCCACCGCGGGCGGTGTCGTGCTGGAGCCCCCGGGCGCGAAGGCGCCCGCGTCGGTGGCCGTGGAGGACGTGTGGGTGGACGGCCCCGGCGGTCGCGTCCACGCGCTCGTGCAGCGCCCGGCGGGTGCCGACGGCCCGCTGCCGACGGTGTTCGAGGTCCACGGCGGCCCCGCGTGGCACGACAGCGACGCGTTCGCCGCGGCGCCCGCCGCCTGGGTGGACCACGGGTACGCGGTCGTCCGGGTCAACTACCGGGGCTCGACGGGCTACGGGCGGGAGTGGACGGACGCGCTCAAGCACCGCATCGGGCTGATCGAGCTGGAGGACATCGCGGCGGTACGGGAGTGGGCGGTGGCCTCCGGCCTCGCCGACCCCGCGAAGCTGGTGCTGGCGGGCGGCTCGTGGGGCGGGTACCTGACGCTGCTCGGGCTCGGTACGCAGCCGGAGGCGTGGGCGCTGGGCCTGGCCGCCGTGCCGGTGGCGGACTACGTCACGGCGTACGAGGACGAGATGGAGGCGCTGAAGGCGCTGGATCGCACGCTGTTCGGCGGGTCTCCGCAGGAGGTGCCGGAGCGGTACCGGGTGTCGTCGCCGCTGACGTACGTGGACGAGGTCAGGGCGCCGGTCTACATCTCGGCGGGCGTCAACGACCCGCGCTGCCCGATCCGGCAGATCGACAACTACGTCGACCGGCTCGCGGCGCGGGGCGCGGTGCACGAGGTGTACCGGTACGACGCCGGGCACGGCTCGCTGGTGGTGGAGGAGCGGATCAAGCAGGTGCGGCTGGAGCTGGACTTCGCCGCCAGGCACCTGGGGACGACCGCGCCGGGGACGCCTGTGCCGGGGACCCCGGCGCCGGGGAAGTGACGGCGTTCCGTACCGTGGAGGGGTGTACCGGTTCCTGACGACACCCCGCTGGTGGGGGATCAACGTCTTCGTCCTGCTGGCGATCCCCTTCTGCATCTTCATGGGGACCTGGCAGCTCGGCAGGTTCGAGGACCGCGTCGAGTCCCACCAGGAGGCGGAGCGGTGGCCCGATCCGGGCTCGGCGGCGCAGGCCGCCGAGCCGCTGGACGAGCTGCTGCCGGTCACCAAGGAGACGTCGGGCCGCCAGGCGACGGCGACCGGTCGGTACGGGCCGCAGTTCCTGGTGCCGGGGCGCGAGCTGGACGGCCGCACCGGTGCGTACGTGCTGACGCTGCTGCGTACGGACGGCGGCAAGACGCTGCCGGTGGTCCGCGGCTGGCTCCCGGAGGGGCGCAAGGCCCCGGCGCCGCCGGCCGGTGAGGTCACGGTGACCGGGGCGCTCCAGGCGTCGGAGAACACCGGCACCAAGGGCGTGCACGCGGCGGGCGGGCTGCCGGCGGGGCAGGTCGGCATGATCAGCGCGGCGTCGCTGGTGAACCTGGTGCCGGACGACGTGTACGACGCGTGGGTCACGCTCACCACGTCGCCGTCGGGTCTGAAGCCGGTGCCGGCGACGGCGGCGCAGGGCAGCGGGCTGGACCTGAAGGCGTTCCAGAACCTGGGCTACACGGGCGAGTGGTTCGCCTTCGTGGGCTTCGTGCTCTTCATGTGGTTCCGTCTGTTCCGCCGCGAGGCGGAGGCGGCGCGGGACGCGGCCCTCGGCCTCGCTCCGGAGGACCAGGCTCCGGAGGACCAGGCCGCCGCCCCGCACACCCCGGCCGCCCCGGCGACGCGGGGCTGACGCGCCGCTGCTACTCCGCGCCCATCGGCGCCGTGTAGTACACCGTGCCCGCGCAGGCCTTCGGGATCGTGGTCTCCGCGGTCGGGGAGCCCGCGGCCGGGGTGTGGGTGATCGTGACGCTGCCGTCCGCCGGGGTGCCCTCCTCCGTGGCGAGCTGGGGCTGCGTCCCCTCCGGGGCCGTGCCGGTCGTGCCGGTCGAGCCGGTCGAGGCCGTGCCGCCGTCCGTCGAGGGGCTCGGGTCCGGGGACGGGTCGCCGTCCGGCGTCGTCGTCGGGCATGTCTCGCTCGGCACCCAGGCGAACCTGACCTCGTACGCCCCCGAGGGCTTCAGCAGCAGCGCCCCGTCCGCCGTGCCCGAGGCGTCCGGGAGGCCCGTCGCCGCGTCGCCCGGCGTGTGGCGGACGCGGGTGACCTTCGCGCTGTCGGCCGCGCCGCTCGTCCGGACGCCGATGGTGCCGTCGCCCGCGATCGCGCAGTCCGCGCCGGAGACGTTGGCGATGCGGAAGGTGCCGTACACCTTGCCCTCCGCGTCCGGCTCCCCGGCCTGCGCCGTGGTCACGGCCAGCTGGTCCGCCGCGCACACCGGTGTACTCGGCGGCACGGGGCGGGTCGGGTCGGCCGCGCTGCCGCCGACCGTGCCGTCCGAGGCGCCGGAGACGGACTCCGGCGGCTTCTGGGCGTCGCCGCGGCCGCTGCCGCCGGGCCCGCCCGGGCCCTCGCCGCCGCCCGTGACACCGCCGCCGGGGCCGGTCTCGCCGCCCTCGCCGCCGGTCTCCTCGCCCGTGCCGCCCTGGACCTGTTCGCCGTGCCCGGCGTTGACCGGGCGGTCGTCGGAGGTGCCGCCGGAGCCCGCGACGTGCACGAACGCGGGCACCGCCGTACCGAACAGCAGCGCCGCGGCCGCCATGCCGACGAGGGCCTGCCGCTTGCGGGCCCGCCGCGCCGGCACGGCCTTGCGCAGGTGGTCGAGGGCGCCGTCGGAGGGCCGCAGGTCCTCCACCGCGCCCTGGAGCATCCGGCGCAGGGCCAGCTCGTCGTCGCCGAACGCGTCGTCCCCGACAGCGCTCGGCCCGTCCAGACCGTTCAGGCGGTCACCCTCGTTCACAATTCCGTTCCCAGTCCGGTGGTCGTTCACGTGCAACGGTCCGTCCGGCCCGTACAGCTCGAACCCGTCCTCGCCCTTGGCGTCCGGGCCCTTGTGCGGCTCGCTCATGCGTTGGCCTCCATGGCGACGCGCAGCGCCGCGATGCCACGTGAGCCGTACGCCTTCACCGACCCGAGCGATATGCCCAGGGTCTCGGCGACCTGCGCCTCCGTCATGTCCGCGAAGTACCGCAGCACCAGCACCTCGCGCTGTCGGCGCTGCAGCCCGCGCATCGCCTTGATCAGCGCGTCGCGCTCCAGCTGGTCGTACGCGCCTTCCTCGGCGCTCGCCATGTCCGGCATCGGCTTGGAGAGCAGCTTCAGCCCGAGTATGCGGCGGCGCAGGGCGGACCGGGAGAGGTTGACCACGGTCTGCCGCAGGTACGCGAGGGTCTTCTCGGGGTCGCGGACGCGCCGGCGGGCCGAGTGGACGCGGATGAACGCCTCCTGGACGACGTCCTCGCACGAGGCCGTGTCGTCCAGCAGCAGCGCGGCGAGACCCAGCAGCGACCGGTAGTGGGCGCGGTAGGTCTCGGTGAGGTGGTCGACGGTCGTCCCGGCCGCCGCGGTCGCGGCCGCGGCCGTGTTCCCGGCGGCACCCGGTACGCCGGCGGTGTCGGCGGCCTCGGAGGCGCCGCGCGGGGACGGTATGCGGGTGGTACGCCTAGCAGCGGGCATCGGCGCGATCACCGGCATGCCGCCGGGCGAACGGCGCTGACGGGGCCGCCGGAGCGGCTGCGCCGGCCCGCCACCGAGGCGCGGCGGGGCCACGGCCGCGCCGCGGAGCGGGACCACCGCTGTGATGTCGAGTACCTGTGCCACGCCTGTTGGACACGCTTCCCCCCGTCAGGGTTGTACGCGCACGTCACCGGTTTTGACCGTGCGGACGGTGCGTCGATTACCCTCATGCGTACTCGCTCTTCCCCTTTGCCCGTTTCGCGCGGCAGCGCGCAAGGGGCGACCGCGTAGACGCTTCCCGCCCGACCACCGGTTGCAGCAAGGGGGACAAGCATCGTCGAACATGCCATCGCCCCAGTTCAAGCGGTACGGTCCGAAGACTTGCTCACAGGGCGTTCACAGATCCTATAAAGGCCGGTGGTCAGACCACCGACAATTCCGCGGCGATGATCTCCGCGACCTGCGCGGTGTTCAGCGCGGCACCCTTGCGGAGGTTGTCGCCGCACACGAACAGCTCCAGGGCCCGCGGGTCGTCCAGGGACCGCCGCACCCGCCCCACCCACGTGGGATCGGTCCCCACGACGTCGGCGGGGGTCGGGAAGTCCCCGGCGGCCGGATCGTCGTACAGCACCACGCCCGGCGAGGTGGCGAGGATCTCGTGCGCCCGGGCGACCGTCACCTCGCGCTCGAAGCGCGCGTGGACGGAGACGGAGTGCGTGGTCACGACGGGCACGCGCACGCAGGTGGCCGTCACCCGAAGCTCCGGCAGGTCGAGGATCTTGCGGGTCTCGTCGCGCAGGCGCAGCTCCTCGGAGGACCAGCCGCCCTCCTGGAGCGAGCCGGCCCAGGGCACCACGTTGAGCGCGAGCGGGGCGGGGAAGGGCCCGGTGTCGTCGCCGACGGTCCGGCGTACGTCTCCGGGGGCGGTCCCCAGCTCCGCGCCGGCGACCCGCACCGTCTGCGCGCGCAGCGTCTCGACGCCCGCGTGCCCGGCGCCGCTGGCGGCCTGGTAGGTGGAGACGACGAGCTCGTCGACGCCGAACTCGGCGTGCAGCGCGCCCACCGCCACGATCAGCGCCAGCGTGGTGTCGCCGGGGCAGGCGACGATCCCGCGCGGCCGCGAGCGGACGCAGTGCGGGTTGATCTCGGGGACCACCAGCGGCACGTCCGGGTCCGCCCGGAAGGCCGGCGAGGCGTCCACCACGACCGCGCCCTTGGCCACGGCGACCGGCGCCCACCGGGCGGCGACCTCCTCCGGCGCCAGGAACACCGCCACGTCGACGCCGTCCAGCGCCTCGTCGCCGAGCGCGAGCACCTCGGTCTCCGCCCCGCGCACGGCCAGCTTGCGGCCGACCGAGCGGGGGGAGGCGACCAGGCGGATGTCGCCCCAGACGTCGGCGTGCTGCGACAGGATCTGGAGCATGACGGCGCCGGCGGCCCCGGTCGCTCCCACGACCGCGAGCGCCGGCTTGCGGTGCGTCATCGCGCCGTCACCACGCGGTCGCCCGCGCCGTCACCACGCCGCCAGGACCGTCACCGGCCCGTGCCTCCGTAGACGACGGCCTCGTCGGAGTCGCTGTCCAGCCCGAAGGCGGTGTGGACGGCGCGGACGGCCTCGTTCACGTCGTCGGCGCGGGTCACGACCGAGATGCGGATCTCGGACGTCGAGATCAGCTCGATGTTCACGCCCGCGTCGGACAGCGCCTCGAAGAAGCCGGCCGTGACGCCCGGGTTGGTCTTCATGCCCGCGCCGACCAGCGAGATCTTGGCGATCTGGTCGTCGTAGCGCAGCGAGTCGAAGCCGATGACGTCCTTGCGCTTCTCCAGGGCGTCGATGGCCTTGCGGCCCTCCGCCTTCGGCAGCGTGAAGGAGATGTCCGTCAGCCCGGTCGACGCGGCGGAGACGTTCTGCACCACCATGTCGATGTTGATCTCGTTGTCCGCGATGGTGCGGAAGATCGCGGCGGCCTCGCCCGGCTTGTCCGGCACCCCGACGACGGTGATCTTCGCCTCGGAGGTGTCGTGGGCGACACCGGAGATGATGGCCTGCTCCACCTTGCGGTCCCCTCGCGGTTCGTTGCTGACCCACGTGCCCTGGAGGCCCGAGAAGGACGACCGGACGTGGATCGGGATGTTGTAACGGCGTGCGTACTCGACGCAGCGGTGCAGCAGCACCTTGGAGCCGGAGCTGGCGAGCTCCAGCATGTCCTCGAAGGAGATCCAGTCGATCTTCCGGGCCTTCTTCACGACCCGGGGGTCGGCGGTGAAGACACCGTCGACGTCGGTGTAGATCTCGCACACCTCGGCGTCCAGCGCCGCGGCGAGCGCGACGGCGGTCGTGTCCGACCCGCCGCGGCCGAGGGTGGTGATGTCCTTCTTGTCCTGGGACACGCCCTGGAAGCCTGCGACGATGGCGATGTTGCCCTCGTCCAGCGCCGTACGGATCCGGCCCGGCGTGACATCGATGATGCGCGCCTTGTTGTGGACCGAGTCGGTGATGACGCCCGCCTGGCTGCCGGTGAACGACTGGGCCTCGTGGCCCAGGTTTTTGATCGCCATGGCCAGCAGGGCCATGGAGATGCGCTCCCCGGCGGTCAGCAGCATGTCGAACTCACGCCCGGCAGGGATCGGAGATACCTGCTCGGCGAGATCGATCAACTCGTCCGTCGTGTCGCCCATCGCCGAAACCACGACGACCACCTGGTGGCCGTTCTTCTTGGCATCGACGATTCGCTTGGCGACGCGCTTGATGCCCTCGGCATCGGCAACGGAGGAGCCTCCGTACTTCTGCACGACAAGGCCCACGTGCGCTCCTCGCTCAGTCCGTTTGCGGTCAGCTCAGTCTAACGAGCGGCCGGGATTCGCCCCTCCGATATCACATGGTGAGATGTCCCGCTCAGCTTGCGATCAGCACCCGGGGACGGCCCCACGGCCGCTCGGGCTGGCACCTGCCCCTCCCGAGCGGCCGTACGCGCAATGTGGGGCGGGTCACGCGGAGGGGCACACGGAGGGTACGTACGCGAGGCCGTGCGCCCCGGGTTCGCCGGGCCTGCCGACCTCCAGCATCGTGACGACCGCCCGCGCCTCCAGGTCCACCACCGTCACCGTGGACGACGTGACCGCGGCGACGTATCCGTACCGGCCGTCCGGCGACGAGGTGATCGTCAACGGGAAGGCGCCCACCTCCAGCCGCGCGCGCTCCTCGAAGCCGTCGTACACGTGCAGCAGCCCCGGGCCCTGGGCGCCCAGCGCCGATCCGCCCGCCGTCACGCGCAGTTCGCCCGCCAGGACCAGCCCGGTGGAGGTCGTGTGCACCGGGAAGACGAGCCCCTCGGCCGGCAGCGTGCGGACGACGGCACCGGTCGACGTGTCGATGACGCGGACTCCGGCGTCCGCCGCCGGCTCCCCGCCGAAGGTGCCCTTCGGCCCGGCCGCGTACACATACCGCCCGTCCCCCGACACCGCGATGCCCTCGCTGCCGCCCGGCGCCTCGACGCGGTCCACGAGCGCGCCCGACCGGACGTCCACGACGGAGACGAAGGGCGCCTCCTTGTTCGCCGTGTACGCTCGCCGGCCGTCCGGCGTGAGCACGAACCAGTGCGGCCCCGGCGCCCCGACCGGCACCCGGCGCACCGGCTTCAGGGACTGCGCGTCCAGCGCGACGAGTGCGCCCTCCTCGCTCCCGTACGCCTCGACACTCAGCCACAGCAGCTCGCCCGCCGGGTCCAGGGCCACCCCGTGCGGCGCCCACTCGGGGGCCAGGTCGACGATGTCGACCACCCGGCGCTCGTCGGGGTCGATCACGACGAGCTCGCGCGCCCGGCCGGTGTTGGCGTGGTAGTAGCCGGAGCGGTAGGTGATCGTGCAGTACAGCCGCCGCCGTGCCGCGTCGAAGCACAGCTCGTGCGGTTCGCGCGGTACGGCGACCTCGCCGAGCCGCTCGTACGTCACCGCGTCGAAGAAGGTGACGGTGGGGCCGCTCTGGCTCACCACCGCCAGGACGTCGTTCATCTCGGTCATGGACTCAGCTTCCGAAGGCCGGGCGATTGACTCCAGTGCAATGCTGGCAAGGTGTCCTTGCGTTGCACGCAAAGCGCGAGCTCGTGTCGCGGACCGGCGGCCGAGCCGGTGATCGGAGTCACACCGTGGAAGCCATCAGAGCCGTGGAAGCCATGAGAGCCGTGGAATCCCTCGATCTGAACCTGCTCGTCGCCCTCGACGCTCTCCTCGAAGAGGAGAGCGTCACCGGCGCCGCCGCCCGCCTCCACGTGTCCGCGCCCGCCATGAGCCGCACCCTGGGCCGCATCCGCGCCGCCCTCGGCGACCCGGTGCTCGTACGCGCCGGCCGGCACCTCGTCCCCACGCCGCGCGCCGTCGAGCTGCGGCCCCGCGTGAGCGCCGTCGTACGGCAGGCGCGCGGGCTGCTCGCCCCCGCGCCGACGGCGGACCCGGCGGCCATGATCCGCGCGTTCGCCGTCCAGTCGAGCGACCTGCTGCTGGCGGGGTTCGCCGCCCGGCTGATCACCACCGTGGCCCGCGAGGCGCCGGGCGTCACCCTGCGCTTCCTGCCGGAGAGCCTGGAGGGCACCCCCGCGCTGCGCGACGGCCGGCTGGACCTGGAGCTCGGCGTCATCGGGCACGCGGACCCGGAGACGCTGGTCGAGCCGCTGGGCGAGGTGCGGCTGCTGGCGGCCGTACGCCGGGACCATCCGCTGGCCGCCCGTCGCACGAAGGTCTCCGCGCGCGCCTTCGCCGCCGCCGACCACCTCGGGGTCTCCCGGCTGGGCCGGGCGCGCGGCCCGGTCGACGAGGCGCTCGCCGCACGCGGCCTGCGGCGCCGGGTCGTCGCCACCGTCCCGAGCTGGACCGCCGCGCTCCACCTGTGCCGCGAGACCGACCTGGTGTGCCTGGCCCCCGCCGGGGCGGCCGACGCCTTCGGCCTGCACACGTTCGAGGTCCCGCTGGACCTGCCGCCCGTGGCGCTGGGCATGGCCTGGCACCCGCGCAACGACGCGGACCCGGCGCACAGCTGGCTGCGCGACCGGGTCCGTACGACCTGGAAAGCCTGATCGGCCCGCGGGGCCGTCCGCCGGACTACTTGCTGGTGTGCAGGCCCAGCGGGCCCGCGATCTCCCGGGCCATCACCCGGCCCGCCTCCTCCGCGAGGGCGTCCTCCGCCAGGTCCTCGTCCGTGTCGAGCCCGTCGAGCTCCTCCAGCGGCTGGTCCAGGCGGACGTGGGAGACGAGCGACTGGAGGGCGCGCAGGGTCGCCGAGGCCATCGGGCCCCAGTTGGAGAAGTACGAGAACTGCCACCACCACAGCGCCTCGGTGGTGCGGCCCGCGCGGTAGTGGGCGAGCCCGTGGCGCAGGTCCATGATGATGGCGGCGAGGTTGTCGGAGATCCGGAACGGCACGGGCGCCTTGCGGGGCTCGTACGGGTCGAAGACCTCCGAGAAGACGTCCACCGGGTCCAGCATCGTCGCGAACCGCTCGCGCAGCTCGTCCACGTCCATGTCCGGGCCGGCGTCCGGTTCGTACCGCTCGTCGGGGACGATGTCCTCGTGGGCGCCCAGACGGCCGCCGGCGAGCAGCAGCTGGGACACCTCCAGGAGCAGGAAGGGCACCGCGCTGTCGGGTTCGTCGCCCTTGGCCACTTCCGTGGTGGCGACGATGAAGGACTCGATCGAGTCGGCGATCTGGACCGCGAAGCTGTCCGGGTCCAGGGTGTGCGCGTGCAGAGTGGCGTCAGACATCGAGGAGTCGTCTCCCTTCGAACGCACGCCCGAGCGTGACCTCGTCGGCGTATTCCAGGTCTCCGCCAACGGGCAGCCCGCTGGCGAGGCGCGTGACCTTCAGGCCCATCGGTTTGACCATCCGCGCCAGGTACGTCGCGGTGGCCTCCCCTTCCAGGTTGGGGTCGGTCGCCAGGATCAGCTCGGTGACCGTACCGTCGGCGAGTCGCGCCAGCAGCTCCCGGATCCTCAGGTCGTCCGGCCCGACGCCCTCGATCGGGCTGATCGCGCCGCCGAGGACGTGGTACCGCCCACGGAACTCGCGCGTCCGCTCGATCGCGACGACGTCCTTGGGCTCCTCCACCACGCAGACGACCGCGTCGTCCCGGCGCGGGTCGCGGCAGATGCCGCACCGCTCCTCCTGGGCGACGTTGCCGCACACCGCGCAGAACCGCACCTTGTCCTTGACCTCGAGGAGGGCATGGGCGAGGCGGCGTACGTCGGTGGGCTCGGCCTGCAGGATGTGGAAGGCGATCCGCTGGGCGCTCTTGGGACCGACGCCGGGCAGTCTGCCCAGTTCGTCGATGAGGTCCTGAACCACGCCTTCGTACACGGAAAGCCTCTCCTGGAGTGCTGTGATGCTTACGGTAGTTGCTGGACGGACGACTTAGAAGGCTCGGAAGTCCCGAAACGATCAGAAGGGCAGGCCCGGCATGCCGCCGAGGCCCTGGGCCAGCGGTCCGAGCTTGGCCTGCTGCAGCGCCTGCGCGTTCTCGTTCGCGGCCTGGACGGCGGCGACGACGAGGTCCGCGAGGGTCTCGGTGTCCTCGGGGTCGACCGCCTTGGGGTCGATGACCAGGGAGCGCAGCTCGCCGGAGCCGGTGACGGTGGCCTTCACCAGACCGCCCCCCGCCTGACCGTCGACCTCGGTCCGCGCCAGCTCCTCCTGGGCGCGGGCGAGGTCCTGCTGCATCTTCTGGGCCTGCTGGAGGATCTGCTGCATGTTGGGCTGGCCGCCACCGGGAATCACGGGCACTCCTGGCATGTCGCGATGAGTATGACGATGAGTATTCGGTATGCCGAGCCTACGTGGTCGCCGGACGGTGTGCCTCATCCGTAGGGCTCCACTCCTTCGGGTGAAAAACGGGCGTGCCCGCCACCTGATCAAGACCCTCTTGCGGGCGGAAATACCGGGATTCCAGGCCGTCGACCCCCCATTCGGCGGTAGGAAGAGGGCATGCGCACCCCGCGCACCGTAGGTCACCGCACGTCACGTCATCGATATGTCACGTTGAGCTGTCACGTTGAGCGCAGAGGAGTGCCCCGGTGAGCCAGCCGGAGATGCAGCCCGGGGGCCCCGCCCGGGGGGAGGGCGACAGCCCGGAGGGGTACGGCGGCGATCTGACCGGACGGCCGTTTCCGCTGGGGGACTGGGGCGAGCCGGCTCAGCGCCTGGACGAGCTGTACCGGTGGGTCGAGGCGAACGCGCTCCGCACGGCCGAGTGGTACCTCTCCGACCGCGTCTGGAAGCGCCGCTGCGCGCGGGCCCTGCGCGTCGGCACGGCGCTGGGCGCGGTCGTCGGCGCCGCGCTGCCGCTGCTGGGCCACTGGCAGTGGGGGTACGTCTCCCTGCTGGTCGCGGCGGCGTGCGTGCTCTGCGACCGGTACTTCGGGCTGACGTCGGGCTGGATGCGGGACGTGGCGACGGCGCAGGCGGTGCAGCGCCGGCTCCAGGCGCTCCAGTTCGACTGGGCCTCCGAGTCCGTCCGTGAGGTGCTGGGCCCGACGGAGGGCACGGCGAGCGAGGCGGCGGAGCGGTGCCTGGGGGTGCTGCGGCGGTTCGCCGAGGACGTGACGGAGCTGGTGCGTACGGAGACGGCGGAGTGGATGGTGGAGTTCCGCTCCGGCTCGGCGCCGCTGGTCCTGCAGTCCACCCTTCCGACCCCGGCCCGGCAGGACGCACCGCCCCTGCCGGGCCGGTTCCCGCTGCCGCCGGGCACCCGCCCGAACATGCCGCGCCAGCGCCCGCCGGAGCCGCGGTAGCCCCCGGGGCGGGCACAGGGCCGGGACCGGGGGCCCGGTCGCTCAGCTGAAGATGATCATCGAGCCCTGCCCCAGGCTCCGCGTCGCCGCCGCGTGCAGCCCGAGCCACACGTGCCGTTCCCGCGCGAAGGGGCTGTCGTCGTACGGAATCGGCCCCGCCGGTTCCTCCAGCGAGGTGGGCCGCTCCGGTGGCAGCGGCGCGGCGGGCGGGTTCGCCGGGTCGATGCCGATCGAGGGGGCGACGTACTCCAGCTCCCGCAGCAACCCCTGCGCCGAGCCGAGCGGCCCGCCGCCCGCGAGCAGCTCGTCGGTGGACAGCGGCGCCGGGAAGTCGACGGGGACGTACGCGCCCGCGTGGTCGTAGTGCCAGACCAGGTGCGACTGCTGGGCCGTCGACTCGAACATCTCCAGCAACTGTTCGTAGTCCCCGCCCAGTTCGTCGACCGGGGTGACGGCGAGCCCGCAGATCTGCAGCAGGTACGCCCGGCGCAGGAAGTGCAGGGCGTCGTAGTCGAACCCGGCGACCGGCGCCACGTCGCCCGACAGGCCGGGCATGTAGGCGAAGACGGGCACGGCCGGCAGGCCCGCCTCGCGCAACGCCTTGTCGTAGGCGGCGATCTCTTCCGCGAAGGGGTTGTCGGGGCTGTGGCACAGCACGTCGACGAGCGGGACCAACCACAGGTCACAAGCCAAGGGACACTCGCTCTCCTCACGAAGGGCACGACGCAGCGGACACGGAAGCCTAGTTCAGTGCAGGTCCCATACCCACGCACCGGCGATCCGCTCACCAGGACGCCCCAGAAGCTTGGACACGGTCTCGTAAAGGGCCTCCTGGTTGTACTGCGACGGCAGGACGACCACGCCCGCCCGCCAGTGCTCCAGGTCCGCCCGGGCCTGCTCCTGCCAGCGCGGGCCGATCGCCGGGACGCGGCCGCTCCAGCGCACCTCCCGCAGGAGGTTGGAGGTGTGGCGCGGCACCGCGCCGTAGATGCCGATCCGTTCGGGCCCGTACGGCCCGTTGAAGTACCCGCCCGGCACCGGGAAGCCGAAGCCGGTCTCGGCCTGCCAGTGCAGCGCGTCCGCGCTGCCCGGGTCCGGCAGCGGCACCGGCACGATCGACTCGCCGGGCCCCAGGTACTGCCGCCAGGCGCCGTACGCGACGAAGCCGGGCACCGGGGCCCGTTCGCGGACCGGGTACGGCGTGGGCAGGATCGGCAGCAGGGCGAGCGCCACCGCCGCGAGGCCCGCGACCCGGTACGTACGGTTCCGGGAGGCCGCCAGCCGGTCCACGGCGAGGGCCACCAGCATGCCGAGCACCGGCGCGCAGATCATCGCCACGCGCGACTCGATGACCGACTCGAAGAGCGGCTTGTCGGCGAGGAACCGCCACGGCCCGGGAACGATGACGTCGGTGTACGGGATGCGGACGCGCGGGCCGAGGGAGAGCAGCGCCGCGCAGACCGCCGTGGCGGTCAGCGCCTTCACCAGGGGCCGGCGCCACAGGCGTACGGCGATGGCGAAGGCGAGGGCCACGAGCGGCCAGCCGTAGAAGGCGTTCTGCTCGGTGCGGTTCATGGCGAGCTTGTCCGCCGTGGCCTCGTCTCCGGCGAGCGACCGTCCGGCGAACTCCAGGAAGGCGAGCGGGCCGTTTCCCGCGTTCGAGCCGTGCAGCACGCTGTGGTAGCTCTGCGGGCCGAAGAACTGCCAGTACAGCGGGAAGGCCACCAGCGGAAGGCAGACCGCCAGGGCCACGCCCAGGCCCTTCAGCAGGGGCCGCCACACCGCCCGTGCCACCTCGCGGTGCGCGAGCGCGTACGCGAGGGCGAAGAGCAGCATGCCGACGGCGGCGAGCAGCAGCGGCTCCTCGCCGAGGAAGATCTGGTACGTCGTGAAGAGCCCGAGGAGCACCCCGTCCCGGACGGCCGCCCTCCCCTCGCACAGCCGCAGGGCCCGGTCGATGAGGACCGGCATCATGAAGAGGAGCAGGAAGTTCGGGTGGGCGTTGCCGTGGGAGATCATCGGCGGCGCGAAGGCGGCGAGGGCGGCGCCGGTCGCGGCGGCCCACCGGTTGCGTACGACCCTCCGCGCGAGCAGCCAGTACCAGGAGCAGGCCGTGGCGGCCAGGCCCAGGGTGAGGACGAGGGCCCAGGTGACCGTCGGGCCGAGGGTGAGCGTGACGGGGGTCAGGGGCACGGACAGGCCGAGCATGACCGTGTTGGCCATGAGGTTCACGCCGTCCGGATAGTTCTGGACGGTGGTGAAGAGCGGGTTGCGCAGGTGGGTGACGTTGTCGGCGGTGACCGCGAAGAACCACTCCCACTGGTTCTGGTCCTGGCCGGCGTCGGCGAGGTACGCGCGGTCCAGGTCCGCCCACAGTCCCCGGTAGAGGAGGACGGAGGCGAGGACGAAGAGGCCGACGACGGCCAGGTCCGTCCGCCGGACGGAGCGGGCGCGCAGCGTCACGAGTTCGGCCAGCACGCGCGCGTAGTCCAGGGGCGCCACCTTGGAGCCCTCCTGGTGGGACCAGCGCACCGGAACCTCCGCCACCGGCCAGCCGGCCTGCCGGAAGAAGCGCAGGATCTCGACGTCGATCCCCCACCCGTCCAGGCGGGAGTCGGCGAAGGCGGTCCGCGCCTTGTCGCCGTCGAAGAGCTTGAAGCCGCACTGGGTGTCGCGTACGCCGGGTACGGCCACGGCCCGTATGAACCGGTTTCCGAGGCGGCCCAGCCACTCGCGCAGGCGGTGCTGGTGGACTTCTATGCGGGAGTCCGGGTGCGCGCGGGAGCCGATCGCGGCGTCCGCGCCCTCGGCGGTGAGCTCCTTGTCGAGCCGGTCCAGCTCCTCGACGGGCGTGGCCAGGTCGGCGTCGGTGACGAGCACGCGGCGCCCGTAGGAGGCGAGGACGCCGCGTCGCAGGGCGTGGCCCTTGCCGCGGTTGTCGAGGCCGGTGATGACGTGGACGCGCGGTTCCTCGGCGGCGAAATCCCGCGCCACGCGCGCGGTGGCGTCCGTCGAGCCGTCGTCGACGACGATGACCTCCCAGTCGCCCCAGCGGCCGGGGTCGGCGCTCAGGTGGGCGCGGATGGCGTCGAGGGTGGGGCGCAGACGGGCTTCCTCGTTGTACGCCGGGACGACGACGCTGAGGTCGGTCACGGGCACGCCCGCTCTCGCCCGCCGGGGAGCTCCGGCCCGTCCGCCCCCGCGAGGCGCTCCAGGTGGTCGGCCCAGGCCAGCGCGTGCGCGTTGTACGCGTTGATGACGGCCATGACGGCGTCCGGGTCGCCGAGCGTCACCGCGTTCACGAGCTCCTCGTGGCCGCTCCACAGCCAGTCGCACGCCCGCCGGTCGGCGCGCAGGTGGGGCACGGTGAACACCCAGGCCTGCACGCGCAGCCGGTGCAGGAAGTCGGCGATGTAGCGGTTGGCCACGAAGCCGCTGAGCTCGCGCCAGAAGCGCAGGTCGTAGCCGATGAGGATGTCCAGGTCCCCGGCGCGCGCCGCGCGGGACGCCTCCTCCGCCCGGCGCCGTACCGACACCAGGGGGGCGCCGTGCACGGCCTTCACATGGGCGGTGAGGCGCTTGAAGACGCCGTCCACGATGAGCGCGCGGGCCTCGACCATGCCCCGGTAGTCGTCGACCGAGAACTGGTGGACGCGGAAGCCCTTGTGCTGGTCGGAGTCGAGCAGGCCCTGCGCGGCCAGGTCGACGAGCGCTTCGCGTACGGGCGTCGCGGAGACGCCGTACTGCTCGGCGATCTGCTTGACCGTGAACTCCTGCCCGGGTTGCAGACGCCCCGCGAGCACCTCGTCACGCAGCGCGTCCGCGATCTGCTGACGCAGGGTGTTGCGGGTCACCCCTCCGCTCGTGGGCATGGTTCTGGCCCCCTCCGTCCGGTTCCGGACACCTTAAGCCAGCCGGAGGGGGCGGCCTCCAGACGGTTACTGTGCGTGCTCGGTGTACTCGTCGGCCACCGCGAGCGCCGCGTCGAGGGCGGCGAGGCCCTCCTTGGCCTCCGCCTCGGTGAGAGTGCAGGCCGGGACGGCGTGGGTGCGGTTCATGTTGATGAAGGGCCACAGGCCGTTCTTCTTCGCGGCGGCGCCGAAGGCGGCCATGGGCGCGTTGGCCTCGCCGGTCGCGTTGTACGGGACGAGCGGCTCGCGCGTCTCCTTGTTCCGTACGAGGTCGAGCGCCCAGAAGACGCCCAGGCCGCGCACCTCGCCGACGGAGGGGTGGCGCTCGGCGAGCTCGCGCAGGCCGGGGCCGAGGACGTTCTCGCCGAGGTGGGCGGCGTTCTCGACGACCTTCTCGTCGGCCATGACCTGGAGGGTGGCGACGGCGGCCGCGCACGCGAGCGGGTGGCCGGAGTAGGTGAGGCCGCCGGGGTAGGGCCGCTTGTCGAAGGTGGCGGCGATCTCGGCGGAGATGGCGACGCCGCCGAGCGGTACGTAACCGGAGTTGACGCCCTTGGCGAAGGTCAGCAGGTCCGGTACGACGCCGAAGTGGTCGGCGGCGAACCACGCGCCGGTACGGCCGAAGCCCGCCATGACCTCGTCGAAGATGAGGACGATGCCGTACCGGTCGCAGATCTCGCGGACGCCGGCGAGGTAGCCGGGCGGCGGGACCATGATGCCGGCGGTGCCGGGGACGGTCTCCAGGATGATCGCGGCGATGCCGGCCGGGCCCTCGAAGGCGATGGTGTCCTCCAGGTGCTGGAGGGCGCGCTCGCACTCCTGCGCCTCGGTCTCGGCGTAGAACGGCGAGCGGTAGAGGAACGGCGCCCAGAAGTGGACCACACCGGCGGTGGCGGTGTCGGAGGCCCAGCGGCGCGGGTCGCCGGTGAGGTTGATCGCGGCGGAGGTGGCGCCGTGGTACGAGCGGTAGGCGCTCATGATCTTGGGGCGGCCGGTGTGCAGCCGGGCCATGCGGGCGGCGTTCTCGACGGCCTCGGCGCCGCCGTTGGTGAAGAAGATCTTGTCGAGGTCGCCCGGGGTGCGCTCGGCGATGAGGCGTGCGGCCTCGGAGCGTACGTCGATGGCGAAGGCGGGCGCGAAGGTCGTCATCTTCGCGGCCTGCTCCTGGATGGCCGCGACGACCTTGGGGTGCTGGTAGCCGATGTTGGTGTAGACGAGGCCGCTGGTGAAGTCGAGGTAGCGGTTGCCGTCGTAGTCCCAGAAGTACGCCCCCTCGGCGCCGGCGACGGCGAGCGGGTCGATCAGGCCCTGGGCGGACCAGGAGTGGAAGACGTGCGCGCGGTCGGCGGCTTTGACGGCGGCGCCGGCCTGGGGATCGGCGTGCGCGGCGAGATCGGCATGAGGGGTCATGCGGCCCAGGGTAAGGATGTGCCGGTGGAGGTTGGTATGGCCATCTTGTATGGCGGAAGGCGCGGGGGTCGGCAAGGTGTCGGGGGCCACGGCTCCGAGCGTGCCGGTGAGGGTCGCGCCCGACTATTGACAGCATCCTGTCGAGATGACAGCATATAGTCATCACGCGCACGCTTGTGCGACCCACGGGAGGCCACCATGTCCGGCACCACCACATCCACCGCATCCCGGACCCCGCTCAAGACCGTCCATCTCGCGGTGTACGACACGTTCGCCGACTGGGAGACCGGTCACGCCACCGCGTGGCTCGCGCGCAGCGGCTTCGACGTCCGCACGGTCGGGCTCACCACCGACCCCGTGACCACCATCGGCGGTCTGCGCATCGCGCCGGACCTGGCGCTGGCGGAGCTGCGGCCCGAGGACAGCGCGCTGCTCATCCTCACCGGAGCCGACCTGTGGGACGCGGGCGACGATCTGGCGCCGTTCGCGGCGAAGGCGCGCACGTTCCTGGACGCGGGCGTGCCGGTGGCCGCGATATGCGGGGCGACCGCCGGGCTCGCCCGCGAGGGACTGCTCGACGGGCGCCCCCACACCAGCGCGGCCCCCTTCTACCTCGCGGCGACCGGCTACGAGGGAGCCGAGCACTACGTCGAGGCGGACGCCGTCACCGACGGCGACCTCATCACGGCCGGGCCCACCGAGCCGGTGGCCTTCGCGCGGGAAGTCCTCGGCAGGATGGGGGCGTTCGGGGGTACGAAGCTCGACGCCTGGTACCGGCTGTTCCACGACTCGGACGCCGCCGCCTTCGAGGAGCTGAACGCGTGACCCCGGTCGAACGGCATCTCCAGGAGCTGCTCAGCCGTACCGCGCTCGGTGTCTTCCGGCTGAACGGCCAGCTGCTCGCGGTCTCGGAGAAGCTGGCCCGCCCCGCCGGGCTCACCGCCGCGTGGTGGCAGGTCCTCGGGGCCGTACTGCGAGAGCCGCTGCCCGTCTCCGGGATCGCCCGCGCCATGGGCATCACGCGCCAGAGCGTCCAGCGGATCGCCGACCTGCTGGTCGCGGAGGGCCTCGCCGAGTACCTCCCGAACCCGGCGCACCGGCGCGCGAAGCTCCTCACCCCCACGGAGCTGGGCCGGGAGTCGGTCGCCCGCATAAACCCGGGCCACGCGGACCTGGCGGCCCGCCTCGCCGCCGAGCTGGGCGAGGAGGCGTTCGACGAGACCGCGCGGGTGCTGGAGCGGCTGTCCCGGGCGCTCGACAGGGTCGTGGACGAGCCGGCGGCGACAGCCCCGGGCGGCTCGTCCACCGCGTGAACCCCCCTGTAGGGTGAGGCTTCGTCAGCAGTACGGACCGAGGAGGTGAGACCCGTTAACACCACGCCAGGCCGGGTGCTCTCCTCTCACGGCTCGTAGGGACACAGCCACACAGTCACCGCGAGAGCGCCCCCAGCTCTCGAAAGGCTTCCCCATGGCTGTACCTCCCCTGCCTCCCCTGCCTCCCCCGCCTGCCCTGCCTCCCCTCGACACCGTCGTCGCCGCCCTCCGCGCCGCGGGATGCGTCTTCGCGGAGGACGAGGCCGAGTTGCTCCGCTCCGCCGCCCGCACACCGCGGGAGCTCGACGCGATGGTCGAGCGGCGGGTCGCCGGACATCCGCTGGAACACGTCCTCGGCTGGGCAGAGTTCCGCGGCGTGCGGTTCGCCGTGGACGCGGGGGTGTTCGTGCCGCGCCGCCGCACCGAGTTCCTCGTCGAGCGGGCCGAGGCGCTCGCGCCGCCCGGCGCGGTGGTCGTCGACCTGTGCTGCGGCTCCGGTGCGCTGGGCGCGGCACTCGTCGCGGCGCTCGACGGCGCGGAGTTGCACGCCGCCGACATCGACCCCGCCGCCGTGCGGTGCGCGCGCCGCAACGTCGCCGCGGCCGGGGGCCGGGTCTATGAGGGAGACCTGTACGCGCCGCTGCCGCCCGCGCTGCGGGGCCGGATCGACGTACTGCTCGCCAACGTCCCGTACGTACCCACCGAGGAGGTCGCGTTCCTGCCCGCCGAGGCGCGGGTCCACGAGGCGCGGGTCGCGCTCGACGGCGGCGCGGACGGGCTGGACGTGCTGCGGCGCGTGACCGCCGAGGCGGCTGCCTGGCTGGCCCCGGGCGGCAGCCTGCTGTTCGAGACCAGCGAGCGGCAGGCCGACACCGCCGCCGGGATCGTCGCCGCCGACGGGCTCACCCCGCAGGTGGTCACCTGCGACGACCGGTACGCCACGGTGGTCATAGGCACCCGCGCGGTCATGGGCAGCCGGGCCTGACCGGCCCGGCTGCCTTCCTGGCTCCCTGCCGTCCTACCTACAACTGCATGCCGTACACGTAACGGGTGTTGTAGACGCTCGGGGCCTCGCCGGGCTCCTGGTCGTCCTTCGCGTACTCGCACAGCGTCCAGAGCACCTTGTCCCGCGCGTCGTAGCTCACGTCCTCGACGCCCGGCGGGAATTCCCACGTCCGGGGCCGCGCCGCCCACCGGTGCAGCATCCCGTTGCCGTCGACGCCGTGGCTCGTGGTCACGTAGTACGTACCGCCCACGGAGACCGCGCCCTGCACCGACTTGGGGCCCGTGAACACCCTTGGCACCCCGGACGTGTGCCGGGCCAGCATCCCGGTCGACCGGTCCAGGTCGAACCGGGCGATCCGCGGCCTCGGCTTCCTGCCGCCGCCCCCGCGGTACTCGCTCACCACGAGCCGGTGCGTACCCCCGGACCGGTCCAGGGAGACCTGGGAGTACGTGAAGGCGTCCGCGCCCTCCTGGTCCCTGTCGCGGTACGCGGCCACCTGGGGGATGACGTAGGCGTACCCGTCGGCGCTGTACCGGCCGTCCTCGAAGCCGAAGCGGCCCTGGCTCGCGGCGTCGGTGCGCACCCCGAAGATGTTGTCCACGTCGAAGACGCGCAGCCCGCGCCGGCCCTCCGCGCTCTCGGCGACGTACAGCAGGTTGCGGTACCAGGCCACGCCGCCCGCGTGCGTGTGGACAGGGTTGAAGCTGGGGTCCCTGCCCTTTTCGCCGCCGAGGGCCGGTACCGCCAGCAGCACGTGCCGGTACCTGGCCTCCCCGGACGCGGTGATCTCCACGACGCTCAGCCGCGTGCCTTCGGGGCGCGCCGCCTTGTGGGCGTCCCACGAGACGATCAGGACCCTGCGGGCGGGGCGGCCGCCCACGGCGTCGTAGTTGGTGGTGATGCCCTGCGGCCGCCAGTTCTGGGTGAGGAAGTCGTCGGGATGCCACTGGAACCCGTGTGCGAGCCGGGGGATACGGGTCGCCGGGGGCCGGAGCTTCGCGGCCGGATAGGAGACGCGGGTGATCCGCTCCCCCGTCCGCTCCGGCGGCGAGTCCAGCAGCGTGCCCATCGGGACCCGCCAGAGGCCCTGCCTCTGGCCCAGCTCCCCGGCGGCGCGCTCGTTCAGCTGCCGGATGACCTCCGCGTACGTCGGCCCGCCCTCGGGCCCGCGCACCAGGCCGACCCGCTGCCGGCCGGCCGCCGCGTACGCCTTCTCCGGAACGAGCAGCCCGCCGGTCGCGGCGGCGAAGGGCGCCGCGGCCATGCCCCTGAGTAACGTCCTGCGTGTGGTGTCCATGGCTCGGACGGTAGGGCTGCCACGCCGTCCGCGGGACCGGAACTCATGTCCCGGACATGTCCCGGACAGCCGCGACGAGCGTGCTGCGGAGCAGCACCGGGTGGACGAAGCGGCCCGCCGTGCGCGGCGGGCACCGCCAGGCGAGCGGTCAGGTGAGCACCTTCCTGGAGTGGGCCGAGTAGGGTTGCCCGTAGGACAAACGACCCGAAAGGGGGCGACATGTCCTCGATCAAGGAAAGCGTCGAGATCGCCCGCCGTCCCGAGGACGTCTTCTCCTACCTGACCGACCTCTCTCGCCTGCCCGAATGGCAGGAGAGCGCCCTATCGGCCACCCCGCTCGGCGACGCCCCCGTGGGCGTGGGGTCGCGGGTCCGGGTGACCCGGCAGGTCGGTCGTCGGCGGATCCCGATGACCATGGAGTTGAGCGAGTTCGAAGCGCCGAGGAGCTTCCGCATGGACGGCGTCGACGGCCCGGTCCGTGGCCACGTGCGCGGCACGGTCGAGCCGGTCGGCGACGGCCGGCGGTCGCGTGTGACGCTCGACCTGGACTTCGAGTCGCACGGGATCGGCAAGGTCCTCGTGCCTCTCGTCGTACGCCCCCAGGCGAAGAAGGAGATGCCGAAGAACGAGCAGCACCTCAAGGAGCTGCTGGAACGCTAGGCAACGCCAGGCGCGACACAACGGTTGCTCGGGTTACTCGTCAGGGCCGGTCCAGTCGAAGGTGATGTGCTTGCTGGACTGGCCCTCGCGGCTCCACTGGAAGCCGTACGCGTCCGCCCGGTCGGCGGTCGAGCGGCCCCAGGTGGCGAGCTGGCCCGGCCCGGTCTCGCAGCCCGGCAGGTTGGTGACCTGCACGCGTGCGCCCTCCGGGGTCGTCGGGCCGGTGAGCGCCTCGGCGCGGGCCTCGACGCGGCCGGGGATGGCAGCGCTCCAGGACGCCAGGTCGTCCTCGATCGAGAACTCGATCGGGGCGAACTCCATGCCCCGCATCTCCAGGGCGGCGCCGCTGACGAAGACGGCGGGCCAGCCGCCGGCCTGACCGCCGAAGACCATTTCGAGGGCGTCACGCTGCGCGGCGTCGGCCCGTTCGTCGACGAAGAAGGCGGCGTAGGCGTCGGAGTGCTCGGCCCAGGCGTTGCCGGTGAAGGACGCGAGGACCAGGACGTTGAGGTCGTCGAGGACCACGTCCCCGTAGGTGCCCTCACGGACGTGCCAGACCATGATCCCTTCGCACTCGCCGGTCGTGGGCGGCTGCGCGAAGGAGCACGGGCACGGGATGTCGCACTTGCAGGTGTCGAACCAGTCGCCGACGACGTGCCAGCGTGGGACGGCGGTCTCGGTGTCGGTCTCGATCTCGGTGTCGGTCATCTGCGGACCTCCTTGGGCGCGCGCCCCCACCCTTCCAGGGTGCACCCTGGAAGGGTCTCCCGTGGAGGGGCAGCGCCACCGTGAACCACTCCAGGACCACCACCGCTACGCAGCACCGCCGCATGGCCACCGAGCCCCCGCTGCGGCGCGGGAACCTCCTGCCGCCCCGGGCGCTCGCCATCGCCTGGTCCCTGCTGGTGCTGATCGCGGTCCTCGCGTGGGTGCTGACCGTCGGGCAGGCCCGTCACATGGGCGTCGAGCCCGGGACCATGGGCATGGCCCTGCCCCTCTTCCTGCTGCTGTGGCTGCTGATGATGGCCGCCATGATGCTGCCGTCCGTCGCGCCGGTGGCGGTCACCTGGGCGCGGGGCATCGGCAGGCAGTCGACGGGCGTGGCGCGGGCGGCCCGGACGACGGCGTTCGTCGCGGGCTACCTGCTGGTGTGGACGGCGTTCGGGCTCCTCGCGTACGGGGCCCTGGCCGCGACCGGGGACCTGGTCCGGGACCACCCGGGCGCGGGGCGCTGGATCGCCTTCACGGCGTTCCTGCTGGCGGGGCTCCAGCAGCTCGGGCCGCTGAAGAACGTCTGCCTGCGGCACTGCCGGAGCCCGATGGGGCAGCTGATGCGGTACGCGCAGTTCCGGCGCCGGGCGCGGGACTTCCGGGTGGGGGCGCACCACGGGCTGTACTGCGTCGGCTGCTGCTGGGGGCTGATGGTGATCCTCGTACCGCTCGGCGTCATGAACATCGCGGCGATGGCGGGGGTCGCGGCCGTGATCTTCATCGAGAAGCTGTGGCGGCTGGGGCCGTGGTTCTCGACGGCGGTCGGGGTGGTGTTCCTGGTGCTCGCCGGGCTCGCGCCCTTCCAGGACGGGCTGCTGCCGGGGCTCCAGGCGCCCGAGGACCCGATGCCCATGGACATGGACATGGACATGCACTGAGGGGATCGAGGCGTTCTACTCGGCGGCGTACTTGCCCAGATCACTCGCCTCGAGTGCGGCCTTGTCGTTGAAGCCGATGACGTACCCGTCGACGTCCCGGATGTAGAACATGCGCTGACCGGTGTGGTCGTCCGTTGTGACACACCTCCTTCCGGCTCGCATGGCGGCCGGGGCCAACCGGAGCGGCCGCCGAGGTGCTTGGTCGGTGACCGTAACCAGCACTCAGGTCAGGCGATGTCCTGCACCCGCCGCACCCGGGCGGGTGCGGGCCCCGGGCGCGCTCCGGGCCCGGCACCGCCGTAGCGGCTACTTCTCGATCGTGATCACGCGTACGCCGGTGCCCCGGTAGCGCAGGGGGTCACCGCTGAGGACCGGACGCCCCCTGGGCCACTCGACCGAGGGTTGCGCCAGGTGGACGGCGTGCGCGCAGCTCCAGTCATCGCCGTGAACCCGCAGGCGCTTGCCGACGGCCGCAGCGCCGGCGAAGTCCAGCTCGGTGATGTCCACGGACGGCAGCGCCCCCACGTGCTCCGCGACGCCCGCACGCTCGCCTTCGGCGGCCGTCAGGCACACGGCGGGGATGTAGATCCGCAGCGTCGGGTCGTTCTCGGCCTCGACGACGAGGCGCGAGGCCATCCGGTTGCCGCCCCCAAGCGCGAGGACGGCGGTGTCGTCGAAGACGATGGCGCGCGGCAGCGGGTACTTGTCCTTGGTCACTGGACCTCCCCGATGCGCCCGGCGACAACGTCGGCCCAGAGCTGGCGACCGGCGACCGCGTCCTCCTCGGTGTAGGACCCGCCGAGGAAGTGCTCTTCGACGTACGCCTTGGTCTCCTCGCGCTGCTTGGCGAGTTCCTCCTTTGTCGGAGTCGCTCCAGCAAGCTGCGCCACGAGGTCACGCATGGTGATACCGCGATCCCGGGCGAGCTCCTGAAGGCGGTCGCGAACGGCGGGGTCGACCTTGATCGTGGTGTCAGCCATAGCCACAGTATACCGGCGGTATACCACCTCTGGGCGTACGAGCGCGATGGTCATTGCACTCCGTTTCTCTTTCGGTGGACCCGACCCTCCGGGCGGAGGGCCGGGAGCGTTCAGCGGCGGCCGCGCACCAGCTCCCGCAGGCCCGCCCCGCGCCGGGCCGCCGCCTCGCGGAAGGAGGCGCGCGCGGCCGGGGCGGGATGGCACTGGAAGCAGGGCTCACCCGGCTGGACGGGGCGGCGGCACCGGTCGCACTCGGCGCCCTCCAGGGCCGCCGCCGGGCGCGGTGCTGGCTTCTTGCGGCGCAGGCGGTCCGCCACGAGGGCGGCGGGGGCGTGGACGCGCGCGGGCAGGCCCGAGGTCAGCGCCTCGCGGATCACGGCGTCGGTGGCGCCCGCGGCCCACCACTCCTCGACGAGCGCCCGCAGGGGTGCGGCCTCGGCCGCCCCCATCGCGAGGCGCGGTTCGGTGCGGCCGAGGGAGGTCAGCAGCGCGGCGGCCCGGGAGGGAGGTTCTTCTTCCCTGGTTCTTTCTCCCTTGGGGAGCGGACCTGGCGCGGCGTGGCCCGGGCCACCGAGGGCCGGGTTTCCGCCACTTTCCGGAGCGGGCGCGGGGGCGGGCCCCGGAGCCGGACCCGGAGCCGGGGGCTCGGGCGCGGGGGCATCAGGGTCGTAGGGGGTGTCGAAGACCTCGTACTCCGTGCGCAACTGGCCCTTGCCGTCCCGGCGTACGAGCCTGCGCAGATAGCGGGCCTCCTCCAGCTCGTGGAGGGCGGCGCCGATGCGGTCGCGGCCTTCCTTGCGCTTCTCGGCGAGCTTGCGGATGGAGGCCTTGGCACCGTCGGGGAGGCTGATCAGATACGTCAACAGCCCGACCGCGCACCACGAGATGGAGTCATCGCGCAGGAGAGCGTTACCGAACGTGGTGAAGGCGCGGGGGTGCGTTGTACGGTGGATGCGCATTGGGAGTCTCGTTCCTGATGCCGAGCCCCCGGGTGTTCCAGCACTGCGGGGGCATCACGTTTCATGTGCCGCGAATGTAGCGCCGCACGTCCCCTTTGACGCAATCAACTCCGGTTTGTCATACGGTCATTCAGATACCGCAGGCCCGAAAACCGGTCTTCGGTCCCACCTGCGGTTTCGCAGCGAAAAAGGGTGGCCGTCCACCACCGGCCACCCCTTTGTCATATGCCGAATTCACCCTCCCGGGTGAGCCCCGGGCAAGTCCCGGGCAAGTCCCGGGTGAGTCCCGGGCGAGGACTTTCAGCAGCTCAGGTTCCCGCCCGTCGGCACGCCCAGGATCTGCGCGAAGCGCTGGTAGGTGCTGACGCGGCTCTGCACCTGCGCCGGGTTCTTGCCGTCGCACTCCAGGGCGCCGTTGATCGCGCGGATGGTGTGGCCGAAGCCCGCACCCGTCACCATCGCGTTGTGGGCGGTCATCGTGCCGGGGCCGTTCTGGGTGTTCCAGTACCAGAGGCCCGTCTTCCAGGCGATGGGCGCCTCGCGCTCGACGCGGTACGGGTGGTTGAGGAGGTCGATGCCGAGGGCGTCGCCCGCCGCCTTGTAGTTGAAGTTCCAGCTGAGCTGGATCGGGCCGCGGCCGTAGTAGGCGGCGGTTCCGGCCGGGCAGCCGTAGGGCTGGCCACGGTCGCAGTAGTGCGGGTAGTTGGCGGTGTTCTGCTCGACGATGTGGACCAGGCCGCCCGTCTCGTGCGAGACGTTCGCGAGGAAGGCCGCCGCCTCCTGCTTCTTCACCGTGTCGCCGCCGGTGGTGGCGAAGGCGGGGTACGCGCTCAGCGCGGCGGTCAGGCCGCTGTACGTGTAGAAGGCGTTCCGGTTCGGGAACATCTGGTTGAACTGCGCCTCGCTCACCACGAACCCGGACGGCGACGGGCCGGGGTTCCCGGAACCGGAGCCGCACGCGCCCTGGTCGGACCAGACATCGGCGGTGCCGGGGCGTTCGTTCTGGGTCCACCACTTCGCCAGCCAGTTGCGGCCGTTGTACGAGGCGGTCCCGCCGCCCGTGTAGACGGCGGAGGCGCTCCAGGGGGCCGCGCACTCCGCCGCCGAAGCAGTGGCGGCGGGGAGGAGGAACACGGTCAGTCCGGCGACCGTGGCGAAAGCGGCGAACAGAGTCAACAGGCGTCGCAGCATGGGGTAACCCTTTCGTGGGGGACCACCAACGAAGCGCGAGTGGTCTGAACCTGTCAAGGTCTGGACCAAGCCTTGTTACGGTGCCTCAGGCCACCCTCTGGCATGCTCTGTTCGCGTGAAGCCTCTGACTGGTGACGACCCCGTACAGATCGGCCCGTTCCGCCTGCTCGGCAGGCTCGGGTCCGGTGGCATGGGGCGCGTCTACCTCGCCCGGTCGGCCGGTGGGCGCACCGTCGCCGTCAAGGTCGTGCACGCCGAGCTGGCCGCGCAGGACGAGTTCCGGCGCCGCTTCGCGCGCGAGGTCGCCGCGCTGGAGCGGGTCGGCGGGGCCGGCACCGCGCCCGTACTCGGCGCGGACACCGGGGCCGAGGCGCCCTGGGTGGCCGTCGGATACGTCGCCGGGCCGTCCCTGCGCACCGTGGTCGGCGACGAGTACGGGCCGCTGCCCCCGGCGTCCGTGCGGTCGCTGGCGGCCGGGCTGGCCCGCGCCCTGGAGCACATCCACGCGACCGGGCTCGTCCACCGGGACCTGAAACCCGCCAACATCCTGCTCACGGTCGACGGGCCCCGGATCATCGACTTCGGCATCGCGCGCGCCGTCGACACCCTCACCGACGGCGGGCTGACCAGCACCGGCGCGGTCGTGGGATCACCGGGCTACATGTCGCCCGAGCAGGTGCGCGGCGAACGGCTCACCCCCGCCTCCGACATCTTCTGCCTCGGCTCCGTGCTCGCGTACGCGGCGACCGGCTGCCCGCCCTTCGGCACGGCCGACAGCGGCGTCCACGCCATGATGTTCCGCATCGCCCACGACGAGCCGGACCTCACCGGCCTGCCCGCCGAGCTCGACGAGCTCGTACGCGGATGCCTGGCCAAGGACCCGGCCGACCGCCCGACCGCCGCGTGGCTGGCCGCGCACGTCGAGGCCGCCGAGCCGTGGCTGCCGGGCGGGCTGCTGGCCCAGCTGGGCCGCCTCGCCGCCGGGCTGCTGGACGAGGACGGGGCGCCGACGCCGGTACCGGAAACCGCGCGCCGAAAGCCCCGCGGGAGGCGCCGCCCGCTGCTCGTCGGCGGCATCGTCCTCACCGCCCTCACCGGCGTCGCCCTCACCGCCCTCACCCTCTCCGGGTCGGGCCTCGCCTCCTGGTTCCGCCCGTCGTCGCCGCCTCCGATGGGCGGGCACAAGAGTGAGAACGTCGTCCCCGCCGCCTTCCGCGGCGCCTGGGAGGGCGTGGTCAAGGGCACGCAGGAAGCCCCGTACGAGACGGCCCGCATCGAGATCGGCACCGGCGTGCCCGGCGAGAAGGCGGGGACGTACGTCCACGTCACCGGCGATCGGCTGTGCATGGGGCGGTCGGCGCTCGTCTCGGCGGACGAGGACAAGGTCGTCTTCGGCGAGAGCGACGTGACGACGAGCGTGCCCGCCAAGACGTGTACCCCGGCCGCCCACCAGACGCTCACCCTCACCTCCCCCGATGTCCTGAAGTGGACCTCGGGCGCGGCGACCGCCACGTTCCGCAAGGCGCGGTCCGGGCCGCAGGTGGTGCCGGAGGAGTTCCTCGGCCACTGGAAGGACGTCCCGCACCCGGACGTGTCCGATCCGAACCAGGACCTCTACAGCCACGAGGTGATCATCATGCAGGGGCCGGTCGGGGCGCCCCTGGTCCGGTTCCAGCAGAGCTACCCGCACACGGACGAGGAGACCGGCGAGCCGCTGGCCGGCACGTCGGTGAACTGCGCCGAAACCGCCGTCCTCGGCGGCGCGGGCGACCTGCTGGTGCTGGGCCCGGCCACGGTCGACGCCGCAGTGTCCGACCGGGAGTGCACGGCGTCCGGCGCCTCGGTCAACCTGCGCATCCAGCGGGTCGACGGCAAGGACCGGCTGCTGGTGTACGGGATGGACGCGGACGGGGAGCCCGGCGAGTTCTCCAAGGAGAAGTAGCCGGGCTCCCCGTCGTGCGGCCTGGGTCCTGCGGCCTGCGTTCCTACAGGAAGGAGTTGATCTCGATCGTCTCGGTGCGGCCGGGGCCGACACCGATGGCCGAGATCGGCGCGCCGGACATCTCCTCCAGCGCCTTCACGTACGCCTGCGCGTTCTTCGGCAGGTCGGAGAAGGTCTTCGCCTTGCTGATGTCCTCGGACCAGCCGGGCAGGTACTCGTAGACCGGCTTCGCGTGGTGGAAGTCCGTCTGCGAGTACGGCAGCTCCTCGACGCGCTTGCCGTCGATCTCGTACGCGACGCAGACCGGGATCTGCTCCCAGCCCGTCAGCACGTCGAGCTTGGTGAGGAAGAAGTCCGTCAGGCCGTTGACGCGGGTGGCGTACCGGGCGATGACCGCGTCGAACCAGCCGCAGCGGCGGTCGCGGCCGGTGGTCACGCCACGCTCGCCGCCGATGCGGCGCAGCGCCTCGCCGTCCTCGTCGAAGAGCTCCGTCGGGAACGGGCCGGCGCCGACGCGGGTCGTGTACGCCTTGAGGATGCCGATGACCCGGCTGATCTTCGTCGGGCCGACACCCGCGCCGGTGCAGGCGCCACCGGCGGTCGGGTTGCTGGACGTGACGAAGGGGTACGTGCCGTGGTCGACGTCGAGCAGCGTGCCCTGGCCGCCCTCGAAGAGGACGACCTTGCCGTCGTCGATGGCGTTGTTCAGGATCAGCGTGGTGTCCGCGACGAACGGCTTGATCTGCTCCGCGTAGCCGAGCATCTCCTCGACGATCTTGTCGGCCTCGATCGCGCGGCGGTTGAAGACCTTGGCGAGCAGCTGGTTCTTGTTCTCCAGCGCCGCCTCGACCTTCTGGGTCAGGATCGACTCGTCGTAGAGGTCCTGGACGCGGATGCCGACGCGGTTGATCTTGTCGGCGTACGTCGGGCCGATGCCGCGGCCGGTGGTGCCGATCTTCCGCTTGCCGAGGAACCGTTCCGTCACCTTGTCGAGGGTGACGTTGTACGGGGTGATCAGGTGGGCGTTACCGCTGATCAGGAGCTTGGAGGTGTCGACGCCGCGCTCGTTCAGCCCACTCAGCTCGGAGAGCAGGACCGCCGGGTCGACGACGACGCCGTTTCCGATGACCGGGGTGCATCCCGGGGAGAGGATTCCGGACGGCAGAAGATGCAGCGCGTACTTCTGGTCGCCGACGACGACCGTGTGGCCGGCGTTGTTGCCACCCTGGTAGCGCACCACATAATCAACCGATCCACCGAGCAGGTCGGTGGCCTTTCCCTTGCCCTCGTCACCCCACTGAGCACCGAGCAGCACAAGTGCGGGCACAGGCGTACACCCCTTCCGGGCGGGGCATGTCCAAGGTCAGGAGGCGTGAACGCCGCCTGTTGGTGTGCCCCGGAATAGACGAAGCCCCTGGCGCAATAGCGCAAGGGGCTCTTGCACAAAGAGACTACCCGAGGAAGGACCGAGGTGTCGGCTCACGACCAGCTCTTGGTGGTCATCGACCCGGTCGCCCGCCGAAGTGACGGCGAGTCCGTACGGATCGCGAAAGATGTACTGCTCGCCGGCGCAGAAGCGAAAATCTGCCTTCCGGACGGGCCCGAGGAGTTCGCCCGCGTCCTGGCCCGGCGCGGCGCCCGGCGCCCGGTGGTGGTCGGGGACGACCGGGCGCTGCTGCGGGCGGTGGCTCATTTGCACCGGGGCCGCGAGCTGGCCGGGGAGGCCCTGTCGGTGATCCCGGTGGGGCCGCGCGGGACGGTGGAGCTGGCCGGGGCGCTCGGCGTGCCGCTGGGGACGGTGGCGGCGGCCCGGGCGGTGCTGGACGGGTCGGCACGGCGGCTGGACCTGCTGGTCGACGACAGCGACGGCGTGGTGGTGCGGGGCCTGCGCATCCCGGCGGGGCCCGCGAGGGCGGCGGGGGAGCCCCCGTCGGTGTGGGACGCCTGCCGGTCGCTGGTACGGACGCTGGTCCGCCCCGCGCCCTCCGCCGTGCCGGGGACACGCCCGGGGCCGGCGACGCGGACGTACCGGCTCCGGGTGGAGGCCGACGGGCGGGTGCTGTGCGACCTCGACGACCTGGTCGAGGACGTCACGGTGCGGTCCCGGGACGGGGTCGCCGAGGTGGTCGTACGCCCCCGGGCGGCGGACCCGGTCCGCGCGGAGGCGGCCGCGGTCACCGTCTCGGGCGCCTCCTTCCGCTACCGCGCGGACGCCCTGGTCACGGGCCCGGTGTGGACGCGCACGTGGACGCTGCGCCCGTCGGCGTGGTCGCTGATGCTGCCGGCGGCGTAACGCTCGGCGGCCGGCTTACAGCGCGTCCAGCGGGCCCGTCATCGGGTGGGGGTTCGTGTCGCTGTCCTCGTCGTCGTCCGCCGAGCCGGGGAACATCAGCCACGCGCTGCCGGATATCAGTCCCAGGGAGGTCAGGCCGAGGGCGAACTTCAGCAGCCGCATGCCGCCCGTCCAGTCGTGGGGCGCTCCGAAGACGACCCAGAAGCCGAGGGCGGCTCCGGCGAGCAGGACGAGGACAGCGGCGGTACGACGCAAGGCAGTTGACATTCGCCCATGATTTCATCCGATCCTGCGGTTCGCCGCCCGGTATTCGCGCCAGCGGTCCAGCAGTTCGTGCATCTCCTTCTGGAGGAACGCGAAGAACTCCGCCGTCTCCGCCACCCGCGCCCCTGCCGCCGAGTCCGGGCCCAGCGTCTCGGCGCCGTCGCGCAGAACCGTCTCCCAACGGGAGAGGACCTGGTCGCGGCGGGTGAAGGTCTCGTACCAGAGCTCGTTGTGCAGGACGTACCGGTCCCGCCGCGAGCCCGGTTCGCGCTCGCGGCCGACCATGCCGACCTGGTTGAGGTAGCGGACGGCGCCGGAGACCGCCGCCGGACTGATCCGCAGCCGCTCGGAGAGCTCGGCGGAAGTCAGCGCGCCGCTCTCGGAAGCGAGCAGCGCGGCGAAGACGCGGGAGGCCATCCGCTGCATGCCGGCCTCGGTCAGCTCGGCAGCGAAGCGCTCCACGAAGCGGTTGGCCGGTGGTTCCTCGTTCTCCATGGACATGCCCTCAACTTTATACGATTCCTTAACTTCACAAATTTGTGAAACTACCGTATGTTCCGAAGCATGATGAACGCCATCACCGTCTCCGGACTCCAGAAGTCGTTCGGGCGGACGCACGCACTGGACGGCCTCGATCTGACCGTCAGGGCCGGCGAGGTCCACGGCTTCCTCGGCCCCAACGGCGCCGGCAAGTCCACCACCCTCCGCGTCCTGCTGGGCCTGCTGCGCGCCGACTCCGGTACCGCCCGGCTCCTCGGCCGCGACCCCTGGCGCGATGCCGTCGCACTGCACCGGCGGGTGGCGTACGTCCCCGGTGACGTGGCCCTGTGGCGCAACCTCTCCGGCGGCGAGGTCATCGACCTGTACGGCAGGCTCCGCGGCGGTCTCGACAAGGCACGGCGTACCGAGCTCATCGAGCGGTTCGAGCTGGATCCGACGAAGAAGGGGCGTACGTACTCCAAGGGCAACCGCCAGAAGGTCGCCCTCGTCGCGGCTTTCGCGTCGGACGTGGACCTGCTGATCCTGGACGAGCCCACGAGCGGTCTCGACCCGCTGATGGAGGAGGTCTTCCAACGGTGCGTCGCCGAGCAGCGGGAGCGCGGCCGGACGGTCCTGCTGTCCTCCCACATCCTCAGCGAGGTGGAAAGCCTCTGCGACCGCGTCAGCATCATCCGCAAAGGCCGCACCGTGGAGACCGGTTCCCTCGCCGAGCTCCGCCACCTCACCCGTACCAGCGTCACGGCCGAGCTCGCCGGACCGCCCAACGGCCTCGCGCACCTGCCCGGCGTCCACGACCTCGACGTCCAGGGCAACCGCGTCACGCTCCAGGTGGAGAGCGACCGGCTGGACGCGCTGCTCAGGGCCCTGACCGAGAGCGGAGTGCGGTCCCTGACCAGCACCCCGCCCACCCTGGAGGAGCTGTTCCTCCGGCACTACGAGGGAGCCGCACGATGACCGCCTTCACCGGGACGGGGGCCCTCACCCGGCTCGCACTGCGCCGCGACCGACTGATGCTGCCGCTGTGGGCCGTGGTCGTCGGCGGCATGGTCGCGAGCGGTGCCGGATCGCTGGAGGCCCTGTACGACACGCCCGCGAAGCGCGCCGACCTCGCCGCGTCGATGACCGCCAACAGCTCGATGCGCTCGCTGTACGGGCCGGTGTTCGGCGACTCGACCGGCGCGCTGGTCGCCTGGCGGTTCGCCACGTTCGCGGCGGTGCTGGCCGCCGTGATGAGCCTGGTCATCGTCGTACGGCACACACGGGAGGAGGAGGAGACGGGCCGTCAGGAGATGCTGTCGTCCGCCCGGGTGGGCCGCCGGGCGCCGCTGACCGCCGCGCTGCTCACCGCCCTCACCGCCAACGCCGCCGTCGCCCTCTTCATCACCGCCGGACTGTCCGGCGAGGGCGCGGCCGGGGCGCTCGCGCTCGGCCTCGCGGTCGGCGGGACCGGCATGGTCTTCGCCACCATGGCCGCGATCGTCGCGCAGTTCACCGAAAGCACCAGGCTCGCCAAGGGGATGACGGCCGCGCTCCTGGGCCTCGCCTTCGTACTGCGCGCGGCCGGTGACGCCGGTGACTCGCGCGCGCTGACCTGGGCCTCTCCCATCGGCTGGGCGCAGAACGTACGCGCCTTCGCCGGCGAGCGCTGGTGGGTGCTGCTGCTGATGGCGGCGGCGGTCGCCGCCCAGGGCGGGGTGGCATACGCGCTCGCCGACCGCCGCGGCGTCGGCATGAGCTTCCTGCCCACCCGCCCCGGTCCGGCGGAGGGCCGCATCGCCAAGGCGGGCGGCCTGGCGTGGCGGCTCCAGCGTGGCGGCCTCCTCGGCTGGACGGTCGGCTTCCTCATCGCGGGCGTCGTCTTCGGCGGCATGGTCGAGGGCGCGAGCGACCTGGTGGGCGACAACGAGCAGGCCCAGCGGATCTTCGCGCGCATGGGCGGGCAGTCCGGACTGGAGAACGCCTTCCTCGCCACCTTGGTTGGCCTCTTCGGGATGGTCGCGGCCCTGTACGTCGTCGGCTCGGTGCTCCGGCTGCACGGGGAGGAGACCTCTCAGCGCGCCGAACCGGTCCTGGCGAACGCCGTCGGCAGGCTGCGCTGGGCGGCGGGCCACCTGGTCATCGCCTTCGGTGGCGCGGCAGCGCTGACGGTCGCGGCGGCGGCCGGGCTGTCCCTCGCGTACGGCAAGGACGGCGGCCCGATCCTGGGCGCCGCGCTCGCCCAGCTTCCGGCGGTCTGGGTGCTCGGCGGTCTGACGGTGCTGCTGCACGGCGTGCTGCCGAACGCGGCTCCGGCGGCGTGGGGGGTGGCGGGACTGTGCCTGGCCCTGGGCTGGATCGGCCCGGCGCTGGACCTGCCCCAGGCGGCGCTGCACTTGTCGCCGTACGGTCACCTGCCGAAGCTGCCCGGCGCCGAGATGGCCTGGGCGCCGGTGCTGGTGCTGACCGGCCTGGCGGCGGCCCTGGTGGCGGCCGGCCTGGCGGGGCTGCGGCGCCGGGACGTACTGGCGTAGGGCCTCAAACCTCCACCAGCAGCCCGTTCAGCCCCCGGATCACGAAGTGCGAACCCCGCTCCGGTGCCTTCGCGAGCCGCAGCGTCGGCGCGCGCTCCAGCAGGGCCGCCAGCGACGCGGCCAGCTCGACGCGGGCCAGCGGGGCGCCGAGGCAGTAGTGGATGCCCGCGCCGAAGGAGACGTGGGGGTTGTCCCGGCGGGACAGGTCCAGCGTGTCGGGGTGGTCGAAGGCGGCCGGATCGCGGTTGGCGGAGCCGAAGAGCAGGGCGACCTCGGAGCCGCGCGGGATGGTGGTGCCGTCGATCTCGATGTCGTCCAGCACCCAGCGCTCGAAGAGCTGGAGCGGGGTGTCGTAGCGGAGAAGTTCCTCCACAGCTGTGGACAACTCGACCTCACCCGCCCGCAGGGCCGCGAGCTGCTCGGGGTGGCGGAAGAGGGCCCACCAGCCGTTCACGGTGGTGTTGACCGTCGCCTCGTGGCCCGCGTTCAGCAGCAGCACGCACGTGGAGACCATCTCCTGCTCGCTGAGCCGGTCGCCCTCCTCGTACGCGGCGACCAGCGCGCTGATCAGGTCCTCGCCCGGCGCCGTACGCCGCTCGGCGATCAGGCCCCGCAGGTACGCGGAGAACTCGACCGACGCCGCGACGGCCGCCCGCGCCGTCTCCTCCGACGGGTTCAGCTCGAACATCCCGCAGATCGCCGCCGACCACGGCCGCAGCAGCCCCCGGTCCGACTCCGGGATGCCGAGCATCTCCGCGATGACCGCGACCGGCAGCGGCTCGGCGACGGCGGTCAGCAGGTCTCCCCCGCCCTCCGCCACCAGGGCGTCCACCAGCTCGCCCGCGAGCCGGTCGACGTACGGCCGCAGCCGCTCCACCGTCCGCGGCGTGAACGCCTTCGACACCAGCCGCCGGATCCGCGTGTGGTCCGGCGGCTCCAGGTCCAGCATCCCGTGGTCGTTGAGGGTGTGGAACGGCTCGTGCGCGGCCGGGGGCGGCGTGCGGCCGAAGTCCGCGTCCGTGAAGCGGTGCCGGTACGTCCGCCCCAGCCGCCGGTCCCGCAGCAGGGCCGCGACATCGGCGTGACGGGGCACCAGCCACTGCCGCGTCGGCTCGAAGAAGTGCGCCCGGCCACGGGCGCGCAGCTCCGCGTAGGCGGGGTAGGGGTCGGCGACGAACTGCGGGGACCACGGGTCGAAGTCCATGCGCCGACCTTACGCACGGCTCAGCTCGGCGTCACCAGCCGCGCTTCGTACGCGAACACCGCCGCCTGCGTCCGGTCCCGCAGCCCCAGCTTTACCAGGATCCGGCTCACATGCGTCTTGATCGTGGACTCGGCGACGACGAGACGGGACGCGATCTCGGCGTTCGACAGGCCCTGCGCGATCAGCACCAGCACCTCCGTCTCGCGCTCGGTCAGGTCGCCGACCTGCGCCGACGCCGGCGCCCGCAGCGGCTCGGCCCGCTGTGCGAACTCGGTGATCAACCGCTTGGTGACGGTCGGCGCCAGCAGCGCCTCGCCCGCCGCCACGACCCGTACGCCGTCCGCCAGCTGCCGCGCCGAGGCGTCCTTCAGCAGGAAGCCGGACGCTCCGGCGCGCAGCGCCTGGTACACGTACTCGTCCAGGTCGAAGGTGGTCAGCACCAGCACCTTCGCGTCGCCGTCCGCCGCGACGATCTCGCGGGTGGCGTCGATGCCGTTCATCTCCGGCATGCGGATGTCCATCAGGACGACGTCCGGGCGCAGCTCCGCGACCCGCGCGACGGCCTCGCGGCCGTTGACGGCCTCGCCCGCGACCTCGATGCCGGGCATGGCGTTCAGCAGGACGGAGAAGCCCTCGCGGACCATCATCTGGTCGTCGACGATCAGTACGCGGATGGTCATGCCGGATCCTTCACCGCGGGCACCGGCAGGAACACCGCGACCTCGTAGCCGCCGTCGTCCGTCGCCCCGGCGGTCATCTCGCCGTCCAGCATCGCCACCCGCTCCCTCATGCCCGTGATCCCGTGCCCCGCTCCGGGGGAGGGCTTGACCAGGCCCTTCGCCGGGCCGTTGACGATTCTGAGGCCCAAGCCGCCGAGGACGTACGCCACCTCCACCTTCGCCGCCGCGCCCGGCGCGTGCCGCAGCACGTTGCTGAGCGCCTCCTGCACGATCCGGTACGCGGAGAGCTCCACGCCCTGCGGCAGCTCCCGCACCGCGCCGGTCACCGCCGACTCGACGACGAGGCCCGCCTCGCGGACGTTGGCGACCAGCCCGCCGAGATCGGCGAGGGTCGGCTGCGGGGCGTCCGGGGCCTCGTAGTCCTGGGCCCGTACGACACCGAGGACGCGGCGCAGCTCGGTCAGCGCGGCGACTGCGTTCTCGCGGATCGTCGCGAACGCCTGCTCCAGCTCGGGCGGCGGGTTCTCCACCCGGTAGGGCGCGGCCTCCGCCTGGATGGCGACGACCGACATGTGGTGGGCGACCACGTCGTGCAGCTCGCGGGCGATGGTGGTGCGCTCCTCCAGCAGGGTGCGCATGGACCGCTCCCGCTCGGTGACGGTCTGCTGGGCGGTGATCTCCTGCCGGGCCTCGCGGCGGGTGTGCAGCACGGCGACGACCAGCAGGACGAGGGCGGACATGACCATCATGGGCGCGGTCTGGTTGCCGCCGCCGTGGCTGAGGACGGCCTCGCAGAAGAACCCGTAGATCCCGGTCAGCGCCCACATCCACACGGCGGCGCGCGGGCGGGTCCGGGCCGCCGCCACGGTCAGCACGACGAGGTGCGCGCCGAAACTGGTGGGGGCCCAGGGCCAGCCGTCCCAGAAGCCGGAGAGGACGCTGACGAACGGGGCGGTCAGCAGCGACAGCCAGAAGGCGGCGACCGGCCGGACGAGCGTCAGCAGGACGGCGGCGGCCGGGACGAGCCCGGTGACCGGCTGGCCGTCCGTGTACCCGAGGCCGAGGACCACCAGGGCGGCCCCGACCACGAGGGCGTGCGGGAACCACGCGAGGTAGCCGCGTATCAGGCGCGGCAGCCGCCTGGTCACCGGTCCGTCCGTCCCCATCGGGGGGAGCAGCCGGTAGGCCAGGGCGTCGTCGAGGAGCTCACGGCGCAGGCCCTGGAGCAGGCCGTGCGCCATCCGGTACTCCGGGCTGCGGGTCTTGGTGTCGGTCACGCCGTCCACCGTAGGCGCGCGCCCGGCAGGCGGTCGTCCCCTTCGGTGCGGATCCTTCCGGGTCCGTCCCAGGTACTACGGCCGGGTACCAAGGGGTCCTCCTCACCAGGCCAGCTGGGCGATCTCCTCCGCCACCACCGCGCACGCGTCCGCCGCCGGGTCGATCAGCGGGAAGTGGCCCACGCCGTCCAGCAGCGTCAGCCCGACCATCTCGCCCGCCCTGGCCGCCGCGTCCACGTACGCCTCGGCGACGGCCTGCGGGACGACGGTGTCGTCGCGGCCCTGCACCACGGCCGTGGCGATGCCCGTCGGCAGCAGGGCCGCCGGGTCGGCCACAGCCGCCCGCTCCTTGAACTCCGCCTCGCCGCCGAGCAGCTGGGACACCGCGCCGCCGCAGACGTCCAGCTCCACCGCGCGCTCGAAGTGCGCGATGGGCGCGAGGGCCACGACGCCGCGCAGCTCGGGCGGCGCGTCGAGGCGCCAGGGCGAACCGGCGGGCAGGACGTGCCGGGCGGCCGCCCACAGCGCCAGGTGGCCGCCCGCCGAGTGCCCGGTGACGACCGTGCGCCGCGGGTCGGCCTGCGGCAGGTGGGTCCGTACGAGCCCGGGCAGGGCGTCGAGCGCGGCGGCCACGTCGTCGAAGGTCTCCGGCCACCGCCCGGCGACCGGGCCGTTGCCCCGGGGCGCGGGGATCTCGCCGCCCCGGCGGTACTCGACGTTGGCGACGGCGAAACCGCGGCGCGCCAGGAAGTCCGCGAAGGGCGTGACGTGGCGGCGGTCGTACGGAGCCCGCCACGCCCCGCCGTGCAGCACGACGACGAGCGGCGCGCACTCACCCTGGCGCGGGGCGTAGAAGTCCACGACCTGGTCCGGGTGGTCACCGTACGCGGCGGTGGAGTCCGGGTCGACGGCCGGATGCGACAGGGCCGACGCCTCCTCGGCGGCGTCGCGAGCGGCGCGTGCGGCAGGGTCGGGCATGGTTGCTCAACCTTTCGGTGACGGGGCCGAATTGGCCTGACCTGCGGGGACGGTACCAGGACTGGCGCCCCCGCAGATCAGGGCCGAACATCAGCCCGTACGCTCCGAAAGAACGTCCGCGAGCACGCGCGCCGCCCGCTCGGTGTCGGCGAACCCGACGTACAACGGCGTGAAGCCGAATCGCAGCACGTCAGGGCGGCGCAGGTCGCCGACGATGCCCCGGGCGATGAGCTCCTTCATCACGGCGGGGGCGTCCGGGCAGCGGAACGCGACCTGGCTGCCGCGCTCGGCGTGCGCCTCGGGCGTCACGGACGTGAGCCGGCCCTCGGGGACGTACGCGCGCACGCACTCCAGGAAGAAGTCCGTCAGCGCGAGACTCTTGGCCCGTACGGCCTCGATGGACACCCCGTCCCACACGTCCAGCGCCGCCTCCAGCGCCAGCATGGAGAGGATGTCGGGCGTGCCGACGCGCCCGCGCACCGCGCCCTCGGCCGCCGCGTAGCGCGGCTCCATGGCGAAGGGGTCGGCGTGCGAGGTCCAGCCGGGCAGCGGGGAGTCGAAGCGCGGCTGGTGGCGCTCGGCGACGTACAGGTACGCGGGCGCGCCGGGGCCGCCGTTGAGGTACTTGTACGTGCAGCCGACGGCGAGGTCCACGCCGTGCGCGTCCAGGCCGACGGGGAGCGCGCCCGCGCTGTGGCACAGGTCCCACACGGCGAGGGCGCCGGCGGCGTGGATCGCCGCCGTCGTGCCGGGCAGGTCGTGGAGGCGTCCGGTGCGGTAGTCGACGTGGTTGACCAGTACGGCGGCGGTCCGCGGGCCGACGGCGGCCGGCACGTCACCGGGCGCGACCGGCACCAGCCGCTTGCCGGTCATACGGGCGGCCGACTCGGCGAGGTAGCCGTCCGTGGGGAACGTCGTCGCGTCGACCAGGATCTCGTCGCGGTCCTCGTCGGCCAGCCGTACGGCTCCGACCAGCGCCTTGAAGACGTTGACGCTCGTCGAGTCGCCGACCACCACCTGGCCGGGCCCCGCGCCGACGAGGGGCGCGATCCGGTCGCCGATCCGCTCGGGCGCGGTCCACCAGCCGCTCTCGTCCCACGAGCGGATGCGCAGCTCGCCCCACTGGCGGTTGATGACGTCGGCCACGCGGTCGGGCACATGGCGGGGCAGCGCGCCGAGCGAGTTGCCGTCGAGGTAGACACCGCCGTCGAGCGCGAACAGCTCGCGATGCTTGGCCAGTTCGTCCTTGGCGTCCAGCAGGGACGCCCGGTTCCGGAGTTCAGACATGACTGCGCGCCGTCCACAGCTCGGGGAACACGTTCTTGCGGGCCCGCTTCTCCAGCCAGGCCACCCCGGCGGAGCCGCCCGTGCCCGTCTTGGAGCCCATCGCGCGGCGCGTGGCCACGAGATGGTCGTTGCGCCACCGCCACACCAGCTCGGCGACGTCCGTCAACGCCTCGCCGAGGCGTACCAGTTCGCCGTTCTGGTCGGGGTCGGCGTAGACGCTCGCCCAGATCTCCTCCACGGCCGGCGACGGCTCGTACCTCTGCGACAGGTCGCGGTCGAGGACCTCCGCCGGCACCGGCAGGCCGCGCCGCGCGAGGAGCCGCAGCACCTCGTCGTACAGGCTCGGCTCGTACAGCGCCTTCTCCAGCTCGGCGTGGACGCGCGGCGCGCCGCGGTGCGGCACCAGCATCGACGCGGACTTCTCACCGAGCAGGAACTCCAGCCGCCGGTACATCGCCGACTGGAAGCCGGAGCCCTCGCCGAGGGCGCTGCGGTAGGAGTTGAACTGCGCGGGGGTCAGCTGGGCGAGCGGCGTCCAGGAGGCGTTCAGCGCCTCCAGCTCGCGCACGGAGCGCTTCAGCGCGTCCATCGCGACGGGGATGCGGTCCTCGCGCAGGGCGCGGCTCGCGGTCTCCCACTCGTGGACGATGACGGTGAACCACAGCTCCATGACCTGGGTGGTGACCAGGAAGACCATCTCTCCCGGATCGTCCGAGAGAGGATGCTGGAGGTGGGTGAGGACGTCCGCCTGGACGTAGTCCTCGTACGGCGTCGTGCCTGCGAAGTCGAGGTTCGGGGTGTCCGAACCGGCCGCGGAGGCGTCGGGGGAAGTAGACATCGCTGTCTCCATCAATGCGTGCTACCGGGTAGCGGTCTGCCCCCCTTTTGGGCGCTCGGTTCGCCTTCGGGGCGCTCAAGCGTGCGTCGACGGTCGATCGTGCTCGGTCGCTCGTACCTCGCGACCTCCGCGCGTTCTCCCTTTCGACGCCCGCGCGCCCCTTTGGCTCACTCGCGAGTGTCCCGGCAGGTAGGGCCCCGGTCCCCTCGGGATCGCACACGCGTGCGCCTGCACGGTGTCTGTGTGCGACCCCAGTCGCATCATGACACGACCGGCTTCCTCACACGATCGGCCCCGTGAGGTACCGGCCGTCCTCGGCGTACGGCCAGGCGTTGGAGACGCAGCCGTCCAGGCCCTTGATCTGCTGCATCATCACCGGGGCGGGCTGCCCGGGGCCCGGGCAGCCCATGTGCTGCCGGATGCCTATCTCGTGCCCGATCTCGTGGTTGATGATCAGGTGCCGGTACTCGGCAGGGGTACCGGCGAAGGTGGGCGAGCCGAGCATCCAGCGCTTGAGGTTCACGACGACGCCGTCGACGGTCTCGCAGTTCAGCTCGCCGCCCGTGTCGAGCCCCTGCGCCCCGCACAGCGCGTCGGCGGTGTCGGGGGTGGCGATCCGGATGACGAAGTCGGCGTCCTCCGTCACCAGCTGGAAGGAGCCGCGGCCGTGCGCGGCCCAGCCCCGCGGGTGCGCGAGGATCCGCTCGATCTCCTCGGCGGCCTGGGCGGCGGAGATCTCCAGGCCGCCGACGCCGTCGATGCCGTCCTCGACCTGGACGCGGTAGCGGCGCAGCGGGCCGGTGCCGACCTTGTCGCCGCCGGTGCGGGCGGTGGTGAAGGTCCCGGCGCCGGAGGACGGCACGGAGGACGGCACCGCGGCCGGGGTCTGCGCCGGGGGCCGGTCCTTCCCGGGCTGCGGGGCGCGGGGCGAGGCGCTGCGGCTCGCGCGCGGCGAGGCGGCGGACCGGTCGGGCGACGCGCCCGGCGGCACCGGCTCCTCCAGCGGACTGCCGACGGGCGGCGCGAGGGGGCTGCCGGCGTTTCCGGGGCGGCCCACTGCGGTCGACTCGTCCGTGCCGCCGTCCCGCCACTGCGCGACGGCGGCGGCGCCGCCGAGGCAGAGGGTCACCAGGCCGAGGACGAGCAGCACCCTCGGGACGGCGGAACCGCGGGCCGCACGACGGGTGCCGCCGCGCCGTCTGCCGCCGCCGCCCTTGCGGCGACGGCCTCCTGTGGGTGCGGCGGCACGTTTGCCCACGAGTGATCTTCCCCCCGGTGATTCGCTGGCTTGTGCGATCGTACCGGGCGGTAGACGGCTGGGCGGGGCCCGTCGTGGAGGCGGGCCACGCTGTCAAGGCGGGCCGCGCCTTCGGGGCGGGTCAGCCGAGGATGTCAGCCGAGGGTGTCGGCCGCGAGGGGCGAGGAGTCGCGCAGGAACGTCGAGCAGCGCTCGTACTCCTGCTGCTCGCCGATCGCCTGCGCGGCGCGCGCCAGGGCGTGCAGGGCCCGCAGGAAGCCCCGGTTCGGCTCGTGCTCCCACGGCACCGGGCCGTGGCCCTTCCAGCCGTTGCGGCGGAGGGCGTCCAGGCCGCGGTGGTACCCGGTCCTGGCGTACGCGTACGACTCCACGACCCGGCCGGCCTGGAACGCGTCATCGGCGAGCTGGGCCCACGCCAGCGAGGACGACGGGTACTTGGCGGCGACGTCGGAGGGCGCGGCACCGGAGGCCAGCAGCTCGCGCGGCTCGGGGTCGTCGGGCAGGTGCGTGGGGGGCGGACCGCCCAGCAGGTTCTCGTGAAGGGACATGCCCCTAGTGTCACAGGCCCGGCACCGCGGGAGCGATGCCGGGCCTGTGTCGGACGATCAGGTCGTTACTTCAGCTTGGTGCCGGTGGAGCGCAGCGCCGCGCACGCCTCGGTGACGCGCGTGGCCATGCCCGCCTCGGCCAGCTTGCCCCAGGTGCGCGGGTCGTAGGTCTTCTTGGAGCCGACCTCGCCGTCGACCTTCAGCACGCCGTCGTAGTTCTTGAACATGTGGTCCGCGACCGGACGGGTGAAGGCGTACTGGGTGTCCGTGTCGATGTTCATCTTCACGACGCCGTTCTCCAGCGCGGTGGAGATCTCCTCCTGCGTGGAGCCGGAGCCGCCGTGGAAGACGAAGTCGAAGGGGTTAGCCTTGCCGAAGCGCTCGGCGACACCCTGCTGGAGGTCCTTGAGCAGCTCGGGGCGGAGCACGACGTTGCCCGGCTTGTAGACGCCGTGGACGTTGCCGAAGGAGGCGGCCAGCAGGTAGCGGCCCTTCTCGCCCAGGCCGAGCGCCTCGGCGGTGCGGATGGCGTCGTCGACGGTGGTGTACAGCTCGTCGTTGATCTCGTGGGTGACGCCGTCCTCCTCGCCGCCGGTCGGGGTGATCTCGACCTCGAGGATGATCTTGGCGGCGGCGGCCTGCGCGAGCAGCTCCTGGCCGATGGCCAGGTTGTCGGCGAGGGTCTCGGCGGAGCCGTCCCACATGTGCGACTGGAACAGCGGGTTCTCACCCTTGGCGACGCGCTCGGCGGACAGGGCGAGCAGCGGACGCACGTAGCCGTCCAGCTTGTCCTTCGGGCAGTGGTCGGTGTGGAGCGCGACGGTGATGTCGTACTTCGCGGCGACGATGTGCGCGAACTCGGCCAGGGCGACCGCGCCCGTGACCATGTCCTTGCTGTACTGGCCGCCCAGGAACTCCGCACCACCGGTCGAGATCTGGATGATGCCGTCGCTCTCCGCCTCCGCGAAGCCCCGCAGGGCCGCGTGCAGAGTCTGCGACGAGGTGACGTTGATGGCCGGGTAGGCGAACTTGCCTGCCTTCGCCCGGTCGAGCATCTCGGTGTAGACCTCGGGGGTTGCGATGGGCATCTGTCCGCTCCTTGTGATGTGCGGTTGCGTTCGTTGCTATCCCTGACCTGGGGGCGACGTCATCGTCGCACTCATCATCCCAGACGGGGGCCCGGGCTCCACCGGCGCGTGCCAAGAGGGGCGGTCCGTTTCACGTGAAACGGACCGCCCCTCGGCAACACCGCAGGTCAGATACGTCAGCTCTGTCAGGCCCGTCAGGCGAGACCGAGCTCGTCGAGGGCGTACGCGTAGAGGTACGGCACACCCGCCGTCTCGCTGATCTTCTCCGCCGCGCCCGTGGCCCGGTCGACGATCGTCGCCACGGCGACGACCTCCGCGCCCGCCTCGCGGACCGCCTCGACGGCGGTCAGCGGCGAACCGCCGGTGGTGGAGGTGTCCTCCACCACGAGGACGCGGCGGCCCTTGATGTCCGGGCCCTCCACACGGCGCTGCATGCCGTGCGCCTTGGCGGCCTTGCGGACGACGAAGGCGTCGAGCTGCCGGCCGCGCGCGGCGGAGGCGTGCAGCATCGAGGTGGCGACCGGGTCGGCGCCGAGGGTGAGGCCGCCCACCGCGTCGTAGTCGAGGTCGGCGGTCAGATCGAGCATGACCTGACCCACGAGCGGTGCGGCAGCGCCGTCCAGGGTGATACGGCGCAGGTCGACGTAGTAGTCGGCCTCCAGACCCGAGGAGAGGGTCACCTTGCCGTGCACCACGGCCTTGTCCTTGATCTGCTGCAGCAGCTCGGCACGTACGTCAGTCATGCCCACGAGCTTAGGCGGTGCCAGTGCGAGCCGCTCACAGCCGCCGCCACGCCCAGGTGGACTCGATCTCCAGCGGCTCGATGGGCGTGACCAGGCGCGGGTGGGTGTTGAGGCCGTTGGGCGGGCCCGACTGGGGCTCCACGCAGACGGCTTCGGCCTGCTCGTCGTAGACGACCACCCACTCGGCGCGGCTGGTGACCTTGAGCTCCAGGCGCCCGGGCCAGGTGAGGGTGACGTCCACGCCGTCGGGCATGCCGAAGCAGTCGTCCCAGGGGCCGGGCCGCGGGTCGATCCGGCGCCCGGTGGGCAGGTGGTCGTCCCCGCGCTCCTCCTGCCAGGCGGCGGTGAAGTCGATCCGTACGGGGCCGTCCTCACTGAGGACGCGGTTGAACCACGGGTGCCAGCCGGCCTGCGCCGGGAAGGAGTCGCCGTACGTCTCGATACCGAGGCGCAGGGTCAGCGCGTCCTCGGTCAGCTCGAAGGTCTGGGTGACCCGCCCCGGGTACGGCCACGGCTCGGCGAGGTCGTACGTGAACGCCGCCTCCGCCTTGTCGGCGCGTGCGGTGTGCCAGGCGGTGTCGCGACCGGTGCCGTGAATGGCGTGCGGGGGCGCGTTCAGGGGCAGCTGGTGGCGCGTCGCGCCGTTCAGGAACCGGCCGTTCGCGACCCGCCCGCACCACGGCACCATCGGGAAGGAACCGTACCGCTCGCCCTGCCGGAGCAGTTCCGTGCCGGCGATACGGAGGCTCTCGATACGGCACCCGTTGTCCGGGCGGACGGTCAACTCCGCGTCTCCGGCCACGAGCCGGACGCGCGCGCTCTCGGCGCTGCTACTGGTCACGTCAGTCACACCACCGACACTACTTCCGCCGGTTCCGGCGCCGCAGCGCGCGCCCGGCGACCACGGCGGACGCGAGCGCGAGCGCGGCGGCGGGGGCCAGCCACCGCAGGGTCGCGGTGGCCGACGCGGCCTCCGGACCCGGCGTGGGCGCGTAACGCCCGCGCGGCGGCGCGTGGTCGACCTCCTCGGCGCTGCGCCCGATCATGGTCCGCCGCGCGTGCGCGGCCTCGGCGGGGGGCTCGTCCGGCCCGAACGCGTCGTCGTCCTCGTCCGCCGGGGAGTCCAGGGCGGAGGGAGGCACGGGGGTGTCGTACAGCCGCGTCTCGGCACCCTCGTCGACCCCGTCGTCGTCGATGTCGTCCTCGTCCTCGTCCGGAGAGGCCGACCAGTCGGGGGCCGTGGCGGTGTTCGCCAGGGACTCGGCGAAACGGTCCAGCAGGCGGTGTGCCGTGGCGGCCGTCGCGTCGGCCGGGAGTTCCGCCAGGCGGCCGTCCGCCCGGAGGGTGGCGGTGACGGCGAGGGTCGTGCCGCCCTCGGCCTCCGCCGGACGTACCGTCATGGCCAGCTTCACCGAACCGGAGCCGCGCACCTCCGTGCCCTCGCCCTCGACGGCGTACGCGCCGTCCTCCTGCTCGGTGACGCGCAGGGTGCCGCGGTAGGTGATCGAGTGGCCGCCGGCGCGCACCTTGAGGCGGCCCGACAGCGGGCCGGCCGACGCGTCGGCGTCCTGTTGGAGCCCTGGGACGCAGCGGGCGACGCGGGCGGGGTCCGCCAGCACCTCGCGGACGGCTTGCACGGTGACCGGAACGAACACCTCATGCTCCATGGGAGCCGAGCCTACCGACGCCCGGCGCTCACGTCACTCGGCGTACCGCGGGTGTACCAGCGTGGAGGGCGGCAGCTCCCCCGCGGGGGCGGGCCCGCGGCAGTGCCCGGGCGGCGTGCCCGGCGAGGGCGGCGGACCGGACAACGCGGCGAGGAGGAACCCCCAGTCGCCCGGCGCCGCCCCGCCGCCCGTGGAGCGGTCGGGCCCGGCGGCGAAGCCGGAGCGCCTCCCCTCGGCGCAGTACGCCCGGGTCGCAAAGCCGGCCGCGCGCAGGGTGGCATCGACCGTCCAGTAGGTGCGCGGCCGGGACGCCGACGGCCCCGCGTGGACGCCGAGCCGCCCGCCGTCGTCGAGCACCCGCGCCGCCAGGCCGTAGAACTCCTGGGAGTACAGCTTGGTGGAGGCGGTGATGCCGGGGTCCGGCAGGTCCGACAGCACCACGTCATACGCCCCCGGCTCCGCCGCCTCGCGCAGCCAGCGGAACGCGTCGGCGTGCACCACCCGCACCCTCGGGTCGGCGTACGCGCGGTCGTTGAGCCGCGCGAGCGCCGGGTCCGTGCGGGCGAGGCGCACCACGCCGGGGTCCAGCTCGACCACCGTCACCGCCTCGACGTCGGCGTACCGCAGGACTTCGCGGAGCGCCAGTCCGTCGCCTCCGCCGAGGATCAGCACGCGCCCGTGCCGCCCGCGCATCGCCGGGTGGACCAGCGCCTCGTGGTAGCGCCGCTCGTCGTGCCCGCTGACGCGCAGCCGTCCGTCCAGGAACAGCTCCGGCGGCTCGTCGGCCCCGCCCGTGAGCACCACTTCCTGGACGCTCGTCTGGACGGCGACCCGCACCCGCTCGCCGTACACCGCCCGCCGCGCCGCCCCCTCGAAGTCGTCGACCTGGACGGCCGCGGTCGCCAGCACCCCCAGGACCACCACATTGGCGACGGCGAGGAGCCACCGCTCACGGCCCGTCAGGTCGCGTCCGAACAGCCACAGCACGAGCGCCCCGCCCGCGACCACGTTGACGGCCCCGGTGAGCAACGCACTTGTCAGCTGCCCCAGCCACGGCAGCAGGAGGAAGGGGAAGGCGAGCCCGCCGACGAGCGCTCCCACGTAGTCCGCGGCGAAGAGGTCCGCGACCGTGCCGCCCGGATCCTGCTCGGGGCGGTGCGAGATCCGCTGGATCAGCGTCATCAGCAGCGGTATCTCGGCGCCGATCAGCACGCCGATCGCGAGCGAGAACGCGACGAGCGCCTCCCGCGCCCCGCCCGCCCACGCGAACGCGGCGTACAGCACCAGCGCCGAGCAGCCGCCGACCAGCGCCAGCGCGGCCTCGACGAGACCGAAGCCGACCGCCGCGCGGCAGCGCAGCCGCTTCGCGAGCAGCGCCCCCACGCCCATCGCGAAGACCATCACGGACAGCACGACGGACGCCTGGGTGACCGAGTCCCCGATGAGATACGACGCGAGGGCGACCAGCTCCAGCTCGTACACCAGCCCGCAGGCGGCGCAGACGAAGACCGCGAACAGCACCAGGAACCGTCCCGCGCGCTGCCGCAGGGGCAGGGCCGCCGCGGCCCGCGCGGGCGGCGGCACGGTGGGGCGGGAGGCGGACGGCGCTTCGATCACTCCATAACGCTACGTCGCGCCCTGGTGACCACTTGTCACCCACACGGGTGGACTTACAGCGGTGCAGGCATACGGACGCCGACCCTCGTCCTGGTGACGACCAGCTGCCCCTCCTGCGGGTACGCGTGCCAGGTGCGCCACCGCACCTGGTCTTCGTGCCGCTGCGCCAGCATCGCCGTGAAGGCGTGCGGCGAGCCCGGGAACGTACCGGCGAGGCCGTGGGGGTGGTCCGCCACGAGCGCGAGCAGCTCCTGCGCGCGCCCGGCGAACGACCCCTCGGACAGCGTCTCGACGCGGGCGGCGAACTCGTACTCCCACGCGCCGATCCGCTCGGCCACGCCCAGCGGCAGCGGCGTGCTGCTGCCCGGCATGCAGGCCACGGTCTCCGAGCATCTGCCCCGCTCCTCCTCCAGCAGGACCTGGTGCGAGGCGCCGAGAAGTCTCAACTGGATCGTGGCGCCGCCGAGTTCGAGATCGAGCACGGCGAGGGCGGGCAGCGCCTCGCGCCCCAGCGCCCAGGCCAGGTCGTCGGCGCGCGTGTCGGTGTACGCGGTGTTGAGCGTCGTGAGCATGGGTCGTCTCCGCAAACACGGTTTGACGGGTGGACCGGGGGCGTCCCGGAAGGCTTCAGAGGGACCGGCACATCTCCGCCTCGGGGTCCACGCACGAGGTCCGAGAACTGGATGATTTCGACAGCGAGGGAATCACGAACTGCGAGTTGCTCACAGCGGTATTACCCAACTTGCCGTGGTTTCCATCCCTTAGAGGGCCTGACGGTTCAACTGTTCAACATAAATGGACCGGTAGACCCTACAAACGGCCAACGCGGGGAAGCCCGGCGCGAGTTGCGTGGCGCCGGGCTCCCTCTGTGGTGTCGCGGACCGGCTGCCCCGTGTCAGCCGCCTCCGCCACCGCATCCGCCCCCTCCGCCACCACCACCGCCGCAGGAGGAGCTGCCGCCACAGGACGAGCCACCGCCGCACGAGGACCCTCCCCCGCTGCCGGCCCACCAGCTGTTGTCGCGCCGGCGCGAGCTCCGCGGCCGATGTGCGCTGCCGCCACCGCCGACCGAGCTGACCAGGATCACCAAGGCGGTCACCAACCCCGCCCCGACCAATACGGGACCGATGTCCATGGGTTTCCCCTTCCCCCGTCGTCATACGTGACTGGGGAATGCCCCCACGGTCACGCGCGCTAATCGGAATTGAGCAAGTCCAGAGGTTTCAGCTGCACCCGCCCCCGCCGCCGCAGGACGAGCCGCAGGAGCTGGAACAGGACGAAGTGCTGGAGCACGAGGAGTCGGCGGAGGAGCTGGACGAGGAACCGGACGACGAGCCGCCCGAGGAGGACCGCTTCGCCGGCGTCCTCTTCGTCGGTGTCCTCGGCACGTACGGGCTGTCACCCGCCCACCAGCTGCCGCTCCCGCTGCCGCGTATCTGCTGGACCCTCTCCTCGGACCTGACGACCGCCAGGACCACACCACCCACGATGGCGACGACGGCCGCCGCATACAGGATCGCTTCCATGGCGGGGGGATCCCCCGGCCACACCCGGGTGAAAGCAGACTTGAGCCAGTCCAGAGGTTCGGCTCAGGATGGCCGCCATGACACTGCCGCCGCGACCGCCGCGCCCCCTGCTGAACCGCCGCCTCGCCGCCTTCGGCACGACGATCTTCGCGGAGATGTCCGCGCTGGCCGTCCGCACCGGCTCCATCAACCTGGGCCAGGGCTTCCCCGACACCGACGGCCCCGAGGAGGTCCGGGAAGCGGCGGTGCGCGCCCTGCGCGACGGCCGCGGCAACCAGTACCCGCCCGGCCCCGGCATCCCGGAGCTGCGCACCGCCGTCGCCGAGCACCAGCGCAGCCGCTACGGCCTGGCGTACGACCCCGACACCGAGGTCCTCGTCACGGCCGGCGCCACGGAGGGCATCGCGGCGGCCCTGCTGGCGCTGGTCGAGCCGGGCGACGAGGTGATCGCGCTGGAGCCGTACTACGACTCGTACGCGGCCTGCATCGCGATGGCGGGCGGCACCCGTGTCCCGGTCACGCTGCGGCCGTCCGAGGACCGGTTCACCCTCGACCTGGACGAGCTGCGGGCCGCCGTCACCGACCGCACCCGCCTCATCCTGCTCAACACCCCGCACAACCCCACCGGCACCGTCCTCACCCGCGAGGAGCTCGCCGCCATCGCGGCGCTCGCCGTCGAGCGCGACCTGCTCGTCGTCACCGACGAGGTGTACGAGCACCTCGTCTTCGACACCGCGGAGCACGTGCCCATCGCGACCTTCCCCGGCATGCGCGAGCGGACCGTGACCCTGTCCTCCGCGGGCAAGACGTTCTCGTACACGGGCTGGAAGGTCGGCTGGGTGACCGCGTCCGCCCCGCTCGTGACGGCCGTCCGCACCGCCAAGCAGTACCTCACCTATGTGAGCGCGGGTCCCTTCCAGTACGCCGTCGCCGAGGCCCTGCGCCTGCCGGAGAGCTACTTCACCGGGCTGCGCGAGGACCTGCGCGCCAAGCGCGACCTGCTCGCCGGCTCGCTCACGGAGGTGGGGTTCGGGGTCTTCCGGCCGCAGGGCACGTACTTCATCACCGCCGACATCACCCCGCTCGGCGAGAAGGACGGCCTGGCCTTCTGCCGGAGCCTGCCGGAGCGGTGCGGCGTGGTCGCGGTGCCGACGATGGTCTTCTACGACGACCCGGAGGCCGGCCGCGCCCACGTGCGGTTCGCCTTCTGCAAGACGGAGGGCCTGCTCCGCGAGGCGGCGGACCGGCTGCGGGGGCTCCAGCAGTCGCTGTAGCCGCTCGTCGCGCCGCTGTCACGGCGACACGCGCGCGGGGGACCCGGCCGGGGCGGCGACCACCCGGGCGGATCCGCTGCGCTCGCGCCGCCGCCGTGCTCCGCACAGGGTCGGGGTGAACCGTCCCGCGCACGCGCACGGAGGTGCACCCTGTCCGCCGAGACGTCCGCCGAGACCTTCCGCCCCGGCGCGCCGAGCGCGGCCTGGCGGCCCCTCGCCACGCTGCACCGGGCCGCCCCCGCGCTGGGGCTGTTCGCCGCCGCCCGGCTGACCGGGATGCTGGTGATGGCGCTGTGGGCCTGGCACACCGGCCGCTCGCCGCGGGCGCTGCTCGCCGGTTCCTGGGACTCCGACTGGTACCTGCGGATCGCCGCCCACGGCTACGGCAGGACGCTGTACTGGCCGGACGGTGCCGTCCAGTCCGACCTGGCGTTCTTCCCGCTCTACCCCGGGCTCGTCCGCGTGGTGACGGCGGTCCTGCCGGTCGCGGGCGGCACCGCCGGGCTGCTGGTCTCCTGGACGGCGGCGGGCGCGGCCGCCTGGGGGATCTTCCGGATCGGCGAGCGGCTCTACGGGCGGGGCGTGGCGACCGCGCTGGTGGCGCTGTGGGGGCTGCTGCCGCACTCGATCGTGCTGTCGATGGCGTACACGGAGCCGGTGATGACCGCCTTCGCGGCCTGGGCGCTGTACGCGGTGCTGACCCGGCACTGGCTGTGGGCGGGGGCGCTCGCGGCCCTGGCGGGCGCGGCGCGCCCGAACGGGGTGGCCGTCGCGGCGGCGGTGGTGGTGACGGCCGCCTGCGCCCTGGTGCGGGACGCGCGCGGCCGGACCGACTGGCGGGTGTGGGCGGGGGCCGCGCTGGCCCCGGCGGGCTGGGCGGGCTACGTGCTGTGGGTGGGCGCGCGCCGGGGCGACCTGCTGGGCGGCTACTTCGCGGTGCAGGCCGGCTGGACGTCGCGGTTCGACTTCGGGGCCGGCACCCTGCGCTTCGTCCGCACCGTCGTCACGCGCCCCATGGACCTCGGCTTCACCATGTCGCTGGCGCTGACGGCCGTCGGGGTGGTGCTCCTCGCGCTCTTCCTGCTGGACCGGCCGCCGCTGCCGCTGGTCGTCTACACGGCGGTGCTGGTGGTCATCGCGGTCGGCGGCTCCGGGTTCTTCGAGTCGAAGCCGCGCTTCCTGCTGCCGGCGTTCCCGCTGCTGGTGCCGGTGGCGTGCGCCCTGCGGAAAGCCCGGCCGGGGGCGGCGGTCGTGGTGACCGCCGCCCTGGCCGGGCTGTCGTTCGCCTACGGGGCGTACGTGCTCACGCTCGCCACCATGGCCCTGTGACCCGACCGCCTATTCGGCGTCCCCGTCCGGGCCGTCGGCGCCCTCGGCGCCCTCGGCGCCCTCCAGGCCGAACTGCTCCACGAGCCACTTGTCGAACTCGATGGACGCCCGCACCCAGCTGACCGTCGACTGCACGAAGTGCTCCAGGTTGACCCCGGTGCCGATCAGCATCTGCGCCTCGCCGATGAGCCGGACGGTGGCGCCGCCCTGCTCGTCCTCGTGCAGGTGCGAGTAGACCTTCGGCCACAGGGTGCGGCGGTTCCAGTCGTCGATCGTCTCGAGGATCTTCTCCTTGTTCTCGACCGGGTGCGCCCGGTCGTAGAAGGTCCGCACCGAGTAGACCTGCTGGTCACCCTCGCCGCGGAACATGAAGTACGTGCGGAATTCCTCCCAGGGCGCCGCGAGGTCGCCCTCGTCGTCGACGACGTACTTCAGCTCCATCTGCTCGAGGAGCTGCTTGACGAGATCCTGGTCCGGGACGACGGGGCCCGCCGGTCCTGCGGCCTGCTGCGGCTGGGGCTGGCCCCCGAAATTCGGAATCGAGGACGGGTCGATGCTCACCGTGAATTTCCCTTCGTACGATTGCGGCCATCCTCTCCCATCCCCGCCCGGACGTGGCAAGCGCGGACGGCGGCGATCCGCTGCGGGCTGACATGATTCGGTGCTCATGACGGGGAAGAGCGGAAAAGAAGAGAAGCGGCGCGGTACGCGCTGGGGGTGGATGTGCCTGGCCCTGCTGGCGGTCCTGGGACTGCCGGCCGGCTGCCTCGCGTGGGGCGCGTACTCCCTGAGCGAGTCCGGCCGGGAGCAGCCGGTGCCCTGTGACAAGGCGATGGCCTACGCCCGGGGCGCCCTGCCCGAGGGCGCCCGGGACGCCCGCTGCTCGGGTGCCCACTGGCAGGACACCTACGTCAGGGCCGAGTTCCGGATGGAGGGTGCCGGGGCGGAGGCGTGGATCGCGAAGACCTGGCCGACGGCGGAGCCCCGTGCCGGGTCCTGCGGCACGGACCTGTGCCTGCACGCGGAGTACGGCGACGCGGACCTCTCGGCCGTGGGCCTGGAGGTGACGTACGAGGACGGGAAGACCGCCCTCGTACGCCTCTTCGCCCACGGCACGTAGCACCGGTGCCTTCCGCCGGATCTTCCGCCCGGCCTTGCGCTACCGCACCGCGCCCACGACCAGGCCGTCGTCGGCGCGGTCGACGCGGACCGTGTCGCCGTCCCTGACCTCTCCCGCGAGGATCTCCTTGGCGAGGCTGTCGCCGATCGCCGTCTGGACCAGGCGGCGCAGCGGGCGGGCGCCGTACGCCGGGTCGAAGCCCTCGATGGCGATCCAGTCCAGGGCCTCGGGGGTGACGTCCAGGGTGAGGCGCCGCTCGGCGAGGCGCGCCGCGAGGCGGGCGATCTGGAGCTTCGCGATGTGGGCGAGCTGCTCGCGGTCGAGGGCCGAGAAGACGACGATGTCGTCCAGTCGGTTGAGGAACTCCGGCTTGAAGGAGGCGCGGACGACCTCCAGGACCTGCTCCTTCTTCTGCTCCTCCGGGGCGACCGGGTCCATCAGGAAGTGGCTGCCCAGGTTGGAGGTGAGGATGAGGATGGTGTTGCGGAAGTCGACCGTACGGCCCTGGCCGTCGGTCAGCCGTCCGTCGTCCAGGACCTGGAGCAGGATGTCGAAGACCTCCGGGTGGGCCTTCTCCACCTCGTCCAGCAGCACCACGCTGTACGGGCGGCGGCGTACGGCCTCGGTGAGCTGGCCGCCCTCCTCGTAGCCGACGTAGCCGGGGGGCGCGCCGACGAGCCGGGCGACGCTGTGCTTCTCGCCGTACTCGCTCATGTCGATGCGCACCATGGCCCGCTCGTCGTCGAAGAGGAAGTCGGCGAGCGCCTTGGCCAGCTCGGTCTTGCCGACACCGGTGGGGCCGAGGAAGAGGAACGATCCGGTGGGCCGGTCGGGGTCGGAGATCCCGGCGCGGGTGCGGCGGACGGCGTCCGACACCGCCTGTACGGCCTCGGTCTGGCCGATCAGGCGGCGGCCGAGCTCGTCCTCCATCCGCAGCAGCTTCTGGGTCTCGCCCTCCAGCAGCCGCCCGGCCGGGATGCCGGTCCAGGCGCCGACGACGTCGGCGATGTCGTCTGCGCCGACCTCGTCCTTGACCATCGTGCTCTTCCGGTCACCGGTCTTCGCCGCTTCCTGCTCGGCCTCGGTGGCCGCCTCCAGCTCCCGCTCGACGGCCGGGATCTCGCCGTACAGCAGCTTGGACGCGGTGTCGAAGTCGCCGTCGCGCTGGGCGCGCTCGGCCTGGCCGCGCAGGTCGTCGAGCTTCTCCTTCAGCTCACCGACGCGGTTGAGGCCCTGCTTCTCCTTCTCCCAGCGGGCGGTCAGGCCGCGCAGCTCCTCCTCGCGGTCGGCGAGGTCGCGCCGCAGCTTCTCCAGGCGCTGTACGGAGGCGGGGTCGGACTCGTTCTTGAGCGCGAGCTCCTCCATGCGCAGGCGGTCGACGGAGCGCTGGAGCTCGTCGATCTCGACGGGCGAGGAGTCGATCTCCATGCGCAGCCGGGACGCGGCCTCGTCGACGAGGTCGATGGCCTTGTCCGGCAGGAAGCGGGAGGTGATGTAGCGGTCCGAGAGCGTGGCCGCGGCGACGAGCGCCGAGTCGGCGATCTGGACCTTGTGGTGGGCCTCGTACCGGCCCTTGAGGCCGCGCAGGATCGCGATGGTGTCCTCGACGCTCGGCTCGGCGACCAGGACCTGCTGGAAGCGGCGCTCCAGGGCGGGGTCCTTCTCGATGCGCTCGCGGTACTCGTCGAGGGTGGTGGCGCCGACCATGCGCAGCTCGCCGCGGGCCAGCATGGGCTTGAGCATGTTGCCCGCGTCCATGGCGGAGTCGCCGCCGGCGCCCGCGCCGACGACCGTGTGCAGCTCGTCGATGAAGGTGATGATCTGGCCGTCGCTCGCCTTGATCTCGGACAGGACGGTCTTCAGCCGCTCCTCGAACTCGCCGCGGTACTTCGCGCCCGCGACCATCGCGCCGAGGTCGAGCGCGACCAGCCGCTTGTTCTTCAGGCTCTCCGGGACGTCGCCCTTGACGATGCGCTGGGCGAGGCCCTCCACCACGGCGGTCTTGCCGACGCCGGGCTCGCCGATGAGCACGGGGTTGTTCTTGGTGCGGCGGGACAGCACCTGCACGACGCGGCGGATCTCCTGGTCCCGGCCGATGACCGGGTCCAGCTTCCCCTCGCGGGCCGCGGCGGTGAAGTCGGTGCCGAACTTCTCCAGGGCCTTGTACTGGCCCTCCGGGTCCGGTGTGGTCACGCGGCGTCCTCCCCTCGCCTTCTCGAAGGCGTCCAGCAGCTTGCGCGCCCCGGCGCCTTGCCGCTCCAGCAGCTCGCCCGCCTGGCCGCCCTTGGCGGCGACCCCGATGAGCAGGTGTTCGGTCGATACGTAGTCGTCGCCGAGCTCCTTGGCGCGCTGCGTGGCGTCGGCGACGACGGCGAGCAGGTCACGGTTGGGCTGGGGCGGGGCGACGGTGGAGCCGGTGACGCTGGGCTGGGCGGCGAGCAGCCGCTCGGCGCCCGAGCGCAGCGCGGCCTGGTCGGCGTCGACGGCGGCGAGCAGGTCGATGATGTTCTCGTTGTCCTGGCCCTCCAGCAGCGCGAGCAGCAGGTGCGCGGGGGTCAGGTCGGGGTGCCCGTCGGACACGGCGCGGCTGGTGGCCGCGTTGAGCGCGTCCCGGCTCCGGTTGGTCAGCTCGGCGTCCACGTCGACGTCTCCTCCTCTTCTTCCCATTCCTGGTTTGACTCATCCAACGTACACAAAGTTGAGTCTATTCCACTCAAGCTGGCTCGCGGAAGCCACCCCCGGTAGGTTCCGGCACATGGCCATAGACCCCCGTAACCCCGGCGACTCGTACCTCGGCTTCTGGCGCGAGTACCACATGTCCACCCTCACCACGCCCCGCCCGGACGGCACACCGCACGTCGTCGCGGTGGGCGTGACGTACGACCCCGAGGGCGGCGAGAAGGGCATCGCCCGGGTGATCACCAACAAGCACAGCCGCAAGGTCGCCAACGTGCTCGCGGCGGGCGCCGACGGGGCGCGGGTGGCGGTGTGCCAGGTCGACAAGGGGCGCTGGGCGACGCTGGAGGGCGTGGCCCGGATCCGTACGGAGCCGGACGTCGTCGCGGACGCGGTCGCCCGGTACGCGGAGCGCTACGGCCGCACGCCCTCGCCCAACCCGGACCGGGTCGTCATCGAGATCGCGCTCACGCGCGCCATGGGCCGGGCGTAAGCCCCGTCCCGGGCAAAAAGCACAGCGGCACCATCGTGTTCAGGTCACGATGGTGCCGCTGTGTGGGGGAAGCACCTGAGCGATTTACAACGACGGGGGAACCGCTCAGGCGCTGCGGGGGGTGGCGGTGGTGGTCTCCGGCTCGACGAGCTGGTGGTCACGCTGGTCGAGGTTGACGAAAATCATGCCGTAGCGAATGGCGCACCGGACGGGCTGTGGGGCCCCGCGGGGCCGGCGCAGGCAGCGGTAGGCGCGGATGTCCTCGTCGTCGCCTCGCGTGATGACGATGGGCTCACCGAAGAGGGTGACCATCAACGAATCGCCACTGTGCGGCACGGCCGTGACGAGGTCGATGAAATGCCACCCGGAGCGGTAGGCCGACGCCATCTCGCGACGGAAACGCGAGTCGTCGGGAACGTTCATGCGCCCGCGGACCCCCAGCCGGGATCGTTGGCGGCCGGAGCGGTACCGCCCCAGCCCGGGTCCAGGGCTTCGGCGGCGAGCGGAGCCTTCGCACCCCAACCGGGGTCCAGGGCTTCGGCGGCGAGCGGAGTCGCCCCACCCCAACCGGGATCCAGAGCCGCAGCGACGTGCGTCGTCCCCGCGCCCCAGCCGGGATCCTCGGCGGACACCGCGATTCCCACCCCTGCAGCAGCGAAGAGCGCGACGCCGGCGACGGCGTGTATGAGCTTCTTGGCCATGACCGAGCAACCTCACTTGACGGTAATTCATCCCGCTCCCCCGCAGTCATGACGATGACTCACTCCCCACGCTTTCACCACTGGCTCAATGCATCATGTTCCTGAATCGGAAAAAGCCTGGGGGTGTACATATGCAACCGGATCGGGATGGACACGGACATCCCCATAGTCACTTTGAGCTCTGCGAGACGGGTTCCCAGCTCTACGCGGACGCTCTTCGCGCCGGGCGCATCGCGCGTGCCGAGGTCGCGCCGGCCCCGTGTCTCCTCGACCTGGACCTGCTGCGACCGGACCCCGACGACGCACAGTGGCTGCGGCCCGTGCCGCCGTCCACCGCGCTGGCCCACCTGATACTGCCGATAGAGAAGGAGATACAGGAGCGCAGACGGCTCACCCTCGCCCTCGCCGACGCTTTCGAGCCATTCATGGCGGTCAGCGCGCAGATGCCGTCCAACACCCACGCCATCAGCGTGCTGGAGGGCCTGAAGCGCATCAACGCCAGCCTCGACCGCGCCGTCGCCGACTGCTCGGTGGAGCTCCTGACCGTACAGCCCGGCAGCGGCCGCAGCGCCCACACCTTCGGCGAGGCCCTGCGCCGGGTACGGCCGCTCCTGGGCCGGGGCATCAAGATGCGGACCCTCTACCAGCACACGGCGCGCCACCAGCCCATCACCCTGGCCTACCTGGAGCGCATCGGGCCCGAGGTGGAGGTGCGCACGCTGGAGGAGATCATCGACCGGCTCATCATCGTGGACCGGAAGGTCGCCTTCGTCCCCGCCAGCCGCGACCGCCAGGTCGCCCTGGAGCTGCGCCACCCGGGGCTCGTGGAGTACCTGGTGGGCGTCTTCGAGCAGTTCTGGCTCCAGGCCATCCCCCTGGAGAAACCCGTCACCTACGAGCCCCATCCCCACGGCATCAGCGGCGTCCAGCGCTCCATCGCCAAACTGCTGGTCGAGGGCCACGTGGACGAGGCGATCGCGCGGCGCCTCGGCATGAACGTCCGCACCTGCCGGGCGCACATCGCCAAGCTGGCCTCCGCGCTCGGCAGCGGCAGCCGGGCGCAACTCGGCTACCTCATCGCCCAGTCCGGCATCCTGGAGCACGGCGACTGACCGACCGGACCGATCAGCCCGCAGGCCTCGCCCACGCGGTGGTCTCGACCGCGTCGGTGTTGCCGAGGTCCAGCGGGCCGCCGTCGCCGGGCGCGACGGTCTGCGGCGCGACGCCGGGCGCGGGCGTCACCCGCAGGTACGCGCCGTTCGTCGCCACGACGTCCGTACGGGTCACGGTGTTGCGCCACATCACCGACGCCTCGGCCCGCTCACCGGGCCGCAGCACGAACGCCGAGGGCCGCGCCCTGGTGTCGAGGTTCGAACCGAGCCGTACGGTGACGTCGAGCTTCCGCCGCTCCGCGTCGAGGACTTCGAGCGCGGGGTAGCCGCTCACCTCGAACGGCTCCGTACCGCAGTTGAGCAGCGTCACCCCCATGCCCCGCACCCCCATGGCGGCGTTCACGAGGCCCGTGGAGACCCGTACGCCGGAGTCCGGGCACGCGGCGGCCTCGGGCGGCGCCGAGGGCACCGCAGGCGCCGTCGTACGGACCGGCAGGGGCGCCGCGCCCGTCTCGTCGTCGCAGCCCGCCACGAGGGCCGCCAGAGCCACCAGCACCGCCGTCGGCAGGCATCTTCGGGTACGCATCCGGACAGCCTAAAGGCCCCCTCCGTACACCGAAGGGGGCCCCTGGGAACAGCCGTTACCGCTCGGGGTTACTGCTCGGCCCGCTTGGTGGCCGGACGCCACACCACCAGCGCGCTCGCCTGCTGCACATCCTGGTACGGCACGAGGTCGCGCCGGTAGGAAGCGTGCACCTGGGCCTCGCGCTGGCGCATCGCCGCCGCCGCGCCCTCGACCGCCGCGCTGAGCTCGGCGACCCGGGCCTGGAGCGCGGCGACCTGGTTCTCCAGCTCGATGATCCGCTTGATGCCGGCCAGGTTGATGCCCTCGTCCTGCGACAGCTGCTGCACCTGGCGGAGCAGCTCGATGTCGCGGGCGGAGTAGCGCCGGCCGCGGCCCGCCGTACGGTCCGGCGAGACCAGACCGAGCCGGTCGTACTGCCGCAGCGTCTGCGGGTGCAGCCCGCTCAGCTGGGCCGCCACCGAGATGACGTAGACCGGCGTGTCATCGGTCAGCTCGTACGGATTGCGTCGACGTCCGTCCATCACCATCTCAAGCCCCCTTCGCGGCCTGGAACAGCTCAGCTCGCGGATCCTCACCCGCCATCGCCTGACGGTACGTCTCCAGCGCCTCGCGCGCCTTGTCGTTGAGGTCCTTCGGCACCGCCACCTCGACGGTGACGAGCAGGTCCCCGCGCGTACCGTCCTTGCGCACCGCGCCCTTGCCGCGGGCGCGCATCGTACGGCCGTTGGGCGTACCGGCCGGGATCTTCAGCGTGACCGGCGGCCCGCCGAGGGTCGGGACCCTGATCTCCCCGCCGAGCGCCGCCTCGTCGTACGAGACGGGCACCGTGACGGTGAGGTTGTCGCCCTTGCGGCCGAAGACCGGGTGGGCGTCCACGTGGACCGCCACGTACAGGTCGCCGGCCGGGCCGCCGCGCTCGCCGGGCGCGCCCTTGCCGCGCAGCCGGATCCGCTGCCCGTCGGCGACGCCCGCCGGGATGCGGACCTGCATGGTGCGCGAGGACTTGGCGCGGCCGCTGCCGTGGCACACCTCGCAGGGGTTCTCCGCGATCAGGCCGCGGCCCTTGCAGTCCCGGCAGGGGTCGGTGAGCGAGAAGCCGCCGCCCGTGCCGCGCGACACCTGACCGGTGCCGACGCAGGTCGGGCAGACGCGCGGGGTGCCGTTCTTGTCGCCCGTGCCCGAACAGGCCTTGCAGGGCTGCTGGCTGGACATCCGCAGCGGGACCGTGGCCCCCTCCACCGCCTCGGTGAAGCTGAGCGTCACCTCGGTCTCGATGTCCTGGCCCCGGCGCGGCTGCGTCCGCGCGCCGGCACCGGGCCGGCCGCCGCCGCCGAAGAGCCCGCCGAAGACGTCCCCGAGCCCGCCGCCGAAGCCGCCGGCACCGCCGCCCCCGCCCTGGGCGCCGCCGAAGAGGTCGCCCAGGTCGAAGTTGAAGGTGCCGCCGGCGCCGCCGGGGCCGGGCCGGAAGCCGCCGTTGCCGAAGAGGGCGCGGGCCTCGTCGTACTCCTTGCGCTTCTTGGGGTCGCCGAGGACGTCGTTCGCCTCGGAGATCTCCTTGAAGCGCGCCTCGGCGGCGGCGTCGCCCTTGTTGGCGTCCGGGTGGAACTCGCGGGCGAGCTTCCGGTACGCCTTCTTGATCTCCGCCTCGGTGGCGTCCTTGGGGACGCCGAGAACCTTGTAGTAGTCCTTCTCGACGAAGTCCTTCGTGCTCATCGACGTCCCTCCTCTCGGACGATCATCGCGTCAGCCCTCCTCGGGGCCACCGCTCTCCTCGTCGGCGGACTTGTTCTCCTGCGCGGACTCCGGGCCGGACCCCTTGGCGGCGTCCTTGTCGGCGTCCTTGGCCGCGTCGGCCTCCTTGGGCGCCGCGCCCGGCTGGGGCTCGGCGACCGCGACGCGCGCGGGCCGGATGGTCCGCTCGCCGATCCGGTACCCGGGCTGCAGGATCGCGACGCAGGTCGTCTCGGTGACGTCCGGCGCGTACGAGTGCATGAGCGCCTCGTGGATCGTCGGGTCGAAGGGCTCGCCCTCCTTGCCGAACTGCTGCAGGCCCATCTTGGCGGCGACCGTCTCCAGCGATTCGGCCACCGACTTGAAGCCGCCCACCAGCTCGCCGTGCTCACGGGCGCGGCCGATGTCGTCGAGCACGGGCAGGAGCTCGGTCAGGAGGCTCGCGACGGCGATCTCCTTGACCGCGACCCGGTCGCGCTCGACGCGGCGGCGGTAGTTCTGGTACTCGGCCTGGAGCCGCTGGAGGTCCGCGGTGCGCTCGCCGAGCGCGGTGCGGGTCTGGTCCAGCTGGGCCGTCAGGCCGGCCAGCTGTGCGTGTACGTCCCCGGCCGGGGCCGCCGGGCCGTCGTCCGCGGGGCTCGTGGAGCCCGCGGCGGACGTGGCGTCGGCGGCTTCGGCGGCGTCGTCGGGAGTGGCGGCGCCAGAGGGGACGTCGGGCTTCTCCTCGAAGCCCGGGGTCTCCTCCGTCATGCGGCCCCCTTCGGCTTCTCGTCGTCGACGATCTCGGCGTCGACCACGTCGTCGTCGGCACCCTGGGCGGCGCCCGGAGCCTCACCGGCACCGGCGGCCCCGCCCGCGGCCTGCGCGTCGGCGTACATGGCCTGGCCGAGCTTCTGGGAGACGGCCGCGACCTTCTCGGTGGCGGTGCGGATCTCCGCGGTGTCCTCGCCCTTGAGCTTCTCCTTCAGCTCCTCGAGCGCGGACTCGACCTCGGTCTTCACGTCACCCGGGACCTTGTCCTCGTTGTCCTTGAGGAACTTCTCGGTCTGGTAGACGAGCTGCTCGCCCTGGTTGCGGGTCTCGGCGGCCTCGCGGCGGCGGTGGTCCTCCTCCGCGTACTGCTCCGCCTCCTGGCGCATCCGGTCGACCTCGTCCTTCGGCAGCGAGGAGCCGCCGGTGACGGTCATCTTCTGCTCCTTGCCCGTGCCCAGGTCCTTCGCGGTCACGTGCATGATGCCGTTGGCGTCGATGTCGAAGGAGACCTCGATCTGCGGGACGCCGCGCGGGGCCGGCGGCAGGCCCGTCAGCTCGAACATGCCGAGCTTCTTGTTGTACGCCGCGATCTCGCGCTCGCCCTGGTAGACCTGGATCTGCACCGACGGCTGGTTGTCCTCGGCCGTGGTGAAGATCTCCGAGCGCTTGGTCGGGATCGTGGTGTTGCGCTCGATCAGCTTGGTCATGATGCCGCCCTTGGTCTCAATGCCGAGGGACAGCGGGGTGACGTCGAGCAGCAGGACGTCCTTGACCTCGCCCTTGAGGACACCGGCCTGGAGCGAGGCGCCGATGGCGACGACCTCGTCCGGGTTCACACCCTTGTTGGCCTCCTTGCCGCCGGTCAGCTCCTTGACGAGCTCGGCGACGGCCGGCATACGGGTGGAGCCACCGACGAGAACGACGTGGTCGATCTCGGACAGCGCGATGCCCGCGTCCTTGATGACGTTGTGGAACGGAACCTTGCAGCGCTCCAGCAGGTCCGCGGTCAGCTGCTGGAACTGGGCGCGCGTGAGCTTCTCGTCCAGGTGCAGCGGGCCCTCGGCGGACGCCGTGATGTAGGGCAGGTTGATCGAGGTCTCGGTGGACGAGGACAGCTCGATCTTGGCCTTCTCGGCGGCCTCGCGGAGGCGCTGGAGGGCCATCTTGTCCTTGGACAGGTCCACGCCGTGGCCGGACTGGAACTGCTTGACCAGGTAGTCGACGACGCGCTGGTCCCAGTCGTCACCACCGAGGTGGTTGTCGCCGTTCGTGGCCTTCACCTCGACGACGCCGTCGCCGATCTCCAGCAGCGAGACGTCGAAGGTGCCGCCACCGAGGTCGAAGACCAGGATGGTCTGGTCGTCCTTGTCGAGGCCGTACGCGAGGGCGGCGGCCGTCGGCTCGTTGACGATGCGCAGGACGTTGAGGCCCGCGATCTCACCGGCCTCCTTGGTGGCCTGGCGCTCGGAGTCGTTGAAGTACGCCGGGACGGTGATCACCGCGTCGGTGACCTTCTCGCCCAGGTACGCCTCGGCGTCCCGCTTCAGCTTCTGCAGGATGAACGCGGAGATCTGCTGCGGGTTGAAGTTCTTCCCGTCGAGCTCGATCTTCCAGTCGGTGCCCATGTGACGCTTGACGGACCGGATGGTCCGGTCGACGTTCGTGACCGCCTGACGCTTGGCCACCTCGCCGACGAGCACCTCGCCGTTCTTGGCAAAGGCGACGACGGACGGCGTGGTCCTGGCGCCCTCGGCGTTGGTGATGACGGTGGGCTCGCCGCCTTCCAGAACGCTGACGACGGAGTTAGTCGTGCCCAGGTCGATGCCGACCGCACGTGCCATTTCGATTCCTCCAGCTGACTTGAGTGGAACAGGCTCAAGGATGCACGACCGGCAGGACCGAGTCAACAGACCTGAGTCAGCCCCACTCAACTTTTATCGGGGGCTTATACGCAAGCGCGGTACGTGACCGGAGCCCGACCCGCCGCATACCGGCATGCTCTACCCAGGGCCTACCGGACCATGCGATTGTTCAGGGAAGGTGACAAAAGCCGCGCTAGCCGCGTTTTCCTGGAACGGTCGGGTGCCCGCCATGCGACGACCCCTGCATCCCCCACGCCTCCCGGACCCGGGCCTCAAGCGCCTGCTGGACCTGGCCCTCGGCTCCGCCCTGCTGGCCCTGGCGGCACCGCTGCTCGCCGCGGCCGCCCTCACCGTCGCCGTACGAAGACCCCCCGGCGGCCTCCTCGTACGGGACACCAGAACCGGCCTCGCGGGCCGCCTCTTCACTTTGCGCCGACTGGCCACGCGCCACCGCCGTCTGTGCCTGCTGTCCCAGCTGCCCCACGTCGTACGCGGCGAGATGTCGCTCGTGGGCCCCGCGCCGCTGCCGCCCGGCGCCCCCGGCGCGGCCGCCCCCTGGCGGCAGACCGTCCGCCCCGGCCTGACCGGCCTCGCCCAGCTGCGGCAGCGGCAGCGCTCCGCGCTCCCGTGGGACGAACCGCTCCTGCTCGACCAGCACTACGTCGAGCACCACTGGCTCGGACTGGACCTGGCACTGCTGCTGCGGACCCTTGTGCCCACGGGGCGGGCGAGCGACGCAGATCACCGCGCGCGCGGCTACAGTGCGGCGGAATAAGTGGGTACGCTCAGCTCGAACTGAATAAGTTACCGCTTAGTAGTACCTAAGTTCTCCCACCCTCGCAGGCCCGAGGAGCCTCCATGCAACTCGCCGCGATCATTGTGTCGCTGACCCTGACCGTGGTCGGCGTTGCGCTGCTCGCCCGCGCCATCGGCCAGTTCGTCCGCCACTTCAAGCTGGGCCAGCCGGTCCCCGCCGGCACCCGGACCGACAACCCCTACCAGCGCAGTGTGACGCTGGTGAAGGAGTTCCTCGGCCACACGCGGATGAACCGGTGGGGCATCGTGGGCATCGCCCACTGGTTCGTGGCGGTCGGCTTCCTGACGCTGCCGCCGACGATCGTCACCGCGTACGGCCAGCTCTTCCAGGCCGACTGGACGCTGCCGGTCCTCGGCGGCTTCCTGCCGTACGAGCTCTACATCGAGTTCATCGGCGCGATGACCACCCTCGGCATCGCCGTCCTGATGGTCATCCGCCTGCTGAACCTGCCCTCGCGCCCCGGCCGCAAGTCCCGGTTCGCCGGCTCGAAGATGGGCCAGGCGTACTTCGTCGAGTACGTCATCCTCACCATCGGCCTCGCCATCTACGTGCTGCGCGGCCTCGAGGGCGCGCTGCACCACGTGGACCACTACGAGCCCGCGTACTTCGCCTCGTATCCCCTGGTCCTGGCCCTGAAGGGGCTGAGCGTCGGCGCGCTGCAGAACCTGGTCTACCTCTTCGCCATGATCAAGCTGAGCACGACCATGATCTGGATGATCACGGTCTCGCTCAACACCAACATGGGTGTGGCCTGGCACCGCTTCCTCGCCTTCCCGAACATCTGGTTCAAGCGCAACGCCGACGGCTCCACCGCCCTCGGCGCGCTCCAGCCCATGACGTCCGGCGGCAAGGAGATCAACTTCGAGGACCCGGGCGAGGACGACGTCTACGGCGTCTCCCAGGTCGAGCACTTCTCCTGGAAGGGCCTGCTCGACTTCTCCACCTGCACCGAGTGCGGCCGCTGCCAGTCGCAGTGCCCCGCCTGGAACACGGGCAAGCCCCTCTCGCCGAAGCTGCTGATCATGTCGCTGCGCGACCACGCGCACGCGAAGGCGCCGTACCTGCTGGCCGGCGGCGGCAAGACGATGGAGGGCGAGGAGAAGGCCTCCGAGGAGCAGCTCAAGGACGTCCCCGCCGCCGCCCTCGCCGAGGCCGAGCGCCCGCTGATCGGCACCCTCGAAGAGAACGGCGTCATCGACCCGGACGTGCTGTGGTCCTGCACCACCTGCGGCGCGTGCGTGGAGCAGTGCCCGGTCGACATCGAGCACGTCGACCACATCGTCGACATGCGCCGCTACCAGGTGATGATCGAGTCCGCCTTCCCGAGCGAGGCCGGCACGATGCTCAAGAACCTGGAGAAGAAGGGCAACCCCTGGGGCCTGGCCAAGAAGCAGCGCGTCGAGTGGACCAAGGAGGTCGACTTCGAGGTCCCGATCGTCGGCAAGGACGTCGAGGACCTCTCCGAGGTCGACTACCTCTACTGGGTCGGCTGCGCCGGCGCCCTGGAGGACCGGGCCAAGAAGACGACCAAGGCCTTCGCGGAGCTGCTGCACATCGCGGGCGTGAAGTTCGCGATCATGGGCGGCGACGAGAAGTGCACCGGTGACTCCGCCCGCCGCCTGGGCAACGAGCCGCTGTTCCAGCAGCTCGGCCAGGAGAACGTCGCGATGCTGAACATGGCGTTCGGCGAGGACGACGAGGACGAGTCGACGAAGAAGCCCAAGGCTTCGAAGAAGATCGTCGCGACCTGCCCGCACTGCTTCAACACGATCGCGAACGAGTACCCGCAGCTGGGCGGCGAGTTCGAGGTCATCCACCACACGCAGCTGCTCCAGCACCTCATCGACGAGGGCAAGCTGCTCCCGGTGACGCCGGTCGACGGCCTGATCACCTACCACGACCCGTGCTACCTGGGCCGCCACAACAAGGTCTACACGCCGCCGCGCGAGATCATGTCGGCCGTCCCCGGCCTGCGCCAGCAGGAGATGCACCGCCACAAGGAGCGGGGCTTCTGCTGCGGCGCCGGCGGCGCGCGGATGTGGATGGAGGAGCGGATCGGCAAGCGCATCAACACCGAGCGCGTCGACGAGGCGCTGTCCCTCAACCCGGACATCGTCTCCACCGCCTGTCCCTTCTGCCTCGTCATGCTCACGGACTCCGTGAACGGCAAGAAGAACGACGGCAAGGCGAAGGAGTCCCTCCAGGTGGTGGACGTGGCCCAGCTGCTGCTGGACTCCGTCAAGAAGCCCGTGGAGGACGCGGAGGAGCCGGCGACGGAGCCGGAGCCGGTGAAGTAGCCGGTACGCAAGCAGGGAACGGCCGGACCGCCTCGGGGCGGGCCCGGCCGTTCGCGTTTCCTCGGGGAAAAGCCCTGGAAGAGCCCCTAGGGGATGTCACAGCTCCGCAGCAAAGGCGCCTTCCGTCCCCACCCCGGACGCCGGAACCGGCGGGACCGGGTACGTTCAGTGACGTGGCTGGATTCAGGATCGGACGCGGCCGGGACAACCGCACCCCGCAACAACACCCGCAGGCACCGCAGCAGGCGCCGTACGGCAGCGCGCCGCCGCCCCCGTACGGGCAGCAGCAGGCGCCGCAGCCGTACGGGGAGCCGGAGTACTTCGGCGACCCCTACGCGCAGCAGGCGGCGCCCTCCGCCCCGCACGCCCCACAGGCCCCGCACGACCCGTACGCGGCGAACCAGCCGGGCCACACGCGCGCCTTCAGCATCCACGACGCCGAGTACGCGCAGTACGGCGAGTACGGCGACGGAGCCACGTACCAGGCGGGAGCGGCCCCCGCCGCCGCCCCGGCGGGCCCGCGCCTGCCGTGGAAGCAGCTGCTCAGCGGCATCGTGCTGCGCCCGGGGCCGACGTTCCTGCAGATGCGCGACCACGCCGTCTGGGCCCCGGCCCTCATCGTCACCTTCGTCTACGGCCTGCTGGCGCTGTTCGGCTTCGACCAGGCCCGTGAGGAGGCGATCAACGCCACCCTCTCGACGGCGATCCCGTCCGTCCTGGTGACCGGCGTGATCTTCGTCATCGGCGGCCTGATCCTGGGCGCCGTGACGCACACCCTGGCGCGCCAGCTGGGCGGCGACGGGGCGTGGCAGCCGACGGTCGGCATGTCCATGTTGATCATGTCGATGACGGACGCGCCCCGGCTGCTGTTCGCGATGTTCCTGGGCGGCGAGAACGCCCTGGTCCAGGTCATCGGCTGGCTCTCCTGGCTGCTGGCGGGCGCGCTGCTCACCTCGATGGTCCGCACGTCGCACGACCTGCCGTGGCCGAAGGCGCTGGGCGCGTCGGCGATCCAGCTGGTGGCGCTGCTGTCGCTGCTGAAGCTGGGCGCGTTCTGAGCCTCTGACGTACGGACGCACGAAGGCCCCCGCCGTCCGGCGGGGGCCTTTCTCAGCTGTGCGACGTCACGCGTCGAGGACCTGGCCCTCACGCTTCACGACGGGCGGCTCGACGCTCCAGGGGAAGTTGATCCACTCGTCGGTCTTCTTCCACACGTACTCGCACTTCACGAGGGAGTGCGGCTTCTCGTAGATGACCGCGCTGCGCACCTCGGCGACGTGCCCGAGGCAGAAGTCGTGCACGAGCTTCAGCGTCTTGCCCGTGTCGGCGACGTCGTCGGCGATGAGCACCTTCTTGTCGCTGAAGTCGATCGCGTTCGGAACCGGCGCGAGCATCACGGGCATTTCCAGCGTGGTGCCCACACCGGTGTAGAACTCCACGTTGACCAGATGGATGTTCTTGCAGTCCAGGGCGTACGCCAGACCGCCCGCCACGAACACGCCGCCGCGGGCGATGGAGAGCACGATGTCGGGCTCGTACCCGTCGTCGGCGATGGTCTGCGCGAGCTCGCGGATCGCGGTCCCGAACTTCTCGTAGGTCAGGTTCTCCCGTACGTCACTCATGCTCACACCTGCGTCCGATGGAAGTTCTGGTAGGACCGCGAGGCGGTCGGCCCCCGCTGCCCCTGGTACCGCGAGCCGTACTTCTCCGAGCCGTACGGATGCTCCGCGGGCGAGCTGAGCCGGAACATGCACAGCTGCCCGATCTTCATCCCGGGCCACAGCTTGATCGGCAGCGTGGCGAGGTTCGACAGCTCCAGCGTCACGTGCCCCGAGAACCCGGGGTCGATGAACCCGGCGGTCGAGTGCGTCACCAGACCCAGCCGCCCGAGGCTCGACTTCCCCTCCAGCCGCGAGGCGATGTCGTCGGGCAGGCTGATGACCTCGTACGTCGACGCGAGCACGAACTCGCCGGGGTGGAGGATGAACGCCTCGTCCCCCTCGGGCTCGACCAGCCGGGTCAGGTCCGCCTGCTCGACCGCGGGGTCGATGTGCGGGTAGCGGTGGTTCTCGAACACCCGGAAGTAGCGGTCGAGACGCACGTCGATGCTCGACGGCTGCACCATCGAGTCATCGAACGGGTCGATACGCACCCTTCCCGCGTCGATCTCGGTCCGGATGTCCATGTCTGAGAGAAGCACTCCCCGAGGATACGCAGAGCGCGCGGGCCCGCCCCAACCGGCCGGTCCCCGCGCGCCTCCGATCACCCGCTCGCCAGGGGTGTTTCCCTAGCGCCGCTCGAGCACGACGGGCACGGCATGCCGCAACCGCGCGCACCGCGGACACCGAATGAGCCGCCCGGGCCCGATCCGCCCGGCACCGAGCTGCTGCATCGGGAACGAAGCGGTGCTGAACACGTGCCCCTCGGCACAGCGGACGACGGTGCGCTCCATGGAGTCCATCAAGTCCCTTCCCCAACCAATGCGTGGACGAGAAAGCCACATTAGGGGATCAACAGGACACCACTCCAGGCGGCACTCCGCACCCCCACGGTACGCCTCAACTGACCGCGCCCGCACACCGATCCACCCCGCCACGCAGCACGAAGACCCCACGGCGCGATACACGGGGGGCCTTCGATGAGGTACAGTGAGCGACGATGCGAGACCGGTCCTCCGGTCCGTTTACGCGGGTGTAGTTTAATGGTAGAACATGAGCTTCCCAAGCTCAGAGCGCGGGTTCGATTCCCGTCACCCGCTCCAGAGTGAAGCCCCAGGCCAGTGGCCCGGGGCTTTCTTGTTGTCTGGACCGGTCAGGGTCGCCGTGCCCTCAAAGTGTCAGCGCACAACAGAGAGTTGTGCGGCTGACGCCGATTATGACCAAGACAGTGAACCGGGTGCCGCTGGGGCCGCTCGGCCTCGGGTTGTTCGTACTGGGCGGGCTGGATCTGCTGCGCCGACGGGGTTTCGACGTCTGATCGGCTTGCCGGTCGGACGGCTTCTGTTCCTGCCCGCTTGGAGGGCAGGAACCGCCTGACAGGCCACCCCGACGGGTTGCGCCTACGCTGGAACAGAGGTACCTGCGAGGCTGGAGGTCACCATGATCATTCTCGGGGTCATCCTGCTCGTCATCGGGTTCGTGGCCAGCATTTCCATCTTGTGGACGATCGGAATCGTCCTGGTCGTGATCGGGGTCATCCTGTGGATCCTCGGGGCGGTCGGTCACGCGGTCGGCGGACGCCGTCACTACTGGTAGGCGGTTCGGCTCCGAGCCGACGCAGCCCCCGTGGTCGAGTGATGCGCTCGGTCCTGTGCTCGCGCCGAGGCAGGCCCACCGCGTTCCGACCGCGGGGGCCGGCCCACCACGTTCCGCGGGGGTGGACCACCGGCCCTCGCGCGGCCCTCCGGACGGCCGGCGAGTGGGTGGGTCGGCCCGCACCTCGACCGCTCAGCGAGCGGCAAGGAAGACGGCGATGTAGTGGGCGGTGAAGGCTGCCACTGTCAGCGCGTGGAAGACCTCGTGGAAACCGAACCAGCGGGGTGCGGGGTTGGGGCGCTGAAGGGCGTAGACGACCGCGCCCGCACTGTAGAGCAGCCCGCCGGCCACTATCAGGGAGACCACGGCCACCCCGCCCCTGTGCAGGAAGTCGGGCAGGTAGCGTACGGGCGCCCAGCCCAGAGCCAGGTAGCAAGGGGTGTACAACCAGCGGGGAGCTCCGATCCACAGGACACGGAAGGCGATGCCGACCAGCGCGCCCGTCCACACGATCCACAACAGGACGGACCACTGGTCCGGCGAGAGCAGGAGCACGGCGAGCGGGGTACACGTGCCGGCGATGATCAGGAAAATGTTGGCGTGATCGAGGCGGCGCAGAACGGCCTCACCGAGCGGTCCCCAGGTGCCGAGGTGGTAGACGGCGCTCGTCCCGAACAGCAGCCAGGCCGTGACGGAGTACACGGTGCAGGCCAGCACGGCCTGTGGCGTCCCTGCCAGGCAGATGAGGACGATGCCCGCCGCCAGCGACACGGGGACCATGCCGGCGTGAAGCCAGCCGCGCAGCCTCGGCTTGATCGGGTCCACCAGATCGGCTGCCCGCTCGACCAGGTCGGCCACCGGGCGGGAGTCCTCGGCGGCCCCGTCGCCCTGCGATCCCGAGGAAAGGCCGGTACCGGGGGCTTCGGCGTCTTCTCGGGGCACTGCTTTCCCTCCCGGATCGGACTGCTGGGCATCACGGGCAACCACGTGCACATGCTAGGGACCCGACCGTAACGGGGCCCCAGAGGCCCGCCTCATCGCGCCTCGCCACCCAGGTGATCCCGGTGGTCCGCAGGAGAGCGAAGTCGGCGACGTAGCCGTCGCCCCGCAGGATGGTTTCGAGGACACTTGGAGACGTGCTCCGATCCCCCGGAGTGATCCCAGGTCCCTGTGTGCAGGACGGTCCGCATGTGGTGGTGACTTCCGACAGGGGACAGCCCTACCGTGGAAGGACAGGGCACAGACCCAGGGGTGGTGTCATGCCGGTCAGCCTCGGAGACCCGGACTCGGCGGGCGTGGCATCGCGGTCCGCGGACAGCGGGCGCGCCCAGGACGCCTTCGGACACCGGCTCTGACCCGCGACGCCCCTCCCGGCCGACGGTGCACTGTTCAGTGGGTCCGGCACATGGAGGTGCCAGACATGAAGCGCAGTCAGGACCGTCCGGCTCAGCCCAAGTCGCGGGGGCGGCGTGTGGCCGACAGTCGTGCGGTGGAGGTCGCCTCCAGGCTCGGGCTCTGCGCCCGGGGAGTGATCTACGTGCTGGTGGGGATTCTGGCCGTGCGGATCGGCCTCGGCAGCGACAGCGGCCAGGAGGCCGACCGGTCCGGCGCGGTGGGAACCCTCGGCGAGCAGCCGTTCGGCCGGGTTCTGCTGTGGGCACTGGTGGTGGGGCTGGCGGCGATGGCGCTGTGGCGGCTGGCCGAGGCGGCGTTCGGGCAGACGGTGGAGGGCGGCGACAAGTGGAGCCGGCGTCTGGGCTCCTTGGGCATGGCGGTGTTCTACACGGTGATCTGTGTCGGCGTGGTGCAGACGGCGCTGGTCGGCGGATCCTCCGGGGGCCGCCCCGGTGACGAGACGTCGAAGGAGTACACCGCCAGGGTGCTGGACTGGCCAGGCGGCCGGGTGATCGTCGGCGTGTTCGGGGCCGTCCTGATCGTGGTGGGCGCCGTGACACTGGTGCGCAGCCTGATGCGGAAGTTCGTGAAGAATCTCCGGACGGGCGAGATGCCCACGACGACGCGGCGGGTCGTCACGGTCCTGGGCATCGTCGGCGGTGTGACGTGCGGCGTGGTCGCGGCGGGGGCCGGCCTGTCCATCCTGCTGGCCGCGGTGCGGTACGACCCCAGCCAGGCCAAGGGCCTGGACGAGACCTTGCGCTCGTTCGCCGCCACGCCCGCAGGGCCTGCCCTGCTGATCGCCGCCGCTGCGGGCCTCCTGCTGTTCGGCCTGTACTCGTTCTGCGAAGCCCGCTGGCGCAAGGCCGCCGAGCACGGGACTCCGGCGGAACAGCCGGCCGGGGCTGCGGGACCGGGGACACGTCCCGGTGCGCCCTAGGAAGAGGAACTCGTCCGGCGGCGCGGGCCGTTCGTCTCCGTTCGGACGGTTGCGCCGCGCGATCCGCCGTGTGCGGGCCGGGCACGGGTGGGGGCAGGTCGTCGATCTCGAGCTGTGGCAGCGCTCGCTGGGCTTCGCCGCCCTCGGTTTCCTGACCCTGGTACCCCTGCTGATCGTCGTGTCCGCCGCGGATCCGGCGAGCGGACGGGGGTTCGCGCAGTGGCTGGGGGACGGGCTCGGCGTGTCGGAGGCCGCCAGGGAGGACATCGAGCGGTTGTTCGCTCTGCCGCGCCAGACCCTGCGCACCACGACGGCGTTCGGCCTCGCGGTGCTCGCCGTGTTCGGGGTGTCGTTCGGCGCGACCGTGCAGAGCGGCTACGAGAAGGTCTGGGACCTTCCCCCGGCCCGCTGGTGGGCCAGATGGCGGCACGTGGTGTGGCTCGCCGTCCTCATCGGAGTCCTCTTCCTGTCCGCGATCACCCCACTGTGGCGCGCGGCCCCGGCCCGCGAGGTGATCACCATGCTGAGCGGCGTCCTGTTCTTCTGGTGGTCCCAGCGGATGCTGCTCGGCGGCCGGGTCCCCTGGCCCGCCCTGCTGCCCGGTGCGGTGACCACCATGGCCGGGCTGCTCGGCCTGCGCGTCTTCTCCCGGCTCGTCTTCTCACCGCTGATCGCATCCAGCGCCGTCACCTACGGCCCGATCGGAACCGTCCTGGTCATCCAGTCCTGGCTGGTCGGTGTCGGCGTCGTCTTCTTCGGCGGCGCGCTGGCCGGCCGTCTCCTCCACGAGCAGCTCCTCCGCCTGGCGCACGCCCTGAAACGCCGAAGATGAAGTGGCGTTTCAGCAGGTCGGAAACCTTCTGATCGGCGCCGGCCGCCGCGGAGCTGGGACTCGCCGACGGCACAACGGTGTTCACGAGCGCCAAGGCCACCGACGTCACGATGGTGGCCCGGTAAGGGCCAGAACTCCCGCGCGTACTGGCGCCGACCCGCACCTCCACGCTAGCTTAGGCTAGCCTTACCTAACTGGAGGTGGAGACCGTGAGCGCCGACGTACGCGCCGCCGAGCCGACCCCCGCGGAACGGGTCCGATCCGTCCTCGCCGCGGCGACGTCCCTGACCGTGACCACGGACGGCCACAGCTGCCCCCTGATGGACGTTCACCACGTCGACGACCGCGGCCGTCTCGGGCTCCGGCTGCCCGCGGGCAGCTGCCTCGCCGGGCGGGCCGCGGCGGCTCCCCGGGGCGGTCTGGCCGCGCTCATGGAGTTCACGGACATCGCCCCCACCGCCGTACGGGAGCGGGTGCGCGCCCGGGTGACCCTCTCGGGCTGGCTGACCCCGGCCGCCCCGGCGCCGGACGCCGGCACGGTGGGCCTCCGGCTGGACGCGGCCCGCGCCACCCTGGAGACGGCCGAGGGAATCCTCCACGTCGGCCTCGACGAGATCGTCCTCACCGCGCCGGACCCGCTGGCCACGCACGAGCCCGCCATGCTCATCCACCTCGCGGACTCCCACCCCGAGGCGGTCGAGCGGCTGACGCGCCTGATCGACCCGCACCGGCTCCAAGGCGTCGTACGCGTACTCCCCCTCGCCCTCGACCGGTACGCCCTCACCCTCCGCCTCGAACACCCCCGCGGCCACCACGACGCCCGCCTGTCGTTCCCCCGCCCGATGCGGAACGCCGACGAGGCGGGCGACCGGCTCCAGGAGCTCCTGGCCACCGCGCGCGCCTGCTCCCACCGCCGCCGCATGTTCCAGCGGCCATGACGCGAGGGCCCACGCCGCCCGCCGCCCGGGATGTCGTGGCGGCGATCATCCGCTCCGCGCCGCGCGCCGCCGCGCTGTACACGCCGCCACCGCGTCACGCGCCGAGTTCGCGGTCCCTGGTCTCCGGGAGCGCGAGCACGCACAGCACCGACACCACGGCCATCGCCGCGACGTACCAGCCCACCGACGCCGACCCGAAGGACGCCTGCAGCCGGGTGGCCACGAGTGGGGTGACGGCCCCGCCCAGCACCCCGCCGAGGCTGTACGCGAGCGAAGCCCCGGAGTAGCGCACCCGCGCGGGGAAGAGCTCCGGCAGGTACGCGCCCATCGGGCCGTACACGACCCCCATGAGGAACAGCGCGACGCCGAGGGCCAGCGCCACCAGCACGGGCTGCGCGGTGTCCAGCAGCGGGAAGAGGACCAGGGCCCACAGACCGGCCAGGCCCGTACCGGCGAGCACCAGCGTGCGTCGCCCCACGGAGTCGGAACGGGTCGCCGCCACCCACGTGCCCGCGGCCAGGAAGAGGCACGCGACCAGGGACAGCGCGAGCACGAGGCCGCGGTCCATGCCGAGCTCGGCGGTCGCGTAGGCGAGGCAGTACGTCGTGGCCGTGTAGAAGAGGCCGTACGCGACCACCATGCCGCCGGCGCCGAGCAGCAGTTCGCGCGGATGCCGCCGCAGCACCTCGACGAACGGCACCCGGCTCGCCTCCCGCGCCGCCGCCACCCGCGCGAACACCGGCGTCTCACTGATCTTCAGCCGTACGAAGAGGCCGACCCCCACCAGGACGAACGAGAACAGGAACGGGATGCGCCAGCCCCAGGTGCGGAACGCCGTGTCGTCCAGCGCCGCCGACAGCAGCCAGAAGGCGCCGGTCGCGGCGAAGAAGCCGACCGACGGGCCGAGTTGGGGGAACGCCGCGTACAGTCCGCGCCGTCCGGGCGGTGCGTGCTCCACCGCGAGCAGCGCCGCCCCGCCCCACTCGCCCCCGAGGCCGAGGCCCTGCACGAAGCGCAGCAGCACCAGGAGCACCGGGGCCCACACGCCCCAGGAGGCGTAACCGGGCAGCAGGCCGACGAGCGCGGTGGCCAGGCCCATCATCAGCAGGGACGCCACGAGCACGGACTTGCGGCCGACCCGGTCACCGAAGTGGCCGAAGAGCACCGAACCCAACGGCCGCGCGACGAAGGCCACCGCGTAGGTGGAGAAGGAGGCGAGGGTGGCGTTGAGCGGCGAGAGCGTGGGGAAGAACGCTTCGTTGAGTACGAGCGCGGCGGCGGTGCCGTAGATGTAGAAGTCGTAGAACTCGATGGCCGTACCGATGAAGCTGGCCACGGCCACGCGCCGCAGATTCTCCGGCGGGTCGGCGGCGGGAGGGGCGGTGGGGCCCACGCGTGGTGTCGATTCGTCCTTGAGCACGCAACAACCCTTGCGCGAGGGGCAATTCGCCGTCAATGAGGAAGCGTCGTACGCGCGGGAGGGCCACCCGGCACCGTGGCGGTGCCGGGTGGCCCCGGTTCGTTCTTCGGTGGGGTGCGGCAGCAGCCGTCCATGGGTCAGGAGCCCACCCGCTCGCCCGCCGCGGACGCCGGCGCCGCCTCGGCCGGGGCCGGGGCCGGGGACTTCGCGCCGCGCATCAGCAGGAGGGTGAGGACGCCACCCGCCGCTGCGACCGCGGCGGCGCCCAGGAACGCGGAGGCGAAGCCGTCGGTCAGCGCCGGCAGGTCGCCCAGCGCGCCCGCGCCCTGCGAGGTGGCGAGTGCGGTGAGCGCGGCCAGGCCGAGGGCGGAGCCCACCTGGTAGGTGGTGTTCACGATGCCGGAGGCCAGACCGGCCTGCTCCTGCGGTACACCGGAGATCGCCGACATCATGGCCGGTATGTAGGCGAGGGACATGCCCGTCGCCGCCACCAGGGACGCGGGCAGCACGTCGACCAGGAACGTGCCGGTCGGCTCGACGGCCGACAGCCACACCAGGCCCGCCGCGAGGACCAGCAGACCGCCCGCGATCAGCGGCTTGGCCCCGAAGCGGGCCAGCAGCCGGGCGGTGACGAGTGTCATGAAGATCATCAGTAGCCCGGTCATCGGCAGCAGCGCCGCGCCGCTGGCGAACGCCCCGTACCCCAGCACCTGCTGGAGGTAGAGGTTGAGGAAGTACCACATGGGGATCCACGCGGCGCCCAGCAGCGCCATCGCCAGGTTGGAGACGCCGAGGCCCGGGGTGCGCCAGACGCCGAGCGGCATCAGTGGGGCCTTGACCGACCGCTGGACGACCAGGAACAGCGTCAGGAGCAGGGCCGCGCCGGTGAGTTCCAGGACGGTCTGCGCGTCGCCCCAGCCGACCTCGGGGGCGCGTACGACCGCGAACACCGCGAGCGCGAGACCGGCGGTGACGGCCGCCGCGCCGAGGACGTCCACCGAGCCGCGCCGTCCGGCGACCGCCGGGAGGAGGCCGGTGGCCAGCAGGGTGGCGATGCCGATCGGTACGTAGATGACGAAGACCCAGGGCCAGCTCGCCCACTCGGTGAACACGCCGCCGAGGAACACCCCGGCGGTGCCGCCGGCCGGGGCCGCCGCGCCGTACAGGGCGAGCGCCTTGCCCAGCTCCTTGGGGTCGTGCCCGAAGAGCATCATCAGCAGCGTCATCGAGGCCGGCGCGATCAGCGCCCCGCCGACGCCCTGCACCGCGCGTCCGACGACCTCGACCCACGCGGTGCTCGCGGCCGCGGCGACCACCGAGCCGGCGATCAGGACGACCCATCCGGAGACGAAGACGCGGCGGGCCCCCAGCAGGTCGGACAGCCGCCCACCCAGGAGCAGCAGACCGCCGAAGGCGATGACGTAGGCGTTGAACACCCACTGGAGATCGCCCGGGGAGAAGCCCAGGTCACGCTGCATCTCCGGGAGCGCCACGCCGATGATGGAGGTGTCCATGATGACCATGAACTGGGCGGTGGCCAGCACGAGAAGTGCCCACCAGCGCCGCGGATTGGCGGTTGACATCACTCTGCCCCTTCACTGAGACCTATACCCCCTGGGGGTATCTCGCAGGGCTAAGACAATATACGGGGAGGGGGTATTCCCGGAAGGGGGGATGGCTTTACCAGGAACGGATGGTCCCGTTCGTCTGCAGCGGTCCAGCACGACCGTCACCACGCGCAGGAGGCATCGGCTCCGCCGTGACGGTCTGCGCGCTGGTGACGGCGCGGGGGCTCGCCCTCGGCGCGCGCGTCGGTGCGGTGCGCGTCGGACGGTGTGGGTGCGTCAGTGGCTGCCGTTCGCCACGGTGAGGCGCTTGGTGAAGGTCTTGCCGGCGTCCTTGGACTCGTACACGCCGTCCTGAGTGGCCGCGAGGAGGTGTCCGGCGCTGACAGCCGTCAGGGCCTGAGGCTGCCCGCCGGGCACGGTGGCCGTCTTCTTCCACGTGGTGCCGCCGTCGCCACTGAGGTGCAGGGTGCCCGTGAAGTCGATGCCGTACAGCGCGTCCGGCGCGGCCCAGGACACGAACTCCATCGCGGGCTGCTCACCGCGGGCGAAGTTCCTGCCTCCGTCCGCGCTGCGCGCCACGCCCTCCGTCGTGGTGGCCACGAGACGGTCCGGATCGGTAGGGCTGACCGCGATGTCGAGGGCCTGCAGCCGGGCCCGGTCCTTCCAGGTGGCGCCGCCGTCCTCGCTCACGCGCAGGGTTCCGCCCGTGCTGTCGTAGCCGTAGACGGTGCCCTTCACGTGGTCCAGGGCGTGGAAGTCGGCCTCCCCCTTGAGGGAGGCGGTGGTCCAGGACCTCCCCGCGTCGGTACTCCTGATCAGCCCGTGGTTCGCCGGCTCGCCGCTGCCGGGGGCCGGGTGGCCACTGGCGAGGAACGTCCTGTCCCCCGCCACCGTGAAACCCATGAAGTCGTCCCTGCTGTCCCCGACGCGCCGCGGCTTCCCGGAGTCATCGGCGGTGAAGACGCCTTCGTGGGTGGCCACGTAGAGCCGGCCGTCGGCGGGGTCGATCCCCAGACCATGGACGTGGCTGTGCACCGCGGGGGCATGTTCCGCGCCATGGCCGTCGGCGGGCGCCGCCGAGGCGTCGCCGCCGGTGGAGCCTTCGCCGCCGCACGCGGCCAGGAACAGGGCCGTGGCGGCGAGTGCGCCCGTGGCGGCGACGGGGCGGCGTCGGGTACGCGGGCGGCGGGACGGGTCCGTGAAGACGGTCATGCGCGGTGCACCTCGTGTCCTTGGTCGCGGTCGTGCGGGACCCTACCTCGCGCCGGCGCCGGCCGTGCCTCCACCGGCCTCAGGGGCTGCGTCCGCTGCGCCGACTTCTTGCCAGAAGTAGGGTTTTCGCCCCTTCTGCGCGGCAACGCGGGAAAGGAAGGCTTCCTTCGGAAGGATCCGCCGTGATCTTCATAGCCCTCCTGATACCGCCCCTCCTCCTGTGCGCCGTGCTCGCGCTGGGCCGCTACGAGGAGCGCCTGCTGCGCGGACCGGACACCGCGTCGCCGCCATCGCCCCTCGCGTGATCCCGCGGCCGGGCCTCCGCGCGGGCCGTCAGGCGCCGAGGAGCTCCCACCACAGGCCGTACTCCGACGTCTCCTGCTTGTACCGCTTGTACGCGCCCGCCCCCGGCCTCGGGCGCACCCGCTCGTAGCGCGCGACCAGCCGGTCCGCCGCCGCGACCGTCTCGGCCGGCAGGCGGTGGTCGATGGCGTCCTGCCAGGCGTAGGTGGAGCGGGCGTCGTGCAGCTCGTCCACGGGCAGGAAGCGGCACGCCTGCCACTGGATGAGCTCGGGCGCGTACCGGATCAGGTGGCCGTACCCCTCCAGGCGCCTCTTCGGGAGCGCGTCGAGTGCGGCGCGGGCCGCGCGCCGCGCCTCCACCGCGCGCAAGATGCCGACGGGGGTCATGCGGCCGTGGAACAGCTCGCGGTAGAGCGGCCCGGAGAGGTCGTTCCACAGCAGCTCCAGGCCGTCGTCGGACGCGGTCAGGTGCGCCGCGTCGGGTCGCGGGGACGGGGATACGCAGGCCAGGGCGCGCGTCACCTCGGCCATGTCGAAGACCGGGAGGCCCGCGGTGGACGTCAGGCCCCGGCGCGGGTCGAAGGTGCCCTCGCGTTCCCAGTCGGCGTCCATGAGGCGGCGGATGACGGGGCAGCGGACCAGGCGGTCCTGCGCGGTGGCGGGGTTGAGGTACGCGTCCGCGAAGCCGTGGAGCCGGCGCATCCGCTCCCGCTGGTCGTCACCGCACACGATCTCCAGCCGCATCACCGACCGCTCCAGCACAGAGGCGTCGCCGTACGCGGCCGCGTCGGCGACGACCTTCAGCCGCTGCAGGCCGTCGATGCACTCCGGGGCGATGACGTGCAGCAGCCCGCTGAAGCTGCGGACGCCGGGCTCGACCTCCACGGCGTCCGCGCCGAGCACGATGTGCCCGATGGCGCCGAAGTCCTCCGGCCGCCCCCGCAGCATCCGGGCCAGCTCCTGGTTCGCCAGGCTGCCCTCCAGATACCCGCGGCGCGCCCAGAGCCTGCGGGCGGCGTCCGGCCCGGCGGCCAGCGGGGCGAGGGCCTTGGCCGGCACGTCCACGATCCAGGTGCTGCCGAACTGGGCTGAGTGCAACGGGCGCATGCTGAAGGTCTCCTCCGAGGAGAAGAGCCACGGCGCGGAGGTCGACAAGATCACGTTCATGCCTGTCCAACGGCGGCCGCGGGTGGCGGTGACGGTCGCGCGGTGCCGCGCCCGGAGTGAGATCGCCCACCACGGCCGGGCCCCTCACCGGCTCCCGTAGGGTTGTTCCGTCCCCCCTCTCTCTGGCAGGTGCTGTTCCGTTGTCCTCTTCCACGTCTTCCGCCGTGCCGGTACGCCGGTGGCCGCGGCCGCGGCTGCGGCCCGACTGGCTGACCGATCCGAAGGTGTGGCGCACCGAGGTGCTCGCCGGGCTGGTGGTCGCGCTCGCGCTGATCCCCGAGGCGATCTCGTTCTCGATCATCGCCGGGGTCGAGCCGGCGATCGGGCTGTTCGCCTCGTTCACCATGGCCGTGACCATCGCGATCGTCGGCGGCCGACGGGCCATGATCTCCGCCGCGACGGGTGCCGTCGCGCTGGTGATCGCACCGCTGAACCGGGAGCACGGCCTGGGCTACCTGGTGGCCGCGGTGATCCTCGCCGGGGTGTTCCAGGTCGCGCTCGGCGCGCTGGGGGTGGCGAAGCTGATGCGGTTCGTGCCCCGCTCGGTGATGGTCGGCTTCGTCAACTCGCTGGCGATCCTGATCTTCCTGGCGCAGGTGCCGGAGATGCGGGACGTACCGTGGGCCGTGTATCCGCTGATCGCGGCGGGTCTCGCGCTGATGGTGTTCTTCCCGAGGGTCACGACCGTGGTCCCGGCGCCGCTGGTGTCGATCGCCGTCCTGACGGTCATCACGGTCGCGGCCGGGATCGCGGTGCCGACCGTCGGGGACAAGGGCGCCCTGCCGTCCTCGCTGCCGGTGCCGGGGCTGCCGGACGTGCCGTTCACCCTCGACACCCTGACGACGATCGCCCCGTACGCCTTCGCCATGGCGCTGGTCGGGCTGATGGAGTCGCTGATGACGGCCAAGCTCGTGGACGACATCACCGACACCCGCTCCAGCAAGACGCGCGAGTCCATCGGGCAGGGCATCGCCAACATCGTCACCGGTTTCTTCGGCGGCATGGGCGGCTGCGCGATGATCGGCCAGACGATGATCAACGTGAAGGTGTCGGGCGCCCGGACGCGGCTGTCCACCTTCCTCGCGGGCGCGTTCCTGATGGTGCTGTGCATCGTCTTCGGGCCGGTGGTCTCCGACATCCCGATGGCGGCGCTCGTCACGGTCATGGTCATGGTGTCGTTCGCGACGTTCGACTGGCACTCCGTCGCCCCGAAGACGCTGCGGCGGATGCCGGCCGGGGAGATCGCCGTCATGGTGATCACCGTCGGGTGCGTCGTGGCCACGCACAACCTCGCCATCGGCGTCGTCGTCGGCTCCGTCACGGCGATGGTGGTCTTCGCCCGGCGCGTCGCGCGCCTCGCCGAGGTCACCGCCGTCAGGGACCCGGACGGCACCACCGTCGTCTACCGGGTGACGGGCGAGCTGTTCTTCGCCTCCTCCAACGACCTGGTGGGCCGGTTCGACTACGCGGGCGACCCCGACCGGATCGTCATCGACCTCGGCGCGGCGCACGTCTGGGACGCCTCCTCCGTCGCCGCCCTGGACGCCATCGGCAACAAGTACGCCCAGCGCGGCAAGCGCGTGGAGATCACCGGGCTCAACGAGCCCAGTGCCCGCCTCCACTCCGCCCTCAGCGGGGAGCTCACCGGCGCCCACTGAGGGCGGCGACGCGGCCCGGTATCCGTCGCCTACGCCACGTGGCCCGGCGGCTCGAACCGCGTGAAGGCGCTGTGCTTCGGCAGCCGGTACGTCTCGCGCCCGGTGATCGCGTTGAGGATGGTGGCGTTGCGTACGGCGCCGATGTCGAGGTTCGGCGAGGAGACGCCGTGCGCGTGGATCTCGGCGTTCGCGACGAAGACCCGGCCCGTGACACCGTCCGCGAGCTCGACGGAATGGTCCAGGCGTACGCGGGGACGCCCGTGCCCGTCGCGCAGGAGCAGCTCGTCCACCGGGGCCAGGAAGGCGGGCGTGCGGTTGCGGTAGCCGGTGGCGGCGACCACGAGACCGGTGGTGTGCTCGAAGACGCGGTCCGTGTCGCGGTGCCGGCAGGTCAGGACCGCCGCGCGGCCGGTCGGGTCCACGGCCGCCGACTCGACGGTGATGCCGAAGCGGAGCTCCACGTCGGCCAGGCCGTGCTCCAGCTGCCGCCGGTAGAGCAGTTCGTGGATCTCCTCCAGGGTGTCGGTGGAGATGCCCTTGTAGAACTGCCACTGCTCGCGGACGAGCCGGTCGCGGACGTCCTGCGGCAGGGAGTGGAAGTACCGCATGTACGCCGGGGTCGTCAGCTCCAGGTTCATCTTGGTGTAGTCGAGCGGCGCGAACGACGACGTGCGGGTCAGCCAGCTCACCGCCGGGCCGCCGTCGAGGTTGCGGGTCAGCAGGTCGACGGCGACCTCGGCGCCGGACTGCCCGGAGCCGACGACCGTGACCTTGCCGGCCGCCGCCACGTCGGCCGCCCGGTACAGGTAGTCCGAGGTGTGCAGCAGCAGCGACTCGGGCAGGTCCGCCAGCGCCTCGGGGACGTGCGGCGCCGTGCCGATGCCGAGGACGAGGTTGCGGGCGAGCATCCGCAGCCGCGTGCCGTCCCCGCGTACGACATCGACGGTGAACCGCTCGGCCTCGGCGTCCCAGTGGACCTCCTCGGCGCGGTGCGAGAAGCGGACCGAGGGCAGCCGGGCGGCCGCCCAGCGCAGGTAGTCCTCGTACTCACGGCGCGAGGGGAAGAAGTTCTCGCGCACGGTGAAGGTGTAGAGGCGGTCCATGTCGTGGAGGTACGCCAGGAACGACAGCGGGTGCCAGGGGGCGACGAGCGTGACCAGGTCGGCGAGGAAGTTCACCTGCATCGAGGCGTCGCCGAACATCATGCCCCGGTGCCAGGTGAGTTCCGGCCGCTCCTCCAGGACGACGAGGTCGAGGTCGTCGACGGTGGAGGCGAGCGCGGCCAGGCCCAGGTTGAAGGGGCCGCAGCCGATGGCCACCACGTCGTGTTCGGAGATGAGCTGCGTCATTTCGGGAGGTCCTCCTCGCTGCGCGGATGGACGAGCAGGGCGGCGGTCTTGTCGGGGAAGACGACCTCGCCGCAGGGGCGGAACCCGGCCGCCTCGAACGCCCTGAGCGACGGCGCGTTGGTCACGTCCGGCTCGGCGACCACCCGGACGCACGCCGGGTCGGCGGCGAGCAGCCCCTCGGCGAGGGCGCGCAGCAGCCGTCGGCCCAGCCCCTGACCGGTGCGGGCCGCGTCGCCGATGGCGATGTGCACGCCCAGGTCGTGCGGCAGCTGTGCGTACTGCCCGGCGAGGCGGTCGCGTACGACGCGGTACACCTCGATGTACGCGAACGGCTCGCCGTCCAGGTCGACCAGAACCGGCAGGATCGCGTCCCCCGCCAGGTGCCCGGCGATCTCCTCGTACCAGCGCTCACGCGGCCAGGCCTGGTGCCAGAAGGCGTCGATGTGCGGCGACTGCATCCAGCCGTGCACCACGTCCAGGTCGGTGCCCTCCGCCCGGGCGACCCGGGCCGACCAGGGGCCGCTCAGGACCGGGAGCGGCGGGCCGGGGATCGTGGCGGTCGGATCGTGGTCCACCGAGGTCATGCCGTGGCCTCCTGGAGGGGGTTCGGGGCGTCGAGGTAGACGGACTGGGCGTCGAGCGGGGCGAGGACCTCGTCGATGCCGTGCAGCCGGGTCAGCAGGTTGCCCTTGCACGGCAGGGTGTCCGCCTCGAGCCAGCGGCGCGCCAGCCGGTCGCCCTCGGGCCCGGCCTCGGCGAGCGCGGGGAGCGCCGCGCGCAGCCGGTCGACGAGTACGGCGAGGAGGTCGCGCTCGTCGGCGAGCCCGTCGACGGCGAGGCAGCCGACGACCGACAGCGCCTGGTTGCGCAGCAGGTAGTAGGAGAGGCGGTCGTCCACGAGGGCGTCGTCGACGACGGCGAGCGTGGAGGAGTCGGCGCCGAGCCGCTTCAGCAGGCCGGGGAGGTACGACGTCGCCAGGTAGTAGCCCTGGTTGTCGCGGAAGGTGGAGCCGGTGACGCGTCCGGTCGCGTCCAGCCGGACCAGGGTGTTCTGCTGGTGGGCCTCCAGGCCGATGCCGGTGGCCGCGTACAGGTGCAGCATCGGCACGAGCACCTTGTCGGTGTAGTCGGCCGTCCACTGCTCGGCCGCGCCCGGGCCGAGCGCCGCGACCAGGTCGCCGAGCGCGCTGCGGCCGAGGCCGGGGCGCGGGGCCACCAGGCCGACCAGGCAGCGCAGGTCGGCGATGCCGTCCGGGACCTCGCGCACGGCGACGTCGAGGCCGGTGACGTCCGGGCCCCCGGGGCGGCCCGGCTCGTCGACGGCGATCCAGGCGGGGTCGCGGGTGATCGCGAAGCCGGGGTGGGCGGCGAAGGTGGCCTCGGCGTACCCGGCGTCGAGCAGCCGGTTGATCTCCAGGCCCCGGCGCAGCTCCGTACGGGTCGACTCACGACGGGAGTTGGTCAGCCGCAGCCCCAGGGAGAGCTTCAGCATCACGTCGGCGTCCGGCCGGTACACGGTCCGCACGCTGGAGGTGGGCCACCACTCGGGGCCCAGCTCGCCGAGCGGCTCCAGCGCGCCCGAGGCGACGAGCGCCTTGATGCGCGGCCGGTGCAGCAGGTCGCGGGCCTGCCAGGGGTGCGCGGGCACCAGCACCCGGCCGTCGTCCAGGCGCCGTTCGGCGAGGTCGGCGAGGAGCGCGACGGTGTCGCGGCCGGCGAGCGACGGCGCGCCGTCGACGGCGTCGTGGGAGACGACCGACTCGTCGGCGGCGAACCAGTGCAGCCGGAAGGAGCCGCGCAGCTCCGGCGAGTACGCCCGCGCCTCGTGGTCCGAGATGCCGTCCCGGCTCTTGGGCGCCGGGTGGTTCAAGTGGCCCAGCAGCAGGGCTTGTTCGGCGTCGAGGAAGCCGTCGACCTGCGGGGGCGGCTGCGGGTGGGCGCGGCGGTCGGCGATGAAGGCGGCGACCCGGCGTACGGACTCGGCGGTGCGCTCCACCAGGTCGGCGACCTCGCCGGAGGGGACTCCGCCGGGACGGCTTCCGCCGCGTACCGCCGCTTCCGTGGAGAGCAGCGCCACGGCGGTGACGGGGTCGGCGGTCGGGCCGAGCGGGCCGCCGGGGCCCTCCAGGCGGGCGGGGGCGAAGCGGTGCCAGCCGGTGGGCGAGCAGTGCGTGACCTCGGTGACGAGGGCGAGCCCGGCGGTGGGCAGCTCCACGCGGAGCAGGCCGGGGGTCACGGGGGTGCCGGTCTCGCGCAGCCAGCAGCGCAGGAGGGCCTCGACATGGGCGTGTTCGGCGGCTCCGCGCGCGTCGAGCTCGTGCAGCGGATCCGGGTGCGTCGTTGTCGCCGCGCTGGTGACGGTCATGCGGCGCCCTCCTCGATGAGTCGTTCGCAGGTGCGGCCGGCGTCGAGGACCGTGTCCACGAGCCCGTCGATGTCGTCGGTGGTGGCGGTGGGGTTGAGCAGCGTGAACTTCAGGCACACGCGCTTGGGGGAGCCGGGGCCGGCGGTCTCCGCCTCCGTACGCCCGATGAGGGCGGCGCCGGATTCGAGCAGCCGTCTGCGCAGGGCGCCGTTGAGGGCGTCGGCGGCCGCCGGGTTCGCCCCCCGGTAGCGGAAGACCACCGTGGTCAGCTCGGCCGGGGCGACGAGCTCCAGCTCGGGCTCGGTGAGGATGCGGCGCTCCGCGTGGCGGGCCAGGTCGTGGCAGACGTCGACCATGCGGCCGAGCCCTTCCCGCCCGTACGTCAGCAGGGTGGCGGCGGCCTTCACCGCGTCGGGGCGGCGGGTGGTCTGGAGGCTGCGGCCCAGCAGGCCGTCGAAACCGGCCTCGGAGTCGTCGGCGGGGTTGAGGTAGGCGACCTCGCGGTCGAGCGAGGTGAAGGCGGTGGTGTCCGACACCAGGAGCACGCTCGCGGCCGCCGGCTGCCAGCCGATCTTGTGCAGGTCGAGGGTGACGGAGTCGGCGAGCTCCAGGCCCGCGAGGCGGCCGGCCAGCCGGTCGGAGAAGAGCGCGCCGAAGCCGTACGCCGCGTCCACGTGCATCCACATGCCGTGCCCGGAGGCGATCTCGGCGATCTCCGGGAGCGGGTCGATGGAGCCGAAGTCCGTGGTCCCGGCGGTGGCGACCACCGCGATCGGCGTCCGGTCCGGGCCGAGCGCCTCCAGCGCGGCGGCGAGCGCCTCGGGCCGCATGCGGCGGCGCTCGTCGACGGGCACCGGGTGCACGGCGGCCTCGCCGAGGCCCAGCACGGCGCACGCCCGGTGCGTGGAGAAGTGGGCGAGCTCGGAGCAGAAGACCACCGGGCCGGGCAGCGCCGCGACGCCGTGCCGGCGGGCGTCGACGCCGCGCCGCAGCGCGGCGGCGTCGCGGGCGAGCAGCAGGCCCATCAGGTTGGACAGCGACCCGCCGGGCGTGAGGACGCCGTCGGCGCGCTCCCCGAGCCCGGCCAGGCGGATCAGGGCGCCGATGAGCCAGCGCTCGACGGCGATGCCGGAGGGGCCGGAGTCGTACGTGTCCAGCGACGCGTTCCCGGCGGCGGCCAGAGCGTCCGCCGCGACCGCGACCGACAGGGACGGCGCTTGCAGGTGGGCGGCGGCGCGCGGGTGCGAGAGGTCGATGCCCTGCTCCAGCAGCACGGTCGCGAGCAGCTGGAGCGCCGCCTTGGCGCCGAGCCCCTCGGCGGGCAGCTCGGCCGGGCCGAGGGCCTCGGCCGCCGCCGCGAGGACGTCGGCGGGGGCGCCCGCCGGGATGGGCCCCGCGGGGCGGCGGGCGGCGCCGGCGGCGTCGACCGCCTCGGTGAGGGTGGCGAGGACCTCGGCGAAGCCCTCGTGGGAGGCGGCGAGCACGGACGGCGGGTACGGAGACAACAGGGGTCGGGTCTGGGCCAACGGGGTCACGCTGCCTCCTCAGTCCTCGGCGAGCGGGTTGGGGTGCGTGCCGTTCGGGTACAGCGCGTGGCGCAGCGCGCGGTCGGTGTACCGGGTGACCACGATCCGGTCGCGGTTGAGGCCGTACCGGGGGATCTCCGGGGTGAGCAGGTCGTACTCGGCGAACCGCCCGGCGAGCTCGGGGAACCGCTTCCGGAACTCCTCCTGGAAGTCGAGGATCGTCTGCCGGACCAGCCGCCAGAACGTTTTCTCGGGTACGCCGAGCTGGTCGGCGCAGAGCGGCGCGAGGTAGCGGAAGTGGCCGACGAAGACCTGGTCCATGACGTGCTGCTTGATGATCGAGGGGTGCTTGCGCGGCAGCACGTGGTCGTGCCCGTCGGGCTCGGGGCCGCGCTCCGGCACGTCGGTGAACGACACGCACACGTCGTCCACGAAGTCCTTGAGGTAGAGCCGGACCGGGACGTCGTTCTCGTCGTACCCGAGCAGGGTGTTCTGGCCGTGCGGGTTGAAGGTGACGCCGTACCGGTACAGCACGTGCAGGATCGGCGTGAGCAGCGTGTCGAAGAGGCGCCGCAGCCACTCCTGCGGATCCAGGCCGGAGGCGCGGACGAGCTCGGCGACGAACGCGTCGCCCGCGCTGTCGACGTGCAGCAGCGAGGCGAAGGTGCGCACCCGCTCGCCCTCGTCCTTGCGCGCCGACACCGAGTCGCGCCAGATGCAGCCGAGGGTCTCCAGGTGCTGGTAGGGCGCGTCCTGAAGCTTCGACAGGTAGGGGTGCTGGACGGTGACCGAGGCGACCTCGCCGAGGAAGACCGTGCGGCAGGTCTCGGTCAGGAACGGGTCGCGCTCGACGAGCCCGCGCAGCCACTGCGTGACGACCGGGGCGCCCATGGTGCAGTGCGGCGGTATGCCGCGCCAGACCAGGGTGTTGAGGATTTTCAGCGGCAGTTTGACGTCGTACCGCTCGGGCGTGGTGGCGTTGGCCATCGTACGGATCGACTGGCCGGGCAGGTACGAGTCCGTGCTCTGTCCCAGCGGGATGATGCGGCGCTGCGCGACGTCGGCGGCGTGCGTGATCTGCACGGCGTGGTCCCACTGCCAGGGGTGCACGGGCATCCACACGTAGCCCTGCGGGTCGACGCCGGTGTCCTGAAGGACGGCGGTGAACCGGGACCGGGTCTCCGGGTCCAACTCGTCTTCCAGGATGGTGGTTTCGGACAGCTCGGCGGTGCCCCGGAACTCGGCGAGGCCGCGGTGGACGGCGACCCACTGGAGTGTCAGCGGCTGCGCGGACTCGGGGGCGTACTGGCGTACGTCGGTGGCGGAGAAGCCGATCCGGCCCTTGTTGGCGACGAGGAGGTTGTGGCCGGTCATCCGGCACTCCAGCTCCGTGTGGCCCAGGGCGCGCAGCTCGGCCACGGTCTCGCCGCCGTGCGTGAGGCGGGCGGCGTCGACGGCGAGGGTGGCGGAGAGCTCGGTGAAGTAGGTGGCGATGGTGGAGGGGTCGCTGCCGATGGTGGAGGCCGCCTCCAACAGGAACTGCTGGGCGTCCCAGGCCGGTTGGGCGATGGAGTTGCCGAGCATGCTGGTGGCCGTGCGGGTGATCGAGTCCGGGTCGACGCGCAGCCAGCCGAAGGCGCCGGGCGTGGCGTCGAACGCGTACGTGGTGCCGCTGTCGAGGTCGACGCGGTAGCCGCCTTCGCCGGTCTCGACCGCTTTCAGCATGTCCTCGAAACACCACTCGCCGAGCGCTTTGGCGAGGAGGCGGCGGTTGGCCTCGCGCCAGGCCGCGGGGGCCACGTCGGGCAGAGCGGGCACGGGATGGTCGGCGGAAAGGGGCATCAGGCAGCTCCGATGTCTGGCCGGATCATTGCGCTCGAACGTCTGGACGTCCGGGCGGGGCTAGATTAGGTTAGGCTTACCTTACGGACAAGGTCAACTTTCAGCCACACGTCCCCGCGCGGAAGTTGACGTTCCGTCAGGTCTGGTTCGTTGCCGCCACCACGTGGGCTTCCACCCCCCGCCCGGACCCGAATTTTGGAGGTGCTCAGCGGTGCCTTCCCGCCGACGCACGCCCCGATGGACCTTCGCCCTCGTCAGCGCGGGTGGCGTGATGATGACCCTGGACGTGACGGTGGTGAACGTCGCCCTGTCCGGTATCGCCCGCGACCTGGAAAGCGGGCTCGGCCAGGTCCAGTGGACCGTCTCCGCGTACTCGCTGGCCTTCGGCGCCCTGCTGCTCAGCTCGGGCGCTCTGTCCGACCGCATCGGGCGCCGGACCGTCTTCACCGCCGGGATGGCGCTTTTCACCCTCGCTTCGGCCGGATGTGGTCTTGCGCCCGACGTCGGGACGCTCATCGCCGCCCGCGCCGCGCAGGGACTCGGCGGCGCGCTCGTCTTCGCGCCCACGCTGGCGCTGATCGCCGCCGCCTATCCCGAAGGGGCGCGCCGTCAGGCCGCGATCGCGGCGTTCGCCGCCATCGCCTCCGCGGCGGGGGCCCTCGGGCCCGTGGTCGGCGGGGTCCTCGTCGACCTGCTCGGCTGGCGGTGGATCTTCCTGGTCAACGTGCCCATCGGGGTACTGGTGGTGGCCGGCGCGCTGGCCCGCATGCCCGAGTCGGCCGCCCCACGCGACACCCGGCGCCGCATCGACCCGCTCGGCGCGCTCCTCGGTGTCGGGGCGCTGCTGGCGCTGCACTACCCGCTGGTCGCCGGGCCGGAGGCGGGCTGGGCGGCGCCGGAGGTCGTGCTCTCGGCGGCCGTCGGCGTGGGGCTCGCGCTCGCGCTGGTGGCCAGCCAGCGGCGCGGCGACGGCCTCATCGACCTGGCGCTGCTACGGGTACGGGCCTTCTCGGGCGCGGCCCTGCTGGGCTTCCTCGCCCGGCTGACGAGCCTCGGCGTGCTCGCCTTCGTCACGCTGTGGCTCCAGTCGACGCACGCGTACACCCCGCTCGAAGTCGGCCTGCACCTCCTGCCGTTGACCGGCAGCCTGCTGATCGCCGGCCTCTTCGTGGCCCGCCTCCAACGCCGCTTCGCGGCGGACGCCCTGGTGGCGGGAGGCTTCGCGGCGCAGGGCGCGGGGCTGGTGCTGCTGGCGGCGGCGGGCGCGGGCCTCCCGGCGGCCGACGCGGCCACGTCCCTCGGCCTGGTGCTGCTCGGCATCGGCGGGGCGGTCATCTTCCCGCCCCTGATGGGTGTGGCCGTGGACGCGGTCCCCGCCGACCGCGCCGGCATGGCCTCGGGCCTCACCAACGCCTGCTACCCCCTCGGCACCGCGACCGGCATCGCCCTCTTCGGCGCCCTCTTCTCCGCGCGCGTCGGCGAGGGCCTGGGCGCCGAGGCAGGCGCGCGCGCCGCCGTCGAAACCGGCCGCTTCGAGCTCCTCGCCCCCGCCCTCCAGCCACTCGCCCGCTCCGCCTTCTCGGGCGCCTTCACGGCGGTGTGCCTCGCCGCCGCGCTGGTCTGCGTGGTGGGCGTGCTGGCGGCGCGGACGCTGCGGCCGGAGCCGGAGGCGCCCGTGGACGCCGCCGCCCAGGAGACGCCGTCGGCCCGGATGGCGGAGGCGTCCTGATCAGCCCGTCGTGGCCGGACACCCGTACTCGGGGCGGAACCGGTGCGGCGAGCAGGCGATCAGGTACACGCCGAGGTACCTCTGCCCGCTGAGCCACCAGCCGCCGACGACGTCCTGGCCACCGGCGAGCGCGTCGTGATCGCACCCGAAGGCACCGACGTGCGGCCGCACCTGCTCGGCGAACCACGCGGCGGCCTCCTTGGGGTCGTCCCAGGTCCCCCGTACGAAGGAGGCTGGCTTCAGCAGCCAGTGCGCCAGCTCCAACGGCGGGTACGAGCTGCTTGGGAAGTCCGGGTGCCCGGCCCGGCGGACCCCGTCCGGCACCTGGTGCAGCCCGGACCCGAGCCACAGGTAGCCGTGGTGGTGCATCGCGCCTCCTCGCCGGCGGGAGCGGCCCTTTCAGCCGCCCCCGCCTCTGTGCGGACGTGCCTACTTGCGGCCGCAGCCCTGACCGTCGCCGCATCCGCCGGACGGATTGCCGCCCTTGCCGTCGCTGTCGCCGCGGTCCTTGGGGTCGGCCTTGACCTGGTCGATGCGGTATCGCATGGTGACCTCCGGGTGTGCTGTCGGCACGGAGTCCGTCTCCGTGTCGTCGTGCGCACGTGCGTGGGGCCAGCCCTCCTTGTGGGTGGCCCGACCCGCTCCGGTCGTGGTCCTGCCAGGGAATGTCGACCGGGGCGGGGTTCATGGGGCCGCGCGCTGGCGCGGGCCTCAGCGCGGCTGCTACGCAGCCCGGTGCCCCGGAGCGACGCCCGTGCGCGGGGCGCAGGTCTCGTGCCGGTAGTTGTCCGGGTGGGCACCGGACCCGGCCTCGACTGTCTCGATACGGACGGCCTCGCCCCAGATCGGGCGGTCGCAGTGCACGCAGAACACCCGGCCGGACGCCGCCGTCATGACCGCCCCCGCGCGTACGCCCGCAGCAGGTGGGCGCGCAGCAGCTCGGCGTCCGTGAGTACGCCGTCGCCGACGGGCGGGTACAACCACGTCCGGCCGCGGCGGGTCCCACCCGGCGCCGGGCAGAGCAGCGCGCCGCCGCGCCCGGCGCATACGGTGCCGCCCAACGGCTCCCAGGTGGCAGCGGTACCGACCGGCACGAGGAACTCGACGGTCTGGCGCGGCCGGCAGTACAGCACCGGCCCCAGCGACACGGACGCGTTCGCCAAGGCGTCGAGGGCGCGCACACCCAGGCACTCGGTGGCCCGCACGACGTCGAACCGCACACCGAGCGGTACCTCGGCGAGGGCGTAGGCGCTGTCGGCCCATGCGGCCAGGATGATCGACGGCGGCTCCATCACGGAGGCGAGCCACATCGCGCCCGCACCGCCCCGGCCCGGCGGTGCCGGGGCGCTCACGGCGCGGGCTCCGGCGCGGGGAGCACCTCGTACAGGGGCTTGATGCCGCGCTGCTCGGCGCATGAGCGGTGCGCGAGTACAGGGCGGTCACGGCCAGGGTTACTGACGACGACCCGAATACAGACCTCGGCCCCGCTTTCGGGGCAGTAGACGCACCCCCGCTCCTCCTGAGCCCGGCGCACGGCCACCCTCCCAACCTTCTCGACAGCCTCCACGATCCAACCCCTTCCGCTACGCTGAGTTGCCACTCGTCACTGACTAAGACGTTAGAAATCGACGGCGTCGACCTGAACTGACCGTGAGTACGGGTTGGCGTTGCGGTACCAAAGGCAAGGGGGCCCGCGTGCTCGGCATCCAGCGCTCCACCCCGACCAGCAGTCAGGGATCGCCCTCGCGTGGTCGCAGCGGCCTTGTTTCTGGCTACACGTTGCGGCTCGTTCGCGAGCAGTTGGGACACACGCAGGAGACCCTTGCGGAGCAACTGCGGGTATCCGCCGACACCATCGCCGGGTGGGAATCGGGACGACGGCCGCTTACCGCTGTGCCAACCGGCCAGATCCTCGTACACCGGCACCGCCTCTTTCGGCTCGGTGCGGCACCAGCCCTGCTTTCCACTCTTGAACGGGCGATGGAGGCAGACATCCTCCTGGCCAGTGCTCTGGATGACGATCTGGCGCCTGAGGACAGCCCCATCGGGGCGTGGGTGATGCAGCGCGACCTAGTGGAGGTCGTTGCCTGGCCGCTCAACGGCATCCCTCCGTCGCCACTCCGCAATCTGCCTCCGCCGCCGCGCCCCCGCCGTGGTCCCATTCCGAACGCCCCGGAGATGCCCGCCGCCGAGCTCCGTCACTTCTTTGCCCAGATGCGTCGTGCCGCCGAGCGTTCGCGGGGATCCGAGCACTTCCTCCTCCGACGTCAGGCCCTCTACCTGGCCGGGTACGACACAGCCGCCGACACATCTGAGTGGCTCAGGCACCAGCAACGAACCGAGCGGCCCGGCGACTGGCTCACTCGCTGGCTGAACAGCCGGTCGGTCGCCGCGGTCGCCGCGCGCCAAGGAGACCGCGACCGCATGGGGCACTTCATCGGCACGCTGCTCGATGACGACACGAGCGAGGCCGCCAACCTCAACTACTGGGCCTACTGGGTAGGTGAAGCCGTACACGTCGAGCTGAGCGATGACTTCATCGCCACACCTCGGCCTGGACCTTGGTCGGGGGACAAACTGATGCGCCACCTTGTCCGGGGGCTGACCCCGGAGCATGGGTTCTTCGATCTCAATGTCCACACCTTGTGGGCTCTGCTCACAGCGCGGCCTCACCTGCTGAGGGGCGCAACAGACGCTACTCAGGCCCTTCGAGAACGCCTGCCGATGATGTTGGATAGCGGAGAGCTCTCGACACAGGCACGCCGGGAGCTGGACGGCATCCGGTACGCGATCCGCCTCGCCGAGGCGTGAGAGGAGACGGACGGTGGCTGAAGACCTGTCCGCGGTGGCCCGCTTCCTGTACGAAGCGGGGACACTCAAGCACACACGGCGCACTGGATGGTGGATGGCGGGCGTGCGGGACCCGGAGAGCGTCGCGGAACACGCCTGGCGCACCTCCCTCATCGCCTCGGTCATCGCCAAGCTGGAAGGCGCCGACCCTGCGCGCGCCGCGCTGCTCGCGGTGTGGCACGACTCTCAGGAGACGCGCACGGGCGACGTGAACTACCTCGGCAAGAAGTACGCGGCGCAGGCCGACCCAGAAGCCGTCACGGCCGACCAAGTGGCCGGCATGCCGGAGGTACTCGCCTCGGCGGTACGGGAGCTTGTCGCGGAGTACGAGGCCAAGAAAAGCCCCGAAGCGGTGTGCGCCCGTGACGCCGACAAGCTGGAGTGCATGCTCCAGGGCCTTGAGTACAAGGAACAGGGGTACGGCAACGCACAGCGCTGGGTCGAGAACAGCCGCGACCGCCTGGTGACCGACACAGCGAAGCGCCTGGCGGAGGAGCTCCTTGGTCAGAACGGACTGACCTGGCTTCGGGCCGCACTGGGCGAGAAACGGAACGGTTGATCCCACGCCCGCGTACCGGGGCACCTCTGCAGGCGCTGTAACCATCGTCAGGACGTGAGGCCCTGCGCAGGGCAGTGCGATGCTTCCGCGTCCAGCGCGGTGCCCTCCGCGTCGGTGAGATGGAAGCAGTGGCCGTTGGCCCACACCGTGACGGCGTCGGGGCGGTGGTCGACACGGAACGGCTCGTCCCCGCGCAACGTCCCGGACCAGGAGCGATCGCCCGACGGCGAGTGCGTAACAACGACACGGCTCTGCCCCGGCTCGATCAGGTGGACTTCGGCCCAGGGCTCCACGGTCAGCTCCAGAGGCGAATCACCGCCGTTGCCGAGCACCAGCCGGGCTGTGTCCCCGGTGAACAACATGTCAGCCATCCCTGCGCGCCCGCCACAAGTCCCGCAGCAGTCCGATCTCCGCCATGTGGTGGATGAGTTCCAGGTTGGCCCCCGACAGCACGCCGATGTACGGGTCGTCGGCGTCGGAGGCGTACGGGTACTGCGAGAGGCCCACCGTGTCGAGCTGCTCCTCGGTGACCGTGGCGACGCTGTCGCGCCAGCGGTCGACGGTCGTCCAGAAGCGTTCCACCGCCTCGGTGGCCGAGGGGGTGAAGTCGACCATCAGCTTCGGGTCCTGCCGCCGTTCGCCGAAGGTCCATTCCCAGCCGCCGGCGAACTGGTGGTGCAGATGCCCGAGACGCCACGCGATGGTCGTCACCGGCGTCTCGTCGGGCTCGGGCTCGCCGGTGTGGGCGAGGACCTCCTCGACCCGTGCGACGCTGACGCTCCAGTCCTCGGCGATCTTCTCCACGGTCATGCCGCTTGAGGCCTGGCGGGCGACCTCGGCGTGCGGACGCGGGCCATGTCCCGGGCCTTGTCGAACTGCTCCAGCAGGATGCCCAGACGGTCGGTTCGTACGCCCTCGGTCCCCATGCCCCGCCCCTTCGTGGTCCGCCTCGGCGCTCGGCGCGCTCAGGCGGAAGGTAGCGGCTCACCGCGCGGGGCGCGACAGGGTTCCCGGCTTGCCCCCGGCGTGACTCCGCCGGGGGCCGGGTCTCACACCTCCCGCGTCCGCCGCAGCAGCCACACCAGGTACGGCGCCCCCACCAGCGCGGTGACGATGCCCACCGGGATCTCCGTCGGGGCCAGCAGCCAGCGGCCCAACGCGTCCGAGGAGACCACCAGGACGGAGCCGAGCACCGCCGCCATCGGGACCATGCGGGCCGTGCCGCTGCCGACGACGCGGCGGGCCAGGTGCGGGGCGACCAGGCCGACGAAGCCGACCGCGCCGACCGCCGCCGCCGTGCCCGCCGCGAGGACCGCGCCCGCGCCGAGGACCAGCAGCCGGGCGCGGCCCAGCTCCAGGCCCAGGGCGCGCGGCAGTTCGTCGCCGAGCGACAGCAGGTTCACCGGCCGCGCGGCGGCCACCAGCCCCACCGCGACCAGCGCGGGCACCGCGAGCCAGGCCAGCGCCGAGAAGTCGCGGGCGTACGTGCTGCCCGCGAGCCAGCCGAGCGCCGCGGAGATGTTCATCTGCGCGCCGACGACCATGATGTTGACCAGGGCCATCGCGGTGGCGGCCGCGCCCAGGCCGACCAGCACCACCCGGGTCGGGTCGAGCCCGCCCCGGCCGCCCTTGGCGCTGCCCCGCGCCACCAGCAGCACGACCGCGAGCATCAGCACGCCGCCGACCGCGGCCGCCGCCGGCAGCGCCACCAGCGGCGCCGACGGTACGACGAGGATGACGGCGACCGCGCCCAGCGAGGCGCCGCCGGTCACGCCGACGAGTCCCGGTTCCGCCAGCGGGTTGCGGACGACGGCCTGGACGGCGGCGCCGGCGACGGCCAGGCAGGCCCCGGCCAGGGCGGCGACCAGGACGCGCGGCAGCCGGTAGGCCACCACGGACTCGGTGATCTGGTCGGCGGTGGAGAACAGCGCGGTGACGAGCCCGCCCCAGCTGATCTGTACGTCACCGACGCGCAGCGAGACCGCGATCGCCAGCGCCAGCGCGGCCAGCCCGCCGCCGAGGACGACGGCGTACGCCGGAGCGCGCCGCTGGTCGGAGACCGCGACCGCCGCGCCCGTGTCGGCGTCGCCGGTGCTGACCCGGCGCGCGAGCAGCATGAAGACCGGGCCGCCGATGAGCGCCGTGACCACGCCGACCGGGATCTCGGCGGGCTGCGTCGCGGACGGCCGCACGATCAGCTGCGCCGCCGCGTCCGCGCCGAGCACCAGCGCCGCCGCCAGCAGCGCCGCCATCGGCATCATCGCCGCGTGCGCGCGGACGCCCAACTGCCGTACGACGACGGGCGCGATCAGCCCGACGAAGCCGATCGGGCCGGCGAGCGAGACGGCGGCCGCGGACAGCAGCACCGCGACGAGGAAGGCCGCCGGGCGGATGCGTTCGACGCGTACGCCCATGGCCTGGGCGGTCTCGTCGCCGAGCGACAGCAGGTCCAGCGGCCGGGCCAGCAGCGGGGCGATCAGCGCGCCCGCGAGGACGACCGCGCCGAGGACCAGCGGCCGCTCCAGGCCGGACTGCATCAGGGTGCCGTTGCCCCAGAAGAACAGCCCGCGCGTGGCGTTCACGTCGAGCATCTGGAGGAACTCGGCCCCGGCGGTCGCGGCCAGCGCCACCGTCGCCCCGGCGAGCAGCACCTTGCCGGGCGTCATCACGCCGCCGCTGCTGAGCGCGTACACGACGGCGACCGCGACGAGCCCGCCAAGGAGCGCCGCCCCGCCGGCGGGCAGCGGGCCGAGGCTGACGCCGGTGAAGGCGACGAGTACGACGGCCAGGTACGCGCCCGCGTTGACGCCGAGCGTGTCGGGCGCGGCGAGCGGGTTGCGGGTGGCGCCCTGGACGAGCACGCCGGAGACGCCGAGCGCGACGCCGACGACGAGCCCGGTCAGGGTGCGCGGCAGGCGGCTGCCCATCAGCACGTCGCGGGTGCGCGCGTCGCCGTGGCCGAGGAGCAGGTCCACGATGTCGCCGATGCCCACGCCGGACACCCCGAGACCGAGGTGGACCACGGCGACCAGGCACAGGAGCAGCGACAGGGCGCCGCCCACGAGCAGAGCCCGTGGGCGGCGGCTGCCGAGCGGACGCGGACGCGGACGGGCGGGCGCGGGGGCCGCCGTCAGTCCTTCCCGAGCCATCAGACCTTCAGGGCCTTGCCGGTCTCGTCGAGGATGTGCAGCGCCGACAGCGGGCCACCGAAGAGCCAGGTGCCCGGGTCGAGCGGCAGCGCCTTGTCGTCCTTGACGAACGGCAGGCCCTTCCAGACGGCGTTGTCCTTGAAGGCGCCGGTGAAGGGGTTGTCGTTGTCGGCGGCGACGTACAGGAAGGTGGCGTCCTTCTCGACCTGGGTCAGGCCCTCGACGCCGACGGTGGTCATGCCCCACGCGTCCGGCTGGCCCTTCCAGCCGTTCTTCATCCCGGCCAGGCCCAGCACCTGCGGCGCGATGGCGTCGTCCGTGAGCATGCGGATCGAGGCCGTGCCGTTGGCGGTGAAGCCCTGCGCGAGCGCGTACTTCAGGCCGCCCTTGCCGGCCTTGTCGAGACGCGCCTTGAGGTCGGCGGCCTTGGTGTCGATCTGCTTCGTGACCTCGGCGGCCTTGTCCTCCTTGCCGACCGCCTTCGCCAGCTCGCCGAAGTTCTTCTTCATCGTCTCGAGCTGCGGCTTGGTGGTGTACGTGAACGACAGCACCGGCGCGATGTCCTGGAGCTGCTTGAGGTTCGCCTTGGACCGGTCGTTGTCGATCACGATGAGGTCCGGCTGGAGGGCGCGGATCTTCTCCAGGCTGGGCTCGTTGCGGTTGCCGACGTCGGTGACCTTGTCGGGGAGGGCCGCGCCCTTGGCGGTGATCCAGGTGCCGTAGCCGGCGTTGTCGGCGTTGCCGGCCGGGGTGACGCCGAGGGCGACGAGCTCCTCGGTGTACGTCCACTCCAGCGCCACGACCTTGGTGGCGGGCTTGTCGAGGGTGACCTTGCCCTGCGCGGTGTCGACGGTGATCTTGCCGCCGGCGGCCTTGTCGGCCCCGCCGGTCTTCTTGTCTCCGCCCGCGGTGTCACCGACCGTGCCGCCGCCGCAGCCGGTCGCGGTGAGTATGAGGGCCACGGCGGTACCGCCGGTCGCGAGGGCGCGCAGCATTCTCTGCATGGTCGAACTCTCCTTGTGCCTTGGGTAAGGGATGACGCGGGCGGTTCAGGAAGCGGCGCCTTCAGGACGCGGCGGACTTGCCCAGGGACGCCTCGGACCGCTGCGGGAAGCAGGCGAGGTAGCCGGTCTCCGGATCGCGTACGACGCTGACGCGCAGCCCGAAGGCGCGCTCGATGACGTCCGGGGTCAGTACGTCGTCGGCCGCGCCCGCCGCGGCGATGCCGCCGTCCGCGACCACCACGACGTCGTCGGCGTACGCCGCCGCCTGCGTCAGGTCGTGCAGCACGACGCCGCAGGCGATGCCGTGGTCGCGGGCGAGGCGCCGCACCACGTCGAGCACCTCGAACTGGTGGCGCATGTCGAGGTACGTGGTCGGCTCGTCCAGCAGCAGGACCCCGGCCCGCTGGGCCAGCACCATCGCCAGCCAGGCGCGCTGGCGCTCGCCGCCGGACAGTTCGTCGAGCCGGCGCTCGACGAGCGGCGCGGCGTCCGTGACCTCCAGGGCCCAGTCGATGGCCTCGGTGTCCTCGCCGGTGTGCCGGGCGAGGGCGCCCCGGTGGGCGTACCGCCCGTGCCGTACGAGCTCGCGGACCGTCACTCCGGCGGGGGCCTGCGAGGTCTGCGGCAGGAAGGCGAGGCGCTGGGACAGGGTGCGGCGCGCGAACGAGCCGAGCGGCGCGTCGTCGATGCGTATCTCGCCGGCGAGCGGCGGCAGCAGACCGGCGACGGTGCGCAACAGGGTCGATTTTCCGCAACCGTTGGGCCCGACGAGCACGGTGATCGCGCCGGCCCGCAGCGAGAGGTCCACCTGCTTCAGGACGGGACGGCCGCCACCATGCCCGACCTCAAGGTTTTTCGCCACCAGGCGGACATCGCCCATGGACTCCACGTCCCTTCCCCTCGGCCGGACCAACGGCGCCACCATACAACTTAGGTAAGGCACACCTTAGAGATGTCACACGAATCCGGCCGCTTGTGACCATGTCGAAATCTCCCGCACCCCCACGCGCCCCCTCCTCGCCCGTCACCACGCTTGCCCCGCCCGGAACTTGGGTATACGCGAGCGACGGATCGAGCCGCCGTAGACCGGGGCGCCTGCCGCCGGGACGGCCGGGATTGTAGGGTCGGCCGCATGACGAAGCCTGATGACCTGCTCGTGGACGTCGCGGCCACGGTGGAGTCCCAGCGGTCCAACCAGATGTCGCTGACCGTCGTGGTGAACGGCGCCGTGATCACGGGGCGGCTCGCCCCCGAGGCCGTGTGGCGCGAGCGCGTTGCCGAGGTTCTGCGGGACTCGGACCGGCTGGGCGCGTTCGCCGGCGTGTTCGGCGACGCGGGCGCCACACGCGCCGAAGCCGAGGCCGAGACCGAGACCGAGATCGAGACCGATGGTGCCGGTGGCTCCGGCGGCTCCCGCGGCTCCACCCCCTCGCACCTGCACTTCCACGTCGCCCGGATCCTCCAGGGCACGGTCGGCATCCCGGAGACGGGCGGGATGTACCGGGTGGCCATCGAGGACGTCAGCGCGTGGACGGTGGGCGACTTCAGCTACACCGACGGCTGAACGCGCGCTCCGGGCGTGCGCCGCCGGGCTCCGTGTGGCGGCGCCCGGCGTGCCGGGGCAGGCTGGACAGGGAGAGAGCGGCCGTCACGAGCGGGTGCCCGGCACCCGCGTGTCGCCTGGTCGCTCGCCCATGGCCCAGCACCCGCGCAGAGGGCGGCACGCATGATTCGGTCAGCAGACATCCGCGAGTGGCGCAACCACGACGTCGTCGACCCCAAGGGCCACAAGATCGGTGTGCTGGAGGCGGTCTACGTGGACACCGGCACCGACGAACCGGCCATGGCCACCGTACGCACCGGCCTGCCCACCCGGCAGCGCCTGGTGTTCGTCCCCCTCGACGAGGCGATCGCCGGACCGGACTACGTGAAGGTCCCGTACGCCAAGGGCGAGGTCCGCAAGGCCCCGTCCATCGACATGGACGGCGTGCTCCCGGCCGACGGCGAGGAAGCGATCTTCCAGCACTACGGCCTGCCCTACCGGGCGGGCGCCAACGGCGAACGCAGACTCGCCCGCCGCTGACGCCGCCGATCTCCACCAGGAGGTGCTCCACCCATGGCGTTGTTCCTGTTCCTGATCCTGATCGCCATCATCCTGGGCCTCATCGGCGTCGTCGTCGAAGGCCTGATGTGGCTGCTGATCATCGGCATCGTCGTCCTCGTCATCGACGTCATCTTCTTCGCCGTCCGCTGGTCCCGCCGGGGCCGTACGCGCCCCCTCAGATAGGGCGGGCAGGGCATGGACGGCAGGTAGGGAAAGGCAGGGCTCGGGGCGATGGCCGCGCCGCATCGCCACCGCTTCCACCTCGACCAGGAGGGCCACTCCATCACCGTCCTGCTCGGGCGGGCCGCGCACGACATCGAGGTCCTGGTCGACGGCAAGGTGGTCGCCGCCCGGCACGAGCACGGCCTCGGCGGCCGGGGCGTCCGCGAGCTGGCCGCCGAGCTCCCCGGCGAGCAGCCCGGCGACCCGCCGCGGCCCTTCACCGTGCTCGTGGAGGACGTGGACGGCACGCCCCTGTGCGTCATGGTGCGCGGCGGCATTCGCTATCTGATGCCGCGCGTGCCCCTGCTGCCCGAGCCGCCGCCGTACGGCACACCCGGCGCGGCCCACCCGCTGCGGCGGGTGCGCGGCCGGGTGCACCGCTGGGTGCGGCGGCTCCTGCGGCCGGTGCGGCGCGGGGTCCGGCACGCGCTCCGGCGCCTGCGGCGCTGAAAGCTCCCTAGACCTCGGCGTCGGCGTCGGCCGTCGGGACCACCAGCACCGGGCAGTGCGCCGTGTGCAGGACCTCCGCGCTGACCGAGCCGAGCAGCAGCCTGCGCAGCCCGGTGCGGCCGCGGGTGCCCACGACGAGCAGCGAGGCGTCGCGCGCGGCCTCCACCAGGAGGCTCGCGGGGCGGGTGTGCTCGATGCGCACGTCGACCTCCACCCCCGGGTGGCGGTCGCGGCGCAGCTCGGTCTCCTTGCGGAGGAAGGCCTCGGCGCCGTCGTCCATGACCGAGAAGTCGGGCGGCACCATGCCGACCGGCCCGGTCGGGACCATGCCGGGGTGGTACGCGCCGTGCACGACCTCCAGCCGCGCACCGCGCAACTCCGCCTCCACGTACGCCAGGTCGAGCGCGGCCAGCGATGCCTCCTCGGTGTCCACGCCGACCACGACCCGGTTCTCCCGAGGACCCCCGAGGCCCCCGGACCCCCCGGCCTCGCCCGCCTCTCCCGGGCGTACGACGATGACCGGGCACTCGGCGTGCGTGGCGACCTGCCAGCTGACCGACCCCAGGGGCAGCCTCGCGAAACCGCCGCTGCCCCGGTGGCCGATGACGATCATCGCGGCCTCGGCGGAGCGCTCGACCAGCACGGCGGCGGCGTGCCCGCGGGGCAGCTCACCGGCCACGGTGAGCTCCGGGAACTCGGACCGCACGGTCCGCTCGTACCGCTGGACGAGCTCCTCCTCCGCCCGGGTGACGGCGTCGCCGTCCGCCCGCACCACGTGGACGACGCGCAGCGCGGCGCCGTGCAGCACCGCCTGGCCCGCCGCGAACCGTATGAGGTCCTCCTGGCCGGGCGAGTCCTCCACGCCGACGACGACGGTGTTCGTGTCGTTCATGTCTGCTCCGTTCTCCATCGAGGACGAGACGGAACGCGTACCCGCTAGGGAGCGTCGTCAAAGTAGCGTCGTCCGCCCGAAGGGCGGACCCGGCGGCGTTGGGGCACCCCGGGCGAAGCTCTGGGGGAGCGTGCAGATGCCAGGCGAAGAGGCTGCCGAAGAGACTGAGGCTGGTCAGGCCGGTGAGGCGCCCGCCGTACGCAGCGAGGCGAGCGCCTTGTCGAGCCGGGCCCGCCGGCTCTCCGGGGTGGCGGCCTGGAGCAGCGGCAGGATCAGCAGGTAGCGGCCCGTCTTGTCGAGCGCCTCGAAGGCGCGCCGGGCGTCGGGGTCCGCGTCGAGCGCGGCCGCGAGGTCCGGCGGAACGGTGGCCGTACGCTGCGACGCGTACGCCGCCTCCCACCGCCCGTCGGCCTGGGCCTTGCGCACCTCCGCCAGGCCCGGCTCGCGCATCCGCCCGGCGGCGATCAGCGCTTCCACCTTCTCGACGTTGACCTGCGACCAGAGGCTGCGGGACCGGCGGGGCACGTACTTCTGGAGGTAGTGGCGCGCGTCGAGGGACCGCCGCTGACCGGAGATCCAGCCGTAGCAGAGGCCGATGTCGACCAGCTCGTCGGAGGTGACCGACGGAACGCCGGAGTTCTTCTTCGCCACCTTGATCCACACGCCTTCGTGGCGCATGTGGTGCTCGGCCAGCCAGCGCTCGAACGCCTCGCCGTCCGCGCACGCGATGATCTCGACCCCGTTTATTTCTTCCATGCCTCAGGCTAACCCCGGCCGTCCGCCGTCGTGGTGACGGCCCGTCAGATCCTGTCGAGGTCGGCGAGCGCGCTCTCCACCGCCCGGTGGAAGGTCGGGTACGCGTACATCATGTGGCGCAGCCGCTCCACCTCCACCTCCGCCCGCACCGCGACCGCGAGGCCGTACAGCACCTCGCCGCCCGCCGGGCCCGCAGAGGTCGCGCCGACCAGGACGCCCCGGTCGGCGTCGGCCACCACCTTGACGAGCCCTTCGTTGCCCGCCTTGTGGATCCAGCCGCGCGTCGACGACTCCACCCGCGCCGTCCCCGTACGCACCCGCAGGCCGCGCTCGCGCGCCGCGTGCTCCGTGAGCCCCACCGAGCCGACCTCGGGGTCGGTGAACGTCACGCGTGGCACGGCGCGGTAGTCGGCCTCCGGGCCCGGTTCGCCGAGGATGTCGCGTACGGCGATCTCCGCCTGGTACATCGCCACGTGCGTGAAGGCGCCGCGCCCGGTGATGTCGCCGACGGCCCACACGCCGTCGGCTCCGACCGCCCGCATGTGCCCGTCGACCTCCAGCGCGCGGGCGCCGTCCGTGTCGATCCCGACGGTCTCCAGGCCGAGGCCCGTCAGGACGGCCCGCCGACCGGTGGCCACCAGCAGCCGCCGCGCGTCCACCTCCTCACCACCGGCCTCACCACCATCCTCACCGCCGTCGAGCGTGAGCCGGAAGCCGTCCCCGTCATGGCGTACGCCTGTGGCACGCGCCCCGGTGCGCACGGTGAGCCCCTGCTCCCGCAGGACCCCCGCGACGAGCTCGCCCGCCTCCGGCTCCTCCGCCGGCAGCAGCCGGTCCGCCGCCTCCACCACCGTCACCGCCGTACCGAACCGGGCGAACGCCTGCGCCAGCTCCAGGCCGACGGCGCCGCCGCCGAGCACCAGCAGGGAGTCCGGGGCCTCCTTCGCGGAGACGGCGTCGCGGTTGGTCCAGTACGGGACCGCGTCCAGTCCGGGCACCGGCGGCGCCTGCGGGCGGCTGCCGGTCGCCACCACGACCCCGCGCCGGGCGGTGTACGTCTCGCCGTCGACCTCGACCCGCCCCGGCGCGGTGAGCCGGGCCCGTCCACGGACGAAACGGCCGCCCTTGCCGGTGAAGCGGTCCACGGCCGCGCGGTCGTCCCAGTCGTCGGTCGCCTCGTCCCGGATGCGCGCCGCGACCTGCCCGAAGTCGGGGGCCGCCGACGCCGTTCCGGCCATGCCGGGGACGCGGCCGGCCTCGGCGAGGAGGTTCCCGGCGCGGATCATCATCTTGCTCGGGATGCACGCCCAGTACGGGCACTCCCCGCCGACCAGCTCCGCCTCCACGCCGACGACGTCGAGCCCGGCCTCCGCCAGCCGCCCGGCGACGTGCTCGCCGCCCACGCCCATCCCGATCACCACGACGTCCGTCTCACGCGCCATGCGATGCCTCCCAGTCAGCTCAGCTCAGTTCCGCGAAGGTCTCCACCGCCTGCGTACGGCCGGTGACGACGATGACGTCGCCGCGCTCCATGACCGTCTCGGCGGTGGCGTACGTGAAGTCCTGCCCCGGACGCTTGATGCCGACGACCGTGACGCCGTACCGGCTGCGCACCTGGCTCTCGCCCAGCGGGATCCCGGTGGCGCCGGCGGGGGCCACGGTCTTGACGAGCGCGTAGTCGTCGTCGAACTGGATGAAGTCGAGCATCCGACCCGTGACGAGGTGGGCGACGCGCTCGCCCATCTCGTGCTCCGGCAGCACCACATGGTGGGCGCCGAGCCGTTCGAGGATCTTGCCGTGCAGGCGGCTGATCGCCTTGGCCCACAGGTTGGGCACGCCGACGTCCAGGAGGTTGGAGGTCACCAGGATGCTCGCCTCGACGTCGGTGCCGATGGCGACGACCGCGCTGGGGAACTCGTCCATGCCGAGCTGGTGCAGCACCTCGGGGTCGGTGCAGTCGGCGACGGCGGCGTGGGTGAGGGTGTCGCTGTGCTGCTGGACCAGGTGCGGGTCGGTGTCGACGCCGAGGACGTCCCAGCCGCGCCGCGTCAGCTCGTGCGCGAGCGAGCTGCCGAAGCGGCCGAGGCCGATCACGGCCACGCGCTGGTCGCGCGGCGGCCCGGGCGGACGCCGGTCCGCCCCGGCGGTGTGCCGGGCTTCGGCGGTGTCGCGCGTGCCGAGCCGTTCGCGGCGCCGTCGGCGCCGGTGCAGGAAGTGCCGGTGGTCAGCCAATGACGGGTCGCTCCTCCGGTAGCTGGTAGCGGCGGGTGCGCTCGCGCAGGGCGAGGGCCGAGACGAGCGTGATGGGCCCGAGCCGCCCCACGAACATGAGCATGATGAGAATGAGCCGGCCCGGGGTCGAGAAGTCCGCCGTGATGCCCGTGGTCAGCCCGACGGTCGCGAACGCCGACACCGCCTCGAAGAGCACCGCCTCCAGCGGCGCCGCATGCAGCGACTCCAGGGCCAGCGCCGAGGCGACGACCAGCCCCACGCCCAGCAGCGCCACGGTCAGCGCCTGGCGCAGCGTGTGCGGGGCGAGCCGGCGGCCCATCGCCTCGGAGTGCGGCTCGCCGCGCACCTCGGCGAGCATCGCCACGCCGAGCACCGCGAAGGTGGTCACCTTGATGCCCCCGGCGGTGCCCGCGCTGCCGCCGCCGATGAACATCAGCATGCAGCTCAGCAGCAGCGTGGAGGCACTCAGGCCGCCGATGTCGAGGGCGTTGAAGCCCGCGGTGCGGGTCATCGCGGAGTGGAAGAAGCCGTTCAGCACCCGCTCGCCCGTGTCGAGCGGCCCCAGCGTCGCGGGGTTGTCCCACTCCAGCAGGCAGGTCAGCACCGTACCGACGACCAGCAGCAGGGCCGTGGTGAGCAGCGTCAGCTTGGTGTGCAGCGACCAGCGGCGCCGCCCCGTCGTACGCCGCCGGCGGCGGTGGCGCGCCACCTCCAGCAGCACCGGGAAGCCGAGGCCGCCGAGGATGACGGCGGCCGCGACGGGCAGCGTCACCCACGGATCGCGGGCGTACGGCGTGAGGTTGTCGGCGTGCAGCCCGAACCCCGCGTTGTTGAACGCTGACACCGCGTGGAAGAACCCCGAGTACACCGCGTCGCCGACGCCCCGGTCGTACCCGAACCGCAGCCGCAGGGCCAGGACGGCCCCGATCGCCAGCTCCACGACGAGCGTGGAGACCGCCACGCCGAGCAGCACGCGGCGTACGTCGCCGATGCCGAGGCTCTTCGTCTCCGCCGCCGCTGTCAGCTGCATCCGCAGGCGCAGTCGGCCCGACACGAGCAGGGCGAGCAGCGAGGCCAGGGTCATGATGCCGAAGCCGCCGACCTGGATGAGCGCCAGGATGACGCCCTCGCCGAAGCCGCTCCAGTACGTGCCGGTGTCGACGACCACGAGCCCGGTCACGCACACGGCGGAGGTGGCGGTGAACAGCGCGGTGACGGCGTCCGTGGCGTGGCCGTCCTGGGTGGCGGGCGGCAGGGCCAGCAGCGCCGTGCCTGCGAGGACGGCGACGGCGAAGGCCACGACGACCGTACGGGCCGGGTGCCTGGTGAGGGTGCGCCGCCGGTACACGGGAGTCGTCGTCGGCGCCGTCAGTACAGGATGGAGGGGAGGTAGGCGCCGTCCGGTTCGTTGTAGAGACCGATGGTCATCAGGGTCATCAGCTGCACCACGCGCAGTTTGTGCCCCAGGCACCACTGGAGAAGCGCGCTGTTGCGCGCGGGGACGAGGATGCCGGGGCCGCCGAAGGCCTCGGCCGCGCCGATGAGCGCGCGGATGTCCTCGGTCGTCTCGCCGACGGCGTGGGCGAAGAAGGCCAGGTCGGTGGCGTAGCCGGTGATGCGGCCCTCGTGCTCGACGACGCGGGCGGTGCCCTGGGTGACGGCGTCGGCGAGTTCGCCGCCGCGGTCGACGCCGTGGACCCGGCGGCACAGGTCGTCGCAGGCGGGGCGGTCCTCCTCGCGCGCGGGCCGCACCAGGTAGCCGGGCACGGCGACGCCGATCGGCGCGCCCTGGAGGCAGGCCACCGTCTCGCGGAACTGGAAGCCGAGACCGGCGTACAGCGCGAACGAGCGGGAGTGGTAGCCGCTCTGGAGCAGCCGGATGCCGGGGGCGCCGCGCTCGGCGGTCCGGTCCATGACGTCGCGCATCAGGCGGCGGCCGACGCCGCCGTTCTGCCCCAGCGGGTCGACGGTGATGGGACCGACGCCGACGACCGGGGAGCGCTCGTCGAGGAAGTTGCTGCCCACGATCCGGCCGTCGAGCTCGGCGACGACGCTGTAGAACCCGGGGTGGTTCAGCAGCATCTCCATGGTGCCCACGCCGATCTCGGCGCTGGGGAAGTCGGGCGGGAAGTCGTGCTCGCGGGCGATTCCGGCGAAGGCCTCGTAGCAGATCCGGCCGCATTCGGCGGCGTCGTCGGGCCTTCCGGGACGCAGTACGAGATCCACGGCTGGTCTCCTCGGGAGAGGCGGTTCGGGGGCGGTGCGGTCGGTCCTTGCCTCTCCCCATCAAACGCCGGGCCCGCCGACCCCACAATCGGGCTTCACCCGGCCGCGACGGCCATCAGCGCTCCCCACAGGATGGTGACGACGGCCAGCACGAGCATCACCGTGCGCCAGGCGGCGGGAACCGACACCCGGAATGACGGCCGGTACGACAGCCGCAACGACAGCCCGGGGACCTTGGGGAGCCTGGGAAGCCTCCGCTTGTACCGCTCGCACGCCCGCAGGAGCGCGTGGGCGAGGGCGACGGGCACGCCGCCGCCCTCCCGCATCTCGAAACCGCTCACACCCCCGGCAACGACCTGCGGCGACGCAAAGTACGCGGATCCCCGCCACCGCAATCAAATCGTCATGATCATCGCAGCTGGTGAAGTTTCACCCCCAAGATCACCGGCATCGGCGGCCACGGCTTCCACAAGCCCGGCGAAGGCGGGCAGCTGCTCGATGTGGTGCACCCCGGGCGCCGACGGCCCGCCGGTGAGCAGCTCGCGCGCGACATGGGCGGCCACGAGCCCGGTGACGCGGCTCTGCTCCCGCCCGGTGAGGGCGTACGCCACCCGCCGCGCGTGCGGCCCGTGCCCGCGCGCGTCGACGCGTACCGCGAAGCCGTCCCCGCCGCCGAGGCGTACGCGGTGCAGGGCGGCGGCCATCGCGCGCGGCGCGCCGGGGCGTCGCGCCGCCGCCCGTACCGCCCCCGTACGGCGCAGGGCGAACAGCGCGGCGGTCAGCGGCCGCGAGTCCAGGCACAGGCGGGTGGTGACCGACGGGACGCCGAGGGTGCGGACCAGCGTGAACTGGTCCGAGAAGGGGAACGGGTGCGCGGTGCGGGCGGCCCCGTAGCCGGGCAGCGTGACGCGCAGCGGCCGTGCGCCGGCGGGTTCCGGTTCGGCGAGGTTCGCCAGCGTCCAGCGCAGGGCGTCGACGCCGTGGCGTTCGCCGGAGCCGAGGAGCAGCGTGAGGTCGAGGCGCTCGGCGCCGCCGACGGCCTCGTGGGCGCGGCGGGCCAGCAGGTTCGTCAGCCCGGGCGCGACGCCCACGCTGAGCACCCCGGTGGCGCCGGCCTCCCGCGCCGGGGCGTCCAGCGCGGCGACCGCGTCGAGCAGGCGGAGGCTCGCGCCGACGTCGACGACGTGGACGCCCCGCTCCAGGCAGGCGCGGGCGATACCGGCGTCCGGCGGCTCGACGCAGAAGACGACCGCGCCGATGTCGCCGAGCGGCTCCAGCGTCTCCCGTACGAACGTCTCGGGCGGCGCGGTCACATCGACCCGTACCCCGCCGAGCCGCCGGGCGCGGGCCTCGTCGCGGCCGGCGGGGACCACGCGCCCCGGAAACCACCGCGCGAGCGCGGACGTCGCGGCCGCCCCGACGGCGCCGTACCCCCCGATGACGAGTGTCCTCATGGCCCGGCTCAGTGCTCCGCGTGGTCGCCGTGGTCGGAGGTCTGGGCCGCGGCCCAGCGGTGCAGGGCGTCGACGAGGGCGGGGTCGGTGGTCGTGAACCGCAGGGCCGCGCCGTCGGGACGGTCGGCGTACGTGATCTCGACGCGCCCGGCGCCCGCCTCGAGCTCCTTGAGCCCCGGCATGGACGCGCCGTGGATGCGGGCGGGATCGCCGTAGTCGCCCCGGCGGAAGCGCTCTCCCTCGTGCGCGAGGTGCTCGCGGATCAGCCGTACCTGCTCCGCGTCCTCGGGTGCGTCGCTGCGCACCTCCTCCAGCAGCCCATGGGGCTCGGGTCGGAAGCGGTGCGTGGTCCGCTCCAGGTCGAAGGGCATGACGGTGGCGCCGTTGCGCGCGACCTGGCGCTGCCGGTCCTGCGTGGACGGCTCGGCCGCGGCCTGACACCCGGCGCCGCCGGCCAGCACGACCGCGACGGCGGCGAGAACCACGCCCCGACGTACGCTACTTCTCCTCATGCGAGGCCTCCTCCAGTAGGCGCAGCGCCCGGATCACGCCGGGACGCCGGGACTTGGGCACCCGGTCGAGCAGCCGGCCCAGCCGGTCGGCGCGCCGCCGCGCCACATCGGCGGCGACCCGTACGCCCTCCTCCGTCAGCCCGACGAGCTGCGCCCGCCCGTCGCCGGGATCCGGCGCCCGGTCGGCCCACCCGCGCGCCACGAGCTGGTCCACCAACCGGCTGGTGGTGGACTTGGTCAGACTCAGCCGCTCTCCCAACACGCGCTGGGCGAGCCGCCCTTGGCGCAGCACGGTGAGCGCATGCGCCTCGGCGGTCGGCATGGGCGCGCCGCACGGCGTGCGATCGGGGTCGAGGAGGCCGAAGGCCCGTACGAAGTCGACGAGGGCGTCGGCGAACGCTTCCGGGGAAGCGTCGTCGGGAGAACCGGGCATGGTTGCAACCTAAAACTATGTACTCCCATTCTGCAACCACTTTGCTGTGGGCCGCCGCCCGCGCGCGCCGGTGGTGGGCACCCTGCTGTGAACGGCGCGCCGGGTATACAGTGCGACGATCACGCGACATCACCATCTGGGGGGCCTGTCATGGCGCTGTTCGGAAACGCCCACACCATCGACCCGACGACGGCGCAGCAGGACTACGCCCGCCTCCTGGGCAACGGCGAGCAGGTGCACGCCGCGTTCCTGCTGATCCGCGACACGATCCTCTTCACGGATCGGCGCCTCATCCTCGTCGACAAGCAGGGCATCACCGGCAAGAAGGTCGAGTACCACTCGATCCCGTACCGGAGCATCACCCACTTCGCCGTCGAGACCGCCGGCACCTTCGACCTCGACGCGGAACTCAAGCTCTGGGTCTCGGGCAGCCCGACCCCGATCCAGAAGACCTTCACCAAGGGCGTCGACATCTACGAGGTCCAGGCCATCCTGACGCAGTTCGTGGCCCGCTGAGCCCTGGGTACGGGGTGGGGACGGCCGTCGCCCCGCGCGCCTTGTGAGCGCTCCGCGGGCGACGGGCGGCCGGGCGTCCGGTCGACGCCGTACGACCTGACCCCTCCTACTGCTTCGCCGCCTCCCGGGCCTGCTGGGCGATGTCCTCCAGCACGGCCTTCGGGTCGGCGGACGGCGCGACGGCCTTGCCGATGTTCCGCTTGATGATGTTGCTGACCTGCAGCCAGGACGGCTCGTTGACCGGGTAGAGCCGGGCACCGCGCAGCGCGGTCAGGAACTGCTCGCCGCTGGGGTCCGCCGCCGCGTCCTTGTTGGTCTGCGTCGCGGACACCGTCGAGGGCAGCAGGTGGTAGCGCCCGGCGAACTCGTTGAGGTTCTTGTCCTCGTACACGAACTCCAGGAATTCACCGGCCAGTTCGCGGTTGTCCTCGTGCTTGAACGCCATCATCCAGTCGGCGACGCCGACCGACGGCGGTACCCGCCCGTCGCCCAGGGTGTCCGACACCGGCATGTTCAGGGTGCCGACCTTGATGCCCTTCGCCCGCGCCTCGTGGAGGAGCGAGGGGTAGCCGTTGAGCATGCCGACCTCGCCGCGCAGGAAGGCCGCGAAGGCCTCCTGCCGGTTGAGCTCGGCCGGCGGGACCGGGCCGGTCAGGCCGGGCGCGACCAGCTTGTCCTTGATCCAGCGGAACGTCTGCGTGTTCTCCTCCGACGCGATGCTGTAGCCACCGCCGTCGTCGGCGTACCCGCCGCCGTTGCTCAGCTCCCAGATCAGGGCCTCGGCGTGCGCCTCCTCGGGGCCGAGCGGCAGCGCGTACGGGAAGCGCACGCCCTCGCTCTTCAGCGCCCGGGCCGCCTCCTCCAGATCCGACCACGTCTTCGGCGGCTTCGCCCCGGCCTTGTCGAACAGCTCCTCGTTGTAGAAGAGCAGCCGACTGCTGGCCACGAAGGGCAGGCCGTAGAGGGTGTGGTTGACCGAACCGGCCTCCGCGAGCGGCGGCAGGAAGTTCGCCTCCGTCCTGATCGGCAGCACCTCACTGGCGGCGTAGAGGCGGCCCTGCGCGGCGAAGTCGGAGTACGCACCCATGAGGGCCACGTCCGGGGCGTTGCCCTCCTTGACCATGCGGGTGACCTCGCGGTCGACGTCGGCCCACGGGTAGAGCGTCACCTCGACCTTCTTGCCGGGGTGCGCGGCGGTGAAGGCGGTGGTCAGCTTGTCCCAGTACGCCTTGGAGCTGGTCGACGGGCTGTTCCCGTACTCGGCGGCCACCAGGCGCAGCGTCGTCTTCCCGTCGCCGCCCCCTGACGAGCCGCAGGCGGTGACGAGGGAGCCCAGCAGTCCGAGTGCGGCCACGGAGGCGGTCGCGCCGAAGAATCTTGGTCGCACAGAAGTTTCCTCTTGCTTTTTGGACGGTGCGGCCGGAATTCTCCCCCGGGTCGGAAGGTATTGCGCCCCCTGCTCAACGGTTGTGGCCATTGCTCCAACTGCGGCCGTTGCGGCTGGTGTTTTCCCCTAGGGCGACGCGAAAAGCGACGCGCGTAGACCCTTCCGCGGTGTCCAACGCGACTCCCGTACGGAGCATTGACCGGACCGCCGCGGCCGGGGTCCGCGGAGCTGTGTCACAGGCGCGTGACGGGACCGTCCTGGGCGTGAGACGGCATGAACCGCCGGTCGGGAGCGGCACGTCTTCCCGATCGTCAACGCGCCGTACCGAGCACCTGGCGCCCTCGCAGCTGTCGCCCCGGAAGGAACATCCGTGATGAATCGCCGTCTGCGCACCACTCTTGCCGCCACCGCCGCACTCAGTGCGGGCCTGCTGATGACCGCGTGCGAGGGCGGTGACACGTCGTCGGCGCGAGGCTCGTCGAAGCCGTCCGGCCAGGCCGGCCCGACGGCGTCCAGCGGCGGCGAGAGTGGGAACAAGGCCGGCGGAAGCAGCGGATCCGGCGCTTCGAAGCCTTCCGGCGGCGGGACGGCGGGAAGCGGCTCACCGGCCGGCTCCGGTACGACCGGCGACGACACGGCCGCGGACAAGAGCGGCTACGGGCAGAGCTGCGGTACCAACGACATCTCCTGGAGCGTGAGCTCCCAGTCCCAGGCAGGCGGCTACTTCCTGATCAAGGCGACGGCCAAGCCCGGCATCACCTGCGTCCTGCCCGCCGCGCTGCCGGTCGTGGCCTTCGGATCGGACGGAACGGCCGCCAAGCCCGCGGAACAGTCCGTGGGTGGGGAGATCACGCTGCGCAAGGGAGTCGCCGCCTACGCCGGTGTGAACCCGAAGACCACCAAGGAGGATGGCGGCAAGGAGCTGACCAGCCTCATCGTCTCCGTCTCCAACGACGACCCGCACCCGGTGTCCCTGAACGTCGGCTCGTTCGTCGTCGACCAGCCGATCGTCACCAACTGGCACACCTCCGCCGCTGATGCCGTTCCCTTCTCGGACTGACCCGGCTCGTCGCGTTCCGGCGCACGGCCCGCGCAGGGCACTGCTTCAGCGCAGGTCGAGCAGCATCACGTCATGGAGGTCCGCGCCCGTCCCCCACGGCCGCGCCTCGCCGACCTTGCGGTACCCCCACGCCCGGTAGGCGGCCGACGCCGCCTCGCTGCCCGGGTGGACGTTCAGCAGCACCCGCTCGGCCTCCACGCCGTCGAGCAGCGTCTCGTGCAGACGCCGCGCGACGCCCTGCCCGCGCCACGGGTCGCGCACGGCGAGCTCCATCAGCCCGAAGGTGCGGCGCCCGTCCTCCCGTCGCATGTCGTCGGGCACGGGCTCGGCCAGTTCGTCCCACCAGCCCGTGTCGGGCGCGAGCGGGAAGCCGTACGCCATGCCGACCGGCTCGCCGTCCTCGGTACGGGCCAAGGCAGCGAGGAAGCCGTGCCGCCCGGCCTGGGAGGGGAAGCGCTGGAACGCGGCGGCGACGTCGTCCTCGGTCTCGTTGTAGGGAGGCTCGGCGAACGCCTCGGCATAGACCAGCCTGAACGCGCCCTCGGCCCGCGCTGCGGCTGATCCGTCCATGCGCTGTATGGCGAGGGTCCCCTGCTGCGTCAGGTGCGAGAAGACATGCATGCGGCGATCTTGCCACCAGTGCCTGGACCGGCCACCGGTTATCCGACCCGGGCCCGTCTCAGGGCGGCCCCGCGCCCTCACCTCACGCGGACGCCCGCGCCCCGGAACCCCGCTCCTCCGCGAAGTGGTCGAACTCGCCCGCCACCGCGCCCTTCACGAAGGCGTCCCACCGCGCCCGGCTCGTCGTCACGACCGCGCCGCCGCCCGCCGCGCGCAGGCGGACCTGGTCCCCGGGGCCGTACGACAACTCGAACCCCGGTACGGAGTCACCGCCCGCCCTCAGGGCGCGGAGCAGCTCGCGGAAGCCATCCGCTGTGGTCGTGAATATGGACCCGCTCGGGTCGGCGCTCTCCCTGAGGGCGATGGTGCCTTGCGCCGTTGAGGCGACATGTATGCAGGCGTCGCCCTCGCCGCAGTACGACGACTTCTGCCAGGTGCTCACAGCGTTCATGCCGGTCCTCTCACAGTTCCTTGGCGATCGCCTGGATGACATCGCGCGACGCTCGCTCGTCCAGCGCGACGGCCTCCATGCGGTCGAGGAGGGTGCGGTACTTCTGAAGCTGCGCTTCCGCGTCGAGCAGGACGGGGCCGTGCGACTGGTCGAGGTGCACGGTGTCGAGTTGCGGCACCGGGCCGGTGGCGTAGGCGAGGGACTGGCCCGAGCCGGGGAACGCGCCGGCGTCGAAGGAGATCACCCGGAGCGTGACGTGGTGGTGCTCGCTCATGACGAGGAGGTGCTCCAGCTGGCGCCGGGCCGTGGCCGGGCCGCCGAACTTCATCCGGAGGGCGGCCTCGTGGACGATCGCCGAGTAGGGGACGGGGTCCGCTCGGTAGATGACGTCCTGGCGCTTGATGCGGTGTGAGACCCGGTGCTCGATCTCCGGCGGGGACAGTTCGGGAACGACCTGGCGGAAGACCTCGCGGGCGTGCTCGGGAGTCTGGAGCAGGCCCGGGATGTGGGCCGTGTACGCGGTGCGCAGGGAGCGCGCGTGGTGTTCCAGCTCGGCGAGGTCGAGCATGCCCACGGGCAGCGTTTCCCGGTACTCCTCCCACCAGCCGCGTTTCCGGTCGGCGGCCATGTCCGCGAGCGCGTCGATGAACGCCTGGTCCGCGCAGTCGTAAATGCGCGCCATGGCACGGACGCGGTCCGGGCTGGCGCCGAAGCGGGCGGTCTCGATGTTGCTCAGTTGCCCTGGACTGGTACCGACCAGGCGTGCCGCTTCGGTGGACGTCATACCGGCGCGTTCCCGCAGTTTCCGCAGCTCGGCACCCAGGCGCATGCGGCGGGCTGAGGGGGCGGGCCTGCTCGCCATCTCGCAACTCCTCGGTTCGACGGGCTCGTTGGGCGGTCACCCACACGACTGAACTATGCACGGATTCTTTGCTGCGGGCTTAAGGAATCCTTGCGAAGGTTCTAGTCTCTAAGCCGGGCCTACCACCTGGAAGCGCACCGCCCGACGGGGCGACAGAGCCACCAGGCACCAACCAACTCACCTCCGTGATCGGAGACTTCCATGGCAACCGTATCGCCGTCCTGGGCCTACACCCTCCACCTCCCGCATGATCCCCGCGCCCCGCGCGTGGCCCGCCACACCCTGCGTACCGTCCTCGCCACGCACGGCATGGCCGGGCTCCTCGACACCGCCGAGCTGCTCGCCAGTGAGCTCGTCACCAACGCGCACCGGTACTCCGCCGAGCCCTACACCCTGCGTCTGCGCGCGCTCGAGGAGCCCGTACGGCTGAGGCTCAGTGTGTGGGACGCCAATCCGCACATTCCGGCGCCCTTCAGAGGGGCAGCCGCGCCCAGCCCCCGTGAGGACGACGAGCGCGGGCGCGGGCTGCAGCTCGTGCAGAGGTGTGCCGACAACTGGGGGGCCTACGAGTTGCAGGGCGGGCTGCACGGGAGGCCCGGGAAGCTGCTCTGGGTGGAGTGCGGGCGATAGGGACCCGATAGGGAGCGGGGCCGGGCGGGCAGGGATGGGACATGGCCCTGCTCGTCGGAACCTCGGGGTGGCAGTACAAGGACTGGCGCGGCGTCCTCTACCCCGACAAGCTGCCGCAGCGGCTGTGGCTGGAGGAGTACGCGCGCCACTTCGCCACCGTCGAGAACAACAACGCCTTCTACCGGCTGCCCAGCACGGAGGTCTTCGGCTCCTGGCGGGAGCGGACGCCGCAGGGGTTCGTCATGGCGGTCAAGGCCAGCCGGTACCTCACCCACATCAAGCGGCTGCGGGAGCCCGAGGAGCCGGTGGCGCGGCTCCTCGGGCGGGCGGCGGGGCTCGGGGAGCGGATGGGGCCCGTACTGGTGCAGCTGCCGCCGAACCTCCAGGCGGACGTGGAGCTGCTCGACGCGTGCCTGCGCCGCTTCCCCGGCGGCGTACGGGTGGCCGTCGAGCTGCGCCATGAGTCCTGGTGGCGGGACGAGCCCGCGCTGCGGGGAGTGCTGGAGCGGTACGGCGCCGCGCTCTGCTGGGCCGACCGGTTGTCCAGGCCCGTGACGCCGCTGTGGCGGACGGCGCCCTGGGGGTACGTACGCTTCCACGCCGGTCTCGCCGATCCGCCGCCGCGCTACGGGCGCCAGGCGCTCGCGTCGTGGGCGCGGCGCATCGCGGACGCCTGGACGGACGAAGAGGACGTGTACGTGTACTTCAACAACGACCCCGGCGGCGCGGCCGTCGTCGACGCGGCCACGTTCGCGCGGGCGGCCGCCGCACTGGGGCGGACGGTCAGTCGTACGCCCCCCATCGCTCTCGGCGGACCCTCCGGCGTAGGGCCGATGGGGTAACGCGGACCGGTCGGAAGGCCGACGCTCTGGGGACGGGCCCGCCGTAGCGTCGACGCCATGAAGATCGGGGTTCTCGGAACAGGCAATGTAGGCAAGGCACTTGCCGCGGGATGGGCCGCGGCAGGCCACGACGTCGTGTTCGGTTCGCGACGGGCGGACGACGCGGAGCTGCGGGCGGAACTGGTGACCGCGGTGGGCGGGGAGGTCGCGGTCGCGGACCCGGCCGGGGCGGTCGCGGCCGCCGAGGTGGTGGTCAACGCGACGCCGGGCACGGCGTCCGTGCCGCTGCTGGAGACGGTCGGGGCATCGGCCCTCGCGGGGAAGGTGGTGCTCGACGTGGCGGTCGGGTTCCGGGAGGACAACAGCCTCTCCCACCTCGTGGAGAGCCTCGGCGAGGAGATCCAGCGGACGTTTCCCGAGGCCAGGGTCGTCAAGACGCTGTGCACCATCGACTCGACGGTCATGATCGCGCCCGACTCGCTGGAGGGGCCGAGCACCCTCTTCCTCTCCGGTGACGACGCCGACGCCAAGCGCACGGTCAGCGGACTGCTGCACGACCTGGGCTGGCCGCCGGAGGCGCTGCTCGACCTCGGCGGCATCGGGACCGCCCGGGGGCAGGAGCACTACAGCCTGATGTTCATCGCCCTCGCGGGCGCCCTCAAGTCGTACGGCTTCAGCGTGAAGGTGGTCCGGCCGGCGACCTCGTAGAGCAGCGCGTCGGGATCCGTCATCGTGCCCGAGGCGGATCCTCTGGTCATCCTCCGGTCGGAACCGGCCAGACCCGGCGATCTCAGGCAACGCACCGGCCCTGTGCGTCCTCTTCCGGCTCGACAAGCCATCCCCCATGGAAGGACGCATGGTGCGTACGAGCCACGCGAGACGCGCGAGCCTCGCCATATCCGTCATCGGCGCCGTACTGGCGCCCGTCGCCCTCGCCGCGCCGGTGTTCGCGGCGGAGGCCCCGTCCCGGGCCGACCTGCGGGCGGACGTGAACCGGGACGGCCGGGTGGACGTCACCGGGGCGAGCGACAACGCCGGGGAGGACACCTGGACCGCCGCCCGGGGCGCGGTCGTCCTGCCGAACATCGACGACGACACCAAGCGCTGCGCGACCAGCGGGCCCGGCGGCAAGCCGCTGTCCGACGCCAAGCTCGCCGCCTGCAACGACGCCGCCGACACCGTCGTGAACGGCACCGCCGACGCCGCCGACCTCGCGCGCGTGCGGTCCGCGCCCATGCGGCAGGTGCCCAACGGCGCGACCGGCACCCTGAGCGTCGTCAGCGGCGCCAAGAACACCCGCGTCTTCGTCAAGCGCGGCACCGCCTGGGTTCGGGTGACGGCCACGACCCGGCTGACCGCGCCCGAGCTGCGCGCCGGGGTCGAGTTCGGCGTCGAGGCCACCGACGTGATCCGCGACAACACCCGTTGGGGCGGCCGCGCCGTCCTGCGCCTCACCGTCACCACCGGCAAGAAGAGCACCTCGGACGACATCACGCTGCGCGTGGCGCCGCTGCTCACCCACCACCACCTCCAGAACGCCCAGCAGATGCTGGTCACCAAGGTCCCCGGCGACGACCCGTTCGCGCGCAGCCAGCAGACCTTCGTGGCGGGGCTGGCGAAGGAGGCGAAGGCGGCGGGGATCGCCAAGCCGGTCGTCACCTTCGACAAGTACCAGGACATCTGGGCCCAGGACTTCGTCGAGCCCGGATACGTCAGCATGACCGCGCCCGGCGGAGGGCGCCAGGTGATCCGCGTGATGCTGCGCTCGGCCCAGCCGGACCGCGAGTCCGGGCGGGAGCTGTTCGAGAAGCTGCGGGGCAAGGGCGTCGGCGTCGTCCAGGTCTCGGGGGTCCGCGACGAGGAGGAGTGGACCCTCAACTCCATGGGCAACCTGGAGACCATCCCGCCGTACGCGCAGGGCGGGCGCTCCTTCCCGGCCGGGCGCATCATCATGGGCGAGCGCAAGGACAACGGCTCCAAGCCGGCGCTCGCGATGCGCACGCTGCTGGCGTCGCAGGGCTTCCAGGATCCGCTGCTGCTGGACACCTCGTGGCTGCACGTGGGCCACGTCGACGAGTTCGTGCAGTTCCTCCCGGCGCCGGGCACCGCGCGCGGCTGGACCATCGCCGTCGCCGACCCCGAGGCGGGGCTGAAGCTGCTGCGCGACGCGCGGGACGCCGGGCACGGCAAGACCCGGATGTTCTCGGTGCCGGGGAGCCCGGACCTGCCCGCGCCGAAGGAGACCATCGAGCAGGCGCTCGCCTCCAAGTGGCTGGTGGCCGACAACACGATGGCCGCGCGGCGCATCGCGGCGAACCTGGAGACGCTCAAGCGCGAGACCGGCGTCACCGACGCCGAGGTCGTCCGCGTCCCCGCGCTCTACACGCGCGGCACGGAGGCGGAGGCCACGGAGGAGGGCGAGCGCGGCGAGCGCGTGCCGCGCCTGAAGCGGCTGGGCGCGGGCGAGGTGCCCGACGCGGTCGACGAGTACGGCCAGCAGAAGCGCATCCCGCGCGAGGGGCGGCCCGGGGGCGAGCGCGCCGCGGGCCCCGGCGGTCAGGAGACCGTCATGACCAGCGCGTACGTCCCCGGCGCCGTCAACGGCGTGCTCCTCGGGCGTGACCGGTACCTGGCCCCGAAGCAGTGGGGCCCGGTCATCGGCGGCAAGGACGTCTTCACGGACGCCGTCACCGCCGCGTACACCCGCGCCGGGCTGAAGGTGTCGTACATCGACGACTGGGACACCTACCACCTCGGCATGGGCGAGGTGCACTGCGGCACCAACACGCTGCGGGACACCTCCGGGGCGTGGTGGAAGCAGTGAACGAGGCGTGACCCGCGACGCGGGAGGGGGTCCGACGGCCTCCTCCCGTGTCGTCTCGGAGCGGCTAGCCGCGGCCGGTGGGCGCGCCCTCGGGCTGATCGCCGGCGAAGGTGTAGTCGGACATCTCGCCGTACGACGCCTCGAAGGACAGCCCGAAGGCGTTGGACTCGCCGGTCGTGCGGCCCAGGGTGAACTCGGGGGCGAATCCGAACATCGCGTTCTTCATCGTCGTGGGCGTGCCGTCGGGCCCCCGCAGCGGCTCGAAGCCGATGCGGGTCCTGCCCTCGACCTCCAGCCCGGGGGTGTCCCCGTCCGACAGGGAGATGGCCGCCCGTTCGACGCCGAGGTACTCGCCGTAGAACTGCGAGAGCTCGCCGAAGGCGCCCCCTTCCCGGCCGGACAGGATGCGGTCGAGCGCGTCGGCCTGCGCGTCGCTCGCGCCCGAGTCGACCACCACGCCGACCTTCCAGTCGCCGGCGGTCAGGTGGGAGGGGAATTCGTTGTAGAAGGCGAAGTCCACCCCGGACAGGTCCACGTCGTCCAGACGCCCGTCGGCCACGTGGAAGACGGCGCAGCCGACGCAGCGCTCACGCCCTTCCGCGTCGCGCGGCGGGGCGTCGACGGGACACCCGCACAGGATCGCGCACGAGCAACCAGCCAGGTAGTTGCCCGAAATGCTCCAGGTCATGACTGCTCCTGATGCTGGCTGGGCTTCCTGTCTTCCAGACTAGTCCCGGAGGGAAGAACCGCGGGCCGGCCCTCCTGAAGGGCACGCCATCAGCAGCGCCACGTCGTCGTGGTCCCCCGGGTGCCGCAGCTCCCGCAGCAGCCGGTCGCAGGACTCCTCCAGCGACCGGTCCCCCAGGGTGGCGAGCAGCGCCAGCAGGGCGTCCAGGCGTACGTCGATGTCGTGCTCCCGCGTCTCGATCAGCCCGTCGGTGTAGAGGACCAGCCGGTCGCCGGGTTTCAGGTCCACCGTGACCTCGCGGAACGGGATGCCGCCGACGCCCAGCGGGGGCGCGGTGGGCAGGTCGACCAGCACGGGGGTGTGCCCGCCGCGCACCACCACCGGCGGGAGGTGGCCCGCCGTGCACAGGCGGCACTCCGCCCGGTGCGGGTCGTACACCGCGTACACGCAGGTCGCGAGGGACGGCTCCATGCCGGCGGTGATCTCGTCCAGGTGCCGCAGCACCTCGGCCGGTTCCAGGTCCAGCCGGGCCAGCGTCTGCGTCGCCGTGCGCAGCCGGCCCATGCTGGTCGCGGCGTTGATGCCGCTGCCCATCACGTCGCCCACCACCAGGGCCGTCCGCTCGCCGGACAGCGGGATGATGTCGAACCAGTCGCCGCCGACCTCGCTGCGCGCCCCGGCCGGCTGGTAGCGGGAGGCGACGTCCAGGCCGACGAGGTCGCGGGGCGTCTCCGGCAGCATGCTGCGCTGGAGCGTCAGCGCGGTCTCCCGCTGTTGCCGGTACAGGCGGGCGTTGTCGATGCACACCGCCGCGCGGGCGGCCAGCTCGCACGCGAGCAGCGTGTCGTCCTCGCTGAACGGCACCGGGTTGCGGGCCCGCTTGAGGTCGAGCGCGCCCAGCACCTCGCCGCGCGCGATCAGCGGCACCGCCAGGTACGAGTGGACGCCCGCCTCGGCGAGCAGGTCCGCCGCCCGGCGGTCGCGGGCCACGCACGACAGGGTCCGCTCGTCCAGGCGCTCCTCGCGGACCGGGCGGGCGGTGCGCACGCAGCGGGTGACGAGCCGGTCGGCGCCGTAGCGGGCCAGCTCGCCCGGCGGGTCGGCCGCCTCCACGGCGAGCGTCGGGTACGCCGCCGAGACCGCCAGCGCCCGGAAGACCGCCGGGCCGTCCTCGTCGGCCATGGCCGCCATCCGGTGCGGGCGGCCCTCCAGCACCGTGTCCAGGACGTCGACGGCGGCGATGTCCGCGAGCTCCGGCACGGCGACGTCCGCCAACTCGCGCGCCGTCTGCTCCAGGTCGAGCGTGGTGCCGATCCGTACGGACGCGTCCGCGACCACGGCCAGCCGGTCCCGCGCCCGCTCCGCCTCGGCGGTGGCGCGGTACCGGTCCGTCACGTCGACCACCGAGATCGCCAGGCCGATGGCCCGGCCCGCCACGTCCTCCAGCCGGTACATCGACACCGACCAGGCGTGGTCGTGGTCCGGGTCGGCCGGGGCCCGCCCCACCACCTGCCGGTCCAGCAGCGGTACGCCGGTCTCCAGCACGCGCCGCATCGCCGCCTCCGTGCGGTCGGCGTCGAGGTACGGCAGCACCTCGCCGACCGTGCGTCCCAGGTGCTCCTCGGAGCTCAGGCCGTCGATCCGCTCCAGCGCGGCGTTGACCGCCACGTACCGCAGGTCGGGGCCGAGGACCGCGAGCCCGATCGGCGACTGGTCCACCAGCCGCACCGACAGCGCGAGGTCGCGCTCCACCTGGCGCAGCTTCTCCCGGTCGGTGGCGAGCCCGAGGGCGTAGAAGTCCCCGAGGTCGTCCAGGAGCCGCATGTTGCGGAACTCCAGCCGCCGCTGGGTGCCGTCCTTGCGCCGTACGGGGAAGACGCCCGCCCAGCTCTGGCCCGTCGTCATCACCTGGTCGAAGAGGCGCAGCACCAGCTCGAAGTGCTCCTCCGCGACCAGCAGCCGCGCCGCGTACTTGCCCAGCGCCTCGTGCGCGCTGTACCCGACCAGCTGCTCCGCCTGCGGGGACCACAGGACGATGCGCCCGTCCGCGTCGATGACGATCGCCGCCACGCCGAGCACGTCGAGCAGGCCGCCGACCGGCGAAGGTCCCACCTCCGCGCCGTCGACCGCTTCCCGCTCGGCCCGCAGCCCACCATCCGCACCGCCCATGCCACCCATCGTCCCTCCACAACGGCGGCACCCGCAGCTGGTGCGCCGCCGCCCGGCGGGCATCCGGCCCACCCGGTCAGGCGAGGAGCTCCAGCGCCTCCTCCCACCGGAAGCCCCCGGCGGCGGCGCTGCCCTCCCCGATCCGCACGCCCATCCCGCTCAGCCGCTCCAGGCTCTGCCGGTACGCCGGGTGGGCGGTCAGCTCCGCGCTCACGCACGGCACGACGGCGGTGGGCACGCCCGCGCCGTACGCCTCGCACAGGGTGCCCAGCGCCAGCGTGTCGGCGATGCCCGCCGCCCACTTGTTGATCGTGTTGAACGTCGCCGGGGCGACGGCCATGGCGTCGGCGGGCGGCAGCGGCCGCGGGTCCCCGGGGCGGCGCCAGGCCGACCGGATCGGGTAGCCCGTCTGCGCCTCGATCGCCGGTACGTCGAGGAAGGGCACGGCGTGCGGCGTGGCGATGACACCGACGTCCCAGCCGCCGTGCCGGGCGACGGCTATCAGCCTGCGGACGTCGCCGGCGATACCGGCGGCGCACACGACGACGTAGAGGAAGGGCTTCTCGCTCATGGGGGCCAGTGTGCCGGGCGGTCAGGCGCCCGCCGTGGCCGCCCGGGGGAAGTACTCCGTGAACGGGTCCGGTGCCACGCCCATCACGTCCCCGAAGGGGGTCGCGAGGTGGTGGATGAGCACGGCGAGGAAGACCGTCAGCCCCACCATGCCCATCAGCATCACCAGATGGCTCCAGGTGCGGCCCACCCCGTAGAAGAACACGATGCAGAACGAGAGCACCGCCCCCACCGCGAGCCCCGCCCACAGCAGCGGTGACAGCGAGTCCCCGGCGGCCGACTCCCGGCCCCGGCGCGCCTCGTCCAGCACGCTGAGCTGACCGAGCATCTCCAGGGCCGTCACCTCCTGCGCCGGGGTCGCGTCGGGCGGCGCCTCCGACACCGCGCGCAGCTGCCGCAGCAGGACCCAGCCCTGCTCACCCAGCGGCTGCTGCGCCTCCAGGCGCGGCCACTCGTCCTGGACCACGTGGACGGCGTACCGCTCGGCCATGATCTCGATCCGCTTCTGCTGCGCCGGGGGCATGCCGTCCGCGAGCATCGTCATCTGGTGCAGCGCGCCCGCTTCCGTGGACGTGTTCGACCCGGCGTCGCCCCGCAGCTCCCATACGGAGACGAGCGCGAGTCCGAGCAGCAGCGCGTAGAGGAGGGCGATCATCATCGAGAGGTACTCGACGACGTCCCCGCCCTCCTCCTCGCCGCCCTCCCCGGCCGGCCGGTAGTGGTGCCAGAGGACGACCCCGCCGGCGGCGAGGAGGGCGGCGAACAGCCCGACGGCCAGCGTGCTCACCACATGGTTCATAGGGCTTCCTCGGTTTCTTCGGTTTCCTCGCTCGCTCTCACAGGCGCCGGCCCGCCATCACGGCGACGATCGCCACGGGCAGGAAGAGCAGGAACAGGAACACGGCGAGGCTCGTCTCCTCGTCCTCGGCCAGCAGCGCCCCGGCACGCGCGATGAGCCCCTGCTCGGTGGACGGCTGGGTCCGCTGCCCCGGGGGCTGTTGTTGCTGCTGTTGCTGTTGCTGTTCCGCTTGCTGCTGCTGTTGCTGTTGCTGTTCCGCTTGCTGCTGCTGTTGCTGTTGCTGTTCCGCCTGTTGTTGCTGGGTGAGGCCGGGTGGGACCGCTGTTCCTGGTGGTACGGCTGCTCCGGGCGGGACCGCCGCATCCGGAGGTACGGCCGCGCCGGGCGGCACCGCCGCTCCAGGCGGTACGGCTCCAGGCGGTACGGCTCCAGGCGGTACGGCCGCGCCGGGCGGCACCGCTGCCCCAGGCGGTACGGCTCCGGGGGCGACGGCGGTCCCGGGCGGTACGGCCGCGCCGGGCGGCACCGCTGCCCCAGGCGGCACCGCCGCGCCCGGAGGGACCGCTGCTCCAGGCGGCACCGCCGCGCCCGGAGGTACCGCCGCGCCCGGTGCGGCAGCCGCCGCCTCGCCGGGTACCGCAGCGGCTCCCGGCACAGCGGCGCCCGCACCCGCAGCGCCCGCCGCACCCGCACCCGCAGCGCCCGCAGCGCCCGCAGCACCCGCGCCCTCGCCCTCCGCCGCAGCCGCAGCCGCAGCCGCAGCGGCGAGTGCGGCCGCTCCGAAGCCCGCGCCCGTGGCAGCGGCGGCACCGGCGGCGGCGCCCGTCGCACCGGCGAGGGCACCGACCCCCGTGCCGGCGGCCGCCACCACGCCCGCGGCCGCCCCGGCCCCGACAGCGGCAGCCCCCGGCACAGCCGGAACACCCGCCACACCCGCCGCACCCGGCACCAGCCCCGCGATTCCCGGCGGCAGCAGTACCCCCGGCGGCAGCGGCGGCGCTCCCGGCACCGGAACCGGCGCCACACCAGGAGGCACGGGCACTCCAGGCACTCCAGGCACCCCGGGAGCCCCCGGCACCCCAGGCGCTCCCGGAGCAGGCCCCGGCGGCCCCGGCACACCCGGCGCCCCCGGCGCGGGCGGGACCGGGCGCGGCCGGGGGGCCCGTACCGTGAACGGGGCCACCGCGCGGGCCACCAGCGTCGGCGGCGGGACCGGCCGCTCGCACGTCGGGCCCAGCGTGAACAGCCGGTCGCTGCCCCGCACCTCGGGCGCGCTCCGGTACGTACCGGGCCGCAGCCCCTCCAGCCGCGCCACGCACACCGCGGCACCCCCCGGCGGCAGCGTCTCCGGCAGGGCAGGGCGGCCCCCGCAGCTCACCGGCGGGTTGCCGAGCGCCGCGTCGGTGAGGCGGGCGCCGTACACGGGCCGGTTGCCGGGATTCGTGACGGTGTAGCGGACGAGCGCGCCCGGCGGCCCCGTGCCCGTGTCCCGTACCGCGACGCCGACGGCGAGGGTCAGCGCCCCGCCGACCCCCTGGTAGGCGGCCGCGGCGGACGCCTCGACGCGCATCCCCACCGACGGCACCTGCGCACGGGCGCGCACGGTGGAGGCGTGCCGCCCCGGCGGGGCCGGCACGCGCGAGATGCAGGTGACGGACGTCAGCCCGCGCATCCAGAAGCCCTGCCCGCCCGGGCAGCGGACCGCGCCCGCCGGTACGGCGGGGTCGTGGACGGTCACCCGGTGCAGGTCGGCACCGGAGCGGTTGGTCACCCGGTACCGCTTGACCACCACGTGGCCGATCCTGATGCCGACGCGCTCCGCCTCCGGCACCGGGTGCTTGTTGACGGTCACCGACAGCGTGAGGGCGTGCTTGCCCACCCCGTCCGCGGCCGCCCGCGGGGGCCGCGACGCCAGGGGCCACCCGCTCGCGTGCGCCACCAGGAGCAGGGCTCCGGCGGCGAAGAGCAGCGGTCTGGCGCGCGTGGTGGGTCTGGGCCGGGCGGCGTCCGTCACGGCATCAGCGTTCGTCATATGCCGGAGCCCCGAAAGCGGGGCGGCCCCGGGTTGCGCTGTTCGTGCGGCCGGTGCACCGCGATGGACCAGCACGACCGGCACCGGCAACGGCTCGGTACGGCGACCTTGCTGACCGACCCTCATCTCCGGGGTCGGTACCCTGCTCCCAGGGTCGATCGGGTTTGATCGGGATAGAGGTTGGTGCGCACGTGCTGGTGGCGGATCGGTACCGGTTGGAGTCAGCCATCGGCCGTGGCGCAATGGGCGAGGTCTGGCGGGCCACGGACGAGGTGCTCGGCAGGCCGGTGGCCGTCAAGCTGATGCTCGGGGACGACGCCGACTCGCAGGCGGCGGCCCGCTTCCGGCTGGAGGGCCAGACGGCGGCCCGGCTCAGCCACCCCCATGTGGTCGCCGTCTTCGACTTCGGGGCCTGGGAAGGCCGCTTCTATCTGGTGATGGAGTACGTCGAGGGCCGCAGCCTCGCGCAGGAGCTGGCCGCCGAGGGCCGGCTGCGGGCGCCGCGCGTGGCGGCCATCGCCGCGCAGACGGCGGCGGGCCTGGCCGTGGCGCACCGGCAGGGCATCGTCCACCGGGACATCAAGCCCGGCAACCTGATGTCCGACGTGGACGGCACGGTCAAGCTCGGCGACTTCGGCATCGCCCGGTTCGTCGACGACCCGGCGGCCGCGCTCACGACGGCGGGGCAGATCGTCGGCACGAGCCTCTACCTGGCCCCGGAGCGGGCGCTGGGGCGGCCGGCGGGCCCGGCGTCCGACGTGTACTCGTTGGGCTGCGTGCTCTACCAGCTGGTGACGGGCCGCCCGCCGTTCCAGGCGGACACGGCCACCGCCACGCTCTACCAGCACATCGACACGCCCCCGGTGCCGCCGCGCGGGCTGGGCGCGGACGTGCCGCCCGCCTTCGAGGCATACCTGCTGGGGATGCTGGCCAAGCAGCCGGAGGAGCGGCCGTCGGCGCAGCAGGTCGCGGACTGGTTCGGCTCGGGCGCCTGGCAGGTCCGCGCGCAGCCGATGCCCGCGCCCGCCCCGATGCCGGGACCGGCTCCCGCCCCGGCGCGGAGACCGGCCCCGGCGCGGGGTGCCGCGCCCATGCCGGCGCCCCTGCCCGTGTCCACCCCCATGCCGGGTCCGGCTCCTGCCGCGGCGCAGGCGCCGACCACGTACGCGCTGCCCAGGAACAGCCCCGGCGGTGGTCGGGGGCGCCGGGCCGCGCCCGCCCCGCAGCGGCTCGGCGAGGCGCGGGCGTTCGTCAGCCGGCGGCCCCGGGTCGCGAGTGCCATCGCGGGCGCGGTGGCGTTCGTCGCGGCCGTCCTGGCCGGCATGGCGCTGTTCTCGCCCGACGACAGCTCCGGCGGTACGACCCCGGGCCAGGTGACGATGACACCCGGCGCGCCGGAAGCCGGCGCCGCGGAGGACTGACGCCTGGGGTGGGCCGTGGTGTCAGGAGACCTCGGTCATCCGCGGCATCTCGCCCTCGGTCCGCTCCATGTCGATGATGGAGAACGCCGCGCCCTGCGGGTCGGTCAGCGTCGCGAACCGCCCGAACGGCGTGTCCATCGGCCCCCACCGCAGCACCCCGCCGCGCGCGGTCGCCTTCGCCACCGTCGCGTCGCAGTCGTCGACGGCGAAGTACACGTTGATGTACGGCGGGACCTCCGGCGGGAAGTCGCTCGTCATCCGCATCCGGCCGAGCACGGTGTCGTCGCCGACGTCGAAGACGACGAAGTCGATCTCCTCGGGCGCCTCCATCCTCTTGACCCGGTACGGGAAGACGGAGGCGAAGAAGGCGTCGGCCTTCTCCGGATCGCGCGTGAAGACCTCCGCCCAGCAGTACGCGCCGCGCACGCCCCGCGCGGCGAAGCCCTCGTGGACGCCCGCCTGCCAGACGCCGAAGACGACCCCACCGGGGTCGCGGGCCAGCACCATCGTGCCGAAGTCGCCCACCCCCATCGGCCCCATCAGCACCTCGCCGCCGCTGTCGCGGATCTTGCGCGCGGTGGCCTCGGCGTCCGGCGACGCGAAGTACAGGCACCACGCCGACACGGCCGTCTGGCCCTCCTGCCCCGGCATGGGCGGTACGACGGCGGCGACGGCCTTCCCGTCCGCGTACGCCTCCGTGTAGTCGCCGTACTCCGACGACGCCTCGGCGAAGGTCCAGCCCAGCACGTCACCGTAGAAGCTCTTCGCGCCCTCCAGGTCGGTGAACATCGCGTCCGCCCAGCAGGGGGTGCCTTCAGGTAGTACCGCCATGGTCTTGGTCTCTCTCCGGCTCGACACCTCGAACGTGGTCCTTTTTGTCACGCTAACGAGGCATCCGCGGGGCCGCGCGCCGGGGCGGAAGGTAAACGGCCGCTAATTGTCCGCCGGGGTGCCTGTCCTCCGCGCATGACGAGGTGTCATAATGCGGATGTAGCCCTTCGTGCATCCCCCGTCGCGAAGGGCTACATCCTTGTACCGGGCATATTCCCCCGGCCCCGGCGACGCGCGCAGCGGTCAACACGGGCAAGGGACTCCCCTCGCGGTCCCCCGCCCGTGTTTTTTCGAGTTAACAGTGACGTAGAGTGCTTGCGCAAGTCCGAATCCGACGCGGAAGCAAGATGCTCCACTTTGTCGCTGATGCAAAGACGCCAACGTTCCAGGTCGGTTACAGTACGAGCCCGTTGACCGCACTCGACTATCGCTCAACGTGGGGACCCGGATGACCAACGGCGAAGAACGCACGCCCGAGCTACGGACGTTGCAGCAGAAGGTCGAGTACATGGTCGAGAAGACCTTCCCCGGCCAGAAGGTCTCGGGGCGTTTCTTCGCGGACCTCGTCAAACAGCGCGGCGGTTCCCTGTCGCACAGTTACTTCTCCAACATCCTGGCCGGGAAGGTCACGCACCCCTCCGAGGACATCCTCAAGGCCCTGGGCCTCGGCTTCGGCGTGGACTGGCGCTTCTTCAAGGACGAGTCCGAGGTCGTGGACGACGTCGTCGCCGGGCTGCAGTTCCTCGCCAAGCGCCGCACCGGGGAGATCAGCGGCGTGGCGGCGCGCGGCAACGACGAGGACGGAATCCCGGCGGAACTCCTGGAGTTCGCGCTCTCCCTCCTGGAGGAGACGAAGAAGAGGGAGGACGGGGGCGACGAGCCGGGCCGGTAAACTCGCCGACCGCATGTCACACGCACGCGTGACCCCGGCGCGTGGACAGTCGGACGGACGTAAGAGGCAGCATCCATGTCCCTGCGCAAACTGCGCAAAGAGTGCGAAGCCGGTCTGGCGGACCTGCCCATCCCCGCCCCCTTCACCATCGAGGCGCTCGTCGCCAACATGGAGGCGGCCCGGGGCCGCACCATCGTGCTGCGCGAACTGCCCGACCGCCTCGCCCGCGTCAACGCGGCCTGCGGGCTGCGCCTCACCTCCGGGAACACCAGCTTCGTCCTCTACCGCCGCCGCCCCACCGCGTACCAGACGCAGCACGTCATCCTGCACGAGCTGTGCCACGAGTGGTTCGACCACGGCACCACCCTCGACGCCGAGCAGCTGCGCCGCCTCCTCCCCGTCTTCGACACGTCGCTGATCGCGCGCGTCCTCGACGCGGGCGCCACCGTGCAGGCGCGCGCGCAGTACGACACCCATGACGAGCGGGTGGCCGAGTTCGGCGCCTCGCTCATCCCGCGCATGGCGCGGGACGTGACGAGCGACGACATGGTGGGGCGCCTCGCGAACTCGCTCTCCCGGCCCGTCGCCCACCGGCGGCGCGGCCTCTTCCGCCGCGCCCCCCGTACCCCGAAGGACTTTTCGTGACCGCCCTCGACATCGCCGGCTACCTCATAGCCGGGCTGATGACCGCCGTCGCGCTGTGGCGCATGCCCGCCGCCCTGTGGGGCGACGAGGAGGACAAGCGCCGCCGCGCCCTGTGGGGGTGCTACGCCGGGTTCGCCGCCGCCCTGTGGACCAAGACCCACGCCGTACGCATCGGCCTCAACAACAGCCCGGTCGTCGACCTCGCCGTCCTCATCAAGCACTACACGGCGACCATCGCGATCCTCGCCATCCTCAGCTACATCGTCGCCATCTACGGCCACTACCCGGAGGGCGGGGCCGTGCCGCGGCACGTGCGGTTCGCGCGGATGGTGCAGCACGTGGCGGCGAAGGCGTCCGTCGCCACGCTGGTCCTGCTGACCGTGCTCTTCTTCACCGTCGTGGACCGGTCCGTCCCCTCCGACCGCTTCGTCTCCGACCACGCCGGGCAGTGGGGCGCCACGCTCTACATGAGCGTCTTCTACCTCTACCTGGGCGCGGCGTCCGCCGTCTGCGCCTACCAGTGGGCCCTGGCGACCGCGGGCGCCACGCTGCGCCATCTGCGGGTCGGGCTCGGCATGATGACGTTCGCCATGTTCATCGGCGTCGGCTACACCGTCAGCCGGACGCTGTTCCTGTGGATCAGCGTCGTCGAGCAGCCGAGCCACGCCTTCGCGCAGACCTTCGACAAGGTGACGGAGCTCGCGCAGGTCGTGCTCTTCGCCTTCTTCGCGGTCGGCGCGTCCATCCCCGCGTTCAGCAAGGGGTGGCGGCGCGTGAAGCTGTGGCGGGCGCAGGCGAGGCTGCACCCGCTGTGGCGGGAGTTGATGGTCGCCTTCCCCGACCAGCCCTTCGAGCCGCCTGCCTCGCTCGCGCGCGAGCTGACCCGCTTCGGCACCCCGTCCGACCTGCGGGTGGACCGCTGGGCCGCCGACATCGCGGACGCCGTGGAGAAGCTGCGGCACTACGTCCCCGACGGCCTGGTCGACGCGGCGCGCGCCGCGGCGGGCGGTGAGCCGGGCCCGCTGGCGGACGCGTACTGGATCAAGGCGGCCCTCGCCGCGAAGGCGGGCGGCGCGCCCGCCGGGAAGGCCGCGGCCATCGAGGCGAAGCACGCCGCCGACCAGGACGACGAGGTGGCGTGGCTGGTGTGCGTCGCGGCGGCGTACCGGACGGTCGACGGGGAGCGGGCGGCCCGGCTCCTGGAACTCGCGGGGGAGCGCGCGTGAGCACGACGAAACCGGTCGAGCGGCGGGCGGTGGCGCGTACCGTCACGGACGTCCTCCAGCCCCGCAACGTCCTGCTGATCGGCATGACGGCCATCGGCTACGCGTCCGCGGGCCACTGGAGCGGCCTGCTGTGGGGCCTCCTGGGCGCGCTCTGCGCGGGCCTGGTCCCGGCCGGGTACATCGAGTGGGAGCGGGGGCGCGGCACCTGGGGCGACCGGCACGTCGTCGACCGGACCAAGCGGGCGCCGATCTTCTTCGTGATCCTCGGCTCCATCGGCACCGGTTCGCTGATCATGACGGTGGGCCACGCGCCGACCGGCATCCTCGTCGCGATGCTGGCGCTGTGGGCGATGACGGTCGGCCTGCTGGCGGTCAACACGGTCTGGAAGATCTCCGTCGACTCCGCCGTCGCCTCGGCGGTCGTGGCTCTGCTCTCCGCGGTCCACTCCCCCTGGTGGCTCCTGGCCTACGCCCTGACGACCGCCGTGTGCTGGTCCCGCGTGGCGCTGGGCTACCACACGGTCGCCCAGACCGTGGCGGGCGCGAGCCTGGGCGCGGCGACGGCGGCGGCGTTCCTGCTGGTCTGAGCCCTACACGGAGGTTCGGCGCGTGCGCCGCGGGCAGGTCGCGCAGACCTCCTCGGGCCGCACCGTGTACAGCAGGCAGCAGCTCACCCGGGTGCGCGTCGGCTCGCCGCACGCCTCCGGGGCCGGGTCGGGGCGGAAGGCGGCCGCGCCGGGGAGCGGGGCCGTGCCGCCGGGGAGCAGGGCGTCGGCGGCGCGCGCCGCGGCCCAGGGGTCGCCGAGCCCGCGCCCCAGGTGCCACAGGCCCTGCGCCAGCGCGTCGGTGACCAGGGCCCACATGCCGCGCTCGCCGCGCCGCACGAGCGGCTGGAAGGCCTCCAGCACCGGCGCCAGGTGCGCGGCCACCGCCGCGCGCAGCTCGGCCTCCAGGACGGCCCCCGCCGAGGCGGCGACGGTCTCCGTCCCCGGCGCCACCACGAGCCGGCGCGTCCGCCAGCCGTACGTCACGCCGTCGGCCGTCAGGAGCGGCACCCGGCGCTCCAGGTACCAGGGGCCGCTCATGGCGAGCGCGGCCGTGAAGGCGTACCGGTGCAGCACCCAGGTGGGCGCGACGTCGGGCCGGGGCCGTACGCCGTAGGTCTCGCGGATGCGCCGCTCCTCGGCCGCGACGAGGGTCGCCACGGCGTCGGGGTCCTCGGCGAGCCGCCGGGCGCGGACCCAGTCGCCGCCCTGGCCGGGCCGCTCGGCGACCTCCATCCGCAGGTACGGCGAGGCGGCGGCCATCCGGCGGTACGCGTCGGCGACCGGGGCCAGGGCGGGGCGCTGCGGCAGTACGGCGGTGGCGGGCATACGCGTCCTCGGGCGGGCAGACGGGCACACAGACAGGCGGACAGGGTTAGGAAAGCCTTGCCTCATTCTTACCAGGCGTCACACGAGTGCGCGCGCCGAACGCCCCACAGCGGCGGTCACCGCACCAGCGCCGCCCCCGCGAACGCCGCCGCCAGTCCCGCCGCCACGCTCGCGGCCACGTTGAGGGCCGCGTACCCCTTCACGCCCGTCTCGGCCAGCCGGAGCGTCTCGTACGAGAAGGTCGAGTACGTCGTCAGCGCCCCGCACAGCCCCGTCCCCAAAAGCAGCTGCACCTGGGACGCGGCGCCGGTCAGCAGCCCGAGGACCAGGCAGCCGGTCACGTTGGCCGCGAAGGTGCCCCAGGGGAAGAGCCCGTCGTGGCGGGCGCGCACGGCCCGGTCGGTCAGGTACCGCAGCGGTGCGCCGACGGCGCCGCCGACGATCACGAGGAGCCAGTTCACGGCGCCGCCCTCCGCGCCGGGGCCCGCCGCGCCAGCGCCGCGCGCGTCAGCCGGGCCGCCGACCAGACGGCCGCGAGCGCCACCAGCACCGTCGCCGCCAGGTAGGACAGCGCGGTCGCGGTCTCACCGCGCCGCAGCAGCCGCTCGACGTCCACGGCGTACGTCGAGAACGTCGTGAACCCGCCCAGCACGCCCGTACCGAGGAACGGCCGCACCAGCCGGTGCGCCGGGACCCCGCCCTCCGTGAGCACCACCATCAGGACACCGATGAGCGCGCAGCCCACGCCGTTGACCCCCAGCGTGGCCCACGGGAAGCCGCCCGGCGGCGCGGCCCACGCCAGCGACACCCCGTACCGCGCGGCGGCCCCCAGCGCGCCGCCGACCGCCACCGCTCCGACGACGGTGCGCTCCTCACCTCGTACGACACCCATGCCTCCAGGGTGTCAGGAGGTCACCGACTGCCCGAGCTCAGCACCTCCTCCAGGAACGCGTCCAGCTCGACGTGCTCCTCACCCGCCGGCACGGCCGCGTACGTCCGGTCCAGGAAGCCGCGCAGCGACGGCGCCCACACGGTGAAGACCGCGCTGTGCATCAGCTCGATGCACAGCTCCTCGCGCGTGCCGTTCACCTCCGGCCACACGCGTACGTCCCCTTCGCCGACCGCGCCGCCGTGCACGCCCTCCAGCGCGTCGCGCAGCATGTCGCGGTCGAGGCGCCACTCGGCGTAGGTCCAGCCGCCGTGCGTGAAGTTCACGGTGACGGCGTAGGGATCCTGGGGGTCGTACGCCATGTGCGCCAGTACGGGGATCTCCTGGCCCGTCTGCGGGAGCAGCCGCATGAAGACCTTGTCGCGCAGGACCGCGTCCGCTTGCATGTCGTCCCTCCGGGAGAGCTCGTCCGGTCGGCTGGGTGCCCGGTCGGTTCGGTGCCGGCCGGTTCCGTGCCGGTCGGTTGGGTGCCGGTCGGTTGGGTGCCCGAGCTTTCCCAGTGCCCGCCCAGCGTCGATTGATGCGGCCGGGGCACGCTGTCGTCCGTACGGCGCACTCGCCCTGCGGTGCTGACGGCAGCTTTTTAACGTGACTGAATGATCGTCAGCTCGCTCGCGGCCGCCGCCCTCTACCTGGGGCCTTCCCTGCTTCCGGCCCTGCCGCCCTCCGCGCCCCCCTTCCCGGTGGAGCCCCTCCCGCCGCGCCCCGCCGCGGCCGTCGACGCGTCCGTCCTGCACCGCTCCGGCACCCAGGTGCGCCTGCCGCCGGGCGTGGCGCGGCCGCCGGTGCTGAGCGCCCGCTCCTGGCTGGTCGCGGACGCCCGCAGCGGTGCGGTGATCGCCGCGCACGACGCGCACAAGCGGCTGCCGCCCGCCTCCACGCTCAAGGTCCTCTTCGCCCTGGCCGCGCTGCCGGGGCTGTCGCCGGAGCGGCCGCACACGGTCAGCAGGCACGAGCTGACCGGGATCGGCGACGGCAGCAGCCTGGTCGGCATCCAGGAGGAGACCACCTACCGGGTGGCGGACCTGTGGCGCGGGGTGTTCCTCAGCTCCGGCAACGACGCCGTGCGCGTGCTGGCGGGCCTCAACGGCGGCTGGGCGGCCACCGTCCGCGAGATGCAGGCCACCGCCGAGGCGCTCGGCGCCCGCGACACCCGCGTCGTCTCCCCCGACGGCTACGACGCGCCGGGGCAGGTCTCGTCCGCGTACGACCTCGCCGTCTTCGCCCGCGCGGGCCTGCGCGACCCGGACTTCGCCCGGTACTGCGCGACGCCGTACGCGAAGTTCCCGGCGCGCGGCTGGTCGTACGGCATCCGCAACACCAACCGGCTCCTCACCGGCGACGACGGCGTCGCCCGCTACCCCGGCATCCTCGGCGTGAAGAACGGCTACACCAGCGGCGCCGGCCACACCCTGGTCGCCGCCGCCCGCCGGGACGGGCGCACGCTCGTCGTCACGGTGATGAACCCGCGCGCGGGCGGCGCGTACGCCGTCTACGAGGAGGCGCGCAAGCTCCTCGACTGGGGCTTCGCCGCCGCCCCGCGCGCCCACCCCGTCGGCTCCCTGCTGCCGCCGGCGAAGCAGCGCCCCGGCGCCTCCGCGGTGCCCGCGGTCCCCGCGGCGGCCGGTGCGCCGGCCGCCCCGAAGGACCGGGGCGGGACCGCGGCCACCGCCCCCGCACGGGACGACGGCCCGAGGCTCTTCCTCCCGCTGACCTTCGTCGGCTCGGCGTGCCTCGCGGCGGCGACGCTGTGGTGGGTACGCCGGCGCGTGGACACTGCGCTGGACACTCCGATGGAGTAATGATCTGCGGGGCGGGCTACACATGTCGTGCTCGGGGGCCTCCCCATGGAAGGGCCGATGCCATGCGTGTGTCCCGCCACCTGATCACCCCCGCCTGCGCCGGCGCGCTCGCCCTCGGCGCCGCGTTCGCCGCCCCGGCCGCCGCCGCCCCGGCGGACCCGTACGCGCCCACTCCCACGCCCTCGCCGACCTACCGCGTCGGCGAGGCCATCACGAGCGTCAAGGGGCTGCCGTTCTGCGGCCTGCGGAAGGGCAACGCGTTCGTGATCATCGACCAGGGCTGCGCGGTCATCGTGGACGGCACCGGGCACTTCGTCCAGGCCGTCCACAAGCCGGGCGAGACCAACCGCGAGTACAAGGTGACCTACCACCGCGACGGCAAGACGGTCACATACACCCCCGACGGCTCCACCAAGCCGGTCACCGAGGTGTGCAAGCCGCTGAAGTGAGCGGCGCAGGCGCGCGGGGTCCGTGACACGGCGGCCCCGGACGCGGGAGCGTGGTCCCGTACGCACCCGCGTCTGGAGGCCGCCATGCCCATCCCCGTGATCCTGGACTGCGACCCCGGCCACGACGACGCCTTCGCGATCATGCTCGCCGCCGCCCACCCGGCGGTCCGGCTGCTCGGCATCACCACCGTCGCCGGGAACCAGACGGTGGAGAAGACCACCCTCAACGCCCGCCGCGTCTGCACCGTCGCCGGGATCGAGGGCGTGCCCATCGCCGCCGGGCTGGCGGGGCCGCTGCACGGCAGGGGGATCGTCGCCGGGAACATCCACGGCGAGTCGGGGCTCGACGGACCCGGGTTCGGGGAGCCGACCGTGCCGGTCGACGGAAGGGACGCCGTGACGTTCCTCCGCGACACGCTCCTCTCCCACCCCGAGCCCGTCACGCTCGTCCCGACCGGCCCGCTCAGCAACATCGCCGCGCTCCTGCTCGCCCACCCCGAGCTGGGCGGGCGGATCGAGCGGATCGTGCTGATGGGCGGATCGACGGAGCGGGGCAACAGGACCCCGGCGGCCGAGTTCAACGTCCTGTCCGACCCGGAGGCCGCCGACATCGTCTTCAGCAGCGGCCTGCCCGTCACCATGATCGGCCTGAACGTCAGCCACAAGGCGCTCGCCACCCCCGACGTCGTCGCCCGCGTCGACGCCCTCGGTACACCGCTCGCGCGCCTGTGCACCGAGCTGCTGACGTACTTCGGCACCACCTACCGCGCGGTCTTCGGCTTCCCCGCCCCGCCGCTGCACGACCCGCTGACCGTCGCGCACCTCATCGACCCGGACCTCATCAGGCTCGTCCACGTGCCCGTCGCCGTCGAGCTCACCGGCACGCACACGCGCGGGGCGACCGTCGTCGACCTCGACGGCGTCACGGGCGACCCGCCCAACGCGTACGTCGGCGTCGACGTGGACGTCCCCGCCTACTGGGACCTCATCGTCGACGCCGTACGCGTCCTGGGCGCCCGCTGATCAGCGCCGCAGCGCCCACTTCTGGACGGATTCGAGCGGGCCGTTGGCAAAGCGGCGCAGCCACAGCGTCGAGCCCACCATCAGCACCGCGCACACCACCGCCCACAGGCCCATCACCCACCACGGCCGCCAGGTGTCGCCCAGCCGGGCGGCCAGGCCGAGGCCGATGCCGTACGAGGCGAGCATGCACAGCAGGTTCTGCAGGACGTAGCCGGACAGGGCGGTCCGGCCCACGGAGGTCAGCCCGGTCATCAGCGGCCCGGGGCGGCGCACCCGGTCCACCAGCGCGCCGATCAGGCCGATGTAGCCGACGGCCATGAGCGGCGCCGCGCCATACCGGCCCAGCAGGAAGTAGTCCGGACCGGCCAGCGCCACCGCCACGTTGAGCGGCACACCGAGCCCGAGGCCCCAGCCCAGCAGCCGCGCCCGCAGCCGCCGCGCCGCCTCGTCCGCGCCGAAGGCGCCCGCCCGGAAGAGCCGTACGCCCAGCAGGAAGAGGAACAGCAGCAGGAAGAAGCTCAACACCGGCTCCAGGCGCAGCGCGATGGCGTTCTCCAGCCGGAAGGCGACCTGGTCGAGGTAGCCGCCGTGGGCGTACAGCTCCACGACGGCCGGGGAGACCCCGTCGCCGCTGCCCGGGTCGTTGTCGGCGGTGGCCAGCACCGCCGTCAGCAGCCCCATGACCGTCAGGTGCACGCCGGCCGCCCACCACATCACGCGGCGCCGCGCCCGCTCGGAGCGCGTCAGCAGCCACGCCACCAGCAGCGCGGTCACCGCGTACCCCATGAGCACGTCCCACGCGAAGACCAGCACGAAGTGCACGGTGCCCTCGGCGAAGAGGAACAGCGCCCGCCACTTGTACCGCCCCGGCCACGGCTGCCCGCGCCGCGCCGCCGAGGCGTACTGGATGGCGAGCCCGGCCCCGAAGAGGATCGTCAGCAGCGACAGGAACTTCCCGTCCGCCAGCAGCCGGAACACCCCCTCGGCGGCCTCGGGGAAGGACCCGAACGTCACCTGGCCGAGGGCGCCCTGCAGCACGCCCCACTCGGAGCCGCAGGTCGTGAAGACCCAGACGTTGGTCATGAGGGTACCGAGGATGGCCGCTCCGCGCAGGACGTCGAGGAGGGCGAGCCGTTTCGTGCCGGTCCGCACGGGAGCGCGCAGTGTGTCGGTCATGCGTTCCATCGTTCCGGCGCGGCCCGCCGGAATCGTCGTGAGGCCGGACGAACCGGCACTACATCGAACGATGCAGCCGCCCGAGGACCGGTCGTACTCCTCGGCCCGGTCGTACTCCTCGGCCCCGTACACCTCGGCTCAGTCGTACACCTCGCCGACCTCCAGCACCCGCGCCGTGACGCGCCCGTCCGGCGTGCGCTCCGGGTCCGCCAGGAAGGCGCGGTAGGCGTCCTCCGACGGGAAGGTCAGCAGGTGCACCTCCGACCGGCCGTCCGCCGTGCGCAGCCGCCGCTCCAGCCGGCCGCCGTGGCGGGGCAGCAGGGCGAGCGTGCGCTCCTCGTGGGCGAGGGCGTCGTCGAGGACGTCCGCGCCCGCCGGGTAGTCCAGCACCACGGCCACCTGGAACGGCGGGGCCGGTGCCGACGGCTCCAGCGGCTTCTCGAAGTACACGTCCACGTGGCCGCCCGGGACACCCCGGACGCGGCCCGTCTCGACGTACCCGAGGCGCCGGTAGAAGGGCGGTGCCTGGAAGGTGTACGAGGAGACGGTCATGCGGCCGCAGCCGCGCCGCCGCGCCTCGTCCTCGGCGGCACGCATCAGCCGGCTGCCGAGGCCGGTGCCCCGCTGGTCCTCGCGGACCCACAGCATGTCGACCGCGCCGAGGCCGCCCCACGTCCAGCCGGTGAGCCCGCCGACGACCTCGCCGGACTCGGCGTCCGTGGCGCGGATGTACACCTCGGTGTGGTCGTCGGCGCCGGTGGCCGCCGTGTTGAACGCCGTCAGCTCCCGGTCGAGGAGCTTGTCCAGCTCCTCGTCCTCGGTGGAGACCGTGAGCTCGACTCCCCGGCTCACTTGTCCTCCAGTTCGCCCTCGGTCTCCAGGAAGACCTGCTTCAACTGCTCCAGGACCTGCGGATCGGGCTTGGCCCACATGCCGCGCGACTCGGCCTCCAGGAGCCGCTCGGCGATGCCGTGCAGGGCCCAGGGGTTGGCCTCCTGGAGGAAGGCGCGGTTCTCCGGGTCGAGGACGTACGCCTCGGTGAGCTTGTCGTACATCCAGTCGGCGACGACGCCGGTCGTGGCGTCGTACCCGAAGAGGTAGTCGACCGTCGCCGCCAGCTCGAACGCGCCCTTGTAGCCGTGACGGCGCATCGCCTCGATCCAGCGCGGGTTGACCACGCGGGCGCGGAAGACGCGCGACGTCTCCTCCACGAGCGTGCGGGTGCGGACGCTCTCCGGGCGGGTGGAGTCGCCGATGTACGCCTCCGGGGCCGTGCCCTTGAGCGCGCGGACGGTCGCGACCATGCCGCCGTGGTACTGGAAGTAGTCGTCGGAGTCCGCGATGTCGTGCTCGCGGGTGTCGGTGTTCTTGGCCGCCACCGCGATGCGCTTGTACGCCGTCTCCATCTCGGTGCGGGCGGGCTTGCCCTCCAGGCCGCGCCCGTACGCGTAGCCGCCCCAGACCGTGTACACCTCGGCGAGGTCCGCGTCGGTGCGCCAGTCGCGCGAGTCGATCAGCTGGAGGATGCCCGCGCCGTACGTGCCCGGCCGGGAGCCGAAGATGCGGGTGGTGGCGCGGCGTTCGTCGCCGTGCTCGGCGAGGTCGGCCTGCGCGTGGGCGCGGACGAAGTTGTCCTCGGCCGGCTCGTCGAGGGAGGCCGCGAGGCGCACGGCGTCGTCCAGCAGCCCGATGGTGTGCGGGAAGGCGTCCCGGAAGAAGCCGGAGATGCGCAGCGTCACGTCGATGCGCGGGCGGCCCAGCTCGGCGAGCGGGATGGGCTCCAGGCCGGTGACGCGGCGCGAGGCGTCGTCCCAGACGGGGCGGATGCCGAGGAGGGCGAGCGCCTCGGCGACGTCGTCGCCGGCGGTGCGCATCGCGCTCGTACCCCACAGGGACAGGCCGACGGAGGTGGGCCAGTCGCCGTTGTCGGCGCGGTAGCGCTGGAGGAGGGAGTCGGCGAGCGCCTGGCCGGTCTCCCAGGCGAGGCGGGAGGGGACGGCCTTGGGGTCGACGGAGTAGAAGTTGCGGCCCGTCGGCAGGACGTTGACCAGGCCCCGGAGGGGTGAACCGGAGGGGCCGGCCGGGACGAAGCCGCCGTTGAGGGCGTGGACGGCGTGGTCGAGCTCGTCGGTGGTGGCGGCGAGGCGCGGGACGACCTGGCGGGCGGCGAAGTCGAGGATCCGCGCCACGTCCGGGCCGTGGCCCTCGGCGACCGACGGCACGGCGGCCGGGTTCCAGTCGGCGGCCTCCATCGCCTCGACCAGGGCGCGGGCCTTGTCCTCCGCCTCGTCGGCGGTGGTGCGGGTGGCGGCCGACTCGTCGAGCCCCAGGGCCTCGCGCAGGCCGGGCAGGGACTGCGTACCGCCCCAGATCTGGCGGGCGCGGAGGATGGAGAGGACCAGGTTCACGCGCTCGGGGCCGGTCGGGGCGCCGCCCAGCACGTGCAGGCCGTCGCGGATCTGCGCGTCCTTGACCTCGCAGAGCCAGCCGTCGACGTGAAGCAGGAAGTCGTCGAAGCCGTCGTCGTCCGGCCGGTCCTCCAGGCCCAGGTCGTGGTCGAGCCGGGCGGCCTGGATCAGCGTCCAGATCTGGGCGCGGATGGCGGGCAGCTTGGCCGGGTCCATGGCGGAGATCTGCGCGTACTCGTCGAGCAGCTGCTCCAGGCGCGTGATGTCGCCGTACGACTCGGCGCGCGCCATCGGCGGCACCAGGTGGTCGATGAGCGTGGCGTGGGCGCGGCGCTTGGCCTGGGTGCCCTCGCCCGGGTCGTTCACCAGGAACGGGTAGATCAGCGGCAGGTCGCCGAGCGCGGCGTCCGGGCCGCAGGCGGCGGACAGGCCGGCGTTCTTGCCGGGCAGCCACTCCAGGTTGCCGTGCTTGCCGAGGTGGACCATGGCGTCCGCCCCGAAACCGCCGTCGTCCTCGGACGTGGCGATCCAGCGGTACGCGGCGAGGTAGTGGTGCGACGGCGGCAGATCGGGGTCGTGGTAGATCGCGATCGGGTTCTCGCCGAAGCCGCGCGGCGGCTGGATGAGGATGAGGAGGTTCCCGCGCCGCAGGGCGGCGAGGACGATGTCGCCCTCGGGGTTGCGGGAGCGGTCCAGGAACATCTCGCCGGGCGGCGGGCCCCAGTGCTGCTCGACGCCGTCCCTGAGTTCCTGCGGCAGGGTGGCGTACCAGCGCTTGTAGTCGGCGGCCGGGATGCGCACCGGGTTGCGGGCGAGCTGCTCCTCGGTGAGCCACTCCTGGTCGTGGCCACCCGCCTCGATGAGCGCGTAGATCAGCTCGTCGCCGTCGCCGGAGGCGAGGCCGGGGACTTCGTCCGTACCGAAGTCGTAGCCCTCCTCGCGCAGGCGGCGCAGCAGCGCGACGGCGGAGGCGGGGGTGTCGAGGCCGACGGCGTTGCCGATGCGGGAGTGCTTGGTGGGGTACGCGGAGAGGACCAGCGCCAGGCGCTTGGCGGCGTTCGGGATGTGGCGCAGGCGGGCGTGGCGTACGGCGATCCCGGCCACGCGCGCGGCGCGCTCGGCGTCGGCGACGTACGCAGGCAGGCCGTCGGCGTCGATCTCCTTGAAGGAGAACGGCACGGTGATGAGGCGCCCGTCGAACTCGGGGACCGCGACCTGGCTGGCGGCGTCGAGCGGCGAGAGCCCCTCGTCGTTCTCCTCCCAGGCAGAGCGCGAGCCGGTCAGGCACAGGGCCTGGAGGATGGGGACGTCGAGCGCGGCGAGCGCGCCCGCGTCCCAGGACTCGTCGTCGCCGCCCGCCTGCGCCTCGGCGGGCTTGGTGCCGCCGGCGGCGAGGACGGTGGTGACGACGGCGTCGGCGGTGCGCAGGGTGTCCAGCAGCTCGGGCTCGGGGGCCCGCAGGGACGCCACGTAGAGGGGGAGGGCCTGGCCGCCCGCGTCCTCGACGGCGTCGCACAGGGTGTGGACGAACGTGGTGTTCCCGCTCATGTGGTGCGCGCGGTAGTACAGCACCGCGACGGTCGGGCCGGTGGTGGTGCGGTGCTCGCGCTCCAGGGGGCCCCAGGTGGGCGCGGCGGCAGGCGGCTCGAAGCCGTGGCCGGTGAGGAGGACCGTGTCGGACAGGAAGCGGGCGAGCTGCTCCAGGTTGTCCGGGCCGCCGTGGGCGAGGTAGGCGTGGGCCTCGGCCGCGATGCCGATGGGGACGGTGGAGGTCTCCATCAGCTGGGCGTCGGGGGCCTGTTCGCCGGTGAGCACGACCAGCGGCTTGCCGGTCTCCCTCAGCGTCTGAAGGCCGTCCTCCCAGGCGCGGATGCCGCCGAGGAGGCGTACGACGACGAGGTCCACGCCGTCGAGGAGGCCGGGGAGGTCGTCCAGCAGGAGCCGGGCGGGGTTGGCGAACCGGTACGCGACCGGGCCTCCGGCCGCGCGGGCGCTCAGCAGGTCGGTGTCGGAGTGCGACAGCAGCAGGATCACAGCGTGCCGGGCCTTCCTCGGGGTGTCCTCGCCCCGGGTGGTCGTGGGTGGCGGGAGTTCCTGACTCGTCCGTTGTCTCCGTTGCCGGCGGACTCACAGTGGCGGGACCGCGCCGGATTCCCACCGGGCTTCCTCCCTAGGGCCCTGGGACCCTGTGCCGTCTGCATAGTAGAGGCTGCGCGTATGCTCGCCGCCATGCCGCCCAGCTCACCAATGCCTCAGGACCGGGGCGAAGCTCACATACGGGACAGCGCGCGCGACCGCGTCCGCGACCGTGGTGACGCGTGCCCCGGTGCGCTGCGGCTGCACCGGGCCGACGACGGCGCGCTCGCCCGACTCCGCCTTCCCACAGGTGTCTTGACGCCGCATCAGGTGTCGGTGCTGGCCGACACGGCGGACCGGCTCGGCGACGGGCACCTCTCCCTCACCTCGCGCGGCAACCTCGAACTGCGGGGCCTCGGCGAGGGCTGCGGGCTCGGGCTGGCGGAGCTGCTGCGGGACGCCGGGCTGCTGCCGGACTCCGAACGGCACGAGCGCGTACGGAACATGGTCGTCTCGCCGCTCGCGGGCGCGGAGGTGCGGGCGTGGGCCACGCGCCTGGACGCGCTGCTGTGCGCCGAGGAGTGGACGCTGGAGCTGTCCGGCCGCTTCCTGTTCGCCGTGGACGACGGCCGGGGGGACGTGGCGGCGCTGGCCCCGGATGTGACGTTGCTCGCAGAGCCGTCGGACACGGCTCTCGTGCAGGCCGGCCCGGCTGCGTACCGCGTCTCCGCGGCCGACGCGCCGCGCGCCGCGCTGGCGGCGGCGGAGGCGTTCCTCGCGGCGGCCCGGGAGGCGGGCACGGGCGCGTGGCGGGTGCGGGAGCTGCCGGCGGGGCAGGACGTGGACGTGGCCGGACACGTGCGGCGGGCTTCGATCGCTGCGGAGCACGTACCGGATGCGGTGCTTCCGGCGGGTGGCGCGCTCGCCCCCGGGCTGATCGGTGCCTCACCGCCGGGAGTCTCGGTCCTGGCCCGGCTGGGCCGGGTGACGACCGCGCAGTTCCGCGCGCTGCTGCCGGCCGAGGAGGTGCGCGTCACGCCGTGGCGCGGCTTCGTACTGCCGGGCTTCCCGGACCGGGCGGCGGCCGAGGAGCGGCTGCACGCCCTGGACCTCGCCGGATTCATCACCCGCGCCGACTCGCCGTGGGTCGGCGTGACCGCCTGCACCGGCCGCCCCGGCTGCGCGAAGTCCCTGGCCGACGTACGGGCGGACGCGCGCCCGATGGCGGTGGACGGCGGCCTGCCCGTCCACTGGTCGGGCTGCGCGCGCCGGTGCGGACACCCGCAGGGCGCGTGGGTGGACGTGGTGGCGACCGCCGAAGGCGCGTACCAGACGACCGTACAAAAACCGACAGGATGAGCGAGAGCAGAGTGTTCGACTACGAGAAGGACGGGGCGGAGATCTACCGCCAGTCCTTTGCCACGATCCGCGCCGAGGCGGATCTCGCGGGTCTCCCCGCCGACGTCAGCCAGGTCGCCGTGCGGATGATCCACGCCTGCGGCATGGTCGACCTCGTCCGCGACCTCGCCTACACGCCGGACGTCGTCGCCCGCGCCCGTGAGGCGCTGCGCGCCGGGGCGCCGATCCTCTGCGACGCGCAGATGGTCGCGAGCGGCGTCACGCGCAAGCGGCTGCCCGCCGACAACGACGTGGTCTGCACCCTCTCCGACCCGTCCGTGCCGGCCCTCGCCGCCGAACTGGGCACCACGCGCAGCGCGGCCGCGCTGGAGCTGTGGCGCGACCGCCTGGAGGGCTCGGTCGTCGCCATAGGCAACGCGCCCACCGCGCTCTTCCGGCTCCTGGAGATGATCGACGCGGGCGCGCCGCGCCCGGCGGCGGTGCTCGGCATCCCGGTCGGCTTCATCGGCGCGGCCGAGTCGAAGGACGCGCTGGCGGACCGGCCCGATATCGAGCACCTGGTGGTGCGCGGTCGGCGTGGCGGCAGCGCGATGGCGGCGGCGGCGATCAACGCGATCGCACACGAGGCGGAGATCCAGGCATGACGGGCACGACGGGCATGAGCGGCAAGCTGTACGGGGTCGGGCTCGGCCCCGGCGACCCGAACCTGATGACGGTGGCGGCGGTCAAGGCCATCGCGGGCGCCGATGTGATCGCGTACCACTGCGCGCGCCACGGCCGTTCGATCGCCCGGTCCATCGCGGCGGAGCACATCCGCGAGGACCAGATCGAAGAGCGCCTGATGTACCCGCTGACGGTGGAGACCACCGACCACCCGGGTGGTTACCGGGGCGCGCTGAACGACTTCTACGAGGAGGCGTCGGCCCGGCTGGCCGCCCACCTGGACGCGGGCCGCACGGTCGCGGTCCTGGCGGAGGGCGACCCGCTCTTCTACGGCTCGTACCAGCACATGCACAAGCGCCTGGCTCACCGCTACGACACCGAGGTCATCCCGGGCGTCACCTCGGTGAGCGCGGCGGCGGCGCGGCTCGGGGAGCCGCTGTGCGAGGCCGAAGAGGTCCTCACGATCATCCCCGGCACGCTGCCGGAGGACGAGCTGACGGCGCGGCTGGCGGCCACGGACTCGGCGGTCGTGATGAAGCTCGGACGGACCTTCCCGACGGTGCGCCGCGCGCTGGAGCGGGCGGGCCGGCTGGAGGACGCCCGGTACGTGGAGCGGGCCTTCATGGCCGGCGAGCGCACGGAGGCGCTGGCCTCGGTCGACGCGTCGACGGTGCCGTACTTCTCGGTGGCGGTCCTGCCGTCCCGTATTGACGCGGAGGTCCCCGAGGAGCGGGAGGCCGGCGGCGAGGTCGTGGTCGTCGGCACCGGCCCGGCGGGCGCGCCGTGGCTGACGCCGGAGTCGCGCGGCGCGCTCGTCAACGCCGACGACCTCGTCGGCTACACCACCTACCTGGACCGGGTGCCGGTGCTCCGGCCGGGCCAGCGGCGGCACGGCTCCGACAACAAGGTCGAGTCCGAGCGCGCCGAGTTCGCCCTGGACCTGGCCCGGCGCGGACGCCGCGTCGCGGTGGTCTCGGGCGGCGACCCGGGCGTCTTCGCGATGGCGACGGCGGTCCTGGAGGTCGCCTCCCAGGACCCGTACCTGGACGTCCCGGTCCGCGTCCTGCCGGGCGTCACGGCCGCGAACGCCGCCGCGGCGAAGGCGGGCGCCCCGCTGGGCCACGACTACGCGACGATCTCCCTCTCGGACCGCCTCAAGCCCTGGGAGGTCATCGCCCAGCGCCTCGCCTCGGCAGCCGCCGCCGACCTGGTGCTCGCCCTCTACAACCCCGGCTCCCGCTCCCGCACCTGGCAGGTCGCCAAGGCCCGCGAGCTGCTGCTGGAACACCGTGCCCCGGACACCCCGGTCGTCGTCGCCCGCGACGTCGGCGGCCCGGAGGAGTCGGTCCGCGTCCTGCCCCTGGCGGACCTCGACCCGACGGAGGTCGACATGCGGACCCTGCTCCTGATCGGCTCCTCCCAGACCCAGGCGGTCCGGCGCGAGGGCGGCGTGGTGGCGTGGACGCCGCGGAGGTACCCGGAGGGATAACCGGCGCGCTGGGGGAGCGCCTGACGGCGGGCGTTCCCCCGGGCCCGTGAACTTGGCAAGCTTGTCGGCCACGCCGGCGGCGTCGGCAGGCCCGGGGAGCCGGTCGAAGTCGGCGATGAGCTTGTCCAGTTCGTCCCGCATGCCGCGGGCTGAGCCGTTTTCATTCGTCATGCGTCCAGCCTGGCAGTCGAAGAACCGGGCCGCACTGGTGCTGGCCCCCGGACCGACTGTCGGGCCCGCCGGATGGGCAGGACCGGGCCGCTCGGCGATCGTCGTCGCATGACCACTCGCACGTTACGAACCCTCGCCCTCGCCCTGGCCGCCTCGGCGGTCGCCGCGACCCTGACCACTCTCACCGCTCCCGCCGCCGGGGCCGCGGCGCCCGCCCTCGCGTGGGGCGCGTGCGCGCACAAGGGCGCACTGCCCGGCCAGGAGTGCGCCACGCTCGCCGTGCCGGTCGACTACCGCGACCCGGACGGCCCGACGATGGACGTCGCCGTGTCGCGCCTGCGCAGCGAGCGGCCCGAGGCGCGGCGCGGGACGCTGCTGGTGATACCGGGCGGGCCGGGGGGCTCCGGGTTGCGCATGCTGTCCCAGAAGGGCGAGGCGCTCCGGAGGGAGCTGTCCGGGGCGTACGACCTCGTCAGCCTCGACCCGCGGGGCGTGGGCGGCAGCACCACCGCGAGCTGCCGCCTCGCGGAGGAGGACCGTCACCTGGTGACACTGCGCTCGTGGCCCTCCCCGGACGGCTCGATCGCCGAGAACGTCGCCCGCTCCCGGCGCGTCGCCGAGGCGTGCGCCCGCCATGGCGGCCCGGTGCTGCGCAGCCTCACCACGGCGAACGAAGTACGCGACATCGACCGGTTCCGCGAGGCGCTGGGCGAGCAGCGGCTGTCGGCATGGGCCCTGTCGTACGGGACGTACGTCGGCGCCGTGTACGCGCAGAAGTACCCGCACCGCACGGACCGCTGGGTCCTGGACAGCAGCGGCGACCCCAACCCCTCGCGGGTGGCGCGCGGCTGGCTGGCGAACATGGCGCGGGGCGCCGAGGACCGTTTCCCCGACTTCGCGGCCTGGGCCTCGGCTCCCACGACCCCGGAGAACCTCCGCCTCGCGGACCGCCCGGAGGACGTACGCCCGCTGTTCCTAGCCCTGGCGGCGCAGCTGGACCGCTCCCCCCGCGAGACCACCACCGCGGGCGTCCCCCTGACCGGCAACCGTCTGCGCCAGTCCCTCCAGAACGCCCTCAACACCAACGACTTCACCCGGCTCGCCGGCCTCATCCGCACCGCCCGGGACCCCCAGGCCATACCGACCCTCACGCCCGACGTGGCAGGCCCCCTCGGCGACGCCGACGCGGCCGTCACCCTCGCGGTCGTCTGCAACGACGTCCGCTGGCCCTCCTCGATACCCGCCCACGAACGCGCCGTGACGGCCGACCGCGCCCGCCACCCGCTGACGGCCGGCATGCCGGTGAACATCACCCCCTGCGCCTTCTGGAAGGACGCCCCCGCGGACAGGTCCACCCGCATCACCGACGAGGGCCCCTCCAACATCCTGATGCTCCAGAACCTCCGCGACCCCGCCACCCCGTACTCCGGCGCCCTGGAGATGCGCGAGTCCTTCGGCGCCCGCGCCCGCCTGGTCACGGTCGACGCAGGCGGCCACGGCGCCTACCTGTCCCACGGCAACGCCTGCGGCGACGCGGCGGTGACGGACTTCCTGCTGACGGGCAAGCGCCCGGCGCAGGACGCCCTCTGCGCGAACGGCTGACCCTCGTCCCTGCTCGGAGGGGCCACTGTCATCCGCGGTCCCCGGCAGCGGGCGCTCCGGCGGGTTCTGCCGGGCTTCGGACCGCCGTTCCTTCGCGAGCCGACGCCTCGTCGGCCAACAGTCTGCTGGCGGTGAGGAAGCCTCCCGGAGCGGCAGCGGCGGACATCAGCCGGGCGGCCGTAGCCGCATCGGTCTCCGGCGGGATCACCAGAAGGTCCATGCGGCCTGTGGTGTAGGAGAGGAGGATCAGTTTGTTCTGGTCCTGCTCCTGGGCGAACCAGCCCACGTGCACGGTGTGCCCGGTCACGCGCACCTTGCGCGGGATCACGGGCCAGTGGGCGGGGTTCACCGTGGCACGGGTGACGCGACCCCAAGGTGCGTCCAGCACGTCGGTGAGGGCGGGGAGTTCACGGTGGAGGTCGCGGGAGCGGGGCCACCAGGCACCGTCCAGGAGACCTGGAACCGAGCCCGCCGGGACCAGTGACAGACGGACCGGCGGAGACGGCACGGAGCGCTCGGTGACGGTTGCACGTTCGATGGTCGCGGTCATGACGCGGACCTGCCTCCGGGCGCGTCGTGGACGTCCCGGTGTTGTCGCTCGCCGAGAACGGCACCAGCAATCGGAGCTGGTGTGCGAAGTGCTCCCGGTTTTTTCATCCTACTCCGGTCGGCGGTCATGGGACCCATCCCGCTCATTTAATAATTTTTCATATATTCCATGACGCATATGGAGGGCCTTTCGACACCGCCCCGACAGGTCGCGCTTCTGAGAAATTTGCGTGCGTAATATGCCGAGCTAACAGAAGAAGTGGCCTATTCCGGACATCCGGGATTCGTTGAACGCGCCACCATTCCCTCAGGAGCTGGTCTCGATGACGATGAATTCCCCTGCCGCGCCTCAGTGGCGAAGAACATGGGCCTGGATGGCGGCGGTGCTCGCCATGGTGATCGCCGCTGTCGTCGTGGCGGTCACGCCGACGCGGGCAACCGCGCTGGCCCAGCCCGTACCGCTGGGCACCGCCGACAGCTTCGCGGTCCTCGCCGGCGAGTCGGTCACCAACACCGGTCCCTCGGTCATTACCGGAGACGTCGGGGTCCACCCCGGGACGGCCATCTCCGGATTCCCGCCCGGCACCGTGAACGGGACCTTCCACTCCGCGGACGCCCTGGCGGCCCAGGCCAAGAGCGATCTTGTCCTGGCATACGACAACGCCGCCGGACAGTCCACGGACGCCGCGCTTCCCCCGGACGCCGGCGGTCTGACGCTGGCCCCCGGCGTCTACACCGCGTCGTCCACCCTCGGCCTCACGGGCACGCTCACCCTGGACGGCGAGAACAACCCCGATGCCATCTGGGTGTTCCAAGTCGGTTCGGGGCTGACGACGGCCTCCGCCAGCAGCGTGAGCCTCATCAGGGGTGCCTCGCCGTGCAATGTCTTCTGGCAGATCGGCAGCTCGGCCACCCTCGGGACCGAGACCGACTTCGTGGGCACGATCATGGCGATGACGTCGATCACCGCCAACACGGGAGCGGACATCATCGGCCGGGCACTGGCCCGGAACGGTTCCGTGACGCTGGACACCAACACGATCACACGGCCCTCGTGCGACGCCGGGACCACGGGCGGGACCACGGGCGGGACCACGGGTGGGACCACGGGTGGAGTGATCGCCGGCACCACGGGCGGGGACGTCACGGGTGGTCTGATCGCCGGCACGACGACCGGTGGCACCACGAACGGTGGCACCTCGAACGGTGGCACCACGACCGGCGGCACCACGACCGGCGGCACCACGGGCGGTCTCCTGGGCGGCGTGCTCGGCGGGTCCACGGCGGGCGTCATCGCGGGCACCACCACAGGTGGCACCACGGGCGCGACGATCGGCGGCATCAGCGGCGGCATCACGGGCGGAGGCGGCCAGCCCCCTGGCAAGCCCGGGAAGCCCGGGAAGCCCGGGAAGCCCGGACCGGGCAAGCCTGGTAAGCCCGGCGACGGGCATGACGGCAAGCCCGGACACGGCAAGCCCGGCAAGCCTGAAAAGCCCGGTGGTTACGGAGACGAGGCGAAGCAGTGAGCTCGATGAAGCTCCCTGCGGCCGGCTGACCACCAGGCAGGCACACGCAAGTACAGCGTGGCGCGCGGCGGATCGTCATCGATTCCGTCGCGCGCCACGCGCGGAACCGGAGGAAGCGGAAATGGACGGTCGGGACGGGAAGGCGGGGTGGGGCTGTGCTGGGCGGCGTCGAGTCACCATGGATGAAGGAATCGAAGAGCTCCGGTAAGGGTTGGCAGCGCCGCTCGCTGCGGGAGGCCACGGGAGTCGCCGTGGTCCTGTGCCTGGCAGTCACGCTCGTTCATGTGCTCCTGGTCTTTCTGCATGTGGCGCCGGCGAATCCGGTGTCGCAGCGGTACAGCCGACAAATCAATGCGTGGGTCTTTCCGCTGTTCGAGCAGAACTGGCGGCTTTTCGCCCCGGACCCGGAGTCGGTCAACCGGCAGATCTCGGCGAGGACCATGCGGATCGCCCCGGACGGCACGTCGCAGGTGAGCGGCTGGTTCGACCTGAGCGGCGTGGACCATTCCGCGATCAGGCACAACCCCTTCCCGAGCCACACGGCGCAGAACATGCTGCGCCGGGCCTGGAGCGCCTACATGGAGACGCTCGGCGGCGACGACCGACCGCGCTCGGAGCGGGCCGTGATGATCCAGCGCTATCTCCGCAACATCGCGGCGGATCGCGTCGCCGACCAGCGCGGCGGCTCCTTCGACTCCATCCAGTTGCGGGTGGTCACGCGGCCCGTCGGCGCCCCCGGCCCGGCAGGGAACAGCCGTCCGGCCGCCGCCGAACCCGCGCCCGTGGACACCCGTTACCTGCCCTGGTGGAAGGTGGCCCCGCATGGCACCGACTGAGACGACCCCGACCACGGCACCCACGCCGTCGACGTACGACACCGAGAGCGCAGGCACCCGCACAGCGCCGCAGCGGGTACTCGATCACATGTCCGCGCTCTTCGTCCTGCTGATCGAGCGACCGATCTCCCTCTACGCGGCGGCGGCACTGCGCATCGGCTACGGCCTGCTCTACCTCGTGTTCCTGCTGCGTGAGTTTCCGCACCGCGACGAGATCTGGGGGCCCGGCTCGCCGTGGACCCCCGCGCTGGCCAGGCAGCTTTTCGACCAGTCGGGATGGGCGAGCGTTCTCACCCTGTCCGACAGCCGGGCGTACTTCGAAACCTGCTACGCGGCCGCCGTCGTCACGTCCGCGTTGTTCATGCTGGGCTGGCGGACCAGGGCGATGTCCGTGCTGTTCGCCCTCATGGTGGCCTCGTTCCACGCCCGGGCGATCTTCATGACGGACGGCGGGGACAACCTCATCCTCCTCATGGCCGTCTACCTCGTCTTCACCGCGTGCGGCCGACGCTGGTCCCTCGACGCGCGCAGGGCCAGGCTCCGCTCGGTCGCGGGGCCGGCGGCGCGACTGTCACCGGGAGGCGCGGGCGGGCTGCGGCCCCACCTCCGTGACGCCCGCCTGGGCGTGGTGACCGTCCTGCACAACTGCGGGATGTTCGTCATCGCCGCCCAGGTCTGCTTCCTGTACGGAGCCGCGGGGCTGTACAAGGTGCAGGGCGGCACCTGGGGCAACGGGACCGCCCTCCACTACGCCCTCAACCTGCACCTGTTCCAGCCCTGGCCCGAGCTCTCCCGCATGCTCGACGCCCACGAGGTCCTGATCACCGCCGCTTGCTACCTGACGGTGCTGTTGCAGGTCGCCTTCCCCTTCGTCCTGTTCGGCAGGCTCAAGTACCCCGTCCTGGGCATGCTGCTGACCATGCACGTGGGCATCGCGGTGCTCCTGGGTCTGCCGCTCTTCTCCGCCGCGATGATCGTCGCCGACGCGGTCTTCCTGCCGGACCGCTTCTACCGCTCGCTGGGAGCTCTCCGGCTAGCCGCGCGGCGGCGTGCGGTCCAGGACACCGGTGCCGACCGACGGGAAGCACCGCCCAGGCCGGAAGCCGGCCTCGTACCAGCGCAGTCAGGACCGGCCGGCTGACGCCTCCACCACCGGACGCCTCCACCACCGCACGCGGTCCGGGACCGGGCTATGGCCTCCCGGAACCGCGGGCTTCGAGCGCCCCCGCCCACTCCACCGCCTCCTCCACCGTCCCCACCACCGCGACCCCCTCCGGGACCGGGGGGCGGCGGACGATGACGACCGGGAGGCCCGCCTCGCGGGCCGCCTCCAGCTTCGGGGCCGTCGCGGTGGAGCCGCTGTCCTTGGTCACGAGGACGTCGATGGCGTGGCGGCGCAGCAGGTCGCGCTCGGCCTCCAGGGTGAAGGGGCCGCGGTCGAGGAGGACCTCCAGGTGGGGCGGGAACGGAGGCTCCGGGGGGTCGACCGAGCGGAGGAGGAACCAGGCGTCCGTGACGTGGGCGAAGGACGCGAGGCCCATGCGGCCGGTGGTGAGGAAGACGCGGCGGCCGAGGCTCCGGGCCGTGTCCGCCGCCTCGCGGAGGGTGTCCACGGGGTGCCAGTCGTCGCCCTCGACGGGGGCCCACCCGGGACGGCGCAGGGCGAGCAGGGGAACATGGGCTGCGGCGGCCGCCCGGGCCGCGTTCGAGCTGATGGTGTCCGCGAAGGGATGAGTGGCGTCGATGACCGCGTCCACCCGGTGTGCGCGCAGCCAGCGGGCGAGGCCCTCGGCTCCGCCGAAGCCCCCGATCCTGACCTCGCCCGGGGGCAGCCGGGGCGCGGCCACGCGGCCCGCGAGCGAGGTGGTCACCCGCACGGTGGCGTGCGCGTGCAGGGTCTCGGCCAGGCGGCGGGCCTCGGTCGTGCCGCCGAGGAGGAGTATGTGCATCGGGGGGCGTCCATGAGTGCGGTTGGCGGGCGTAGTGCGCAACTCAAGCACACCGGTCTCCGGTCCGGGTGGACCACCGGGGCCTGTGCCACGGCGGCGACGACCGCCGCGTACACCGCCCTGCTGACCGGGGAGTTCCCCGACCCGGTGACGATCAGCCTGCCGAAGGGGCAGACGCCCGCCTTCGCGCTCGCCGCCGAGGAGCTCACGGGCGAGACCGCCATGGCCGGGATCGTCAAGGACGCCGGGGACGATCCGGACGTCACGCACGGGGCGCTGGTCAGGGCCACGGTGAGGAAGCTGACGCCCGGCGCCGGGGTCGTCTTCCGCGCCGGGCCCGGCGTCGGGACCGTCACGCGGCCCGGGCTGCCGCTGGAGGTGGGCGAGCCGGCCATCAACCCCGTGCCGCGGCAGCTGATGCGCGAGCACGTCGCGCGCGTCGCCGCCGCGCACGGCGGCACCGGCGACGTCGAGATCACCGTCGCGGTCGACCACGGCGAGGAGATCGCCCGTTCCACGTGGAACCCCCGCCTCGGGATCCTGGGCGGGCTGTCCATCCTCGGCACCACGGGCGTCGTGGTGCCGTACTCGTGCTCCGCCTGGATCGACTCCATCCGGCGCGGCGTGGACGTCGCCCGGGCGGCGGGACGCACGCACGTCGCCGGGTGCACGGGCTCGACGTCCGAGAAGACCGTCGTGTCCCTCTACGGGCTGCCCGAGGACGCGCTGCTGGACATGGGCGACTTCGCGGGCGCGGTGCTCAAGTACGTACGCAGGCACCCGGTCGAGCGGCTGACCATCTGCGGCGGCTTCGCCAAGCTGTCCAAGCTGGCCGCCGGGCACCTCGACCTGCACTCGGCGCGCTCCCAGGTCGACAAGGGGTTCCTCGCGGAGCTGGCCCGCGCGGGCGGCGCCGACGAGGAGCTGGCGGCGCAGGTGGCCGAGGCGAACACCGGGCTCGCCGCGCTCCAGCTGTGCGCCGCGCGCGGCGTGCCGCTGGGCGATTTGGTCGCCGAGACCGCCCGCGACCAGGCCCTCGCCGTCCTGCGCGGCGCCCCGGTCGCGGTCGACGTCGTCTGCATCGACCGGGCCGGGACGGTCGTCGGCCGCAGCGCGGTCAAGGGCTAGCGGACGCCTCTAGCAGACGTGCCGGTCCCGCTCCGGCGAGTACAGGTGGCTGTCCCGGAACTGCGTCGCGCCCAGCGTGCGGCCCACCAGGATCACCGCCGTGCGCGTGATGCCCGCCTCCTTCGTCGCCGCCGCGATGTCGGCGAGCGTGCCGCGCAGGATGACCTCGTCCGGGCGGGACGCCATGGCGACGACGGCGGCGGGGCAGTCCTCGCCGTAATGCGGCACGAGCTCGGCGACGACGCGGTCGACGTACCGGGCCGCCAGGTGCAGCACCAGCAGCGCGCCGCTGCGGCCCAGGGTCGCGAGGTCCTCGCCGTCCGGCATGGGCGTGGCCTGCTCGGCGATCCGGGTCAGGATGACCGTCTGGCCCACGGTCGGCACGGTCAGTTCCCGCTTCAGCGCGGCGGCGGCGGCCGCGAAGGCCGGTACGCCGGGGACGACCTCGTACGGGATGCCTGCCGCGTCCAGCCGCCGCATCTGCTCGGCGACGGCGCTGAAGACGGACGGGTCGCCGGAGTGGAGGCGGGCGACGTCGTGGCCCTCCTCGTGGGCGCGGACCAGCTCCGCCGTGATGGCGTCGAGGTCGAGGCGCGCGGTGTCGACGAGCCTGGCCCCGGGCGGGCACTCGGCGAGCAGCTCGCGCGGCACGAGCGACCCCGCGTACAGGCACACCTGGCAGGAGGCCAGGGTGCGCGCGCCGCGCAGGGTGATCAGGTCGGCGGCGCCGGGGCCCGCACCGATGAAGTAGACGGTCATCGTGAAACTGCTCCAGGTGCTCCGGGCTTGGTGACGGACCATTGTGTGACCGGCATGGCCTGGCGCCAGCCGGTGAAGCCGCCCACCGGGACGGCGTGCGCGACCGCGAGGCGGACGAGCTCGCCGCCGTACCGCCGGTAGCGGTCGGCGAGCAGCGCCTCGGATTCGAGGGTCACGGTGTTGGCGACGAGCCGCCCGCCCGGCCGCAGGGCGTCCCAGCAGGCGTCGAGGAGCCCCGGCGCGGTCAGCCCGCCGCCGATGAACACCGCGTCGGGCGCGGGCAGGCCGGCGAGGGCCTCGGGCGCGGGGCCGGTGACCACGCGCAGGGCGGGGACGCCCAGCGCCTCCGCGTTGCGGGTGATGCGGGAGGCGCGCTCGGCGGAGCGCTCGACCGCGATCGCGCGGCAGCCGCGGTGCGTGCGCATCCACTCGATGCCGATCGAGCCGGAGCCGCCGCCCACGTCCCACAGCAGCTCGCCGGGCGCGGGCGCGAGCGCGGCGAGCGTCGCGGCGCGCACGTGGCGCTTGGTGAGCTGGCCGTCGTTCTCGTACGCCGCGTCGGGCAGGCCGGGCACGGCACCCAGGCGCAACGCGCCGTCGGCGCGTACGCACGTGACGGCGATGACGTTGAGCGGGTCGCCGGGAGCGTGGGGCCAGTCGTCGGCGGTGCCGGTCAGCACGCGCTCGCTCTCCGGGGAGCCGAGCTGCTCCAGTACGTGCAAGGCGCTCGGTCCGAAGCCGCGCTCCCGCAGCAGGGCCGCGACCTCGCCGGGCGTCGCGGCGCCCGCGCTGAGCACCAGCACCCGCCGCCCGTCGTGCAGCGCGGCGGCCAGCGAGGCGAGGGGCCTGCCGACCAGCGTGACGGTCTCGGTCTCCTCCAGGGGCCAGCCGAGGCGGGCGCAGGCGTACGAGACCGAGGACGGGTGCGGCAGGACGCGCAGCCGCTCGGGGCCGACGGTCTCGGCGAGGGCGCGGCCGATCCCGTAGAACATCGGGTCCCCGCTGGCGAGCACGGCGATGCGGCGCCCGGCGCGGCCGTGCGCGTCCAGCAGCCGGGGGACGGCGGGCCGCAGCGGCGAGGGCCAGGCCACGCGCTCGCCACGGCACTCCTCGGGCGGCAGCAGGGCGAGCTGCCGTTCGCCGCCGATGACGACCTCGGCGGCGCGCAGGGCGTCCCGGGAGGCGTCCGCGAGCCCGGCCCAGCCGTCCGCGCCGATGCCGACGACGGTGACCGGATGGGGGATGGCTATGGGGCTGCTGCTCACGGGCCCGAACCCTATCGGGTGGTCGTGCGGCGGCCGCCTCTGGGCGGGACGGCCGGTGGGTACCCGTGCCAGGAGCCAGGCTGCGAGAGGCGCGAGAGGTGTGAGGGCGATGCAGTTCGGAATCTTCACCGTCGGCGACGTGACCCCCGACCCGACCACCGGCCGGGCCCCGACCGAGCACGAGCGGATCGCGGCCATGGTGACCCTCGCCCTGAAGGCCGAGGAGGTCGGCCTCGACGTCTTCGCCACCGGCGAGCACCACAACCCGCCCTTCGTGCCGTCGTCCCCGACGACCCTCCTCGGGTACGTCGCCGCCCGCACCCACCGGCTGGTGCTGTCGACGTCCACGACCCTCATCACCACCAACGACCCGGTGAAGATCGCCGAGGACTACGCGATGCTCCAGCACCTCGCGGACGGCCGCGTCGACCTGATGCTGGGGCGCGGCAACACCCCGCCCGTCTATCCGTGGTTCGGGCAGGACATCCGGCAGGGCATCCCGCTCGCCATCGAGAACTACGGACTTCTCCACAAGCTGTGGAGGGAGGAGTCCGTCGACTGGACGGGCCACTTCCGCACGCCCCTGGAGGGGTTCACCGCCACGCCGCGCCCGCTGGACGGCGTACCGCCGTTCGTCTGGCACGGCTCCATCCGGTCCACCGAGATTGCCGAGCAGGCCGCGTACTACGGCGACGGCTTCTTCCACAACAACATCTTCTGGCCCCAGGAGCACACCAAGCGCATGGTCGCCCTCTACCGCGAGCGGTACGCGCACTACGGCCACGGCGCCCCCGAAGAGGCCATCGTGGGCCTGGGCGGCCAGGTCTTCATGCGGCGCAACGCGCAGGACGCGGTGCGGGAGTTCCGGCCGTACTTCGACAACGCCCCGGTGTACGGGCACGGCGCCTCGCTGGAGGAGTACACCGCCCAGACGCCGCTGACCGTCGGCTCCCCGCAGCAGGTCATCGAACGGACCCTCACCTTCCGCCGCACGGCGGGCGACTACCAGCGCCAGCTGTTCCTCCTCGACCACGCGGGCCTGCCGCTCAAGACGGTGCTGGAGCAGCTGGACCTGCTCGGCGAGGAGGTCGTCCCCGTCCTGCGCGAGGAGTTCGCGGCCCTGCGCCCGGCGGGCGTGCCGGAGACGGCACCTCCGCATCCGGCGACCGCCCGCTAGCGCCTGCGACGCGGACGCGGACGGCTCACTCGTGCGTGTAGAAGACGTAGAACGCGATGAGCCCCGCGCCCGCCGCCACCACCAGCGACACGCCCGCCGCCGTCAGGACGCTGGCGCCGCTCAGGCTGTACAGCCATCCGACGCCCAGCCCGGCGAGCGCGCCGTACGCCGCCGCCCGCAGCTCGCGCGGCAGGGACGCCCGGGTGCGGCGCAGGAGGTAGTACAGGCCGCCGAACACCACGCCGCTGACGAGGCCCAGCATCGCGATGCCGAAGGTGATCGAGCGGCCGTCGCGTTCGATGTGCTGGGCGTAGAGGGCGAAGAGGAAGCCGAGCACGACGGGGAGCTTCCAGCCCGTACGGGCCCGGGTCCGGTCCCGGTGGCGGTGGCGGGTGTATCCGGGTGCGATGTGTACGGACATAACGGGCTCCTCTCACGTCACTCCCTCAGAGCACACCTGCCGCAGCCGTCCGGCAAGTGGATCAACCGCTCCGAGGGCGGGCGCGGGGCCCGCGACGCGAGCGGGTTCGGGCCCGGCAGCGTGCCAGAATTCCGTGGTGCCCCGCCGCCGTGCCGCCGCCCTCCGGGCCGCCCGGGCCCCCTGGACTCACCTGTCCTCCCGGCCCGCCTGGGCCCCCTGGGTCGTCGCGCTGCTGCTCGCCGCACCCACCCTCGTCGCCGTGTGCCGCCTTCTCGACACCGACGCCGTCACTCCCGTACCGCAGCTGCTCTCCTTCCTCCCCTGGCTCACCGCCCCCGCCGCCTGCGCCCTGCTCGTCGCCCTCGCCGCGCGCCGCCCGGTGCTCGTCGGCTGGGGGGCCGCCACGCTCGCCGTCACCACCTGGTACGTCCAGCCGTACGGCCCGGACACCACCGGCGCCCGCGACCGGCCCGTCGTGACGGCCGGCCTCCGGGTGCTCGCCGCGAACGTCGAGTTCGGCGAGGCCACGCGCGAGCTGCTGCGCGTGCTGCGGCGCGAGCGGCCGGACCTGGCCTTCGTCTCCGAGTGCGACCCCGCCTGCGTACGCGTCCTGAGCGCGGCGTACCCGTACCGCGCGCAGGTGGTGGGGCCCGGGTCCGCCGGGTCCGTGATCCTGGGCGCGTACCCGCTCACGCCCCGTCCCGCGCTGCCGTCGTCGCTCGGCATGCCCGCCGCGACCGCGCACATCGGTGGCCGGGACGTACGGCTGCGGCTCGCGCACCCGCTGCCGCCGCTGCCCGGGCAGGTCGCCGCGTGGAAGCGCGAGCTGGGTCTGCTGCGCGACGACGCGGCCCGGCAGGCGCGCTCCGGCGACCCGCTCCTCCTCGCCGGGGACTTCAACGCGTCCCAGGACCACGCCGCCTTCCGCGCCGTACTCGACGCCGGCGGCCTGCACGACGCCGCCCGCCTCGCGGGGCACGCCCGCACGCCTACGTGGCCGCGCGAGGGGCCGCCCCTGCCGCCGTTCGTCCAGATCGACCACGTCCTCGTCGGCGACGACTTCTCGGTGCGCGGCGCCCGCGTCCTCGACGTGCCGGGCAGCGACCACCGGGCGGTGCTCGTCGATCTCGACCTGCGTGCCCGACCGTGATCCGGGAAGGTGGAGTCCATGGACAACGAGCAGATCCTCGACCACATCGGAGCGCTCGTCCGCGAGGAACGGGCGCTGCACGACCGCGCCGGCGCCCTCACCGGCGACGAGAAGGCGCGCCTGCGGTCCCTGGAGGCCCAGCTCGACCAGTGCTGGGATCTGCTGCGGCAGCGGCGCGCCAAGGAGGAGTTCGGCAAGGACCCCGACACGGCGACGGTCCGCCCGCCCGGTGACGAGGCCTACTGAGACGCCGGGCCCCACCGGAGCAGGCGCCGGCCGGGCCGTCCGGCTCGCCCCGCCCGAGTGGCTGATGCGGGCCCTGCGCCCGCAGCCCGCGCCCATCCCGTGGGCCGCCGTCGCCCGTGCCGCCCTCGCGCTCACCGCGCCCCTCGCGGTCGGCCTCGCCCTCGGACAGCCGCTGTACGGGGCCCTGGTGTCGATGGGCGCCCTGTCCGGAGTCATCGGCGACACCGCCGACGCGTACCGGATGCGGATCTTCAACATCGCCGTGCCGCAGCTCTTCGGCGCGCTCGGCGTCACCCTCGGCACGCTCGTGTACGGGGAGGGCTGGGCCGCCGTCGCCGTCCTCACCCTCATCGCGCTCGCCTCCGGCATGATCTCGTCGATCGGCGCGGTCGCCTCCGTCTCCGGGCTGCTCCTGCTCCTCAACGCCGTCGTCGGCGCCGGACTGCCCATGCCGAGCCCCTGGTGGAAGGCGCCGCTGCTGCTCACCCTCGGCGGCGCGGTCGTCCTCGCGCTCACCCTGCTCGGCTGGCCCCTGCGCGGCGGCGTACCGGAACGGGCGGCCGTCGCCGCCACCTACCGCGCCGTCGCCGCGCTCCTCGCGGCGGCGGGCACCCCCGCGTACGAGGACCGTCGCCCCGCCGTCACCCGCGCCCTCAACACCGCGTACGACCTCGTCCTCGCCCGCCGCGCCCGCGACCACGGCCGCAACCCGACGCTGGTGCGGCAGCTGGCGCAGCTCAACGCCGTGATCCCGATCGTGGAGGCGGCACCCGCGGCCCATCTGCGCGGCCGCCCGCTGCCCGCCGCGATCCCGGCGGCGGTGGAGGCCCTCGCGACGGCCGTCGAGACCGGCCGGCCCGCCGCACCCGCCGACCTGCGCCTCCCGGCCCCCGCCACCCCGTCCGAACGCGCCGTCGACCACGCCCTGCGCCACGCCGCCACCGTCGTCCACGGCACGGAGACCGGATCCCTCGACCGCTTGGACCACCCGGCCGCGCTCTCCGTACGCGCCCGGCGCGCCGCCCGCGACGCGCTCGTCTCCGAGGGGTCGTGGCGCTACGGGCTGCGCCTGGCCGTGTGCATCGGCCTCGCGCAGTCGCTCGTCTCCCTGATCGCCGTGCCGCGCTCGTACTGGGTGGCGCTCACCGTCACCTTCGTCCTCAAGCCCGACTTCGGCTCGGTCTTCTCGCGCGCGGTGCTGCGCGCCCTCGGCACGGTCGCCGGGCTCGCCGTCGCCGCGCTCGTCCTCGCCGAAGTGCCGCGCGGCTGGTGGGACGTGCCGGTGATGGTGGTGCTGGCGGCGCTCATCCCGGCCTTCTCCGCGAAGGGGTACGCCTTCCAGACGGCCGCCATCACGCCCGTCATCCTGCTCCTCTCCGACTGGCTGAACCGGCAGGGCTTCGACCTGGTCCTGCCGCGCCTGTACGACTCGCTCCTCGGCTGCGCCATCACGCTCGTCGCGGGCTACCTGCTGCGGCCGGAGAGCTGGCACACCCGCATCGGCGACCGCCTCGCCGACGCGGTCGCCGACACCGCCCGCTATGTGTCCCGCGCCTTCGGCCCCGACGCGGAGCGGGACCCGGGCGCGCGGGTGCGCGCCCGGCGCCGCCTGTACCGGGACCTGTCGGCGGTGCGGGCCGAGTTCCAGCGCGCGCTGACCGAGCCCCCGCCCACCGGCACCCGCGCCGCCGCCTGGTGGCCGCTGGTCGTCGCGGTGGAGCGGGTCATCGACGCGACGACCGCCGCCCGCGTGCGCGTCGACCACGGCGCCCCGCCGCCCGACCCCGCCGAGGCCGCCGAGGTGGAGCGCCAGTTGCGCGAGCTGGCGGCGGGGCTGCGCACGAGCCACGTCGTCGCGGGCGTACGGGCGGAACCGGACGACGACGGGGACGGGGGCGGGGACGGGGAAAAGGGGGCCGGCGTGCTGGGGCCGCTGCGCCAGGAGGTGCGGGCGGCCCGGGCGATCGCCTCGCCCGGGCCGGACTACGATGCGCACGATCCACGCGTGCAGAACCGCTCCTGAACCACCGCACCTACCGCTATATGCCGTCATATGCCGTGCCTTCCAAGGACATTCGCCATGCGCAGCATCACTCCCAGGGGTCTCCAGCCCAATGTCCTCGGTACGTTCGACACGATCGTGATGGCCGTCGCCGGCAGCGCCCCCGCGTACTCGCTGGCCGCCACCACCGCCGTCCTCGTCGGCTCCGTCGGCCTCGCGGCGCCCGCCGCGCTGCTCTACTGCGCGATCCCGATGCTGGGCATCGTGCTGGCTTATCGCCGCCTCGGCCGGATCGACGTCAACGCGGGCGCCGGCTACTCCTGGGTGGGGCGCACCCTCCACCCCTTCCTGGGGTTCCTCTCCGGCTGGGCGCTGGTGGTCGCCGCGACGATCTTCATGGTGGCCGGGTCGCTGCCCGCCGGACAGCTCACCCTCGCGCTGTTCGACCCGTACCTCGCGGCGGACACCACGCTCGCCACCGCCGTCGGAGCGGGCTGGTTCCTGGCGATGCTGCTGGTGGTGCTGGGCGGGGCCCGGCTCACCGTACGGGCGCAACTGCTTATCACCGGCGCCGAGTTGGCCATTCTCCTGCTCTTCGTGGTCGGGGCGCTGCTGCACCGCGGCGCGGCCACCGCGTTCGACTGGTCATGGCTCGGCTTCAGCCACTTCGACGGGGTCTCGGGCTTCGCGTCCGGTGCGCTGATCGCCGCCTTCTGCTACTGGGGCTGGGACGTCACCGGCAACCTCAGCGAGGAGACCCGCGACAGCCGCCGCACCGCCGGTCTCGCGGCGCTCGTCGGCATCGGGATCGTCTTCCTCCTCTTCGAGACGTTCACGATCGCCGTCAACGTCATCCTGTCGTCGCACGAGATCCAGGAGGGCGGCACGGGCGTCCTCGCGCTGCTCGGCCGCGCGATCTGGCCCGGCTGGGGCGGCAAGCTGCTGATCCTGGCGGTCATGCTGTCCACCGTCGCGACCCTGGAGACCACGCTGATCCAGGTCACGCGCTCGCTGTTCGCGATGGGCCGGGACCATACGATGCCGGCCGCCCTCGGTTCCGTACACCGCCGCTGGAACACGCCGTGGGTGGCCGTCACCGTGGTGGGGGCGGTGGCGCTGGGGCTGTTCGCGGCGGCCACGGCGCTCGGCTCGGTGGGCGACATCCTGGGCGAGGCGGTCCACGCCATGGGCCTGCAGATCGCGTTCTACTACGGCCTGGCGGGCATCGCGGCGATCGTGGCCTACCGGGGGACGCTGCTCGCCTCCGTGCGGGACTTCGTCCTGGGCGGGGTGTGGCCGCTGCTCGGCTCGGCGTACATGTTCTGGGTGTTCGTCACGGCGCTGGACGAGCTCAGCCGCACCTCCGTCGCGGTCGGCCTCGGCGGGCTGGGCGCCGGCGTGGTCCCGATGCTCTGGTACTGGCGCAAGGGCAGCGCGTACTACCGCTGTCCGGCCCGCCTCGACGCGGTGCGCGCGCTGGCGGCGGCGGAGCCGTACGGCGGTGTTCCGGGGCAGCGGCGCGGCGGCGCGGGCGAGCCGCTGGCGACGGACTTCTGATGGCGGCCTCGCACCGGCGGTCGGGGCAGCGCCGTTCGGCCCGCTTCGCGCCCGACTTCGACCCCAACTTCGGCGACCGGGCGCTGACCGCCGCCCGGCACGACATCGTCATCGGCCGCTGGCAGGGCGTGCGCGACCTGCTGGCCGAGCCGGACGGGGACGGCGCGTGGGCCCGGCGCACGCTGCGGCTGCGGATGCTGGCCCACGCGGCGGCCGGCTCCTCGGTGGTGGAGGCGTGGCGGGCGGCCGAGCCGGACCATCCGGACGCGGCGGTGCTGCGGGCCGCGACCGAGGTCGTACGGCTCTTCACCACCGCGATCGCGGCGGGCACCCCGCCCGGGCCGGGAACGGCCGTGGACCGGGCGCGCCTCGACGCCACGGTCCTGGCCTGCCTGACGGCGGCGGACGCGCGGCCCGCCGACCCGATGCCGTGGGTGTCGCTGCTGACGGTGGCGCGGCTGTACGAGGGCGGCGTCGGGCGCCGTGAACTGCGCGGCTGGTGGGACGAGTTGCGGCGCCGCGACCCGCACAACCTGGAGGGCCACGTCCAGCTGCTGCGCTACTGGTCGGCGCGGTGGCACGGCACCCACGGCGCGATGTACGACTTCGCGCGGGACGCGGCGGGCGCGGCGCCGCCCGGCTCGCCGCTGCCGGTCCTGGTGCAGATCGCGCGGGTGGAGGAGTACCGGTACGTCGTCGAGGGCGCGCACGGCCGGGGCCCGGTGCGCGGCTTCGACCAGCACTGGAAGCACGAGCTGGCGGCCACGGAGGTGCGGCGCACCCGGGACCGGTGGATCGGCGGCCGCCCGCCCGGGCCGGTCCGGCCGGAGGAGGTCGAGCCGCTCAACTGCCTGGCGCACGCGGCCTGCCACGCGGGGCTGCCGGAGGTGTACGGGGAGCTGTTCGGGCTGCTGGGGGCGCGGGCGTCGTGGATGCCGTGGGCGTACACGGGCGACCCGGCGGAGCAGTACGCGAGGTGGCGCGGGGGGACGGCCCGCGCCACCTCGTGACCCCCCGTGGGTCCCCGGGTCAGACGCCGATGTTCCGGCCGTCCTTGCGGTAGACGGCGACGACCGCCGGGCGGACGAGCTTCCCGGGTCCGTCGGGCCAGGCCGAGGCGGGCTTCTCGACGGACGCGCCGTCGACCTCGCCGGGGTGCTGGACGGCGACGAGCACGCGCCGCTCCTGGATGACCGGCCCGCAGGTCTCGGCGCCGGTCGGCACGGTCAGGAACTGCTTGAGCTCACCGCGCCGCTCGCCCTGCGTGGCGACGGCGAACAAGCCGTCGTGCGAACCGAGCTGGTTGCCGTCGGTGGAGATCCACAGGTTGCCGTACGGGTCGAAGGCGACGTTGTCGGGGCAGGAGATGGGGCTGACCTTGTCCTTGGGGTAGCCCGCGAAGTACGTCGCCGGGTCGTCCGGGTCGCCCGCGACGAGGAACAGCCGCCACGCGAAGCCGTCGGAGGCCGGGTCGTCCCAGTGCTCGGCGAGCTCCAGCACGTGGCCGTGCTTGTTGGTGGTGCGCGGGTTGGCCTCGTCGGCACCGGCCTTGCCGGCCGCGCCGCGGTCCTTGTTGTTCGTCAGCGCGACGTACACGCGGCCGGTGCGGGGGGACGGCTCGACGTCCTCGGGCCGGTCCATCTTGGTGGCGCCCACCTTGTCGGCGGCGACGCGCGTGAAGACGTACACCTCCTCGGCGGTCATGCCGGGGACGTGGCTGGTCGTCCCCGTCGCGAGGGGGATCCACTGGCCGCTGCCGTCGAACTCGCCGTCGTTCGGCAGCTTGCCGGTGCCGTCGATGTCGGCCGGGGAGTCGCCGGTCAGCTTGGCGACGTACAGCGTGCCCTCGTCGAGCAGCGTCAGGTTGTGCTCGCGGGCGCGGCGCGAGGACCCCTTCATCATCCGCTTCGACGACACGAACTTGTAGAAGTAGTCGAACCGCTCGTCGTCGCCCATGTAGACGACGGGCCGCCCGTCGGCGGTCAGGCGCGGCTGGGCGGCCTCGTGCTTGAAGCGGCCCAGCGCGGTGCGCTTGCGGGGCGTGGAGTCGGGGTCGTACGGGTCGAGCTCGACGACCCAGCCGAAGCGGTGCGGCTCGTTGGGCTCCTGCTTGACGTCGAAGCGCTTGTCGAACCGCTCCCACTTGCGCTCGGTCGCGCCGGATCCGATGCCGTACCGCTTGTCGGTCGGGGAAGACCCGTGGGCGAAGTACTGGTTGAAGTTCTCCTCGCCGTGGAGCGTGGTGCCCCACGGGGTGGTGCCGCCGGCGCAGTTGTTGAGGGTGCCGAGGACCGTGCGGCCGGCGGGGTCGGCGGAGGTGCGCAGCAGCGCGCCGCCCGCCGCCGGGCCGGTGAGCTCGAACGCGCTGGTGGCGGTGAGGCGGCGGTTGAGCGGGTGGCGGGTGACGGGCGTGAGCCGGCCGGAGCGGTGCTCCTCCTGGACGACGACCACGGAGAGGCCGTGCGCGGCCCAGGCGATCTCGACCTGCTCGCGGGTCGGGTTCTCGGGGTCGTACCCCCGGAACATCAGGACTTCGTCCGTGTACTCGTGGTTGGCGACCATCACCTGGCGCCCGCGCTCGCCGCGGAGGGGCAGCAGCGACAGGAAGTCGTTGTTGTAGCCGAACTGCCCGGCCTGCGCCTTCGCGGACTGCTTGTCGGCGTCGAAGGCGGGCGCGCCGCGCAGGATGGGCTCGCCCCAGCGGATGACGACGCTCTGGGCGTAGCCGTCGGGGACGGTGACCTTGTCGTCCGTGTTGGGCGCGACGGGCGTGAAGCGCAGCCCGCGGGCGCCGGCGCTCCTGTCCGCCGGGCGGGCCGTCGGGGTGGCGGCGACCGCCTCCTGTCCGCCCTGTACGGCGAGGGCGCCGCCCGCGGTGGCGGCGACGGTCACGGCGGCGGTGGCCCGCATCATGGAGCGGCGCGAGAGGGCGCCGGCTATGACGTCGCCGACGTACTCGTTGTCGCTGGTGTTCGGCACCTCGTGGAAGCAGGCGTCACCGCAGCGGTAGCGGCAGGTGAGGGCGGACCGACCGCCCCCGTGCGAGTGGGTGCTCAGCAGCGGCAGCAGTCTGCGCACTTCGTTCCTCTTCCTCGTATCGCGAATTCCGTCCGGCGTGACGCTAAGTGCGGATATGAGCAGGGCGGGGGCGACAAGATGAACGATGCATGAATCCGGGGCGTCGGGAGCGGGGTTGACGCGATTGCCCCTTGCCTTTCGGCGCCACACGGGGCGGCTAACCTTACGTGTCCGCCCTGGCCGGGGATGATTCCCGCAGTACGGACATACACGGCACCCAACATGCGAAAGGCCTCGCCCATGGGCATTCGGAGCTTGCTGCGCAAGGTGTTTGGACGCGACCGTGCGGAGCGTAACGAGTCGGCGGCCACGGCCCCCTCCGTCCCGCCCCAGACGGAACGGGCGGTGCCCCCGGCGACGACGGTTCCGTCGCAGACACCTTCTTCCGCCGCGGAATCGTCCGCCGCGGAGTCCTCTGCCGCGGAATCGTCCGCTGCGGAATCCTCCCGTGCGGAACAGGCGGCGGCGGACCTGGTGGCCGCCGCCTTCGACGCGCCTCGCCAGCGCCGCACCACCATTCCGCCGGCCCGGGACGCCTCGCCCGCGGTGCCGTCGCCTGCGGTGCCGGAGGCACGCGAGACCCGTGAGGTACCGGAGGTGCCTGAGGCACGTGAAGCGGGCGAGGCGTCGGAGGTGTCTGAGGCACGCGAGGTGCCTGAGGTACCTGCGCCTGCGGCTGAGCCGGAACCGGAGGCTGCCAAGGCGCCGGAACCGGAGGCTGCTCCTGGGGTGGAGGAGGCCCCCGAGCCGGAGGCCGCGCCCGCCGCCGAGGCGCCCGAGCCGAAGCCCGAGCCGGAGGCCGAGCCGAAGCCCGAGCCGGAGGCCGAGCCCGAGCCCGCAGCCGAGGCGCCGGTCCCGGCCGAGGCGCCGCCGGCGCCCGTCGGCAAGCCCGCGCACACCCTCGCCCGCGTCAAGGCGCGGGCGCCCCAGGGCGCGGTCGTGGACGCGTACAAGGCCGCCGGGTCCGTGCTGAAGAAGCGCGGGCTCACGGGGACGCGGGCGAGCGTGTACCTGGTGCTGGACCGGTCCGGGTCGATGCGCCCGTACTACAAGGACGGCAGCGCCCAGCACCTCGCCGAGCAGGCGCTCGCGCTCGCCGCGCACCTGGACGAGGACAAGGACGCCACCGTCCCGGTCGTGTTCTTCTCGACGGAGGTCGACGGCACCGGCGAGGTGACTCTGGACGACGTCGACGGCAAGATCGAGGCGCTGCACGACAGCCTCGGCCGCATGGGCCGGACCAACTACGACCGGGCGATCGCCGAGGTGCTCGCCCGGCACGAGAAGTCCGGCGCGGCCGACCGCCCGGCGCTGGTCATCTTCCAGACGGACGGCGCGCCGGAGTCGAAGACGGCCGCGACGCAGGCGCTGGCGGACGCCGCGGCGCGCGCGGGCGGCATCCAGTGGCGGTTCGTGGCGTTCGGGGAGAAGGACTCCAAGGCGTTCGACTACCTGCGCAAGCTGCAGGCGGAGAACGCGGGCTTCTTCCACGCGGGCCCGACGCCCCGGGAGGTCCCGCACGCGACCTTCTACCGCGAGATCCTCGGGGACTGGTCGGTCTGACACGCCCGAGGGGGGAGACGGCCCCGGCCGTCTCCCCCCTTGAAACGAAGGTGAGGGCAGCGCGCGGCGGCGGATAGGATTTCGACCATGGCGGCCACTGGATCCGAGAAGCAGGGGACGAAGGCGTACTACGTCACGACCCCCATTTACTACGTCAACGACGCTCCTCACCTGGGCCACGCCTATACGACCGTCGCAGGCGACGTGCTCACCCGCTGGCACCGTCAGCGTGGCGAGAAGGTGTGGTACCTCACCGGCACGGACGAGCACGGTCAGAAGATCATGCGCACGGCCGACGCGAACAACGTCACTCCGCAGGAGTGGTGCGACAAGCTCGTCGAGGAGGCCTGGAAGCCCCTCTGGGAGCACCTGGAGATCGCGAACGACGATTTCATCCGCACCACCGAGAAGCGGCACACGGACCGCGTCCAGGAATTCGTGCAGGACCTGTACGACAAGGGCGAGATCTACAAGGGCGGGTACGAGGGCCCGTACTGCGTGGGCTGCGAGGAGTACAAGCTCCCGGGCGATCTCATCGAGGCGGAGGACGGCACGAAGCTGTGTCCGATCCACAAGAAGCCGGTGGAGATCCTCAAGGAGGAGAACTACTTCTTCAAGCTGAGCGAGTACGGCCCGAAGCTGCTCGACTTCTACGAGAAGAACCCCGGTTTCATCCAGCCGGAGTCGGCCCGCAACGAGGTCGTCAACTTCGTCAAGCAGGGCCTCCAGGACCTTTCCATCTCGCGGTCGACGTTCGACTGGGGCATTCCGATCCCGTGGGACGAGAAGCACGTCATCTACGTGTGGGTCGACGCGCTGCTGAATTACGCGACGGCCGTCGGCTACAACGAGAACCCGGCGAAGTTCGACGAGACGTTCCCGGCGAACGTACACCTGGTCGGCAAGGACATCCTGCGCTTCCACGCGGTGATCTGGCCCGCGATGCTGATGGCGCAGGGCCTGCCGGTGCCGGGCAAGGTCGCGGCGAACGGCTGGCTGATGGTCGGCGGCGAGAAGATGTCGAAGTCGAACCTGACGGGCATCAAGCCGCAGGACCTCACCTCGCACTTCGGCGTGGACGCGTACCGCTGGTACTTCCTGCGGGCGATCGCGTTCGGCAGCGACGGCTCGTTCTCGTGGGAGGACTTCACCGCCCGCTACACCTCCGAGCTGGCCAACGACTACGGCAACCTCGCCTCGCGCGTGGCGGCGATGGTCGGCAAGTACTTCGAGGGCGCGCTGCCCGCCGCGACCGCGTCCGGCGCGGCGGAGGAGGCGGTCCAGGCGGGCCTCGCCACGGCCGTCGCCGAGGCCGACCGGAAGATCGGCGAGGAGCTGGACTTCCAGGGCGGCATCCTGGCGATCTTCGACTTCGTGAAGCAGGTCAACGGCTACATCACGGAGCAGGAGCCGTGGAAGGTGGCCAAGGACGACTCCGAGGAGGGCCGCGCCCGCCTGGCGACGATCCTCTACACCGCCGCGGAGTCCCTGCGCGCGGTCGCGGTCCTGCTGAACGCGGTCATGCCGGACACCTCGGCCAAGCTCTGGGACTCCCTGGGCGCCGAGCCCGTCCTGGGCTCCCTGGCCGACCAGCGCGTCCAGGACGCCGCCACGTGGGGGCAGCTCCCCGCCGGCGCGACGGTCACCAAGGGCGCGGTGCTCTTCCCCCGCCTGGAGGAGCCGAAGAAGGCCTGACCCCGTGCACACCGACGCCGAAGCCGCCGCGCTCCCCCCGGGAGCCGGCGGCCTCGCCGTACCCCGCCTGGAGATCGTCTCCGTGGACGGCCCGGAGTGCGTCGTCCGCTGCTGGTCGGGCCCCGTGCGCGTGGGCCAGCTTTTCGAGGACGGCCGCCTGACCGTCACCGGAATCGATCGCTACCGGCGCCGCGTCGACGTGCTCGACACGGCCCACTCCGCCAAGGTCACCTTCACCGGACACACGGCAGCCCTGCGCCCCCGCACCGCCATCTCCCCGTCCGGCCCCCGCCTCTACGGCTACGTCGGCGACCCCGAGATCCGAGCCGCCGTACGCCCCGGCACCGAGGGCCGCGTGATCCGCACACCGGCGGACTTCACCGCCTGGGCCTCAGAGCAGACACCGGACGACCTCGCCGAACCCTTCACCTACGTCGTCGACGCCGACGGCTTGCTCCGCCTGGCGCCCCGCCGCAGCGAACACGTCGCCTGCGCGGCCCGGGGCTGGGTCTTCGGCGCGGGCGAGGTCGCCTTCGCCCGCACCGGCGGCGGCTGGACGGTCACGTCCCTCACCAACCAGTCGACGGGCTACTGCCCGGCCCCGGACTCCTGGCCGACGGTGTCCGCCGCCCTCTCCTGCACGGGCCTCGGACAGCCCGACGGCTTCACCCACGAGTTCGTCTTCCGCCACTGCGGCGAGTGCGAGCAGCTGAACGTGGTGCGGGACGGGTTCTTCGTGTGCGTCTTCTGCGGAGCAGATCTACGGCCTGGATGAACCGCAGGGTTCAGTGCACCCAGTCCCGCTCCTTCCCGAAAGCGGGTCGTACCTGAAGAAGAGGACGGACCGAAAGGGCCCCGGGGCCGTGCACCTGCACGGTCCCGGGGCCCTTGCCGTAAAAGGGGTTACTTGTCGCCCAGCGGCTTGCGCACCGCGATGTGCAGTTCCTTCAGGCGCGACTCGTCCAGCTCCGTCGGCGCGCCCATCATCAGGTCCTGGGCGTTGCCGTTCAGCGGGAAGGAGATCGTCTCGCGGATGTTCGGCTCGTCGGCGAGGAGCATGACGATGCGGTCCACGCCCGGGGCGATGCCGCCGTGGGGCGGGGCACCGAAGCGGAGGGCGCGGAGCATGCCCGCGAACTCGTGCTCGACGGTGTCGCGGTCGTAGCCCGCGATCTCGAAGGCCTTCAGCATGATCTCGGGCTCGTGGTTCCGGATCGCGCCGGAGGAGAGCTCCACGCCGTTGCAGACGATGTCGTACTGCCAGGCGAGGATGTCCAGCGGGTCCTTCTCCTCCAGGTCCTTCATGCCGCCCTGCGGCATCGAGAAGGGGTTGTGGGAGAAGTCGATCTTGCCGGTCTCCTCGTCCTTCTCGTACATCGGGAAGTCGACGATCCAGCAGAAGCGGAAGACGTTCTCCTCGAAGTGGCCGGCGCGCTTCGCGGCCTCGACGCGGACCGCGCCCATGATCTTGGAGACCTCGTCGAAGTCGCCGGCGCCGAAGAAGACCGCGTGGCCGGGGGCCAGGGAGAGGCGCTCGGTCAGCGTCTTGACGTTGTCCTCGGTGAGGAACTTGGCGATCGGGCCGGTGAACGACATGTCCTCGCCGACGCGGATCCAGGCCAGGCCCTTCGCGCCGTGCTCGACCGCGAAGTCGCCGAGGGAGTCGAAGAACTTGCGGGTCTGCGACGCGACGTCCGGCACCGGCAGCGCGCGCACGTGCTTGCCCGCGAACGCCTTGAACTCGGAGTCGGCGAAGACGTCCGTGATGTCGACGAGCTCCAGCTGGGCGCGCAGGTCCGGCTTGTCGTTGCCGTACTTCAGCATCGCCTCGCGGAACGGGATCCGCGGGAACGGCGACGTGACGTGGCGCCCGCCGCCGAACTCCTCGAAGAGCTCGGTCATGAGCTTCTCGATCGGCTGGAAGACGTCCTCCTGCTCGACGAAGCTCATCTCGACGTCGAGCTGGTAGAACTCGCCCGGCGAGCGGTCCGCGCGCGCGTCCTCGTCGCGGAAGCAGGGCGCGATCTGGAAGTACCGGTCGAAGCCGGAGATCATCAGCAGCTGCTTGAACTGCTGCGGCGCCTGCGGCAGCGCGTAGAACTTGCCCGGGTTCAGACGGGACGGCACGACGAAGTCACGCGCGCCCTCCGGCGAGGTCGCGGTGAGGATCGGGGTCGCCATCTCGTTGAAGCCGAGGGCCACCATCTTGGAGCGGATCGCGGCGATGACCGCCGAGCGCAGCATGATGTTGCGGTGCATGCGCTCGCGGCGCAGGTCGAGGAAGCGGTACTCCAGGCGCCGCTCCTCGTTGACGCCGTCGTCCGTGTTGATCGTGAACGGCAGCGGGGCGGAGGCGCCCAGCACCTCGACCTCGGCGACCTCGACCTCGATCTCGCCGGTCGGCAGGTCGGGGTTGATGTTCTCGGTGCCGCGCGAGACGACCTTGCCGTCGACGCGGACGACGGACTCCTTCGTCTGCTTGTCCAGCGCCTCGTACGCGGCGGTGCCGGGCCGGGCGACCAGCTGCGTGATGCCGTAGTGGTCGCGCAGATCGATGAAGAGGATGCCGCCCAGGTCGCGCCGATTGTGCAGCCAGCCGCTCAGCCGGACGTCGGTACCGACGTCAGAGGCGCGGAGCTGGCCGCAGGTGTGGGACCTGTACCGATGCATCGTCGTTCATCCAGTCTCGGGATAGGGATAGGGCTCGACGCGTCAAGGGTACCGGCCGCACCCAGCCGGGTACCGAATCGCCGGTGGCGGGCGGTACCCCCGCCTTCTTAGAGTGGGTCAATGCGCACCGAGGACGTCCTGGCCGCGATCGCGACCGGCCTGTGGCGCTGGGACAACGCGACCGGGATCGTCACGCTCGACGCGGAGGCCGCCCGGCTGCTCGGGCTGCCCGCCGAGCCGGCGGAGCTGACGGAGGCCGCCGTACGCTCCCGCTTCCACCCCGTCGACTGGAACGAGATCGACGGGATCGTGAACCTCGCCGTCGCCGAGGGCACCCTCGCCGAGGCGCGCCTGCGGATCGTGGACGAGAGCGGCCGGGTGCTCCGTACCGTACGCAGCCGCTCCCGGCCCTTCGTCGACGGCACCGACTACCACCTCGTCGGCACCCTCCAGGAGGTCGCGGAGCCGCCGGCCGGCACCGCCGCCCGCACTCCCGTCACGGGTGACTGGCGCCGTTCGCGCGAGGCGTTCCTGCTGGACGCGGGGCGGGCGCTCGCGGAGGCGCGGTCGACGGCGGAGGTGCTGCGGGTGGCGGCGTCGCTGTCGATGCCCGGCTTCTCGCCGGACGGCCTCGCGGTCTTCGGGGTGGCGGGCGACCGGCTGACGATCATCGGGCACCACGGGCACAACCCGGGCGACGACGGGCCCTTCGCGGACATGCCGCTGGACACGGACTACCCGGCGGCCGAGGTCGTACGGTCGGGGCGGGCGATCTACCTGCCGTCGCCGGAGGAGTACCGCGCCCGCTTCCCGGCGACCTGGCCTCTGGCGCAACGTTTCGGCAGGGAGTCCTGGGCCTTCCTGCCGCTGATCGTCGCGGGGCGCACGATGGGCGCCTGGATGGCGGCGTTCAAGCACCGGGTCGCCTTCACGCCCGACGAGCGGTCGGTGCTGACGACCGTGGCGCGGATGCTGGCGCAGGCGCTCGCCCGCGCCGGGGTCGCGGAGTCCGAGCGCGAGCTGTCGCTCGGACTCCAGCGCACGATGATGCCGGTGCTCGGCCCGGCGATCCCCGGCATGGAGGTGGCCGCGCGGTACGTGCCCACGGGTGGCGGGCTCCAGGTCGGCGGCGACTGGTACGACATGATCCAGCTGCCGGCCGGCCGCGTCGCGCTCGTCATCGGCGACGTACAGGGACACGACGTACGGGCCGCCGGGCTCATGGGTCAGCTGCGGATCGCCCTGCGCGCGTACGCCTCCGAGGGCCACCGGCCGGACGCGGTGCTGTCGCGCGCGTCCCGCTTCCTGTACGGGATCACCGACAGCGCGGAGGGCGACCACGGCGGGCGCTTCGCGACCTGCCTGTACCTGGAGGTCGACCCGGCGACGGGCGCGGTGGACATCGCGCGGGCCGGGCACCCGGACCCGGCGATCCGGATGGCCGACGGGACGGTGGTGCAGCGGCCCACCGCCGGCGGGCTGCCGCTCGGCATCGTCGCGGACACCGACTACCCGACGACGCGGCTCACGCTGGAGCCCGGTGAGACGCTGATGATCTGCACGGACGGGCTGCTGGAGACCGGCGGGCACGACCTGGAGTCGGGCTGGGCCCGGATCCGCAAGCTGCTCGAACAGCACGACGGCGCCGACGGCCTGGAGGTGCTGGCCGACAGTCTGGTCCAGGCCGTGCACGGGCCCGGCTCGCACTACACCACGGGGCCGTTCGCCGACCGGCGCGAGGACGACATCGCGGTGCTGCTGCTGTCGCGTACCCCGGGGGGCGCGGCGCAGCGGGTGGCGGTCCGCCGCACCGCGCTGACCGTCGCCCAGGCGGAGCCGGAGCGGATCGCGGCGGGCCGGCGGCAGCTGCGCGAGCTGCTGCACGACTGGGCGGACCCGGAGCAGGTGGACGCGGCGGTCCTGATGGTCTCGGAGATGCTGACGAACGTCCTCGTCCACACGGACGGCGACGCGCTGCTGGTCGCCGAGGCGACGGGCGAGCACGGGGAGCGCCTCCTGCGCGTCGAGGTCGCCGACGCGAGCGACGAACTGCCGCACAAGCGGCGCCCGGGCGAGATGGCGTCGTCGGGCCGGGGCCTGCTGCTGATGGAGATGCTGGCGCAGGCCTGGGGCGTGGACCCGCGGGGCGAGGGCAAGTCGATCTGGTTCGAGCTCCGCGAGGGGGCGGCGCCGACGGAGTCGGCGGAGTCTGCGGGGCCCGTGGCGTTCTACGAGGCGGAGGACCCGCTCGCGTAACGCCTGCGCAGTTCGCCGAGCACCCCGAAGGCCGCCGCCGTCAGCGGCACCGCCAGCAGCATGCCGAGGATGCCGGCGACCGACGCGCCCGCCGTGATGGCCAGCATGACGACGGCCGGGTGCATCTGCACGGTGCGGGACTGGATCACCGGCTGGAGCACGTGCCCCTCCAGCAGCTGTACGGCGAGGACGACGCCGACCGCCCACAGCGCGATCACCCAGCCCCGGTCGGCGAGCGCGACGAGGATGGCGACGGCGCCGGAGATGAAGGCGCCGAGGTACGGGATGTACGCCCCGACGAAAACGAGCGCGCCGAGGCCCAGGGCGCCGGGCACGCGCAGGATCAGCATGCCGACGGCGATGAGCACCCCGTCGATCAGCGCGATGAACGTCGTGCCCCGCATGAACCCCTCCATGGCGCCGAAGGCGCGCCGGGCCATGGCCTCGACGTGGTCGGCGCTGTCGCGCGGCGCGAGCGAGCGCAGCGCCCGCATGGCGCGGCCGGAGTCGCGGAGGAAGAAGAAGACGAGGAGCAGGGCGAGGACCGCCATGGCGATCACCTCGCCGACCACGCTGAGCCCGCTGATCACACCGGAGGCCGCCGTACCGCCGAACTTGCCCAGCAGCTCCCGGGCGTTGGCGGCGAGGTCGCCGAGCGAGGTGCCGGCGGCGCCGAAGTGCCGGGCGAGGCCGTCCGCGGCGCGCCGCAGCGAGGTGAGGATCTGGTCGCCGGTGTCGATGAGCGCGGCGACGACGACGTACGTCGCCCCGCCGACGACCGCCACGACGGCTGCGCAGGTCAGCCCGGCGGCCAGCGACCGCTGGACCTTCATGGCGAGGAGCCGCCGGTGGAGCGGTCCGAGGAGCGCCGTGCCCAGGAGGGCGAGCAGGACGGGGGTCACGGCGGTCTGGAAGGTGACGCACAGCCAGACGCCGACGGCCGCGACGCCCGTCAGGAGCAGGACGACGACGCACCAGGCGGCGAGGCGCCGGACGGGCTCGGGCAGCAGGGTGTGCACGCCCCCCAGCGCACCACGCCCGGCCGGGGGCCGCCCGTGGACGGGCCCCGGCCGGGTGACGCGGCGTCAGCTGCCCCGGCCCGTCGGCCGGTGGCGTCAGCCGGCCTGGAGGCCGCCGGGCTTCATGCCGTGGACGGCGGGGATGCGGCCGAGGCGTCCGGCCTGGAAGTCCTCGAAGGCCTGCTGGAGCTCGGCGCGGGTGTTCATCACGAACGGCCCGTAGTGCGCCATGGGCTCCCGGATGGGCTGCCCGCCGAGGAGGACGACCTCCAGGTCGGGGGTGTGACCGTCCTGCCGCTCGTCGGCGCGCACGGTCAGCGCTCCGCCGTCACCGAAGACGGCGGTCTGCCCCATGTGGACGGGCCGCCGCTCGCGGCCGACGGAGCCGCGCCCGGCGAGCACGTACGCGAGGCCGTTGAAGTCCTCGCGCCAGGGCAGGGCGACCTCGGCGCCGGGGCGCAGGGTGGCGTGGACCATGGTGATCGGCGTGTGCGTGATGCCGGGGCCCTGGTGCCCGTCGAGCTCGCCGGCGATGACGCGCAGCAGCGCGCCGCCGTCGGGCGAGGTGAGGAGCTGGACCTGGCCGCCGCGGATGTCCTGGTAGCGGGGGTCCTTCATCTTGTCCTTGGCGGGCAGGTTCACCCACAGCTGGAGCCCGTGGAAGAGGCCGCCGGACAGGACGAGCTCCTCCGGCGGCGCCTCGATGTGCAGCAGGCCGGACCCGGCGGTCATCCACTGGGTGTCGCCGTTGGCGATGGTGCCGCCGCCCCCGTTGGAGTCCTGGTGGACGAAGGTTCCGTCGAGGAGGTACGTGACGGTCTCGAAGCCGCGGTGCGGGTGCCAGGGGGTGCCCTTGGGCTCGCCGGGCGCGTACTCCACCTCGCCCATCTGGTCCATCATGATGAACGGGTCGAGGTACCGGTAGTTGATCCCGGCGAACGCGCGCCGCACCGGGAAGCCCTCCCCTTCGAACCCGCTGGGCGCGGTCGTCACGGCCAGCACGGGTCGCGCGGCCGTCTGGGCCGGTGCGGCGACGCGCGGCAGGGTGAGCGGGTTCTCGACGGTCACGGCAGGCATGGCGTCCTCCTCGGGGTGGGGCTGCGTTCCAGATTAGTTGAATCCTGAACTTCCTGCCACTGGAACACGGCCGCGTGCTCCGGCATTCCCCCGTTCCGCCGTTCCCCCCGTTCTCCCGTAGTCCCGTAGTCCCGTTCCCCCGTGGTCCCGTTGTCAGTGGCGCCTGCGATCATCCCCGGCATGGAGAGCGAGACGGGAACGGTCGTCATCGAGGTGGCGTACGGCGAGGGCTGGGACCTGGCGGCCCGCGCACTGGTACGGCCCCTGAGCCGGGAGGCGGCGCTCGCGCGGGACGGCGCGGGCCTGCCGTACGCCGTGACGCTGCGGATACCGGGCCGCGAGGCGCCCCTCGAGGTCCGGCTGGTGTCCTGGCGGGACCACTACGCGGGGGTGTGGGTCTACGACGCCGAGGGCCGGCGTACGCACCACCTGGACCTGCGACTGCTCGACGGGGACAGGCTGCTGCACCGCCTCACGCGGCACTGGGAGTACGCCGACGCCGGGACCCCGGAGTTCGACGACGGCTGCGCCCGTACGACGCTGGAGCTGTTCCCCGACGGGCGGGGGTCGCTGGAGCGCCGCCGGCCCGGGCCGGGCGGCGGCACCCTCGTGACGACGCCGGACCTCGCGGAGGAGGAGCGGTGGCTGGCGCGGCCGGCCTTCGGGGAGTGGCCGCTGTTCTCGGCGGAGGCGGCGCAGGCGGCGGTCCTCGAGAACGCTCCGTTCCGCGAGGCCGAGGTGGAGCCCGGCGCGGGCGTGGAGCCCCGGGAGGAGTGGCACCCGCCGCGCCCCGGCGGCTACGGCGACCGCGGGGCGCTGTTCCAGCCCGGTACGCGCCTGGCCACGCGTCACCATCCCGAGATGACGGTGCTGGAACCGGACCGGAGCCTGCAGATCCGGATACCCGGCGGCGTCCTGGCCGTCGACGCCCCCGACAACGGTGACGGCCCGGCCTTCACGATCCCGGTCCCGCCGGGCACGTACCCGCTGGAGACGGCGCGGCTCTCGTACGGCTACGACTGCGAGTTCCGGGGCCGCTGGGTCACCACGACCGACCTTCCGGCCGTACGGCTCCGGCTGAGCGACGCGCCGCCGGTGCGGTGGGAGATGGCCCTCGGGGAGGACCACGACCCCCGGCTGCTGCCGGACGGCGGGGCGTACGGCTTCGACACCGACAGCGCGACGGGGTGCTTCGCGGACGGCGCCGCCTGGGAGCCGCTCAAGCGGCTGTACGCCCGGGCCTTGTTCGAGAACGACGAGACCGCGGGAGAGGACCTCTCGGGGAACAGGGACTCGATGTTCCTCATGCGGACGTCGGACGAGGCGACGGGCGCCGACCTGATGGCCTTCGCCACCGGCGGGGACGGCACCTACGCCGTCTGGCTGGGCCGCGCGGCCTCCGGTGACCTCGCCTGCGTGGACATACAGGTGGGGTACCTGCCTGACCTCAGAGTCCTGTCGGACCTTCGGCCGTGAGGTCCAGTTCGCCGATGATCTCGTCCTCGGCCTTCTCGCCGGTCGGCTGGAAGCCGAGCCCCAGGTAGAACCCCTCCGGCCCGTCCTTCCCCGGCACCCACGTCACCGTCGCGCGCGTGCCGCCGCGCCTGCGGATCTCCTCGCAGACCGCCTCGACCGCGAAGCGCCCGTACCCCTTGCCCTGCTCGTCGGCGGCTATGGCCAGCCGCCACAGCCCGGAGCGCGGCCGGGGGTCCTCGCACTCGGGGGCGAAGCTGATGTCGAAGAAGGCCATCACGAAGCCCACGAGGCGGTCGCCGTCGAAGACCAGCCGCGGCCAGGCGGTGTCGGCGTCGGGCCGTGCGTACGCCTCGGCCAGCGACCGCGCGACCGGGGCGACGAAGCGCTCCTGGTCCGGGCGGACGGTGAGCTCGCAGGCGGCGAGGACGTTGTCGGGGGTGATCTTCTCCAGGCGGAGCGCTGTTGTCATGCCCGGCACCCTAAGCGCCGCATCCCGGCTGGTCACGAGGTTTTCCGCCGGGCCGTCCGAGCGGAACTCAGCGCGACTGGAGGGCGTCCAGGGCGACGGTCAGGCACAGGGCGAGCCGGCGGTCGAGGGACGGGTCCTCGACGCGTATCGCGTACCGGTCGCGCAGGCCCCACTTCCGCTCGACCGCCATGACGGGCCGGCCGTCCTCCCGGGCGAAGTCGAAGTGGAAGACGAACGGGATCGGCACCGGAATCGGCAGGACCGCGTCCGCCAGCTGCACCGCACGGCGGGCCAGCGCGATCCCCTGGCTCCGCTCCCTGCCGGTGACCGGCGGCTCCTCGCCCTGGGTCAGGTGCCAGGTGGACCGCAGCAGCGAGGCCTTGCCGTCCTTGCGGAAGCTGCCGACGGGGGTGCCGTCGGCGCCGGTCACGTCGTACGTCGCGCCGAAGTCGATGAGGCTCTGCGCCTTGAAGCGGGCGAGCACCGTGGAGCGGTCCTCGCCGGTCCAGAGGGTGACCTCCTCCTTCAGCTTCATCCGCTTCTGCTCGGCGAAGGCGACGACCTGACCACCGTCGGGGCTCGTGATCACATAGCGGTTCACGAGCGCGGTGACCTTCTGGGTCATGAGGAACTCACTCATCTGCTGCATACGCGGAACGCTATGCGGCGCGGCGAGGCCGCTTCCTCATCCTCAGGTCGGAGACCGGCCCGGAGGCGCCGGGTCGTGTCCCTAGGGGCCCTAGCCGTACATCCGCCGCATCGCGAAGTCGACCATCTGCTCGACGGCCTTGGCGTCGAAGACGATCCGGTGGTCGCCCTCCATGTCGAGGACGAAGCCGTACCCGGTGGGCAGCAGGTCGATCACCTCGGCGCCGGTGATCACGAAGTACTTGGACTCCTTGCCCGCGTACCGCCGCAGCTCCTTCAGCGAGGTGAACATCGGGATGACGGGCTGCTGGGTGTTGTGCAGCGCGAGGAAGCCGGGGTTGTCACCGCGCGGGCAGTAGACCTTCGAGGTGGCGAAGATCTGCTGGAAGTCCTCGGCGGACAGCGACCCGGTGGTGAAGGCCCGCACGGCGTCGGCGAGCGAGGGCGGCGACGGCTCGGGGTACAGCGGCGGCTGCTGCGCGTACCCCTGCTGGGGCGGGGCGTACTGCTGCTGGGCGCCCTGGTTCTGGTCGTAGCCGTACATGGCCACCAGGGTACTGAGTACGAAGCGGGCTCGTGGGCCCACCACCCGCCCCCGGCACGGTTTCGGACAGCCGTCGGCGGCGCCGGCAGCATCGCGCGGCGGAGGGGCCGCCGTCGGCCTGCGGCGGGCGCGTCGCTCGTCACAGATCGCCCGATAGGGGTTGCTCTTATTACCGACGGGTAGCATCATCGTAGCTACTTGCTGGTACGTGTACGAGGATTCCGCCTCCCCGAGCCTTACGGAGCCGTCGCCATGGGGCACTACAAGTCGAATCTCCGCGACATCGAGTTCAACCTCTTCGAGGTCCTCGGGCGCGACAAGGTGTACGGCACCGGTCCGTTCGAGGAGATGGACGTCGAGACCGCCAAGAGCGTGCTCGACGAGATGCGCCGTCTCGCCGAGAACGACTTCGCCGAGTCCTTCACGGACGCCGACCGCAACCCGCCGGTCTTCGACCCGGAGACGAACACCGCGCCGATCCCGGAGACCTTCAAGAAGTCCTACAAGGCCTTCATGGACTCCGAGTACTGGCGCCTGGGCCTGCCCGAGGAGATCGGCGGGACCACCTCGCCGCGCTCGCTCATCTGGGCGTACGCGGAGCTGATCCTCGGCTCGAACCCGGCGATCTGGATGTACTCCTCCGGCCCGGCGTTCGCCGGCATCCTCTTCGAGGAGGGCAACGAGGCGCAGAAGAAGATAGCCTCGATCGCCGTCGAGAAGCAGTGGGGCTCCACGATGGTGCTGACCGAGCCCGACGCGGGCTCGGACGTCGGCGCCGGGCGCACCAAGGCCGTCCAGCAGGAGGACGGCTCCTGGCACATCGAGGGCGTGAAGCGGTTCATCACGTCCGGTGAGCACGACATGTCGGAGAACATCCTCCACTACGTGCTGGCGCGCCCCGAGGGCCACGGCCCGGGCACCAAGGGCCTGTCGCTCTTCCTCGTGCCGAAGTTCCACTTCGACTGGGAGACCGGCGAGCTCGGCGAGCGCAACGGCGTGTACGCGACGAACGTCGAGCACAAGATGGGCCTCAAGGCGTCCAACACCTGCGAGATGACCTTCGGCGACCAGCACCCCGCCAAGGGCTGGCTGATCGGCGACAAGCACGACGGCATCCGCCAGATGTTCCGCATCATCGAGTTCGCCCGCATGATGGTCGGCACGAAGGCGATCGCCACCCTCTCCACCGGCTACCTGAACGCGCTGGAGTACGCCAAGGAGCGCGTGCAGGGTCCGGACCTGGCGAACTTCATGGACAAGACCGCGCCCAAGGTCACCATCACGCACCACCCCGACGTGCGCCGCTCGCTCATGACGCAGAAGGCGTACGCGGAGGGCATGCGCGCCCTCGTCATGTACACCGCCGCGATCCAGGACGAGATCCAGATCAAGGAGGCGGCCGGCGAGGACGCCAAGGCGCTCATCGGCCTGAACGACCTGCTCCTCCCGATCGTGAAGGGCTACGGCTCCGAGAAGTCGTACGAGCAGCTCGCCCAGTCGCTCCAGACCTTCGGCGGCTCCGGGTACCTCCAGGAGTACCCGATCGAGCAGTACATCCGTGACGCCAAGATCGACACGCTGTACGAGGGTACGACGGCGATCCAGGGCCAGGACTACTTCTTCCGGAAGATCGTCCGCGACCAGGGCGCCTCGCTGAACGCGCTCGCCGAGGAGATCAAGAAGTTCCTGGCCGTCGGCACGGGCGGCGAGGAGCTCGCCCCGGCGCGCGACGCGCTCGCCAAGGCGGCCGTCGACCTGGAGGCGATCGTCGGCACGATGCTGACCGACCTCACCGCCACCGGCGAGGACGTCAAGAACATCTACAAGGTTGGTCTCAACACCACCCGCCTCCTGATGGCCTCCGGTGACGTGGTCGTCGGCTACCTGCTGCTGCGCGGTGCCGCCGTCGCCGCCGAGAAGCTGGAGACGGCGTCGGCGAAGGACAAGGCGTTCTACGAGGGCAAGATCGCGGCCGCGAAGTTCTTCGCCGCCAACGTCCTGCCGGGCGTCTCGACCGAGCGCGCCATCGCGGAGGGCGTCGACAACTCCCTCATGGAGCTGGACGAGTCCGCGTTCTAGTTCCGGCAGAGCTGGACGAGTCCGCGTTCTCAGTCCCAAGCGACGCGGCCTGGTCCCTATGGCGGCCCGCCCCCCGTGGTTCCCCGGGGGGCGGGCCGCCGTCATGTCACGGCGACCGCGAGGGTCATGCCGCCGACGCCCGTATCGACGCCCGCGCGACCAGCACCGCCGCCGTCACCGGCAGGAGGTCGCCGAGGCGCACGGGCTCCCGGTCCGGGGTCCCCGTCGCCGCGGCCGCGCACGCCGCGCACAGCGGCATCAGGAGCTGGGCGCGCCACTGCGCGCCGGGGGCCGCGCACGCGGCGCAGGCCGGGGCCGGGGCGAGGGAAGTCGGGGCAAGGGAAAGGGTGCGGGTGGAGCCGGTCGTCGTCGTGGTCACCAGGACACCTCCGGTCGCGTTCGGTCCAATGCGGTGGACTCGTTCCGATCGTCGCAGCCACCACTGACAATCGGCCCGGCAACGGCCCCGCCATCGCACGGCAACAGGCCCCCCAATCGCCCGGGCCAGGCCCGGTTTCCCGCCGTAAGGTGACCTCATGACCAGCTCTCCCGCCCGCTTCGACCGCGGCCACACCGACGACCTGATGTCCTTCCTGGCGGCTTCCCCGTCCCCGTACCACGCCGTCGCGAACACCGCCGAACGGCTGGAGAAGGCCGGCTTCGAGCAGGTGGAGGAGACCGCCGCCTGGGACGGGACGGCCGGCGGCAAGTACGTGATCCGCGGTGGCGCGATCATCGCCTGGTACGTGCCGGAGGGCGCCGCCCCGCACACCCCCTTCCGGATCATCGGCGCGCACACCGACTCGCCGAACCTGCGCGTCAAGCCCCGCCCCGACACCGGCGCGCACGGCTGGCGGCAGGTCGCCGTGGAGACGTACGGCGGGACGCTGCTCAACACGTGGCTCGACCGCGACCTGGGCCTGGCCGGCCGGCTGACCCTGCGCGACGGCAGCCACGTCCTCGCCAACGTGGACCGCCCGATGCTGCGCGTGCCGCAGCTCGCCATCCACCTGGACCGGCAGGCCAACGACGGCCTGAAGCTGGACCGCCAGCGGCACATGCAGCCCATCTGGGGCCTCGGCGACGACGTCCGCGACGGCGACCTGATCGCCTTCGTGGCGAAGGAGGCGGGCGTGGCCGCCGACGACGTGGCCGGCTGGGACCTGATGGTGCACGCCCTGGAGGCGCCCGCCTACCTCGGGCGGGACCGCGAGCTGCTCGCCGGGCCCCGCATGGACAACCTGCTGTCCGTGCACGCGGGCGCCGCCGCGCTCGCCGCCGCGGCCGCCGCGGGCGACGGCCTGGCGTACATCCCCGTCCTCGCCGGCTTCGACCACGAGGAGAACGGCTCCGAGTCGGACACCGGCGCCCAGGGCCCCCTCCTCGGCACGGTCCTGGAGCGCTCGGTCTTCGCGCGGGGCGGCGGCTACGAGGACCGGGCCCGCGCCTTCGCCGGCACCGTGTGCCTGTCCTCCGACACCGGCCACGCCGTGCACCCCAACTACGCGGAGCGCCACGACCCGACGCACCACCCGCGCGCGAACGGCGGCCCCATCCTCAAGGTGAACGTCAACCAGCGGTACGCCACGGACGGCAGCGGGCGGGCCGTGTTCGCGGCGGCGTGCGAGAAGGCGGGCGTGCCGTGGCAGTCGTTCGTCTCCAACAACGACATGCCGTGCGGCACGACCATCGGCCCGATCACCGCCGCGCGCCACGGCATCCGCACCGTCGACATCGGCGTGGCGATCCTGTCCATGCACAGCGCCCGTGAACTGTGCGGCGCCGACGACCCGTTCATGCTCGCGAACGCGCTCACCGCGTTCCTGACGGACTGACACCTCCCGTACCGCGTAGGCGTTCCGGGTCCGGGTACCCGGAACGCCTACGTTGTGTTGACGAGGAGGCGGAAAATCATGGGCCTGGGTGGCTGCATCATCCTGATAGGGGTGGGTGCGATCCTCACCTTCGCGACCGACTGGGAAGCCGAGAGCGTCAACCTGGATCTGGTGGGGCTGATCCTGATGGCGGTCGGTCTCATCGGTGTCGCGACCTTCACCAGCATCTACCGGCGGCGCAGGGCGGTCGTCTCCCCGGTGGTCGACCCGATGGTCGACCCCCGTGACGACCGCCGCCCGCCGCTGTGACGCCCCGATCGGTACCGGGTGCTACGCGTCGAGTCCCGCGAGGATCAGCGGCAGGCGCGTGGCGCCCCCGTCCGTGACCTTCACCGGCACGCCCCAGTCCTGCTGGTGGACGTGGCACGCCGGGTACTCGTTCTCGGGGTCGTCGTCGCACGAGGCGGCCATCGCCGACACGTGCAGCACGCCCTCGGTGACCGCCGGATCGAGCTCCAGCTCCCGGAACAGGTCCGTCCCCGTGCCGTCGCCGGACGCGAGCAGCTCCGGCGGCGTGGAGGACACCAGGAGCCGGGTGGAGGGCCCGTACCGGTCGTCGAGCTTCTGGCCGGCCGGGGCCTGGAAGACCACGTCCAGGCGGAGCGTGCCGGGGGCGACCTCGGTCGCCTCGCGCTGCGTGCGGTGGGCCACCGCCTCCACCTGGACGGCCTCCTCGGGGAGCCGCAGCCGGGTCAGGCGGTGCCGGGCCGACTCGACGACCACGATGTCGTCGCCGGCGAGCACGGCGTCGCTCGGCTCGCGCAGGTCGGTGGCGAGCGTCGTGACCTCGCCGGAGGCGGGGTCGTAGCGGCGCAGGGCGTGGTTGTACGTGTCCGAGACGGCGACCGAGCCGTCCGGCAGGGCGGTGACGCCCAGCGGGTGCTGGAGCAGCGCCTGACCGGCCTCGCCGTCGCGGTGGCCGAAGTCGAACAGGCCCGTGCCGACGGCCGTGTGCACGGTGCCCTCGGCGTCGATCCAGCGCAGGGCGCTGGTCTCCGAGTCCGCGATCCACAGGCGGTCGCCGGCGGCCGCGAGCCCGGACGGCTGGGCGAACCACGCCTCGTCGGCGGGTCCGTCGACCAGGCCCTCGTTGGTGGTCCCGGCGGCTACGGAGACGGTGCCGTGCTCCGGGTCGTACGCCCACAGCTGGTGGACGCCCGCCATGGCGATCCACACCTTCCCCTGCCACCAGGCCACGTCCCAGGGGGAGGAGAGCGCCACCTCGCGGGCGGGCCCGGAGGTGGGGGAGCCCTGCCACCACTGCGCGCCGGTCCCGGCGAGGGTGGACACCTCCCCGGTGGCGAGGTCCAGGAGCCGCAGGGCGTGGTTGACGGTGTCGGCGACGACGACGCGGCCCTCGGGCAGCAGCGCGAGGCCCTGCGGCTCGTTGAAGCGCGCCGCGTCGGCCGTGCCGTCCGTGAGACCGCGCTCGCCGGAGCCGTAGCGACGTACGACGCTCTCGCCGTCCGGCGCCAGCTCGACCAGCTGGTGGCGGGTGGTGTCGGAGACCAGGAAGTTCCCGCCGTCGAGCAGGAGCGCCTTGCCCGGGAAGCGGAGGTGGGTGGCGACGGGCTCCGGCGGGACGTACGGGCCGTCGCCGCGCCGCAGGGTGCCCTTGGCCTCGTGCTCGGCCTCCAGCTCGTCCACGAGCCGCTCGATGGCCGTGGCGTGGCCCTCGCCCGCGTGCTGGGCGACGACGTAGCCCTCGGGGTCGATGACGACGAGCGTGGGCCAGGCCCGGACGGCGTACTGCTTCCAGGTGGCGAGCTCGGGGTCGTCCAGGACCGGGTGGTGCACGCCGTACCGCTCGACCGCGTCGACGACGGCCTGGTGCTCGGCCTCGTGCACGAACTTCGGCGAGTGGACGCCGATGATCACCACCGTGTCGCGGTGCTTCTCCTCCAGCTCGCGCAACTCGTCGAGGACGTGGAGGCAGTTGATGCAGCAGAACGTCCAGAAGTCGAGGATGACGATGCGGCCGCGCAGATCGGCGAGGGTGAGGTCCTTGCCGCCCGTGTTGAGCCAGCCGCCCTTGCCGACGAGCTCGGGGGCGCGGACACGGGCACGGCGGGGCGCGGAGGCGCGAGCGGAATCGTTCATGGTTCAAGGGTGCCATCCGCGCGGACTGCCGGGGAGCGGCGGTTCCAGCCGCTCCCCCGCGGGTCCTCAGCGGCCCAGGACGCGGTCCTTCAGGGCCGGGAACCGCTCCCGCGTGGTGGTCACCTTCTCCGGGTCGAGCTCGACCGTGAGGGTCTCCTCTCCCGGGCCCGCCTCCGCGAGGACCTCGCCCCACGGGTCGACGACGATGCTGTGGCCCGCCTGCTCGACGCCCGCGTGCGTGCCGGCCGTACCGCAGGCGAGGACGTACGCCTGGTTCTCGACGGCGCGCGCCCGGGCCAGCAGCGTCCAGTGGTCGCGGCGGCGCGCGGGCCAGCCGGCCGCGATGACGAGCCCGAGCGCGCCCGCGTCGACCAGGCCCCGGAACAGCTCGGGGAAGCGCAGGTCGTAGCAGGTGGCGACGCCGAGCGGGAAGTCCCCGACCGGGACGGTGACGAGCTCGGAGCCCGCCGCCATCAGCACGGCCTCGCCCTGGTCGAAGCCGAAACGGTGGATCTTGCGGTACGTCGCGGCCAGGTCGCCGGAGGGGGAGAAGACGAGCGAGGTGTTGTAGAGGAGCCCGTCGGGCCCGCGCTCCACGACAGAGCCGGCGTGCAGCCACACCTCCGCCTCGGCCGCCGCCTTCGCCATCGCCTCGTACGTCGGGCCGCCGGGCACCGGCTCGGCCTCCGCCTCGAACGACTCGTACGCGAAGGCGCCGATGGGCCACAGCTCGGGAAGGACGACGAGGTCGGCGACCCCGCGCTGTCCGGCCACGAGCGACGCCACGCGCGCACGACGGTCTTGGGGCGATTCGTCCGGGTCTACCGCGATCTGGATCAGCGAGGCGCGCACACTACCACCGTCCTGGCATTCGAGTCGTCAACTCCGGCCCTACGATCGTCACACGAAAGCACTGCCGGGGTGCCTCGCGGCAGCGTAACTTAACTGCACAGCACCCAGCCCGCGTACCAACCGCCCGAGGGGTCCCGTGACCGTCCATCCCAGCCTCCAGAATTACGCCGACGCCTGGACCCACTCCATCGAAGCGATAGCCGAGCTGGTGCAGCCGCTCGCCGAGGGGGAGTGGAACCGCGCCACACCGTGCCCGGGCTGGTCGGTGCGCGACATCGTGTCGCACGTCATCGGCATGGAGTGCGAGATGCTGGGCGACCCGCGCCCGATCCACTCCCTCCCCCGCGACCTGTTCCACGTCCGCGGCGACTTCGCCCGCTACATGGAGGTGCAGGTCGACGCGCGCCGCCACCACACCGCCCCGGAGATGACGGCCGAACTGGAGTACGTCCTCATCCGCCGCGCCCGCCAGCTGCGCAACGAGAACCGCTCCCCCGACACCCTCATCCGCGCCCCGCTCGGCGCCCAGCAGTCGCTGGAACTGGCCTACCGGATGCGCGCCTTCGACGTGTGGGTGCACGAGCAGGACCTGCGCACCGCGCTCGGCAAGCCCGGCAACCTCGACTCCCCCGGCGCGTACGTCGCCCGCGACAACTTCCTGTACGTGCTGCCGCGGGTCGTCGCCAAGGACGCGGGCGCGCCGCCGAACACCGCGGTCGTCTTCGACATCCACGGGCCGGTCGAGTTCCTCCGTACGGTCCGGGTCGACGCGGAGGGGCGCGGCACGATCGACGGCGCGCCGTCCCTCGGGCCCGCCGTGACCATCGCGACGGACTGGGAGACGTACGTGCGCCTGGCGTGCGGGCGCGTACGGCCGTCGGCCGTGGCGGACCGGGTCAAGATCGAGGGCGACCAGGAGCTGGCCGACGCGATCCTCGCGCACTTCGCCGTGACGCCGTAAGCGCCGGGAAGGGCCGAAGGGCGTCACGCCGCCGGGACGTGCACCGTCTCCACCCGGCTCGCCACCAGCCGCTCCCGCTCCAGCCGGGCCGTGCGGGCCCGCAGGCGCAGGATCTGGGTGACGCCCAGCGCCTGGAGCGCGAAGACCGACGAGAAGGCGATCCGGTAGTCGTCGCCCGTCGCGTCCAGCAGCAGGCCGACGGCGAGCAGCGTCGTGATCGAGGCGGTGAACCCGCCCATGTTGACGATCCCGGAGGCCGTGCCCTGCCGCTCGGGCGGGTTGGCGGGCCGCGCGAAGTCGAAACCGATCATCGAGGCGGGCCCGCACGCGCCGAGGACGACGCAGAGGGTGGCCAGCAGCCACATCGGGGCGTGGTCACCGGGGTGGGCGAGGGTGGCCGCCCACACGGCCGCCGTCGCCGCGACCGTACCGAGCGCGAGCGGCACGCGGGCACCGTGGTGGCGGGCGATGATCTGGCCGTAGGTCATGCCGAACACCATGTTGGCGAGGACCGTCAGCGTCAGCATGTCGCCGGCCGTGCCCCGGGCGAGGCCCTGCTCCTCCACGAGGAACGGCAGGCCCCACAGCAGCAGGAACACCATCGCCGGGAACTGGGTGGTGAAGTGCACCCACATGCCGAGACGGGTGCCGGGCTCGCGCCACGACCGCGCGATCTGGCGGCGGACGAACGCCGCACCCGCGTGGCGCACGGGCTCCGGCTCGTACCCCTCGGGGTGGTCCTTCAGGAACAGCACGAGGAGGACGAGGACGACCACACCGGCGAGCGAGCTGCCGGCGAACGTCACCGTCCACCCCAGCCCGTCCAGCGTCCGCGCGATCACGATCGTCGAGACGAGGTTGCCGACGACCCCGAAGAGCCCGGCGACCTGCGCGATCAGCGGCCCGCGCCGCGCGGGGAACCAGCGCGTGCCCAGCCGCAGCACGGAGATGAACGTCATCGCGTCGCCGCAGCCGAGCAGCGCGCGGGAGGCCAGCGCCATGCCGTACGACGGCGAGAGGGCGAAGCCCAGCTGGCCGACGGTGAACAGCACCACGCCGAGCGTGAGGACCTTCTTCGTGCCGAGCCGGTCGACCATCAGGCCGACGGGTATCTGCATGCCCGCGTAGACGAGCAGCTGGAGTATGGAGAAGGTGGACAGGGCGGAGGCGTTGATGCCGAAGCGGTCGGCGGCGTCCAGCCCCGCGACGCCCAGGGACGTGCGGAAGATGACGGCGACCAGGTAGACGCAGACGCCGACGCCCCAGACGAGGGCGGCGCGGCGGCCGCCCGGGGGATCGTGCGGCAGCGCGGGCACGGGAGTGGCGTGGCTCACCGCTCCTCACCCCGCACCAGGTCCTTGACCCGGCTGACGTGCCGGTGCACGCACTGCGCGGCGCGCTCGGCGTCCCCGTCGCGGACGGCGGCGAGGATCTCGGCGTGCTCGGCGATGTTCTTGGCGATGCGGTCGGGGTGGGCCTCCATGACGGCGACGCCCATCCGCAGCTGGCGGTCGCGCAGTTGGTCGTAGAGGCGCGAGAGGATCTTGTTGCCCGCGTGGCCCACGATCTCGGCGTGGAAGGTGCGGTCCGTCAGTGCGACGGCCGCGAGGTCCCCCTCCTCGGCGCGCCGGCGCTGCTCCTCCACCAGCTCCTCCAGTCGCGCGATCAGCCGCGGCGACGCCGGTACGGCCTTGCGGACGGCGAACTGCTCGACCAGCAGCCGGGTTTCGACGACGTCCGAGATCTCCTGCGCCGACACGGCGAGGACGAGGGCGCCCTTCTTGGGGTAGAGCTTCAGCAGCCCTTCCATCTCCAGCTTGAGCAGCGCTTCCCGCACCGGGGTGCGGGACACCCCCACGGCTTCGGCGAGTTCGCCCTCGGTGAGGAGAGTGCCGCCCTGGTAGCGGCGGTCGAGGACGGCCTGCTTGACGTGGGTGTAGACGCGATCGGCGGCAGGAGGGGACGCGGAAGGGGCTGGGGACATGCGTACAGCTTAGATACATGAAGGGTGCACGCGAGAGGCCCGCCCCGGAAATGGGACGGGCCTCACAGACGCGCCTCACCCAAGAGACGTAGGCGCGCTACGCCCAGGTGATGAGCCGCTTCGGCTGCTCCAGGATCGCGGCGACGTCCGCCAGCACCTTGGAGCCGAGCTCGCCGTCGACCAGGCGGTGGTCGAAGGAGAGCGCCAGGGTGGTGACCTGACGGGGCTTCACCTTGCCCTTGTGGACCCACGGCTGGAGCTTGATCGCCCCGACCGCGAGGATCGCGGACTCGCCCGGGTTCAGGATCGGCGTACCGGTGTCGACGCCGAAGACGCCGACGTTGGTGATGGTGACGGTGCCGCCCTGCATGGCCGCCGGGGTGGTCTTGCCCTCGCGGGCGGTGGCCACCAGCTCGCCGAGCGCCTCCGCCAGCTGCGGCAGGGTCTTGGCGTGGGCGTCCTTGATGTTCGGCACGATCAGACCGCGCGGCGTGGCGGCCGCGATGCCGAGGTTCACGTAGTGCTTGACCACGATCTCCTGGGCGGCCTCGTCCCAGGAGGCGTTGATCTCCGGGTTGCGCTTGATCGCCACGAGCAGCGCCTTGGCGATCAGCAGCAGGGGGTTCACCCGCAGCCCGGCCATGTCCTTGTCGGACTTGAGCTCCTCGACGAGCTTCATGGTGCGGGTGACGTCGACCGTGACGAACTCGGTGACGTGCGGCGCCGTGAAGGCCGAGCCGACCATCGCCTGGGCCGTCGCCTTGCGCACGCCCTTGATCGGGATGCGCGTCTCGCGGCCGGCCGACGGGACCGCCGGCGCTTCCGGCCGCGGCTGCGCGGCCGGGGCCGGAGCCGGGGCCTGTACGGGTACGGCGGCGGGCGCGCCGACCGAGGCGGCCGCCAGGGAGACCGCCGCGTGGACGTCCTCGCGGGTGACGGTCCCGCCGGGCCCGGTCGGTGTGACCGTCGCCAGGTCGACCCCGAGGTCCTTGGCCAGCTTGCGCACCGGCGGCTTGGCGAGCGGGCGGGGGCCGGCGGGCGCGGTGGGGGAGGCAGGGGCGGCCACCGGAGCGGGAGCCTCCGCCACCGTGCCGTGCCCGTTCAGCTCGCCCTGGATCGCCGCGGCCGCGGGCTCCTGGGCCGGGGCCCCGGGCGCCTGCTTGCGCGGGCGGCGCTTGGTGGACGTCGCGGCGACGCCGTACCCGACCAGGACGGGCTGACGCCCCTGGGGCTCGGCCTCGTCCGAGGCGGCCGCGTCCTTCGCGGCGGGCTCCTCCGCCGCCGGCTGGGCCGTCTGCGGCTGCTCCTCGGCGGCGGCGCCACCGGCGACCTCCACCGAGATGATCACCTCGCCGACGTCGACCGTCGTCCCCTCCGGGAAGCGCAGCTCGTGCACCACCCCGTCGTACGGGCACGGCAGCTCCACCGCCGCCTTCGCGGTCTCCACCTCGCAGACGACCTGCCCGTCCGTGACGGTGTCACCGGGCTGGACGTACCACTTGAGAATCTCGGCCTCGGTGAGGCCCTCGCCGACGTCCGGCATCTTGAACTCGCGGATCACAGCGGGCCTCCTCAGTACGCGAGCGAGCGGTCGACGGCGTCGAGCACTCGGTCGAGACCCGGCAGGTACTCCTCTTCGAGCCGGGCCGGCGGATAGGGCGCGTGGTAGCCGCCCACCCGCAGGACCGGCGCCTCCAGGTGGTAGAAGCACCGCTCCGTGATGCGCGCGGCGATCTCGGCACCCGAGCCGAAGAAGACCGGCGCCTCGTGCACGACCACCAGCCGCCCGGTCTTCTCGACGGACGCCTGCACATGGTCGAAGTCGAGCGGCGAGACCGAGCGCAGGTCGAGGACCTCGACCGACCGGCCCTCCTCCGCCGCGACCGCGGCCGCCTCCAGGCACACCTTGACCATCGGCCCGTACGCGACCAGCGTCAGGTCGGTGCCCTCGCGGACCGTCCGCGCGCGGTGCAGCTCGCCCGGGATGGCCTCGGTGTCGACCTCGCCCTTGTCCCAGTAGCGGCGCTTCGGCTCGAAGAAGATCACCGGGTCGTCGCTCTGGATGGCCTGCTGGAGCATCCAGTACGCGTCCGAGGAGTTCGACGGCGTGACGATCTTCAACCCGGCGACATGGGCGAAGAGGGACTCCGGCGACTCGCTGTGGTGCTCGACGGCACCGATGCCGCCGCCGTACGGAATGCGGACGACGACCGGCAGCTTGACCTTGCCCAGCGAGCGGGCGTGCATCTTGGCGAGCTGCGTGACGATCTGGTCGTACGCGGGGAAGACGAAGCCGTCGAACTGGATCTCGACGACCGGCCGGTAGCCGCGCAGCGCGAGACCGATGGCCGTGCCGACGATGCCGGACTCGGCGAGCGGGGTGTCGATGACCCGCTCCTCGCCGAAGTCCTTCTGGAGGCCGTCGGTCACGCGGAAGACGCCGCCGAGCTTGCCGACGTCCTCGCCCATGATGAGGACCTTGGGGTCGTTCTCGAGCGCCGTGCGCAGCGACTCGTTGAGCGCCTTCGCGAGCGGGAGTTTCTGTACAGCCATGGTTACTTGACCTCGCCATCCGCGTCGGCGAACGACGCCTGGTAGGCGGCGAACTGCGCGCGCTCCTCATCGACGAGCGCGTGCCCGTCGGCGTACACGTTGTCGAAGATCGCCAGGTGGTCGGGGTCGGGCATGGCCCGCACCGCCTCGCGGACGCGCTTGCCGAGCGCCTCGCTCTCCGCCTCCAGCTCCTCGAACCAGGCGGCGTCGGCGTGCCCCTGCTTCTCCAGGTACGCCCGCAGCCGCAGGATCGGGTCCTTGGCCTCCCAGGCCGCCCGCTCGTCGTCGTGGCGGTAGCGGGTCGGGTCGTCGGAGGTGGTGTGCGCGCCCATGCGGTACGTGAACGCCTCGACGAGCGTCGGCCCCTCGCCGCGCCGCGCCCGCTCCAGGGCGGAGCGGGTCACGGCGAGGCAGGCGAGGACGTCGTTGCCGTCGACGCGGACGCCGGGGAAGCCGAAGCCCTGCGCGCGCTGGTAGAGCGGGACGCGGGTCTGCTTCTCGGTGGGCTCGCTGATCGCCCACTGGTTGTTCTGGCAGAAGAAGACGACGGGGGCGTTGTAGACCGCGGAGAAGGTGAAGGCCTCGGCGACGTCACCCTGGCTGGAGGCACCGTCACCGAAATAGGCGATGACCGCGCTGTCCGCACCGTCCTTCGCGACGCCCATGGCGTAGCCGGTGGCGTGCAGGGTTTGCGACCCGATGACGATCGTGTACAGGTGAAAATTGTTGCTGTTCGGGTCCCAGCCACCGTGGTTCACGCCACGGAACATTCCGAGCAGGTTGGTCGGGTCGACCCCCCGGCACCAGGCGACGCCGTGCTCACGGTACGTCGGGAAGACGTAGTCGTCGTCGCGCAGGGCGCGGCCGGAGCCGATCTGGGCGGCCTCCTGGCCGAGGAGCGAGGCCCACAGGCCCAGCTCGCCCTGGCGCTGGAGGGAGGTGGCCTCCGCGTCGAAGCGGCGGGTCAGCACCATGTCGCGGTACAGACCGCGGAGCTCCTCGGGGCTGAGGTCGATGTCGTACTCGGGGTGCTGGACGCGCTCACCCTCGGGGGTGAGCAGCTGTACGAGCTGGGGCTCGGCGCTCGCGGCGCCGGATGCCTTGGTCCCGCTCGCGCTGGTGCGCTTACTGCTGCGTCGCGGCTTGCGCGCGGCAGTGCCTTCCACGGTCACGTGCGTGCTCCTCCGTCTGTCCGGCCCCCGGGGTCCGCCGGGTAGGCCAGTCGGCTCCGCCTGTTTCCGTACGTATGCGCACGGGGTGGGTGCCCTCGGCCGGGAACAGGCGTGACAGGTGCCCCGGCGAGCACCCTGCCAAAGGCACGTTACCCAGTGCGCAGCATTACTGCGAAACCCCATTTGACCTGCGATTTTGCTTGGATTTCCAAGTAAATCGAGAATGCGGGGACGCGGAACGAAAAGAGCACAGGTCACAGCCTTGCAGGCCGCCGGAACACGGGCACGTTATCCCGCGGACCCCGGGCACGGGAAGAGTGAGTATGTGAGACTGATTCCGTGCGCGAAGACGGAAAAATCACGGTATTTCTGCTCGATGACCACGAAGTCGTACGGCGTGGCGTGCACGAGCTGCTCTCCGGCGAGCCGGACATCGAGGTCGTCGGCGAGGCCGGCACGGCGGCGGAGGCCCTCTCCCGCATTCCGGCGACGCGCCCGGACGTCGCCATCCTCGACGTGCGCCTCCCGGACGGCAGCGGCGTCGAGGTCTGCCGCGAGATCCGCTCCCGGGACGACTCCGTGAAGTGCCTGATGCTCACGTCGTACGCCGACGACGAGGCCCTCTTCGACGCGATCATGGCGGGCGCCTCCGGGTACGTCCTGAAGGCGATCCGCGGCAGCGAACTGCTCACGGCGGTCCGCGACGTCGCCGCCGGCCGGTCCCTCCTGGACCCGGTGGCCACGGCCCGCGTCCTGGAGCGCCTCCGCGACGGCGCCCCGAAGGGCGACGAGAAGCTCGCGTCCCTGTCGGAGCAGGAGCGCAGGATCCTCGACCTCATCGGCGAGGGGCTGACGAACCGCGCGATCGGCGAGCGGCTGCACCTGGCGGAGAAGACCATCAAGAACTACGTCTCCAGCCTGCTCTCCAAGCTGGGCATGGAGCGCCGCAGCCAGGCCGCCGCGTACGTGGCCCGCCTCCAGGCCGAGCGCCGCTGACGGAACCCGGGGCTTACCTGGGACTTACCCGGGGCTTACGCGGGACTTACGGCCCGCCGCTGTAGGGTCGAGCGGCTCTTCTGCCCGCCCGCGACGCCACGGGAGGGTGGGGTCATGCCTCTCACCGACGAACCGCTCGCCGTCGAGCTGCTCGGGCGCGTGCCGTACGGCCGCATCGCGACCAGCCTGCGGGCCCTGCCCGCCGTGGCGCCCGCGCGGCACATCGTGAGCGGCGACGGCGAGGACGACGAGGTCCTGCTGCGCATGGACCGGCGCCTCGGCTACCACCACGCCTGCCACGGCACCGTCGTCGCGTACGGCGCCGACAACTTCAACTCCGGCGCCGACGTCCTGTGGTCCGTCCAGTTCACCGGCACCGCCCGCCTCGCCGACCCCACCCCCCGGGAGCTCGCCCTCCTGGGCGCGGCCCCGGACCATCTCGACCCGGTCTACCTGCGCGTCCGGCCGGGATTCGTCTCCGTGCACACCCCCCACGCTGCGTGATCTAACATCTGCGGAGTGCCGCGCTCATCTGCAACACCCCCCGCCCCACCCCTGAGTGCGCTGCTGCGCCGCTACGACGGACCCGGCGAGCCGCTCTCCTGCGTCCCCGTCACCCAGGGCCTGCTGAACCGCGGCTACCGCCTCGCCACCACCCGCGGCGCGTACTTCCTCAAACAGCACCTCGACGCCCCGACCGCCGACCGCGACACCATCGTCCGCCAGCACCGCGCCACCCAGCGCCTGCACCACCTCGGCGTCCCGGTGGCCCCGCCGCTCGCCGACACCGAGGGCCGGACCGTCGCCGAGATCGGCGGCCGGTGCTACGCGCTCCACCCGTGGGTCGACGGCCGCCACCGGGACGGCGCGCAGCTGACGACGGCCGGCTCGCGGCGCCTCGGCGCGCTCCTCGGGCTCGTCCACACCTGCCTGGAGCAGGTGATGGAGCCCCAGCCGCACACGGACGGTGACCACGGCCACCGCAGCGCGGACCCCGAGGACACCTTCCGGCTCATCGACCGGCTGCTGGCCCTCTCCCGCGCCCGCCGCCCCCGCGACACCTTCGACGAGCTCGCCGAGCACCGGCTGCTGGAACGGCGCCGGCTCCTCGCCGAGCACGCCCACCGCCGCCCCCCGCGGGCCGACGCGGGCGGCTGGGTGCACGGCGACTTCCACCCGCTGAACCTGCTCTACCGGGGCGCGGAGCCCGCCGCGATCATCGACTGGGACCGCCTGGGCGTCCAGCCGCGCGCCGAGGAGGCCGTACGGGCTGCCGTCATCTTCTTCGTGCAGCCGGCGGGTGAGCTGGAGCTGGCGAAGGTACGGGCGTACGCGCGCGCCTACCGGCGGGCGGCCGGGGCGGACGCGGCCGAGCTGGCGGCGGCGGTGCACCGGGTGTGGTGGGAGCGGCTGAACGACTTCTGGATACTGCGCTGGCGCTACCAGCTGCACGACGGCAGGGCCGACCCGCAGTTTCCTGCGGCGTCGGCCCTGGCGGTGTGGTGGACGCGGGAGTATGAGGCGGTGCGCGACGCCTTCACGGCGTGACCCGCGGCCGGCTACTGCGTGCCGCCGCTCTGCGTCGTCCCGGTGGTCGCGCCCTGGTCGGCACCGGCATTGGTCGCGCCCTGGTCGGCACCGGCGTTGGTCGCGCCCTGGTCGGCACCGGCATTGGTCGCGCCCTGATCGGTGCCGCCGTCGGTCGTCCCCTGGTCCGTGCCGCCGTCCGTCGTCCCCTGGTCGGTGCCGCCGTCGGTCGTCCCCTGGTCGGTGCCGCCGTCCGTCGTCCCCTGGTCCGTGCCGCCGTCGGTCGTGCCGGGGGAGGAGGGGATGCCGCCGGACGGTGACGGCTCGTCCGTCTTCGGGTCCGACGGCGGACGGTACGACGGCGGGTTGTCGTTCCAGTTGCCGCCGCCGCCCGAGGAGCTGTCGGGCTCCTGGGACTCCTCCGACGGGTCGTCGCTCGGCGACGGGCTGTCGTCCTTGCCGGGCGTGGAGGGCGCGGTCGTCTTCGGCGTCTTCGTGTCCTGGCCGCCCTTGGGGGTGTTGGGCTTGTCGAGCGCGTACACCGCCCCCGCGACCATCGCGATCAGCGCCAGGGCGACGAACAGCCACAGCTTCCCGCGCCCGGAGCCGCCCTTGCCGCCGTGGCCGCCGTCGTACCCGTACGCGTACGCCCCGTCGTCGGGGTTCATCGGCGGCAGTATCGGGCCCTGCGAGGTCTCGCCGTGGACGGGGCGGCCCATGACCGAGGTCGCGGCGACGCCGCCGGCCGGGGTGCGGGCGCCGTCGTGCGTGTCGACGGGGCCGGTGTTCCAGGTCCCCGAGTGGCTGCCCTGCTGCTGCAGCATCTGGAGCCCGTACTGCACCAGCCCGCGCATCTCCTCGGCGCTCTGGAACCGGTCGTCCGGGTCCTTGGCGAGCGCGCGCATCGCCAGCCCGTCCAGCTCCGGAGGCGCGACGTCGGAGACCTCCGACGGCGGCACCGGGATGTCCTGGACGTGCTGGTAGACCACGGACAACGGTGTCTCACCGGTGAACGGCGGCCGCAGCGCGAGCAGCTCGTACAGCAGGCAGCCCGTGGCGTACAGGTCGGAACGGTGGTCGACCGCCTTGCCGAGCGCCTGCTCGGGCGAGAGGTACTGGGGGGTGCCCATGACCATGCCGGTCTGCGTCATGGTGGTGGACGCCCCGTGCAGGGCGCGGGCGATACCGAAGTCCATCACCTTGACCGCGCCGCTGTGAGTGATGATCACGTTCGCGGGCTTGATGTCGCGGTGCACGATGCCGTGCTGGTGCGAGTACGCGAGCGCCTCCAGCACACCGGAGACGATGATCAGCGCTTGCTCGGGCGGCGGCGCCTCGGCGTTGTGCAGCAGGTCGCGGATGGTGCGGCCCTCGACCAGCTCCATCACGATGTAGGGGACGGACTGGCCGCCCACGATGTCCTCGCCGGAGTCGTACACCGCCACGATCGCGTGGTGGTTGAGCCCGGCGACGGACTGCGCCTCGCGGGTGAAGCGGGCCTTGGAGACGGGGTCCTCGGCGAGGTCCGCGCGCAGCAGCTTGACGGCGACCGTGCGTCCGAGGCGTACGTCCTCGGCGGCGAACACCTCCGCCATGCCGCCGCGGCCGAGGCGGTGGGTCAGGCGGTAGCGGCCGTCGCCGACGAGGCCGCCGACGCCCCAGTCGGAGGCGTCGTCGCGCATCTCGCGGGCGCCGCGCGACGCTTCGTCGCTCTGGTCCTGGTTCTGGTGCTGGTCGCGCTGACCGGGCTGGTCCCGCTGGTCACGCTGGTCCGGCGAGTCGCTCACGTCCCGGGAGTCGCGCGCTTCGCCGTCCGAGACTCCGCCGCCATCCGACACTCCTCCGCCGCCGCCTGCTTCGGATCCGGGTGCCATCAGTCCTCGCCGTCGTTTCTGTGCCCGCGTGCTGGGTGTGCCTGCGGTGTGCCGCCGTGTTCCAAAGGGGTACTACGCCCCGTCACGCTACAGCCTCCGCGCGCCGGGCCGGTTCCGGATGGACCGGCCATCCAATCGGTTCCACGTACACCTGTGCAAATTGCGTCGTGGGCGTGTAACGCTTCCGAGACGCTTCTTGTGCGTACGGTCACGGAACGGGCACCTGGCTTGACGTGTCCCGGCCCTCGGGCAGACTGGGCCCGTAAAACCGGATCACCGCGGCCACGCGCGCGCACGGGGGAGCAAGAAATGAGCCAGGACGGCGCACGGGGCCGCTATGCGGGCGGCTCGGTCGCGAGCGGCCGGTACCAGCTTCGCGACCTGCTCGGCGAAGGCGGCATGGCGTCCGTGTACCTGGCGTACGACACGGCCCTCGACCGCCAGGTCGCCATCAAGACGCTCCACACGGAGCTGGGGCGCGAGCAGTCCTTCCGCGAGCGCTTCCGCCGCGAGGCGCAGGCCGTCGCCAAGCTCCAGCACACCAACATCGTCTCGGTGTTCGACACGGGCGAGGACGAGCTCGACGGCTCGCTCATGCCGTACATCGTCATGGAGTACGTCGAGGGGCAGCCGCTCGGCTCCGTCCTGCAGGCGGACATCCAGCAGTACGGCGCGATGCCGGCCGACAAGGCGCTCAAGGTCACGGCCGACGTGCTCGCCGCCCTGGAGACCAGCCACGAGATGGGCCTGGTCCACCGGGACATCAAGCCCGGCAACGTGATGATGACCAAGCGCGGCGTGGTCAAGGTGATGGACTTCGGCATCGCGCGCGCCATGCAGTCGGGCGTCACCTCGATGACGCAGACCGGCATGGTGGTCGGCACGCCGCAGTACCTGTCGCCGGAGCAGGCCCTCGGGCGCGGCGTCGACGCCCGCTCCGACCTGTACTCGGTCGGCATCATGCTCTTCCAGCTGCTGACCGGCCGCATCCCCTTCGACGCGGACTCGCCGCTGGCCATCGCGTACGCCCACGTACAGGAGGAGCCGGTCGCGCCCTCCTCCATCAACCGGGCGGTCACGCCGGCGATGGACGCATTGGTGGCGCGGGCGCTGAAGAAGAACCCGAACGAGCGCTTCCCCAGCGCGGCCGCGATGCGCGACGAGTGCCTGCGGCTGCTGTCGGCCGGGCAGACCGGCGCGCCGGTGATCGTGGCCGGTGGCGGGCCGGTGAACAGCGGCGCGGGCGTGGGTTCGGCGGTCTTCCCGCCGGTCGACCACACGACCCCGGCGCCCGGCCCGCACGGCGTCCACACCCCGTACCAGCCCGGCCCCGCCCCGACCCCGGCGCCCGGCCCGTACGGCGCGCCGACCCCCGCGCCGCCGAGCTACGGCTACCCGCAACAGGCGCACACCCCGGCCCCGGCGCCGTACCACCAGACGCCGCCGCCGTACACGATCACGCCGCAGGCCGCCCCGGCGTCCGGCGGTGGCGGCGGCAAGCGCGGCAGCACCGGCCTCATCGTGGGCGGCCTCGTCGCCGTGCTCGTCGTCATCGGCGGTGTCGTGACGGCGGTCAAGCTGTCCGGCGGCGAGGACGAGCCCGGCACGGAGGCGGGCCGCGGCGGCGCGACCAGCGGAGAGTCGGCCCAGGCGGAGCACAAGCCGCCGGAGCGCAACCGCACCATCGACCCGGAGAAGTGCACGGACGCGCGCGAGGACAGCGACGACCCGCAGAAGGTGCAGGCGCCGAGCTTCACCTACAAGGACGTGCTGTCGGTCAAGTCGTGCCTCCAGGCGGCGGGCTGGAAGTACAAGGTCGAGGAAGTGGACGACCCGCAGTTCGCGGAGGACCAGGTGATCTCGCAGTTCCCGACGGAGGGGACCGCCGTGGTGCCGGGCAACCAGACCTTCGAGCTGAGGGTCGCGACGGGTGATCCCGGTCAGTGACGCGGCCCGGTGACCCGGGCATGACCCCGGTGCCGGCCGGCGGCCGGTGACTTTCGCCGGTGACTCCCGCGGGTGGTAACTCCTGCGGGTGGCCGTGGGGCCGCCCGGGATGCCGGTGCCCCCGCCCCGTGTGACGCTGAGCCCACTGTACGAAGTGGCTCGCCACGGGAGGGGGTCACGCGGTGACTCCGAAACTCGGCCCACGGTCGCGGTGCGCGTTCCTCATCCTGCTCGTGTGGGCGCTCGCGCCGGTCGGCTCCGCGTACGCGGACGAGAGCACGGCCCCGGGTACGCCGCCGGGCGCGGGCAGGCCCGCCGTCCGGCCGCTGAAGCCCGCCGGAAGCGCGGCGGCGCGGCCCGCCACGCCGGTCCCGGCCCCGGTCGCCCCGGCTCCGAGCGGTTCGGGCGCGGTGGGCGCGGTGGGCGTCCCTTCGGCCGATACGTCCGCGGGGCTCTCGGGAGGCGCGGACGGGGCGCCGAATCCAGGGTTGAACCCCGCGCTGAACCCGGCGCTCGTGCCGGACCGGCCGTCGCCGTCGCCGTCGCCGTCGCTCGCCGGGCGGCCCGCCGGGGCGGGGCGGGAGCGGCCCGGACGGCCTCTGCCGCCGTCGCCGTCGATGGACCCGTCGGCTCAGGAGTCCGCCGCGAAGACGCCCGCCGGATCCGGCTCGGGCGACCCGTCACGTACCAAAACGGCAACAGCGCCGGACGCCTCCGGCGAGGAGGAGCCGGAGGGCGAGGTACCGGAGACGGACGCCGCGGTGCCCGGCGAGCCGTCCCGTACGCCGCCCGCCGCCGCGTACGAGCCCGCCGCGCGGGCCGCCGAAACCGCCGCCGAGACCGCCGCTGACCGGCAGCTTCCCGTGCTCACCCTGGGTGTGGGCCTCGCCATGATGGGCCTGGGGCTCGGCTTCCTGGGACTGCGGATGCGCCGCCGCTGAGCCCCTGCGGGCGCCCTCGGTCCTCCTGTGTCCGCCCGGGTCCCCCTCGGGAGGGACCCCGCGGGTCCGTCGGAGGACGGTTGCCGGGCCCGACATACTCGGTATACATACTGAGTATGTCCATCCGCCACGGGCTGCTCGCCCTCCTCGAACACGGTCCGCGCTACGGCTCCCAGCTCCGTACGGAGTTCGAGTCGCGCACCGGGTCCACCTGGCCGCTCAACGTCGGCCAGGTGTACACCACGCTGAGCCGCCTGGAGCGCGACGGCATGGTGGAGCAGGGCGGCGAGGACGAGGCCGGGCACGCGCTCTACGCGATCACCGAGGCGGGCCGCGACGAGCTCAGGACCTGGTTCGAGAAGCCCGTCGACCGCACCAGCCCGGCGCGCGACGAGCTGGCCATCAAGCTGGCCATGGCGGTCGGCGCCCCCGGCGTCGACATCCGGGCCGTCATCCAGGCGCAGCGCCGCCACACCGTCAGGGCGATGCAGGACTACACCCGGCTCAAGCACCAGGCGATCAGCGCCCTGGAGAGCGGGGCGTCGCGGGAACGCGACGACGTGGCCTGGCTGCTCGTGCTGGAGCAGCTGATCTTCCAGACGGAGGCCGAGGCGCGCTGGCTGGACCACTGCGAGGCCCGGCTCATCCGGCTGTCGCACGCGGTCGCGGGCGGCACTGCTCCCGGGAGCGGTTCCGCCGCGGCGGGCGCGGCCTCCGCGGCGAGGACCGCGGCTCGACCCGCACCGGCTGAGCGCCACCGCTGACCACTCCGGCGCTCTCTCACTCTCGCGCTCTCGCACTCACTTTCGTACGAACATCCGCTGTGTACGCCCGCACGCGCGCGTACGCCCAAGGGGGGACCCCTCCATGTCACCACGTCAGTCCGAGCAGCCGGTGCTGCAACTCCAGCGGCTCACCCGGGTCCACGGCTCCGGCGCCACCGAGGTGCACGCGCTGCGCGGCATCGACCTCGACGTCTTCCCCGGTGAACTCGTCGCCGTCATGGGCCCGTCCGGCTCCGGCAAGTCCACGCTGCTGACCATCGCGGGCGGCCTCGACACCCCGTCCTCCGGGCGGGTCGTCGTCGAGAACACCGACATCACCAACGCCGACCGCAAGACGCTCGCCGCCCTGCGCCGCCGCAGCATCGGGTACGTCTTCCAGGACTACAACCTCATCCCGGCGCTCACCGCCGCCGAGAACGTCGCCCTGCCGCGGGAGCTCGACGGCACCTCCGCCCGCAAGGCGCGCGGCGAGGCCATCGCCGCCCTGGAGGAGATGGGCCTCGGCCACCTCGCCGACCGGTTCCCCGACGAGATGTCCGGCGGCCAGCAGCAGCGCGTGGCCATCGCCCGCGCGCTCGTCGGCGACCGGCGGCTGGTCCTCGCCGACGAGCCGACCGGCGCCCTGGACTCCGAGACCGGCGAATCGGTGCTGGCCCTGCTGCGGGCCCGCTGCGACGCGGGCGCGGCCGGTGTCCTCGTCACCCACGAGCCGCGCTTCGCCGCCTGGGCGGACCGCGTGGTGTTCCTGCGCGACGGCGCGGTCGTCGACCAGACCCTCCGCAGCGACGCCGACTCCCTGCTCACAGGCCAGGCGGCCGAACAGTGAACAACTGGTTCCACTCGTGGCGCGCGGCGGTGCGCATCGCCCGCCGTGACGCCTGGCGCTTCAAGGGGCGCAGCTTCCTCGTCCTGGCGATGATCGCCCTGCCCATCCTGGGTGTCAGCGCCGCCGACCTGACCCTGCGCTCCCAGGAGCTGTCCACCGAGGAGAAGCTGGCGCGCACGCTGGGGGCCGCGGACGCGCTCATATCGGACCCGGGATACGGCGGAGTGCCGCTGTACCAGAACCCGCAGGGCGACCAGTCCTCGCCCGTCGCGGACTTCGACGACAAGCCGTTCCCCGAAGGCACGACGGACGTCACCAAGGCGTTCCCGGCGAACGCCACGGTCCTGCCGGACTCGGTCGGCTACGGGAAGCTGCGCACCGCGTACGGCCTGCTGCACGCCCAGATCCGCGAGTTCAAGGCCGACGACCCGTTGGCCGAGGGCATGGTCACCCTGCTGGACGGCCGGTTCCCGAAGAAGGCCGGCGAGGTGGCCGCGACCAGCCACTTCCTGGAGGCCAGCGGCCTGCGCGTCGGCTCGGCGCTCACCGCGCGCGGCCTGGACCGCGAGTACCGCATCGTCGGCTCGTACGAGGTCCCGGACGCGCTCAAGGGCGACGAGGTCATCGCCGTTCCGGGCTCGCTGCTGGACCCGCTGGACAAGGCGCTCAAGGCGGAGGGGCTGTCCGGCACGAGCAAGAGCACCACGCATCTGCTCCGGGTGCCCGGTGGTTTCACGTGGAACATGGTCAAGGAGGCCAACGCCAAGGGCGTGACGGTGACCTCGCGCGCCGTCCTCCTCGACCCGCCCGCCCGGTCCGACGTGCCGCTGTACGCCAAGGAGGGCTGGGCCCCGTACGAGCAGAGCGGAGCCGCCGACGCCGCGGCCCTGGCCGCCGCCGGCACGGTCGTGGGCCTGGCGATGCTGGAGATCTGCCTGCTGGCCGGTCCCGCGTTCGCCGTCGGCGCCCGCCGCTCGCGCCGCCAGCTGGGTCTGGTCGGTGCCAACGGCGGCGACCGCCACCACATCCGGGCCATCGTCCTCGCGGGCGGCCTGGTGATCGGCGCCGCGGCGGCCGTGGTCGGCACGGTGCTCGGCATCGCTCTGACCTTCGCGCTCCAGCCGGTGCTGGAGGAGACCATCGGCCGGCGGTTCGGCAGCTTCGACGTCCGCCCGCTGGAGCTGCTGGGCATCGGGCTGCTGGCGGTGCTGACCGGGCTCCTCGCCGCGATCGTCCCGGCGGTCACGGCGTCGCGCCAGACGGTGCTGGCCTCCCTCACCGGCCGCCGCGGGGTACGCCGCAGCAGCCGGGTGCTGCCCCTGATCGGGCTGGGCGCGGTGGCACTGGGCGCCGCGATCGCGCTGTACGGGTCGGTGTTCTCCGACCAGTTCGCCCTCGTCGCGGGCGGCAGCGCCCTCGCCGAGCTCGGCGCGGTGGCGATGACCCCCGCCCTGGTGGGCCTCTTCGGGCGCATGGGCCGCTGGCTGCCGCTGTCGCCGCGGCTGGCGCTGCGGGACGCCGTCCGCAACCGGGGCCGTACGGCTCCGGCGGTCGCCGCGGTGCTCGCCGCGGTCGCGGGCACGGTCGCCGTGGCGACGTACGCGGTGAGCCAGGACGCGGGGAACCGGGCGCGCTACGAGGCGCGACTGCCGCACGGCGCGGTCTCCGTGATGGTGATGGAGGGCGCCGGCCGGGACGTGCCGACGGTGCGCGACGCGGTCCAGAAGAACCTGCCCGTCGACGTACGGGCCGATGTCGACCGGATCGTGGTCGGCCGGGCCGGCTGCGAGCTGTACGGCAGTGGCGAGGGCTGCGGCACCCATGAGGTCGTCATCCCCAAGGCCAACGAGTGCCCGCTGTGGGTCTCCACGCCGGACGGCTCCGACCCCGCGGAGAAGCTCAGCAAGGAGGAGCGCCGCAAGCTCGGGCGCGACTGGCGCTGCCAGAGCACGGAGGGCATGGCGTACAGCGAGTCCGGGCTGGTGGTCGCCGACGCCAAGCTGCTGACGGTGCTGGGGATCAAGGACCCGGGGGCCGCGAAGGCCCTGGCCGAGGGGAAGATCGTGTCCTTCTCGCGGCCGATGGTCGACAAGAACGGCGCCCTCTCCATCCGGCTGATCACCGACCAGCAGGCGGCCGACGAGGCCGCCCTGGCCGGCAAGGAGCGGCCGGGCCAGGTGAAGTCCTTCCCGGCGTACCAGGTGCCCGAGGGCACCGACGGGTACGGCGTGGCGGGCATCATGTCGCCGGCCACGGCCAAGGCGGCCGGGCTGGCCACGCAGCCGCTGGGCGCGTACTACACGACCGGCACCATGCCGACCGGCGAGCAGCGCCAGAAGCTGGACGACGAACTCGCCAAGACGGGCGTCGGCGTCGACCTCTACGTGGAGGAGGGCTTCGTCAGCGACGACAGCATCGTGCTGCTGTCGCTGACCATCTTCGCGGGCCTCATCACCATCGGCGCGGCCGGTATCGCGACCGGCCTCGCCCAGGCCGACGCGGAGGCCGACCTCAAGACGCTGGCCGCGGTCGGCGCGCCGCCGCGGGTGCGCCGGACGCTCAGCGGCTTCCAGTGCGGGGTGGTCGCCGTGATGGGCGTGGTACTGGGCTCGGCGGCGGGCGTGCTGCCCGCGATCGGGCTCCGGCTCACCGAGCGGCGCCAGGAGATGAAGTGGTATCAGGAGGCGCTGGACCAGGGCGCCTCGATGGGCCCGGCACCGCACGTGCCGATCATCATCCCGTGGGAGACGCTGGCCGCCCTGCTGGTCGCCGTCCCGCTGGGCGCGGCGCTGCTCGCGGCCCTGGTGACCCGCTCCCGGGGGGCGCTGGCCCGCCGCGCCGCCACGTAGGCCGTACGTGTGCCCCTGGAGGAGGGTGGATCACTCTCCTCCAGGGGCAGACCGTGTGATGACGCACGTGTACGAGAGAATGGGCGCCATGGAGATGCCGAGGAATGAACGGTCGCAGGAGAGCAACCCCCACATCCTCGTAGTGGGGCAGGACGGGATGGCGCTCGGCGGCGGTGACGGCGACGACGAGCCGCGCGAGATCCCGGTGACCGAGATGGTCGAGCAGCCCGCGAAGGTCATGCGCATCGGCAGCATGATCAAGCAGCTGCTGGAAGAGGTCCGCGCCGCTCCTCTGGACGAGGCCAGCCGGGTCCGCCTCAAGGAGATCCACGCCAGCTCCGTCAAGGAGCTGGAGGACGGCCTGGCGCCGGAGCTGGTCGAGGAGCTGGAGCGCCTGTCCCTGCCCTTCACGGACGAGGCCGTCCCGTCGGAGGCGGAACTGCGCATCGCGCAGGCCCAGTTGGTGGGCTGGTTGGAAGGCCTGTTCCATGGCATCCAGACGGCGCTGTTCGCCCAGCAGATGGCGGCCCGCGCCCAGCTGGAGCAGATGCGCCGGGCGCTGCCCGCCGCCGCGCACCACGACGATGACGACCGCGCGCACGGCGCCATCCGCTCGGGCCCGTACCTGTAGGACGTGTCCGTAGGCGTTTCGAGGCCCGGTCCCCTTCGGGGGGCCGGGCCTCGTCCGTGCGTCTAGTGGGGGGCGGTCAGGTGCGGTCAGGGGTGACCAGCAGGACCTTGCCGATGTGGGTGCTCGACTCCAGCGTGCGGTGCGCCTCCGGTGCTTCCGGCATGGGGAAGTCCCGGTCCACCACCGGCCGGACCGTGCCCGCCGCGATCAGCGGCCAGACGTGCTCCCGCACCGCCGCCACGATCGCCGCCTTCTCCTCCAGCGGCCGCATCCGCAGCGAGGTCGCGGTCACCGCCGCGCGCTTCGCCAGCAGCGCGCCCAGGTTCAGCTCGCCCTTCACGCCGCCCTGGAGCCCGATGACCGCGAGGCGGCCGTTCACGGCGAGCGCCTTGATGTTCCGGTCCAGGTACTTGGCGCCCATGATGTCGAGGATGACGTCCGCGCCCGCCCCGTCCGTGGCCTTCTTGATCTCCTCGACGAAGTCCTGCTCGCGGTAGTCGATCAGGATGTCCGCGCCCAGCTCGGCGCAGGCCGCCAGCTTCTCGGGGCCGCCGGCCGTGACCGCGACCCGCGCGCCCACCGCCTTCGCGAGCTGGATCGCCATCGTGCCGATGCCGCTGGCGCCGCCGTGCACGAGGAGCGTCTCGCCCGGCCGCAGGTGCGCCACCATGAACACGTTGGACCACACCGTCGCGGTCACCTCGGGCAGCGCCGCCGCCGTCACCAGGTCGACGCCCTTGGGCGCGGGCAGCACCTGCCCCACCGGCGCGACGACCTTCTCCGCGTAGCCGCCCCCGCCCAGCAGGGCGCACACCTCGTCACCGACGCTCCACCCGGCGACGCCGGGGCCGAGCGCCGCCACGCGCCCGGAGCATTCGAGCCCCGGGTACGGGGAGGCCCCGGGCGGCGGGTCGTAGAAGCCCTGCCGCTGGAGCAGGTCGGCGCGGTTGACGGCGCTGGCGGCCACCTCGATGAGGATCTCGCCCTCGCCCGGCACGGGATCGGGCACCTCGGCCCAGACGAGCGCCTCTGGTCCACCTGGTTCCGGAATCGTGATCGCATGCATGGCGGCGACGCTACTCCTGCTGCTCTTCCTGGTCTCCTGCTCCTGGTCCCCTGCTACTCCGGCGGCGTGCTCAGCGGTGTGACCGGCTTGGCCCGTACGATCGTGATCACCCGGTCCGTCAGCTGGAGCGGGCTCGCCTCCGGGTCGTCGTACCCCAGCAGCCGGTGCCCACGCAGGACGCTCACCACCAGGTCGTCGGTCTCCCGCACGCTCTTGCCGACCTCGGCCTTTATCACCGGCCGCTCGACCAGGTCGAGGCCGCTGCCCGACTGGATCAGGTCCTCCATCACCGTGCCCGCGCTCGGGCTCAGCACCGACAGGCCGAGGAGCCGTCCCGCCGCGCTGGCGCTGGTGATCACGGCGTCCGCACCCGACTGCCGCAGCAGCGGCGCGTTCTCCTCCTCGCGGACGGTCGCGACGATCTTGGCGCCGCGGTTGAGCTGGCGCGCGGTCAGGGTGACCAGCACCGCCGTGTCGTCGCGCTGCGTCGCCACCACGATCTGGCGCGCCCGCTGCACCTCGGCTCTCAGCAGGACGTCGCTGCGGGTGGCGTCACCGACGACCCCGACGAGCCCGTCGCTGTTGGCCGTCTCGATCACCTTGTCGCTCGGATCGACGACGACGATCCGCTCCTTCTTCAGGCCGGTCGCGCAGAGCGTCTGGACCGCCGAGCGGCCCTTGGTACCGAATCCGACGACGACGGTGTGGTCGCGCAACGTGGACCTCCAGCGGTTCAGCCGCCACTCCTCCCGGGTGCGCTCGGTGAGGACCTCGAGAGTGGTGCCGACGAGAATGATCAGGAACAGCACGCGCAGGGGCGTCACCAGCAGCACGTTGACGAGCCGCGCGCTGTCGCTGTGCGGGACGATGTCGCCGTATCCGGTCGTGGACAGCGTCACGGTGGCGTAGTAGATGGCGTCGAGGACGCCGACCTCGCCGTCGGCGTTGTCGTGGTAGCCGTGTCGGTCCACGACGACGATGAAGACGGTCAGCGCGAGGACGCACAGGGCCATCAGCAGCCGCTTGGCCACCTGCCGCAGCGGACGCTCCATGACCTGGCGGGGCAGTCTGATCCGCGAGGTGATCAGCTGCTCCTCCGCCCGTCTGGCCATCGCGTCTTGGCCGGGAAGTTTCACGTGAAACACCCTTCGGTGGTCGATGGCCACGGCAGGCCCAGGATCTCCAGGACGTCACCGGGCGCGGCGCCGCCCGGAGGGACGACCACGAGCCCGTCGGCTGCCGCTATGCCGCGCAGCATGGCGGGGCCGTTGTAGTGCAGCGGCACGGCCTGCCCGGCCCGGCGCACCACCGGCACGAGCCGTGTGTCGTACGGATGGCCGTGCACCTCGTCGCGTACGGGCAGCCGGTACGGCTCCGGGGCGGGCCGGCCGGCCAGGCCGCGCAGCAACGGCTCGGCGAGGGTGAGCAGCCCGGACACGGCGGCCAGTGGGTTGCCGGGCAGCCCCACCAGGTGCGTGCCGGTGCCGAGTCGGGCGAGCAGCATCGGATGCCCGGGCCGCACCTTCACGCCGTCGACCAGCAGCTCGGCGCCGGCCTTGCGCAGCACCGGGTGGACGTGGTCGACGGGCCCGGCGGCCGTGCCCCCGGTCGTGACCACCACATCGGCCGGGGAGCCGGTGACCGCCGCGTACAGCGCCTCGGCGTCGTCGCCGATGCGCCGGGTGGCGACCACGTCCGCGCCGAGGGCGGCCAGCCAGGGGCCGAGCATGGGCCCGAGGGCGTCCCGGATGAGGCCGTCGTGCGGGAGCCCGGCGGTGAGCAGCTCGTCGCCCAGCACGAGGACCTCCACGCGGGGCTGCTCCACGACCGGCAGCTCGTCGTATCCGGCGGCCGCGGCGAGGCCCAGCACGGCAGGCGTCACGGGGCTGCCCGCGGGCAGCAGTTCATCGCCGGAACGGCACTCCTGGCCCCGGGGGCGGATGTCCTGGCCGGGCAGGACCTCGCGCTCGGCGTGCAGCCGGGCGCCGTCGGCCTCCGTACGGGAGTGCTCGGCGCGGACCACGGCGGTGGCACCCGGCGGGACGCGGGCGCCGGTGGCGATCCGTACCGCCGAGCCGTCGGGCAGCTCGGCGGCCGTGGCGTGACCCGCCAGCACGGAGCCGCTCCCGGCCACCGCCCACGGGCCGGGTCCGGCGACGGCCCAGCCGTCCATGGCGGAGGTGTCGAACGACGGCAGGTCGGTGAGCGCGACGAGCGGCTCGGCGAGCACCCGCCCGAGCGCGTGTTCCGGCGCCGCGCGGCGGGACCGCGTCGGTCCGGCCCGCCCCTCGCGGGCGGCGACGGCCCGGGCATCGCCCCAGGGCGTGGCCCGGTGCCGCTCCTGCGCTCCCTGACCGGTCATTCCTCGCCGGCTTCCTTCGCCCAGCGGTCGGCGAGCGCGGCGGCCTTGCGCGCCGCCTCGGCGACGGCTTCGGGGCCGCCATCGCCGGCCTTGGCCGCGGCGTAGCCGACCAGGAAGGTGGTGAGCGGCGCGGCGGGCCGGGCGACGCCGTGCGCGGCGTCGCGGGCCAGGTCGAGGAGGACGCCGGTGTCGACGTCCAGCTCGATGCCGAGTTCGGCCTTGACTGCGGTGATCCATTCGTCCAGCACGTTCCCATGCTCCCTGATCCGGGCACGGGCCGTGGAGATGTCCTCCCAGGTGTCGCAGTCGAAGGAGGCGAGCGGTCCGAGGGGGATCCGTACGAGGTCCAGCTCCTGGGTGAGCAGCCGCAGCGGCAAACCGGACAAGCTGCCGTATTCCGTTGCCAGCAGCGCGACTTCGCGTCGCAGCGGTTCGGTGCGGTACGCCGCGACGAGCGGTTGGTCGCGGCCCTCGGCATCCACGGACAGCACGCCCTCGGCGGTCCCGGCCCGCAGCGCCTCGGTCAACTTCCGCACGCTGCCCTCCTCCAGGAACGGCAGGTCCCCGCTCAGGACGAGCACGGTGTCGGTCTCCACCTGCCGCAGCCCGGCCGCGAGCGCGGCGACGGGCCCGCCCCTGGGCGGCTCCTCCCGCGCCCACACCACGGGCCGTACGGTGGGCCGCCGACCGCCGACGACCACGACCCGCGGGGCCTGGCGGCAGGCCGCCAACACGCGGTCCAGGAGGGCGCGTCCGCCCACGCTCACCCCGGGCTTGTCCACCCCACCGAGCCGCTTGGCCGATCCCCCGGCAAGCACGACAACGTCACATCGGGTCACGCCCTCAGTATTAACCGGGCCGCGCAGGCCCCGGCCCCCGGGTCGGCGGGGCGATCCGGGGGCCAGGGCCTGCCAGCGCGGCGGCGGAGTGCTAGAGGGTGCGCAGCAGCACCGCGGGCGCCTCCACGCAGTCGGCGACGTACCGCAGGAAACCGCCCGCCGTGCCCCCGTCGCAGACGCGGTGGTCGAAGGTCAGCGACAGCTGGACCACCTGGCGTACGGCCAGCTCGCCCTGGTGCACCCAGGGCTTGGGGATGATCCGGCCCACGCCGAGCATGGCCGCCTCCGGGTGGTTGATGATCGGCGTCGAGCCGTCCACTCCGAAGACCCCGTAGTTGTTCAGCGTGAAGGTGCCGCCGGTCAGGTCCGCCGGGGTCAGCGTCCCGGCGCGCGCCGCGTCCGTCAGGCGGGCGAACTCCGCCGACAGCGACTCGGCCGTGCGGCGGTGCGCGTCCCGTACGACGGGCACGACCAGGCCCCGGTCGGTCTGGGCGGCGAAGCCCAGGTGCACCTCGGGCAGGCGCACGATCTCGCGCGCCTCGGTGTCCACCGTGGAGTTCAGCTCCGGGTAGCGGGCGAGCGCGGCCGTACAGATCCGGGCCAGCAGCGCCAGCAGGGAGATCTTCGGGCCCCCGGCGGCGTTCATCGCGGCGCGCGCGGCCATGAGCTCCGTCGCGTCCGCGTCGACCCAGCAGGTGGCCTCGGGGATCTCGCGCCGGCTGCGGGACATCTTGTCGGCGACCGCTCCGCGCACGCCGCGCAGCGGCACCCGCTCACCGGTCGCGGGGGGCGTCTCGGGCGGGGTCGGGCGGGTCCGCTCGGCGGTCGCCCGCTCCACGTCCGCGCGCAGGATCAGCCCGTCCGGGCCGGACCCGCGCACCTGGCGCAGGTCGAGGCCGCGCTCCCGGGCCAGCTTCCGCACGAGCGGCGAGATCACCGGCACCGGGCCGCCGTCCGGAGCCGGCGGAGCCGGGGCCGGAGCGGCAGCGGGCGCGGGAGCCGCCGGGGCGGAAGGCACGGCGGCGGACGGCGTGGTGGAGGCCGTCCGCACGCGGCGCCTCCGCGCGGCCGGTGCGCCCGTCCCGTAGCCGACGAGGACGTTCCCGGAGGATTCGGCGGAAGCCGCGGGGGCCTCGGAGGACCCGGAGGACCCGGTCTGGGCCGACTCCGCGCCGACCGCGACCGTCAACAGCGGCGCCCCGACGGGAAGTTCCGTCCCCTCCTCACCGAACCGCGCCGTCACCACGCCGCCGTACGGGCACGGCACCTCCACCATCGCCTTGGCCGTCTCGACCTCGACGACCGGCTGGTCGACGGCGACGACGTCCCCGACCTCCACCAGCCAGCGCACGATCTCCGCCTCGGTGAGCCCCTCACCGAGGTCTGGCAGCTTGAACTCCAGCACCTGGGCCATCAGCTGTCCGCCTCCCACTGCAGTCGCGCCACCGCGTCCAGCACCCGGTCCACGCCGGGCAGGTGGTGCCGCTCCAGCATGGGCGGCGGGTACGGGATGTCGAAGCCGGCCACCCGCAGGACGGGCGCCTCCAGGTGGTGGAAGCACCGCTCCGTGATGCGCGCGGCGATCTCCCCGCCCGGGCCGCCGAAGCCGGTCGACTCGTGGACGACGACCGCACGCCCCGTGCGCCGTACCGACGCGCAGACCGTCTCGTCGTCGAACGGCACCAGCGACCGCAGGTCCACGACCTCCAGGTCCCAGCCCTCCGCGCGCGCCGCATCGGCGGCCTCCAGGCACACCGGCACGGACGGCCCGTAGGTGACGAGCGTCGCGCTGCGCCCCGTGCGCCGGACGACCGCGCGACCGATCGGCTCCACCGGCTCGGGCGCGTCCGGCGACCACTCGGCCCTGGACCAGTAGAGCCGCTTCGGCTCCAGGAAGACCACTGGGTCGTCGGAGGCGATGGCCGCCCGCAGCAACCCGTACGCGTCGGCGACCGTCGCGGGCGTGACGACATGGAGCCCCGGAGTCGCCATGTAGTACGCCTCGGAGGAGTCGCTGTGGTGCTCGACGCCGCCGATCCCGCCGCCGTACGGCACGCGCACCACGATCGGGAGGGGCATCGCGCCCCGCGTGCGGTTGCGCATCCGCGCCACATGGCTGATCAGCTGCTCGAACGCCGGGTAGGCGAAGGCGTCGAACTGCATCTCGACCACCGGCCGCAGCCCGTACATCGCCATGCCGACGGCCGTGCCCAGGATGCCCGCCTCGGCAAGGGGGGTGTCCGTACAGCGGTCCTCGCCGAACTCCTTGGCCAGTCCGTCCGTCACCCGGAAGACGCCACCGAGCGTGCCGACGTCCTCGCCCATGACGTGGACGGACGGATCCTCGGCCATCGCGTCGCGCATGGCGCGCTGGAGCGCCTGCGCCATGGTGGCGGGCTTGGCCGCCACCTTCGCCGCCGTCTTCGCCGCCGTCGTCATCACGCCTCTCCCTCGGCGTCGAGCTCGGCACGCAACTGCGCCGCCTGCTCCCGCAGTTGTGCCGTCTGCTCGGCGAAGACGTGCGCGAAGAGGTCCATCGGCTCCAGCTCCGCGTCGGCGTTCATCCGCTCGCGCAGCCGCGCCGCCATGGCCTCGGCGTCCTCGGCGGCCTGCCGTATCCCCTCCTCGTCGAGGAGGCCCCGCTCGGTCAACTCCCGCTCCAGAAGACGGATCGGATCGTGCGCGCGCCACGCCTCGACCTCGCCGTCGCCGCGGTAGCGGGTGGCGTCGTCGGCGTTGGTGTGGGCGTCGATGCGGTACGTCACGGCCTCGACGAGCGTCGGGCCGCCGCCGCGGCGGGCGCGGGCCACCGCCTCGGAGAGGACCTGGTGCACGGCGGCCGCGTCGTTGCCGTCGACGAGTCGGCCCGGCATGCCGTACCCGACGGCCTTGTGGGCCAGGGACGGCGCCGCGGTCTGCTTGGCCAGCGGGACGGAGATGGCGAAGCCGTTGTTCTGCACGAAGAAGACGACCGGTGCCTGCCAGACCGCCGCGAAGTTCAGCGCCTCGTGGAAGTCGCCCTCGCTGGTGCCGCCGTCGCCGACCATGGCGAGCGCCACCACGTCGTCGCCCTTGAGGCGGGCGGCGTGCGCCAGGCCCACGGCGTGCGGCAGCTGGGTGGCGAGCGGGGTGCACAGCGGCGCGACGCGGTGCTCGCGCGGGTCGTACCCGGTGTGCCAGTCGCCGCGCAGCAGGGTCAGCGCCTCGACGGGGTCGACACCGCGCGCCACCGCCGCGAGCGTGTCGCGGTACGACGGGAAGAGCCAGTCCCGCTCCTCCAGCACGAGCGCGGCGGCGACCTCGCAGGCCTCCTGGCCGGTGGTCGACGGGTACACCGCGAGCCTGCCCTGCTTGGTGAGGGCCGTCGCCTGGGCGTTGTACCGGCGGCCGCGCACCAGCTCGGCGTACAGCCTGCGCAGCAGCTCCGGCGCGAAGCCGGCCGCGGCGTCCGTGCCGAGCACCCGGTAGGGCTCGGGGTCCGGGAGCAGCGGTGCGGGGTCGGTGCGCGGCCGCCACGCCGGGGGCGGGGCGGGCCGGTAAGAGGCCGCACCAGGCAGCTCTTGGACCGTCATGACAGCACCTCCTCGTGGGAGCGGGGCATAAGACCCGAAGGGGGACGCGACTGTGACGCGCCTCACCTACCGATTGTTCGGTCGTGGATGCATTTTGGCTACAGGCGCCTTCAGCCTGTGGACAAACGGTTCTCCACAGCCTGGGATGGAGGCAGGTCGTCCATGGAGAAGAGGCGGGGGGACATGGCAGCTGAACAAATGGCCGCCGACGGGCCCGACGAGAGGCCCGACGACAGGGAGCTGCGGCCGGCCGGCGGCACGCCGCACCTCGCCCCGCGCCCGCTCGACGCGATCGACCGGGACATCCTCCGGATCCTCCAAACGGATGGCCGCGCCTCGATACGCTCCGTGGCCGACCGGGTCCATGTGTCGCGTGCCAACGCCTACGCGCGGATCAACCGGCTCATCGACGACGGGGTGATCCGCGGTTTCACGGCCCGGGTGGACCACGAACGGGCCGGGCAGGGGGCGTCCGCGTACATCACGCTCAAGATCGTGCAGAACTCCTGGCGCACGGTCCGCGAGAAGCTCCAGGCGCTGCCCGGAGCCGCCCACATCGCGCTGGTCAGCGGCGATTTCGACGTCCTGCTGCTGGTGCACACACCGGACAACCGCACCCTGCGCGAGCTGGTCCTGACCAGGCTCCAGTCCATCCCGGAGGTGCTGTCGACGCGGACGCTGCTGGTCTTCGAGGAGACGGACCTGAACCGGCGGCTGCCGGCGGACGGGACCTGACCGACGGACGGGACCCCCTAAGCGGTACGCAGGCCGTCGAAGGCGAGGCGTACGACGGTGTCGGCGAACTGCTGCCGGTCGCCGTCGCCGCCCGGCTGCGGCCGGTACCACTCCACCAGCGAGTTGATCATTCCGAAGAGCAGCCGGGTGGCGAGCCGTATGTCCACGTCGGCGCGGAGGTCGCCGTCGGCCGCGGCGGCCTTCAGCAGGTCGGCGACCCGGTGGTCGAACTCGCGGCGCCGCTCCAGCGCCCACCGCTCGGTCTTGGTGTTGCCGCGTACGCGCAGCAGCAGCGTCACATACGGCAGCTCGTCCATCAGCACCTCGACGGTGCGCCGGGTCACGTACTCGACGCGCTCGATGGCCCGTCCGCGCGCGGCCCCCGGCTCGTCGAGGACCGCGAAGAGCCCGTCCAGGGCCCGGCTGACCGCGCGCCGCAGCAGCTCCTCCTTGCCCGTGACGTGGTGGTAGATCGAGGACTTGGAGATGCCGGCCGCCTTGGAGAGGTGCTCCATGGAGGTGCCGTCGTAGCCGCGCTCGTTGAAGACGCGGACGGCGACGGACAGCAGCGTCTCGGGGGTGTAGGTGTCACGCCTGGCGGTGGTCATCGGCTCTTCCGGTCCTTCGTCGCGGCCAGCTCCTCGTGCGCCCGGCGCACGACGTCGAGGCAGGGGGCGTAGCGGCCGCCGGGGTAGCGCTGGTGCAGGGCGCCGAGCAGGTCGGTCACGTGCTCATAGCGGAGCAGGGCGGCCCACTCGAAGGGGCCTGCCGGATAGTTGACGCCGAGCCGCATGGCCGTGTCGACGTCCTCCGCGGAGGCGACGCCGCGCGCGACCGCGTCGACGGCGAGATCGACCAGCATCGCGACCGTGCGGGCGACGATCATGCCGGGGGTGTCGGCGATCACCGTGACCTGCTTGCCCAGCGCCTGGAAGAGGCCGACGGCCTCCTGGAGGGTCTCGGGCGTGGTCTCCCGCGCGGTGGAGAGGGCGATGCGGGTGGCGGTCGTGTAGTCGTGGGCGAGGTCGAAGTAGATGATCTCGTCGCCGACGTACTCGAAGGCGGTCTCGCCGTCCGCGAGGCCCAGGTGACCGCCGCCGGGGAGGACGAAGTGGCAGCCGTGCTTGCGACGGCGGACCTTGATCCCGGCCTCTTCCATCAGGCCGACCAGCGGCTCCGCGTGCCCGAGGTTCCCGTGCACGGTGACCTGCGCGGGTGCGGGCGCCGGTGGCTCGGTACGGGGCTGGGGCCGCTCGGCGCCCTCGCCGTACGCGTACCAGCCCCGGCCCGTCTTGCGGCCGAGGCGACCCGACTCGACCAGGCGCCGCTGGGCGAGGGACGGGGTGAACTTCGGGTCCTGGTAGAAGGCCTCCCAGACGGACCGGGTGACCGCTTCGTTGACGTCCTGGCCGATCAGGTCGGTCAGCTCGAAGGGGCCCATGCGGAAGCCGCCGCTCTCGCGCAGGACGGCGTCGATGGTGGCCGGGTCCGCGGCCCGCTCCTCGTACAGGCGCAGCGCCTCCGCGTAGAAGGGGCGGGCGATGCGGTTGACGATGAAGCCGGGGGTGTCGGCGCAGCGGACCGGCGTCTTGCCCCACGCCTCGGCGGTGGCGTACGCGCGCGTGGCTGCGGTGTCGTCGGTGGCGAAGCCGCTGACGACCTCGACCAGCGGGAGCAGGGGCGCGGGGTTGAAGAAGTGCATGCCGACGAAGCGGCCCGGCAGGCGCAGCGTCCCCGCGATGGCGGTGACGGAGAGGGACGAGGTGTTGGTGGCGAGGAGGCAGTCGTCGGAGACGATCTTCTCCAGCGCGGTGAAGAGCTCCTGCTTGACCGCGAGCCGCTCGACGATCGCCTCGATCACGAGCGCGGCGTCGGCGAGGTCGTCCAGACCGTCGGCCACCCGCAGGCGTCCGGCGGCGGCGTCGCGGTCCTCGGTCGATATCCGGCCCTTCTCGACGAGCCGGTCGAGGCGGTCGGCGATGGCCGCGGCGGCCTCCCGGGCGCGGTCGGGCACGGTGTCGTGGAGGAGGACGGGGTGGCCGGCGACCAGGGCGACCTGGGCGATGCCCTGGCCCATGGTGCCGGTGCCGACGACAGCGACGGTGCGGCTGCGCTCGATGGCCATGGTGTCGGTCATGACAGTGATCCTCCCCGATGAGTTGTCCACAGGTTCGGGAGGCCCCCTTGTCCCGACCGATCGTTCGGTTACTCTAGCTCTGTCCGCCTGTCCCTGCCCAGCTCGACGAGGAGTTGGTCCGTCATGGCCGCCGCTCAGCTCACCCCCGACCACCTGTCCGAGAGGCACCGGCCCACGCTGGATCAGGCCCTGGAAGCGATCCGCACCCGCGCCTACTGGTCGCCGCACCCGGAGCACCCGAAGGCGTACGGGGAAGGCGGCTCGTTGAGCGCCGCCGACGGCCTCGCGGCGCACAAGGCGGTGCTCGGCACCCGCTTCGAGCTGGACCAGCCGGGCACGGACGGCTGGACGGGCGGCGAGGTCTCTCCGTACGGGCCGGAGCTGGCCGTGGAGTATCCGCACGCCGACATCGAGGTGCTGCTGCCGGCGATGCGCGCGGGCACGGCGGCCTGGCGGGACGCCGGTGCCGAGACCCGCGCCCTGGTGTGCCTGGAGGTCCTGGCCCGCATCAGCGCCCGCACGCACGAGTTCGCGCACGCGGTGATGCACACCAGCGGACAGGCGTTCATGATGGCGTTCCAGGCGGGCGGGCCGCACGCGCAGGACCGCGGCCTGGAGGCGGTGGCGTACGCGTACGCCGAGCAGACGCGCACGCCGCTGGACGCGGAGTGGTCGAAGCCGCAGGGCAAGCGGGACCCGCTGGAGCTGCGCAAGACGTTCACGCCCGTCGGGCGCGGCATCGCGCTGCTGATCGGCTGCAACACCTTCCCCACGTGGAACGGCTACCCGGGCCTGTTCGCCTCCCTGGCCACCGGCAACCCCGTCCTGGTCAAGCCGCACCCGCGCGCCGTGCTGCCGCTGGCGCTGACGGTCCGGATCGCCCGCGAGGTGCTGGCGGAGGCGGGCTTCGACCCCAACCTGGTGGCGCTGGCCGCCGAGCGGCCCGGCGAGGGCATCGCCAAGGAGCTGGCCGTCCGCCCCGAGATCCGGATCATCGACTACACCGGCTCGACCTCCTTCGGCGACTGGCTGGAGGCCAACGCACGCCAGGCGCAGGTGTACACGGAGAAGGCGGGCGTCAACACCGTCGTCGTCGACTCCACCGACGACTACAAGGGGATGCTGTCCAACCTGGCCTTCTCGCTCTCCCTGTACAGCGGCCAGATGTGCACCACCCCGCAGAACCTCCTCGTCCCGCGCGACGGCATCGCGACGGACGCCGGGCCGAAGACGTACGACGAGGTCGTGGCCGACCTGGCGGCGGCGGTCGACGGTCTGATCGGTGACGACGCCCGGGCCAACGCGCTGCTGGGCGCCATCGTCAACCCGGACGTGAAGGCCCGCCTGGAGGCGGCCGCCGGGCTCGGCGAGGTGGCCCTGGCCTCCCGCGAGGTCGCCAACCCGGACTTCCCGGACGCCGTCGTCCGCACGCCCGTCATCGTCAAGCTCGACGGCTCCAAGCCGGACGCGGAAGCGGCGTACATGTCGGAGTGCTTCGGCCCGGTCGCCTTCGCGGTCTCGGTCGACTCGACCGCCGACGCGCTGGAGCTGCTGCGGCGCACGGTGCGCGAGAAGGGCGCCATGACGGTCGGCGCGTACACGACCTCGTCGGACGTCGAGCGCGCGGTCGAGGAGGTCTGCCTGGAGGAGTCGGCCCAGCTGTCGCTGAACCTGACGGGCGGGGTGTACGTCAACCAGACGGCGGCGTTCTCCGACTTCCACGGCTCCGGCGGCAACCCGGCGGCGAACGCCGCGCTGTGCGACGGCGCCTTCGTGGCGAACCGCTTCCGGGTGGTGGAGGTGCGCCGCCAGGCGTGAACCGTGGTCCTACGGCTGGTCGATCTCCGCGTACCGCTGCACCCAGGCGTGCATGGCGATCGCCGCGGCGGCTCCCGCGTTGATCGACCGGGTCGAGCCGAACTGCGCGATGGAGCAGACCATCGCCGCGTGCTCGCGGGCCTCCTCCGTGAGGCCCGGCCCCTCCTGCCCGAAGAGCAGCACGCAGCGGCGCGGCAGCTCGGTCCGCTCCAGCGGCACGGCCCCGGGGAGGTTGTCGATCCCGATGACCGGCAGCCCCTCGGCGGCGGCCCAGGACGTCAGCGACGCGGTGTCGGGGTGGTGGCGCACGTGCTGGTACCGGTCGGTGACCATCGCACCGCGCCGGTTCCAGCGCCTGCGGCCGACGATGTGCACCTCCTTCGCCAGGAAGGCGTTGGCGGTGCGCACGACCGACCCGATGTTGAAGTCGTGGCCCCAGTTCTCCACGGCAACGTGGAAGTCATGGCGCCGGGTGTCCAGGTCGGCCACGATCGCCTCGCGCGTCCAGTACCGGTAGCGGTCGAGGACATTGCGCCGGTCGCCGTGGGCGAGCAGCTCGGGGTCGTACCGCTCGCCCTGCGGCCAGGGCAGGGGGTGCGGGCCGACGCCGACCTCGGGGCCGTAGCCGTCGTCGTACTGGAGGGGCTGGAGGGGGGTCTCGCTGGTCACCCCACGAGGGTACGGGGGGCGTGTGACTCCTCGGCGGGCCGCTGCTCGGCCTGCGGCCGCTTCGACCGGCGCAGCAGCCGCTCGCGGCCCCGGCCGACCCGGGCACCCAGCCAGACCAGGAAGACGGTCGGCAGGAAGACGGCGTCCGCGGCGATCATCGCGAGCGAGAAGAACGGCAGCCCGAGCAGCACCGCGATCCCCGCGTGCTCCAGCATCATCGCCACCAGCAGGACGTTCTTGACGCGCCGGTTGAAGAGGGTGAAGGGGAAGGCCACCTGCACGATGACCGTGCCGTACGTCACGACCATCACGATCACGCCGCTGCCGGCGAGGAGGTCGGAGAGAAACGGCCAGGGCGTGAAGTAGTCCAGCTGGAGCGGGTAGTACAGCGCGGTGCCGTCCTGCCAGCGCGAGCCCTGGATCTTGTACCAGCCGGCGGTGGCGTAGATCAGGCACACCTCGGCCATGATCACGGCGAGGGTGGCGTTGTGGGCCAGGTTGGCGAAGGTGTCGAGCAGGACGCGCGGCTCGCCGGGCGCGTACCGGCACACCAGCCACCACACGCCCTGCGCCGCCCACAGCAGCCACAGCAGCGCGAGGAGCCAGGGCTCCCCGGTGCGGTCGCCGAGGAGCGTCGCGGCGACCAGGGGGAGGGCGAGGACCGTCCAGAGCGCGGGGCCGACCAGGTCGCGGCGGGAGCCCGGGCCGCCGGTTCCGCGCGGGGCGCGGCGGGCGCGGCGGGCGTCCAGGGACCAGACCTGTGCGCAGCGGGTGAGGACCAGGTAGATGGCCATGAGGTGGACGACGTTGTCACCGCCGTCGCCCATGAAGATGGACCGGTTCTGCAGCGACAGGACCCCGGCCATGAAGAGCACCGACATGGTGCGGGTGCGCCAACCGATCAGCAGCAGCACGCTGGAGAGCATGGCGACCGCGTACACGATCTCGAACCAGACCGTGCTGCCCGACCACATCAGGACGGTGAAGGAGTGGTTCTGCGCGATCAGCTGCTGGCCCATGTCCCAGGCCCAGGGGCCCTCGGGTCCGTACAGCTCGTGGCGGTGGGGGAACTCGCGCAGGAGGAAGAAGAGCCAGGTGGCGGCGAAGCCGATGCGGACGATCGCGGTCTGGTACGGGCCGAGGGCCGTGGCGGTGACGCGCTGGACGGCGCGGGCGAGCCGGCGGTCGAGCGGCTGGGGGGCCGGGGCGGGGGTCTGGTTCACCGCTGCCGGGGCGGGGGTCTGGTTCACCGCTGCGCCTCCGTACGGCCGTTGTCGACGCCGGCGGGCAGGTCGGCGGCGGTCACCGTCCACCAGGGGAGGGTGCGGTAGTAGGCGCGGGTGTCGGTCTTCTCTTCGCTCCAGGGCGGGGCCCCGACGGCCCGGGTGGAGCTGCGCACTTGTATCCGGTCGACGCGGCCGCCGAGGTCGTGGGCCTCCAGACGGAGCATCGTGATGCGCCGGATGTAGCGCTCGGAGAGCCGGCCCCGCATGCCGTTGGCGCGGTTGTCGGCGGTGTGCGAGTTGGCGTAGAAGTCCCAGCCGCGGCGCAGCTGGTTCTGGTCCACATGGCTCGGGGCGAGGTTGCCCCGGATGGCCTCGCCGTCGTCGGCGCTGAGATCGATCCAGTCGGTCGTCCGTCGGCTGCCGTCGGCGCGTATGACCTCGGCGCGGGCGTGGACGGCGATGTTCTGCTGGAGCGGGTTGGGCGCGAAGAGCTTCCAGTTCTGCTCGAACTCGGGGAAGACCCACTCGTCGACCGCCTCGCCGTGCTGCTTCGTGAGCGTGTTCGACGGCGCGACGTGCAGGAACACCATGGCCACGTGGTAGCAGGCGAAGACGGCGACGACCGCGACGGCGACGGAGGCGACGACTTGGTACGGCAGCGAGAGCCCGGCTATGCCCGCGCGGGGCCGGTTCGCGTCGCCGGGCGCACCGGCGTCGGGATCGGTGGCGTCGGGGTCGCCGGCAGCGGGGGCGGCGTCGGCAGTGGTCGCGCCGGCAGCGGCGGTGGCGGGCTCGGCGGGTGCCGGTTCGGTCGGCCGGGGGGCAGCCGCGGTGCTGGTCACCGGGTGCGCGGCGGGCTCGACGTGCCCGCGCTCCTTGTCGTACGAGTCCATCCCGCCCCGATCCGCATCCATCCGCATCGATCCACCGCAGTTATCCACAGGGTTGACACCTTACGGGCCGTCGACTCACCATTGAAGTCATTCAACCGAACGATCGGTCGGTAGGGGGCCCGATGACGGCAGTGACCGCGGACACGCAGGGCGCGCAGGAGGCGTACGAGGCGGCGTTCGACGCCGCCGTGGCCGCCGACGAGCGGATCGAGCCGCGCGACTGGATGCCGGAGGCGTACCGCGCCTCACTCATCCGGCAGATCGCGCAGCACGCCCACTCCGAGATCATCGGCATGCAGCCCGAGGCGAACTGGATCACACGCGCCCCCTCCCTCCGGCGCAAGGCGATCCTCATGGCCAAGGTGCAGGACGAGGCCGGTCACGGCCTGTACCTCTACAGCGCCGCCGAGACGCTCGGCGTCAGCCGGGACGAGCTGCTCGACAAGCTCCACTCCGGCCGCCAGAAGTATTCGTCGATCTTCAACTACCCCACGCTGACCTGGGCCGACGTCGGCGCCATCGGCTGGCTCGTGGACGGCGCCGCGATCACCAACCAGGTCCCGCTGTGCCGCTGCTCCTATGGCCCGTACGCCCGCGCGATGGTCCGGGTCTGCAAGGAGGAGTCCTTCCACCAGCGGCAGGGGTACGAGTCGCTGCTCGCCCTCTCGCGCGGTACGCCGGAGCAGCACGCGATGGCGCAGGACGCGGTGAACCGCTGGTGGTGGCCCTCGCTGATGATGTTCGGCCCGCCGGACGACGAGTCGGCGCACTCGGCGCAGTCCATGGCCTGGAAGATCAAGCGGCACTCCAACGACGAGCTCCGCCAGCGCTTCGTCGACATCTGCGTCCCGCAGGCCGAGGCCCTCGGGCTCACGCTCCCGGACCCGGACCTGCGGTGGAACGAGGAGCGCGGGCACTACGACTTCGGCCCGATCGACTGGGCGGAGTTCTGGGAGGTCCTCAAGGGCAACGGCCCCTGCAACGACCAGCGGATCACCCAGCGGCGGCGGGCGCACGAAGAGGGCGCCTGGGTCAGGGAAGCCGCGGCGGCCTACGCCGCGAAGCACCGGCCCGAAGCCCCCCACCAGCCCACGAACCAGCACGCGAACCACCAGCAGCACGGAAAGGCGACTCCATGACGACCAGCGACTGGCCGCTGTGGGAGGTGTTCGTGCGCTCGCGCCGCGGGCTGTCCCACACCCACGCGGGAAGCCTGCACGCACCGGACGCGGAGCTCGCCCTGCGCAATGCCCGCGATCTGTACACCCGCAGGAGCGAGGGCGTGTCGATCTGGGTGGTGCCCTCCTCGGCGATCACCGCGTCCTCGCCGGACGAGAAGGACCCGTTCTTCGAGCCGGCCGCCGACAAGCCGTACCGGCACCCGACCTTCTACGAGGTCCCGGAGGGGGTGAAGAACCTGTGACCGCCACCGTGAGCACCGCAGCGGCGCTCGCCCTCGGCGACGACGCGCTCGTGCTGTCCCACCGGCTGGGGGAGTGGGCGGGCCACGCCCCCGTCCTCGAGGAGGAGGTGGCCCTCGCCAACATCGCGCTGGACCTCCTCGGCCAGGCGCGGGTGCTGCTCTCCCTCGTCGGCGACGAGGACGAGCTCGCCTATCTGCGCGAGGAGCGGGCCTTCCGCAACGTCCAGCTGGTGGAGCAGCCCAACGGCGACTTCGCCCACACCATCGCCCGCCAGCTCTACTTCTCCACCTATCAGCGGCTGCTGTACGGCCGACTGTCGGCGGCTGCGGACGCGGGCGACCTCTGCGGTCTCGCGGCGAAGGCGGTCAAGGAGGTCGCCTACCACCAGGACCACGCCGAGCAGTGGACGCTGCGGCTCGGCGACGGCACCGCCGAGAGCCACGAGCGGATGCAGCGGGCCTGCGCGGCGCTGTGGCGCTTCACGGGCGAGCTGTTCCAGCCGGTGGAGGGGCTCGACGTCGACTGGCGGGAGCTGGAGTCCGACTGGCTGGCGTCGGTGACGGGGGTCCTGGAGCGGGCCACGCTCACCGTGCCGGACGGCCCGCGCACCGGCGCGTGGCGAGCGGGCGCCGGGCGGCAGGGCCTGCACACGGAGCCGTTCGGCCGGATGCTCGCCGAGATGCAGCACCTGCACCGCAGCCACCCGGGGGCGTCATGGTGACCGGCACGGCCCGCCCGACGGCGCTGGAGGAGGAGCTGAGCCGGCTGGCCGGCTCGGTCCCCGACCCCGAGCTGCCCGTACTGACGCTGGAGGAGCTCGGTGTGATGCGGGGGGTGCGTGTCCTCGCCCCCGGCCGCGTGGAGGTCGAGCTGACCCCCACGTACACCGGCTGCCCCGCCATCGAGGCGATGTCCTCGGACATCGAGCGGGTGCTGCACGACCACGGCGTACCGGAGGTGTCCGTGGTGACGGTGCTCTCCCCCGCCTGGTCGACCGACGACATCAGCGCGGAAGGGCGCCGCAAGCTCGCCGAGTTCGGCATAGCGCCACCCCGCCACCAGGGCGGCGGCGGGACCGGTGGCGGGACCGGGCCGGTGCCGGTGTCGCTCGCGATCCGGTGCCCGCACTGCGGCTCGACCGACACCGAGCTGTTGAGCCGGTTCTCCTCCACCGCCTGCAAGGCGCTGCGCCGCTGCACCGCCTGCCGCGAACCGTTCGACCACTTCAAGGAGTTGTAGATGTTCCATCCGCTCCGGGTGAGCGAGGTCGAGCGGCTCACGGACGACTCGGTGGCGGTCACCTTCGACGTGCCGCCCGAGCTGCGCGAGACCTTCCGGCACACGCCCGGCCAGCACGTCACCCTGCGCCGCGCCACGGCCCGGGGAGAGGAGATCCGCCGGACGTACTCGATCTGCTCCCCCGCCGCGCCCCCAGGGGCCGGCCCCGTGCTGAAGGTCGGCATCCGGCTGGTGGACGGCGGCGAGTTCTCGACGTACGCGCTCAAGGAGCTCGCCGCCGGGGACACGGTCGACGTCATGGAGCCGATGGGCCGGTTTCTGCTGGAACCGCGCCCGGGGCGCTTCGCGGCGATCGTCGGCGGCAGCGGCATCACGCCGGTGCTGTCGATGGCGGCGACGGTGCTGGAGCGGGAGCCCGACGCGCGGTTCTGCCTGATACGCAGCGATCGCACCGCCGCCTCGACGATGTTCGTGGACGAGGCCGCCGAGCTGAAGGACCGCTTCCCCGGCCGGTTTCAGCTGGTCACCGTGTTGTCGCGGGAGGAGCAGCAGGCGGGGCTGCCGTCCGGGCGGCTCGACCGCGAGCGGCTCACCGAGCTGCTGCCCCGGCTGCTGCCGGTCGGCGAGGTGGACGGCTGGTACCTGTGCGGGCCGTTCGGGCTCGTCCAGGCGGCCGAGCACGCGCTGCGCGGACTCGGTGTGGAGCGCGGCCGCGTCCACCAGGAGATCTTCCACGTGGACGACGGGACGGCGTCCGCCGCCGTGCGGGCCGCCGCGATACCCGCCCATGCCACGCTGACCGCGACCCTGGACGGCCGGTCCGGCACCTGGCCGGTGCGGGAGGCGGAGTCGCTCCTCGACACGGTGCTGCGCGCCCGCGCGGACGCGCCGTACGCGTGCAAGGGCGGTGTCTGCGGGACCTGCCGGGCGTTCCTGGTCAGCGGCGAGGTGCGGATGGACCGCAACTACGCGCTGGAGCCCGAGGAGACCGACGCGGGCTATGTGCTGGCCTGCCAGTCGCATCCCGCGACGTCGGAGGTCGAGCTGGACTTCGACCGCTGACGGCCGCGTCGCGCCGGGCCGAACTGGCGGGGTTCGGTCGGTCCACGCGGCCGGTCGGTCCGGTCGGTCCGGCCGGGCCCGACCACGTCCGGCTCCTACAGAACGAAGGGCTCGGTGCCGTTGTCCGTGACCATCGGGCGGCCGGCACCGTCCCAGGCGAGCATGCCGCCGTCGACGTTCACGGCGTCGATGCCCTGCTGGACCAGGTACTGCGTGACCTGGGCGGACCGGCCGCCGACCCGGCACATCACATAGGCGCGCCGCCCGTCGGCCACCGCCTCCGTCACCTCGCCGAAGCGCGCCACGAAGTCGCTCATCGGCACGTGCAGCGCGCCCTCGACGTGTCCGGCCGCCCACTCGTCGGCCTCGCGGACGTCCAGTACCAGCCCGTCGGCCGGGACGGACGCGGCGTCCACCGCGGGCAGCTGGGCGAAGTTCATGGCTCACGCCTTCTCTCGTCGCATCGGATGTACGTCACGCACACCGCGTACACCACGTACACCCCGTGTCACGTACGTCTCGAACCTACTGCACCTGCCGCGTGAGCGCGGCAAGCTCCTCCTCGCGCTCGGCGACCTGCGCCAGCAGCTGCTCGGCGACCTCGTCCAGCAGCCGGTCCGGGTCGTCGGGCGCCATCCGGAGCATCGCGCCGATCGCGCTCTCCTCCAGATCCTGCGCCACGATCGTCAGCAGCTCCTTGCGGCGCGCCAGCCAGTCCAGCCGGGCGTAGAGCTCCTCGCTCTCGCTCAGCTCGGCCGCCGCCGGCACCGGGCCGCGCGCCCACTCCTCGGACAGCTCCCGCAGCAGCGCCTCGTCACCGCGGCCGTAGGCGGCGTTGACACGCGTGATGAACTCCTCGCGCCGCTGCCGCTCCTCCTCGTCGCGCGCCAGGTCCGGGTGGGCCTTGCGGGCCAGCTCGCGGTAGAGCTTGCGCACCTCGTCGCGGACCCGCACCCGCTTCGGGGGCTGCACGGGCCGGTCGGTGAGCATCGCGGCGGCCTCGGGGGACAGCCCGTCGGAGTCGACCCAGTGGTGGAAGAGCTCCTCGACACCCGGCATGGGCAGCACCATCGCCCGGGCCTCCCGCGCCTTGCGCAGGTCCTCCGGGTCTCCGGTGCGGGCCGCCCGCGCCTCGGCGATGAGGGCGTCCAGCTCGTCCAGGCGGGCGTACATCGGGCCGAGCCTCTGGTGGTGGAGCCGGGAGAAGTTCTCCACCTCGACCCGGAAGGTCTCCACCGCGATCTCGAACTCGATCAGCGCCTGCTCGGCCGCGCGCACCGCCCGCTCCAGCCGCGCCTCGGGCCGCTCGGCGCCCTGCTGCCAGGCGCCCTGCTGCCGGCCGCCGTGCCGGTCAGCGGGGGGCTGCTCGCCGCCGTGCTGCTCGCCGGTCATGTCGTCGCTCGGGGTCGTCACCCGACCAGCGTACGGGCGGAAGCCGCCTCGCCGGTCACACCCCCGGCTCCGCGGGGATCCGCCCGCTCCTGACCGCCGCCACCAGGGCCGTGTGGTCCGCTTCCGTGCGGTCCGCGTACGCCACGGCGAACCGTGCGACCGCCTCCTCCAGCTCGTCGTTCTTGCCGCAGTACCCGGCGATGAGCCGGGGGTCCGCGCTGTGGGCGTGGGCCCGGGCCAGCAGGGCCCCGGTCATCCGCCCGTAGTCGTCGATCTGGTCGGCCGCGAGGGCCGCCGGGTCCACGCTGCCCTTGCGGTTGCGGAACTGGCGCACCTGGTACGGCCTGCCGTCGACCGTCGTCCAGCCCAGCAAACTGTCGCTGACGACCTGCATCCGCTTCTGCCCGAGGACCACGCGCCGCCCCTCGTGCTCCACGCCCGGCGCCTCGAATCCCGCCCGGGGCAGGTGCGGCAGCAGCGCCGAGGGCCGCGCCTCCTTCACCTGGAGCACCAGCGGCTCACCCCGGTGGTCGAGCAGCAGCACCACGTACGAGCGGGTCCCCACGCTGCCGGTGCCCACCACCCGGAACGCCACATCGTGGATGGCGTACCGGGCGAGCAGCGGCAGCCGGTCCTCCGGCAGCGTCCGCAGGTACTCCCCCAGGGACGCGGCGACCGCCGCCGCCTCCGCGTCCGGCACCCGGCTCAGGACGGGCGGCGCGTCCACGAACCGCCGCCCGCCGTCCGCGCACTCCTCCGTCGACTTGGCGGCGAAGCGGGCGCTGGTGTTGGCCCGGGCCTTCTCCTCGACGCGCTCCAGCGTGCCCAGCAGGTCGCGCGCGTCCGTGTACGAGACGAGCTCCTCGTCGGCGATGGCGTTCCAGGCGTCCAGCGCCGGCATCCTGGCCAGCAGCCGCATGGTCCGCCGGTAGGCGCCCACCGTGTCGAACGCCGCCGCCCGGCACACGTCCTCGTCCGCGCCCGCCTCCCGCCCCGCGAGCACCAGCGACGTCGCCAGCCGCTTGACGTCCCACTCCCAGGGCCCGGTCACGGTCTCGTCGAAGTCGTTCAGGTCGATGACGAGCCGGCCCCGCGCGTCGCCGTACAGGCCGAAGTTGGCCGCGTGCGCGTCACCGCATATCTGCGCGCCGACGCCGGTGACGGGCGTGCCCGCCAGGTCGTACGCCATCAGCCCGGCGGCGCCGCGCAGGAAGGCGAACGGCGTCGCGACCATCCTGCCCACCCGGATCGGCACCAGCGATTCCACCCGCCCGCGGTTGGACTCCTCCACCGCGCGCACCGCGTCCGGCCGCTCCCCGGCCGGCGGCGCCAACGTCGCGTGCGAGGCCCTCGGCACCCGGTCGCGCAGCGCCTTGCCCCGCGCCTTCACGGACTGCGCAGCCGCGCCGACCGCCCCCGCGGTCCGCCGCGCGAACCCCGGCACCACCGGTATCCGCTCGCCCTCGCGCTCCTCGTACCCCTCGTACTTCTCGTGTTCCTCGTACATGAAACCCCCCGTCCGCACACCGCCGCCGCCCGAATGACGCAGACCGTACCGCCGCCTTCGCACACGCGTCTCCCCCTGTGGACATCTCGCTGTGGATAACCCGCGCAGCACGCGGTACCCGCCCTCGTGCACACCCCCGACCGCACACACCCCAGGGAAAGGCCGACGATGCCCGGGGCGCGCCACGAGTCCCTCCGCGACGTACGCGACGTCCACACCGTCCGCGACGAGGCCGTCGACGTCATCCAGCGCGAGCTCACGGCGTTCGCCCGCCGCGCCCGCGCCGCGGCCGCCCGGCTGCACCCCGAGCTGCCCCTCGTCTCGTACACGCTCCTCGCGCACATCGACTACCGCCACGGCTGCCGCGCCACCGACCTCGCAGCCCACTACATGCTCGACAAGTCGACCGTCAGCCGCCAGATCGCCGTGCTCGAGAAGCTGGGCCTCGTCGAGCGCCGCCCCGACCTCAGCGACCACCGCGTCCAGGTCCTGCACCCCACCGAGGCCGGCCGCCGGCTGCTGTCCTCGACCCACGCCAGCCGCCGCGCCGCCTACGAAGCCCGGCTCGCCGACTGGTCCACCGAGGACCTCGACCGCTTCGCCGCGTACCTGCTGCGCTACAACGCCGCGGCCGCCGACGACCCCGGTTCCCACCCCTGCTGACCGTCGTCTGCAAGCCGCCGTCCGCCGACCGCGTCACGCGCCGCTGGTGAGCACCTTCCCGAGGGCGGCCATGACGGACGGCTCCACCCGGTAGAAGACCCAGGTGCCGCGCCGCTCCGAGGTGAGCAGTCCCGCCTCCTTCAGCTTCTTCAAGTGGTGGGACACGGTCGGCTGGGAGACGCCGACGTCGGAGATGTCGCAGACGCACGCCTCCCCGCCCTCATGAGAGGCGACGGCGGAGAACAGCCGCAGGCGCACCGGATCGCCGAGCGCCTTGAACATCGCGGCGGCCCGCACCGCCTCGTCGGCGGTCAGCGGGCGTTCGTTCAGCGGCGGGCAGCACGGCTCGACGCCCGGGCCCGGGACCCGGCCCGGGCCCCGGTCGGGCTCCAGAAGCGGCAGCAGCTGGTTATTCGACATACGTCTATGTTGACACACGTCGAATCAGAGGCAAGGCTGGGAACAAGACATCGACATACGTCGAATCAAGGAGCCCGCCGTGAACGCGCCCACCACCCCGCCCGTCCTGTCCGAGCTGCCCGTCGTCGTGATCGGGGCCGGCCCGGTCGGTCTGGCCGCCGCCGCCCACCTCGTCTCGCGCGGCCTGGAGCCGCTGGTCCTGGAGGCGGGACCGGCCGCCGGATCGGCCGTACGGGAGTGGGCCCACGTGCGGCTCTTCTCCCGCTGGGCCGAGCTCGTCGACCCGGCCGCCGAGAAGCTGCTGGCACCGACCGGCTGGGTGAAGCCCGACGGCGCCGCCTACCCGACGGGCGGCGACTGGGCGGACCGGTACCTCCAGCCGCTGGCTGACGCCCTCGGCGACCGCGTCCGGTACGGCGCGCGGGTCACCGGCGTCTCCCGGGCGGGCCGCGACCGGGTCGTGGACGCCGACCGCGACGCGCAGCCCTGCACCGTCCACACCACCGGGACGGACGGCCGCGAGGAGCGGCTCCTCGCCCGCGCGGTGATCGACGCCTCCGGCACCTGGTCCACCCCCGGCCCGCTCGGCGGCGACGGCCTGCCCGCCTTCGGCGAGCGCGCGGCCGGCGACCGCGTCGCCTACCGCGTGCCGGACCTCCAGGACCCCGCCGTACGGGCCCGTTACGCGGGCAGGCGCACGGCCGTCGTCGGCTCCGGCGCCTCCGCCTTCACCGCCCTCGCGGCCCTCGCCGACCTGGCGGAGAGCGCGCCGGGCACCCACGCCGCCTGGGTCCTGCGCCGCGGACTGACCGACTCCACGTACGGCGGCGGCGAGGCCGACGAGCTGCCCGCCCGCGGCGCGCTGGGCCTGCGCGCCAAGGCGGCCGTGGAGGCCGGGTACGCGAGCGCGGTCACCGGCTTCCGTACGGAGGCGGTCGAGCGCGACGGCGATCACCTGGTCCTCGTCGGCGAGGACGGCCGCCGCCTCGACCCCGTCGACGAGGTCATCGTGCTGACCGGCCTCCGCCCCGACCTGTCCTTCCTCACCGAACTCCGCCTCGGCCTCGACGAACGGCTCCAGGCCCCGACCGCGCTGGCGCCCCTCATCGACCCGAACGTCCACTCCTGCGGCACCGTCTACCCCCATGGCGTACGGGAGCTGGCGCACCCGGAGAAGGACGTCTACCTCGTCGGCATGAAGTCCTACGGCCGCGCCCCGACGTTCCTCGCCATGACCGGCTACGAGCAGGTCCGCTCCGTCTCCGCCGCCCTCGCCGGCGACCACGAGGCCGCCGAACGCGTCGAACTCACCCTCCCCGAGACCGGCGTCTGCGGCGGCGCGGGCCTCTTCGACGAGCCCAACGCCCCCGAGGCAGAGGCGGGCGGCTGCTGCGGCGCACCGGCCCCGGCCCCGGTCACCCTCCTCCCGACACACCACGGCAAGGGCCCGCAGCCCGCGTGATGGCCATGACGACCGCCCGGCCCGCGGCCCCAGCCCCTGCCGGGGCCGCTTGGGCACCTGCCTGCCAGTCCGCAAGCTGCCAGGCGGATTGCTTGGCCCCGGGGTGACAGGCGGCGCAGAATCGCGTTACCGCTTCGCATCAACAGGGGGAAACATCATGGAACTTCTCGTTCGCGCTGCCGCAGGTATTTCGGGTCTCGCCGCCGCGCTGATCGTCGGGGGAATCGGAATCCACGGCGGGAACAGCGCCGTTTCCGCGCAGCACGGGACCACGACCGCGAACACGACCGTGCTCGCCGTCCCGACCACCTCGGAAAGCCTCAACTGGGACTGATGTCGAAGCGGGCCGGACGCGGAAACAGGAAGAGATGCAGGGGATGAGGGAATTGAACCTCTTGGTGTGCCGGTGGGACCGGGTGACGCTGCAGGCATTGCTGGACCGGGGCGCCCGGGTGACTCTCGTCTACGACGAGTGGGAGGCCGCCAACCGGGCCATCGACCCGGCGCTGATCGCCCGGGTCGACCGCCACTACGTGATCCGGAGCTTCGACGCCCTGGACGAGATGGCCCAGCTCGCGGTCGACATCCGGTCGACCGGGACGAAGATCGACCGGGTGCTGAGCCTCTCCGAGTTCAGCCAGTTCAGCGCCGCGTACCTGGCGACGCTGCTGGGTCTGCCGCAGCCGTCGATCGAGAAGTCCGTCCTCATGCGCGACAAGCGCGCGATGAAGGACCGCGCCCGGGAGGCGGGGATCGCCTGCGCCCGGCACGTCTCGCTCTCCACCGCGGACGTCGAGGGCTCGGTGCGCAAGGTGGCCGACACGCTGGGCTTCCCGGTGGTCGTCAAGCCGGCCGCCGGCCTCGGCTCGGTCGCCACCTCGCTGGTCACGGAGCCGGAGGAGCTCGCGGGGATCCTGCGCGCCGCCGGCCGGGAGACGGTCGCCCAGTTCCTGATCGCCGAGGAGCCCATCGACGGCGACGAGTACCACGTCGACGCCGTGTGGGAGAACGGCAAGGCCCAGATCCTCGGGGTCAGCCGCTACCTGCGGCCGCGCATGACCGTGACCACACCGGGCCGGGACAACGGCTCGATCCTGCTGCCGCGCGAGCGCGAGCCGGAGCTGTACGCCGAGGTCGAGGAGTTGCACGAGCGGATCAACGCCGCGTTCGAGATCACCGACGACATCACCCACCTGGAGATCTTCCGCCGCGCCGACGGCCGGCTGTGGTTCTCCGAGATCGCCACCCGGTTCGCCGGTGGCGCCATCCCCGAGAGCTTCGGGCCGTACGGCGCCGACCTGCGGGAGCTGTGGGTGGAGGCCATCATGGGCGCCGGGGCGGAGCCGCTGTCGCTGCGCACCCCGCCGTACCCGTACGTCGGCTGGATCAACCTCGCGCCCGCGGAGCCCGGACGGATCGTCAAGGAGCCCTCCGACGAGGAGATCGGCCGCTTCCCGTACGTCCTGGACACCATCCGCTCCCGCCCGGCCGGCTTCGAGATCGGCGAGCTGCACCCCTCGGTGTGGTGCCTGCTGCTCGTGCTGGGCGCGGACGACGAGGAGCAGTTCCGGGAGCGCGCCGCCGCGTTGGAGGCCGCGCTGCTGCCCTCGTACGAGATGTCCCCGGTGGCGCCATGACCGCGCTGACCGAGGCTCCGGCGTCCGCCCGGCTCGGGTTCGGGGCCCGCTTCACCCGGCACATGGTGCTCTCCCGGTGGACGCCGGAGAGCGGCTGGTCGCCGCTGGAGCTGGCGCCGCACGCGGCGCTCGAGCTGTCGCCCGCCGCCATGGCGCTGCACTACGGCCAGGCCGTGTTCGAGGGGCTCAAGGCGTACCCGCGGCGGGACGGTTCGCTCGCGCTGTTCCGGCCGGACGTCAACGCCGAGCGGTTCAACCGCAGCGCCGAGCGCCTGGCCATGCCCCACCTGCCGGTCGAGCGCTTCACCGAGGCCTGCGAGGTGGTGGTGCGCGCGGACGCCGGCGAGGTGCCGCAGGGGCCGGGGCAGAGCCTCTACCTCCGCCCGTTCATGATCGCCGTGGAGCCGAGCCTGGGCGTGCGGCCCTCGCGGGAGTACCTGTTCGCGGTGATCGCCTCGCCGGTGGACTACTTCTTCGCCGACGGCTACCAGGCCATCGACGTGTGGTGCGCGCCGGACCACATCCGCGCCGCGCCCGGCGGGACGGGCGCCGCCAAGTGCGCCGGCAACTACGCGGGCAGCCTCGCCGCCAAGGCGGAGGCCCTGGCACGGGGCTGCCACGAGGTGCTGTGGCTGGACGCGCGGGAGCACCGCTGGGTCGAGGAGCTGGGGGCGATGAACTTCTTCTGCGTCACCCGCGACAAGGCCGGCGGCCCGGTGCTGGCGACCCCGCGCCTGTCGGGGACCATCCTGGCCGGCAACACGCGGGGCAGCCTGATCGAACTGGCCTCCGCGCTGGGCATCCCCACCGTCCAGCGTCCGATCTCCCTGGAGGAGCTGACCGCGGGCGACGGCCGCGTGACCGAGGCGTTCGCCTGCGGCACGGCCGCGTCCGTCGTGCCCATCGGGGCCGTGACGACCTCCTCCGGGCGCAGCGTCATCGCCGACGGCCGGCCCGGCGAGGTCACCACGCGGTTGCGTGACGAGCTCGCCGCGATCCAGTACGGAGACCGGGACGACCGGTTCGGCTGGATGCACACGGTGTCCGTTCCGTAGGTGAAGAGCATTCCGCATCAGGCCATTTCGTAGAAGGCCATTTCGTAAAACACGAGAAGTGATAGGGCTGTTGCTGCCGGGGATTCCCGGCAGCAACAGCCCTTTTCGCTTTTCCGCCGGAATTCGCGCCTCCGGGCAGGAGGATGCCAGGCAGCCTCGCGCCAGCGGAAAACGATGACGCGAGCGCCGCGGACGCGCAGGATGGGACACACGAAACCGATCCGGTTTCCGGCGCGTTCGGCTCTGCCGCGTACGGCGCGGAGCATCGGATCGCCCATTTCTAGGGGACTTAGGGGAATACATTGGCCACGCCCACGTACACGCACGGTGGTTGGCGTCCTTCCGCGGACCGCTTCCTGGAGATCGTCGACCAGCCGCTGTACCGCACGCTCGTGGACCTTCAGGACCTCGTGACCACGGAGACCGCGCTCTTCTGGAGCGAGCGCGGCGTCAAGTCCGTGCACCTGCCCATCACCACCAACAGCATCTCCAGCCCGATGGGCCTCGGCAGCGACTCCCTGCCGGTCGAGATCGACCTCTTCGGCCAGCGCACCTTCCTCGCCGACTCCATGCAGTTCATGCTGGAGTACGGCTGCCGCCTCAGCCCGCAGGGCAGCTGGTACCTGATGCCCAGCTTCCGCGGCGAGGACTGCGACGAGACCCACCTCAACCAGTTCTTCCACAGCGAGGCGGAGCTGCCCGGCGGCCTGGACGAGTGCATCGACGCCGTCAACGCCTACATGCGCCGGCTGGCCCGGTCCGTCCTGGACCGCTACGCCGACGACGTCCGCGCCATCGCCGGCACCACCGAGCACCTGGAGCGCATGGCGGGCCTGGAGTCCTTCCCGCGCATCACGTTCGAGGAGGCCGTCGCCCACCTCGGCGACGACCCGGACGCCGTCGAGCACCACGGCGGCTGGCGCACCCTCTCGCGCCACGGCGAGCGCCGCCTGATGGACGAGATCAGCCCGATCCTGTGGGTCACCCACTACGACCACCTGTCGGTGCCCTTCTACCAGGCGTACGGCGACGAGGAGGGCCGCACCGCCCTCAACGGCGACCTGCTCTTCGGCATCGGCGAGACGGTCGGCTGCGGCGAGCGCCACGTGGACGGCGAACAGACCCGCAAGGCGCTGGCCCACCACGAGGTGCCGGAGGCGGACTACGACTGGTACGTCCGCATGAAGGAGGCGCGCCCGCAGCACACCTCCGGCTTCGGCCTCGGCATCGAGCGCTGGCTGATGTGGGTGCTCCAGCAGGACGACATCCGCGAACTGCAGCTGGCGCCGCGTCTGAACGGTGTCTCCGTCACCCCGTGACCGTGTGACACCCGCTCATCGCCGGGCCGGCGCCCTCCGGGGCGCCGGGCCCGGCGGGGCGGCCACCGCGCCACCCGCGCCCGCCTCGAGGCGCACGCCCGCCTCCACGCCCACGCCCGCGCTCGCATCCCGCACTGGACCCACCATGCCCCTGACCACCGGCGCCACGGCACCCGTGCCCGCGCCCGCCACCGCGCGCGCCACCGTCACGGCGCCCGCCGCCGTCACCCCGACGACCGCCGCCGAGCTGGTCCGGCGCGGACACGGGCCCGCCGGGCACTACGTGCTGAGCGGCCCGGCCATGGACCTGCTGCGCGACTCCCAGCGGCTGATCGAGCCGCTGCTGCGCGCCGCGTCCGTCCGCCGGACCCACCTCCCGGTCCTCGTGCCGCCGACGCTCGTCCGCCCGGTGCGCGACCTGCTCCGCCCCGGGCTGCGGCGCACGGCGCTCACCACGCACGACTCGGAGCAGCCCACCGGCTGGTACGCGACCGCCGGGCTGTGCCTGCGCGCGCTCCCGCTCGTCTCCAAGCAGCGCTTCAGCTGGCGGGAGCTTCCGGTCGGGTTCTGGTCCGGCGGCCCCGCCGTCTCCCCCGTCATCGACACGGCCACCGGCACGGACGCCGAGGACCTGGTGTGCGCGGACGGGCTGCTCGCGGGGCCCGAGGGGCCCGAGGGCACCGGCCTGGTCGAGACCGTGGGCCGCGTCCTCGACGAGCTCGGTGTCGGCGGTGGCGCCGGCCCCGCGCCGGAGCCCTGGGCCCTGACCGGGGAGGCGCTGGTGTGGCGGCACGCGGGCCGCGTGACCGCCTCGGTGACCTCGCTTCCCACGGAGGCCGCCAAGCGGTACGGCGCCTGCTACGTCGACGCCGGCAACCGGCTGCGGCCGCTGAACGTGACCTTCTTCCACATCGCCCAGTTCGCGCTGCTGCGCGGGACGGAGACTGCCCGGTGACCGCATGGGCCGGGGACGCCGCGGCACTCCAGCGCTCCCACATCATCCACGCCAAGTACCCCGTCGCCGGGGCCAGCGGCTGGCTGCCCCACGGCTACGCCCTGTGCGACCGCGTCCTGGACGCCTTCCGCGCGCTGTTCGAGGACGGCGGCTACGAGGAACTCGGCCTGCCCTCGGCGGTGCCGCTGTCCGCTCTGGAGCGGCAGGCCGGCTCCATCAAGAGCTTCCTCGACCGGGTGTACCTGCTGCGGGACGCCGAGGGGCAGGGCGCGCCCGGCGGCGGGGACGAGCCACTGGTGCTCGCCTCGACCATCGAGGCGCAGATCTCGCTGGTGATGGCCGACTGGCTGCGGGAGGGCCGCACCCCGCCGTTCCGGGTCAGCACCGTGCGCACCGTGGGCCGCCACGAGGGCCACGGCATGCGGCCGCTGTGGATGGAGCGGTTCGTGTGGCCGTTCTTCGAGGCGCAGGCCGCCTTCACCGGCGACTCCTCCGCCGACGTCGCCTTCCTGCTGCACGGCCCGGGCCGGGTCGCGGCGGCCCTGGGCCTGCCGACCTTCGCGGTCGAGCGGCTCAAGGAGCCCGGCGCGAAGGGCGCGTACGCCGACCGCCGGCACGAGCTGGTCACGCTGCTCCCAGAGGGCGCCTCGACCACGCTGACGTCCGTGTACGAGCTGGGAACCCGGTTCAGCGAGACGTTCGGGGTGCGCCACGGGGCCGAGCCGCTGACGATGCTCAACTTCGGCTTCTCGGCCCGCCTCGTGCTCGCCCTGCTGGTCCACTCGCACGACGACCCCGACCGGCCGGTGTACCACCCCTCGGTCGCCCCGGTGCAGGTCGCCGTCGTGCCGGCCGTCCTGGAGAGCGCCGAGCGGGCCGCCCGGCTGGCGCAGGCCCTGCGGGAGCGGGGCGTCCGGGCCGAGGCGTACGACGACCACCGCGGCCTCAAGGCCCGCGCCGGCCGGGCGCGGGCGCACGGCGTGCCCCTCTTCCTGACCGCGGAGGGCCCGGCGCGCGGCGAGGTGCTGCTGCTCGGCGCGGACGCGGGCGAGGGCGAGCCGGTCGGCGAGCGGGACCTCGCGGAGCGGGTGTCCGAGCGGCTGGCGGCGCTCGGCGCGGACCTGGTCCGGGACCGGGCCGCGGCGCACCGGGCCCGCGTCCTCGACCTGGACGCCTTCCCCGGGCCCGACGGCCCGGCGGCCGTGCCCGCGGCGGCCCGGGTGCCGCTGTGCCACCGGGACGCGTGCGCCGGCGCGGCCCTGGACCGCCCCGGACTCGACGTGATCGGCCGGCTCACCGGTGAGAACGGCGTCCCGTTCGGCGACGACGCGGCGGCGGCACCGCCGCGCGCGTGCGCCTGCTGCGGGCGCTCGACCGGCTCGGCGGTCCTGCTGGGGCGCAAGTTCCGCGGCGAGAAGTGACGGCGCGAGACGGCGAGAAGCAACGGCCGGAAGGAAGAAAGGAAGAGGAGAGATGAATCGTTTCCCCGAGGCGGTCCTGCGGACCGAGCGCCTCGTGCTGCGCCCGTTCGCCGAGCGGGACGTGCCCGGCGTCCAGACCGCCTGCGACGACGCCACGACCCAGCGCTGGCTGCCGCTGCCGAGCCCGTACACCGAGGAGCACGCCCGGTGGTGGTGCACCCAGGGCGCGCCCGAGTCGCTGACGAGCGGAGACGGCGTGCAGTTCGCGGCGGAGGACGCCGCGACCGGTGAACTCGTCGGCTGCTTCGGCCTGAAGCGGACCGACTGGCGCGAGCTGACGACCGAGATCGGCTACTGGACCGTCCCGGCCGCCCGCGGCCGCGGCTTCGCCCCCGAGGCCGTGCGCGCCGTCGCCTCCTGGGTGTTCGACGCCACGCCCGTACGCCGCGTCATGCTGCTCGCCGCGACCGGCAACCACGGCTCCCAGCGCGTCGCGGAGAAGGCCGGGTTCACCCGCGAGGGCGTGCTGCGCGAGGCGGGTACGACCCACGCCGGCCGCGTCGACGTCGTCGCCTACGGCCTGCTCCCCACGGACCCGCCCCCGCGGCCCGCGGCGCACGCCGCCCCCCTGGGGCCGGTGCGCGAGGAGGTACGGGAGCACCTGGCACGCGGCGACGCCGCCGTGCTGATCAGTGCCCATGAGCACGCCGGCGCCGAGCTGATCCACCACGACGAGACCTCGGAGCACACCTACCGGCAGTCCGTGGAGCAGCTGATGCGGCTGCTGGGCACGCTCGGGCGCGCGCACCTGCCCGAGCCTCCCGCCACCGTCGGCGCGCTCGTGCTGCCGATGCCGTACTACCGGCGCTTCAAGCCGGCGGGCGTCCCCGTGGACCCCGGGACGTGCAGCCGGGTGATCCGCGAGCGCAACCTCGAACTCCTCGACGAATGCGCCCGGTTCCGCAAGGACCACCCGGTCTCCGCCGGCCTGCCCATGCCCGCGCTGATGGCCGACCCGTTCCGCGACGCGGAGGACTTCGCCGCCGACTACGAGGGCCGCCTCGACGAGGTGTTCGCCCTCAAGTGGCACCCGCCGGCCGCCGAGACCCCGCTCGCCGCGTACGTGGCCCGCGGCTACCTCTCGCTCGGCGCCCGGTGGAACGTCCCGACCGTGCTGCACTGCTCCCCCGAGGGCCGCCTCGGCGACCTCGCGGAGATCCGCGCCGACGTGGTCCCCGCGGCCGTCGCCGCCGGGGCCCGCGTCAGCATCGCCCACCTCGGCTTCCTCAACCCGGGCCTCCCCGAGATCCTGGCCAACCCCGGCGTGTACGCCGACCTCGGCCCCTGGGAAGCCGTGTGCGAGCGGACCGTCGGCGACCCCGGCCCGGCCGGGTCCGACACCCGGCTGGCCGAGCTGATCGCCGAGTGCGGACCGCGCCTGATGTTCTCGCTGGACACCCCCTGGCACCTCCAGCCCTGGGACGACGGCCGGATCCTGGGCGCCGACACGCCCGACGCGGTGCGCCGCATCCTCGGCTCCCTGGAGCTGGGCGGCGCCGGCGCCGCGGCCGCCCGGGGCCTGCTGTCGGGCAACGCGCTGCGCTATCTGTTCGGCGGGCCGTCCGCGTGAGCGCCGGCCTGCCCACCACCACCCCGCCGCCGCCGCTGCGGCCCGGCACGGTCGTCGGCGTCGCCGCGACCAGCGCCTGGGCCGCCGGCCGGTTCCCGCACCGCACCCGCCGGGCCGTGGCCGCGCTGGAGCGCGCCCTGGGCAGCCCGGTGCGGCTCGCCCCCGAGGGCCGGTACGCGGGCGCCATCGCCGGCACCGGCCGGGAGCGGGCCCGCGCCCTGCTCGACCTGTACGCCGACCCCGACGTCGGCGCGGTCCTCACCACCATCGGTGGCAACAACTCCAACGACCTGCTGGAGCACCTGGACGAACTGGCCTCGCTCCCGCCGAAGATCCTCGTCGGCTACAGCGACAACACCGCGCTGCTGCTGGGCTGCCAGGCGATCACCGGCACCACCGTCTTCTACGGCCCCGCCCTGCTGCCGCAGTTCGGCGAGTGGCCCGCGCCGTTCCCGGAGACCGTGGACCACCTGCGCCGCACTCTCACGGGTGAGGGGGGCACCGCGGACGGCGGCGCCGACGGCGTCTGGCCGCTGCCGTCGTGGTGGACCCAGCCGTACGGCGACTGGGCCTCGGCCGACGAGGAGGAGCGGCCCCGGTACCCGGGCGGCGCGTACGTGCTGCGCCCCGGCCGCGCCGAGGGCGTGCTGTTCGGCGGGAACGTGCCGACGCTGAGCTTCCTGGCGGGCACGCGCTGGCTGGCCCCGCCGGACGGGCCGACCGTGCTGTGTCTGGAGGGCACGGAGGACGGACTGACCGTCCCGGCGTTCCAGCGCAGCCTGACCCAGCTGCGCCACCTGGGCATCGCCGAGCGTGCGACCGCCGTGGTGGTGGGGCGCACTCCTGGCGGCCCGTACGGCCCGGAGCGCACGGACGCCCTGCACCGGATCCTCCTGGACGCCTTCCCCGGCGACGTACCGATCCTCCTGGACCTGCCGTTCGGGCACACCGACCCGATGCTCACCCTCCCGCTCGGAGCCGCGGTCCGCGTCGAGGCGGACGGTGGCCGGCCCGTCGTCCGCACCCTGAACCCGACCGTCGCCGCCCCCGCCGCCCGAACGGACCGAAAGGAAAGCCCGTGTCCCTCCTGAAGGACCTCGCCTCGCTGCCCCGCCCCGCGCGGACGCTGCTGGCGCTCGGCGCGGTCAACAACATCGGGTCCGGCCTGGTCCTGCCGTTCCTCGTCGTCTACGTGCACCAGGTCAACGGCCTCGGCCTCACGACCGCGATGCACGCCGTCTCCGTGACCTCGGTCGCCGTGATCGTCGGCGGTCTGCACGCGGGACGGCTCGCCGACCGCGTCGGAGCGCGCCGGGCCGCCGCCGCGCACATGGCGCTGAGCGCGGTGGGCGTGGCGGGGTACGCGGTCGCGTCCCAGGGATGGCACTTCCTGCTGGCCTCCGCGGTGTGGGGCATCGGCCTCGGCGGCTCGTCGGCGTGGAACGCGCTGCTCGCCGCCTCGGTGCCGGACGCGTCCCACCCCGTGGTGTTCGGCTCCAGCTTCACCCTGGCCAACGCCGCCATGGGCATCGGCGGCCTGCTGGGCGGCGTGGTGGCCGCCACGGCGCACCCGCTGTCGTTCCGGCTGCTGTACGCCGTGGACGCGGTCAGCTATCTCGGGGTGGCCGTGCTCATGCTGGTGCTGCGCGGGCTGGACCCCGCGCCGTCCGCCGCCGCGCCGTCCGCGCCCGGGGCGGGCGCGCGCCCGGCCGGCTACCGGCAGGTGTTCGCCCACCGCTCGTTCCTGGTGGTGATGGTGGTCGGCGCGGCCCTCTACTTCGCCTCGTACGGGCAGTTGGAGGCGGGCTACCCGGCGTTCCTGGTGACCCACACCGGGGTCGGGACCTCCCTGATCGCGGTGCTGTTCGCGGTGAACACCGGCGGCGTGATCGCCGCCCAGGTGGTCCTGCACGACCTGGTCAAGCGGTGGCGGCACACCCGCACGGTCGCCCTGGCCGGCGTGCTGTGGGCGGCCAACTGGGCGCTGGTGCTGGTCGCCGCCGGGCTTCCCGGAGGGGCCGGGCAGCTCACGCTGCTGATCACGGCGATGGTGCTGTTCGCCACCGCCGAGACGCTGTACGCGACCGGGATGCCGTCGCTGGTCAACTCGCTGGCCTCCCCGGAGCTGCGGGGGCGCTTCAACGCCGCCTACGGCATGTCGACCTCGGTCGGCTTCGTGACGGGCCCGCTGGTCGCGGGGGCCCTGGTCACCTCCGGTTCCGGGACCCCGTACGCGGCCGGCATGGCCGCGCTGTGCGCCGTGGCCCCGCTGCTGCTTCTCGCCGTCCGCGCCAAGCGCCCCCAGGTGGCGGCGGTGGCAACGGACGCGACGGACCCGGCGAACCCGGCCGACGCGACGGCGAACGCTGCCGCGGTCGCCGAGCCCGCCCGCGCCTGACCGCCCCTGAAACCCGCCCCCCACGGAAGCCCTGGAGAGGAGTGTTCCCATGACAGGTTCCCAGCAACCAAGCGCCGGACCTCGGTGGTTGACGGGCTTCGGCCCCGCCGACGCCGTCACCCTCGGGTACCTCGACACGAGCGGCGCAGCCGTCGACGCGGACCGCCTGCGAGTCTCGCTCGCCCGCGCCACCGGCAGCCGCCCCGCCCCGGCGGTGACCGTCCACGACACCCCCGGCCTCGGCTGGGAGGCGGTGGACACCGCCCTGAAGGCGGCCGAGTCCGCCGCGCCCCGGCCCTTCGACCTGGCAAGCGGCGCGGCACCCGTCCGCGCCGAGCTGCGCCGCTGGAGCGGTGGCTGCCTCCTGGTCGTCCAGGTGCACCGATCCGCCTCCACGCCGAAGCCGGGCCCGGGCCCTGATCCGCAGCCGGGGCTGGAACGGGAACTGGAGCTGCTGGAGGCGGAGATCGAACGGTGCTACGCGGACGCCACCGCCGCGCCCCAGTCGCACCTCACCGCCGCCGCGCCCCAGTCGCACCTCACCGCCGCCGCGCCCGAGCCGCACCCCACCGCCACCCCCGCGCCCGTAGGGCCGGACGGCGCGGCGCCGCCGCCCCCGTACCACCAGATCACCCTCGACGGGCCCGTCGTCGACCGGCTGCTGGCGCTGGCCGACGACCCCGCGGCCACCCCGGCCTGCGTGCTCTTCGCCGTGTACGCGCTGGCCCTGGGCAGCGTCACCGGGCAGCGGGACTTCCGCACCGGCCTCGCCGTGCCCGGCCGCGCCGCCCCGGCGCCGGTCCGCGTCCGGATCCCGGAAGGCGGCCTCGACGACCCGGGAGACGCCTTCCGGAGCGTGCTCGCCGCCGTCTCCGCCGTACGCGGCCGGCCCCTCGGCCCCGAGGAGCCCGGCGCCACCGAGCCCAACGGTCACGATCAGGACCCGTGGCCGCGCGCGGTGTTCACGGACCGGCCGCTGTGCGCCACCCGCACGCTGCGGCTCGGCGAGGCACGCCTCGTGCCCACCCGGCTGCGCCCGCACACCGTCGCCTGCGACGTGCTGGCCGAGGCCATCGACCCGGCCCGCCCCGACGGCCGGCGGTACCTGCGGCTGACCTCCGACCCCACCGCGCTCGGCGCACGTGCCCTGCGCGACCTGGCCGCCGCCGTCGAGGCCACGGCCCGGCGGCTCACCGCCGCCGCGCACACCCAGGAAGTCCGGTGACCCCCATGCCTGCCGACACCTTGGCGGCCTTCTCCCCCGAGGAGATCCTCGCGCCCGAGGTCGCCCTCGACCCGGCGCCCTTCTTCGCGCGGCTGCGCGCCCACGAGCCGGTCCACTGGAACGAGCCCACCCGGAGCTGGTACGTCACCCGGCACGCCGACGTCGAGACGCTCCTGCTGGAACCGGCCCTGGGCGCCCGCGACAAGACCGCCATGCTCGCCGCGATGACCGAGGACATGCGCGCGGCCTTCGCGCCCGTCGAGCGGTTCCTCGGCAAGTGGCTGGTCTTCGCCGACCCTCCGTACCAGCTCAAGGCCCGCAAGGCGCTGCAGCGGGCCTTCACCCCGCGCAGCCTCGCGCCCTTCGCGCAGACCCTGCGCGCCTGCGCCGAGGAGGCCGTCCAGGCCCTGCGGCCGGGTGAGGGCGACCTGTTCCAGCAGGTGGCCCGGCCCTACGCGCTCACCGCGATCTGCGCCTTCCTCGGCATCGAGGACCGCGAACGCGACGCCGTGACGGGCTGGTCCGACGCTCTGATCCGCTACCTGAGCATGCCGGTCCTGGAGAAGGAGACGGCGCTCGCCGCCGACCTCGCCGTCCGCGAGCTGACCGCCTACGTCACGGGAACCGTCCTGCCCCGCGCGGCCGGTCCCATGGCCGCGCTGCTGGCTTCCCTCCACGCCGACGGCGCCGGGGAGCTCGACGCGCAGGAGGTCACCGCGCTCTTCGCCCAGCTGCTCACCGGCGGCGCCGAACCGGTGGCCACCGCGGCCGCCGTCGGCCTCGCGTGCCTGCTCGCCGACCCGGAGCAGCACCGCGCGCTGCGCACGGGCGAGGTCCCGTACGGCGCGGCCGTGGAGGAGTCCGTCCGGTTCGCGTCGCCGTTCAACTTCGCGCCCCGCACCGCCCGGGAGGACTTCGCGTACGCCGGGCGCCGCATCGCCAAGGGAGACCGCGTCGTCCTGGTCCTCGCGGCCGCCGATCGCGACCCCGAGGTCTTCGCCGACCCGGACCGCTTCGACATCCGCCGTACCGGCGGCCGCCACGTGGCCTTCGGGCGCGGTGGCCACTTCTGCCTCGGCGCCGCGCTCGCCCGGATGGAGATCGAGGCCCTGTTCCGGGCCGTCGACGAGCACCGTCCGGGGCTGCGCGGCGGTCACCCCGCCATGGTGCGGGAGCCGGCCTTCGGGGTGACCTCCGTCTCCGCCATCCCGTGCCTGGTCTGAGCCGGCTCCGTCCCCGCCCCGCCCGTCCGCCTTTCTCACACAGCCCGCAGTCCACAGCTTCCGCAGCCCCGCCCCTGGCACCGAGGTGAACCCGTGCACTCCCAGCAGATCCGCTCCACGTTCCTCGACTTCTTCACCGACCGCGGCCACGAGCCGGTCCGGTCGAGCCCGCTGGTCCCCGACGACCCGACCCTGCTGCTCACCAACGCCGGCATGAACCAGTTCAAGCCGTACTACCTCGGCGAGACCGCCGCGCCGTACCCGCGCGCCGTCTCCGTGCAGAAGTGCGCCCGGACCTCGGACATCGAGAACGTCGGCCGCACCGCCCGGCACGGCACGTTCTTCGAGATGCTCGGCAACTTCTCGTTCGGCGACTACTTCAAGCAGGAGACGATCGCCTACGCGTACGAGCTGGTCACGAAGGGGTTCGGACTGGCCCCCGAGCGGCTGTGGGCGACCGTCTACCTCGACGACGACGAGTCGATCCGCTGCTGGGAGCGCGTCGGCATCCCCGCCTCCCGCGTCCAGCGGCTGGGCAAGGAGGACAACTTCTGGTCCATGGGCGTGCCGGGCCCCTGCGGCCCCAACTCGGAGCTGTACTACGACCGCGGCCCGGCCTTCGGCCCGGAGGGCGGCCCCGCCGTCAACGACGAGCGCTACATGGAGATCTGGAACCTGGTCTTCATGCAGTACGGCCGCGGCGAGGGCGAGGGCAAGACCGACTACCCGATCCTCGGCGAGCTGCCGATGAAGGGCATCGACACCGGCATGGGCCTGGAGCGGCTCGCCGTCCTGCTCCAGGACGTGGAGAACGTCTGCCTCACCGACCTCCTCGCCCCGACCCTGCACCGGGTGCAGGAGCTGTCCGGACGGGAGTACCCGGGCAGCGGCGCCGACAAGGTGTCGTTCCAGGTGGTCACCGAGCACGCCCGCGCCATGGCCTTCCTCATCGCCGACGGCGTGCTGCCCGGCAACGAGGGCCGGGGCTACGTGCTGCGCCGCCTGATGCGCCGCGCCGTCCGGCACGGTCGGCTGCTGGGCATCGAGGGGCCGCTGCTGCCGGAGGTGACCGGCAGCGTCATCGCCAACCTGGGCTCCGCCTGGCCCGAGCTCGGCGAGCAGGCCTCGCTGATCGAGCAGGTCACCCGCGCCGAGGAGGAGTCCTTCGGCCGCACGCTGCGGCAGGGCGCCAAGCTCCTCGACGCCGCCGTGCGGCGGGCGAAGGAGCAGAAGTCCCCCTCGCTCTCCGGCGAGACCGCCTTCGAGCTGCACGACACCTTCGGCTTCCCGGTCGAACTGACCCTGGAGGCCGCGCACGACGCCGGCCTGACCGTCGACGAGGACCGGTTCGCCGCCCTGCTCACCGCCCAGCAGCAGCGCGCCAAGAGCGGCGGCAAGGTGAAGACCGCCGCCGCGCTGCGCCGCCAGGAGGCGTACCGCGAGCTGGTGGCCCGGCACGGCCGCACCGAGTTCCTCGGCTACGAGCGCACCACCGGCGAGGGCACCGTGCTGGCCCTGCTGGACGAGGGCCGCCCGGTGCCCGCCGCGTCGGCCGGCCGGCAGGTCGAACTGGTCCTGGACGCCACGCCGTTCTACGCCGAGCGGGGCGGCCAGGTCGGCGACACCGGCGTGCTGCGCACGGCGGACGGCGCGGTCCTGGAGATCACCGACACCCGCAACGGGCTGCCGGGCTTCCACGTCCACACGGCGCGGGTCGCCGAGGGCGAGATCCGCACCGGGCAGACGGCCGAGGCGGCCGTGGACGCGGCCCGCCGCGCCTCGGTGGCCCGATCCCACTCCGCCACCCACATCCTGCACGCGGTGGTCCGGGAGGTCCTCGGCAAGCACGCCGCCCAGCACGGCTCGCTGGTGGACGACGGACGGCTGCGCTTCGACTTCGTGCACTTCTCGGCCCTGTCCCCGGGCCAGTTGGACGAGATCGAGTCCCGCGTGAACGAGCGGGTGCTCGCCGACCCGGAGGTGCGGGTCTGGCACGCGGACCGCGCCGAGGCCGAACGGGCCGGCGCCCTCGCCCTGTTCGGGGAGAAGTACGAGGACACGGTGCGCATCGTGGACATCGGCGACTTCTCCCGCGAGCTGTGCGGCGGCACCCATGTCGCCCACGGCGCCCAGGTCGGCACGGTACGGCTGGTCGGCGACGCCTCGGTGGGCGCCAACCTGCGGCGCATCGAGGCCTGGACGGGCTTCGAGGCCCTGGCGTCCGCCCAGCGCGAGCGCACGCTGCTGCGGGAGCTCACCGGGCTGCTCGGCAGCCGCCCGGAGGACGCGGTGGCCGCGCTGGAGAAGCGGCTGAAGCTCCTGGCCCTGGCCCAGGGCGAGGTGGAGCGGATGCGCAGCGCCGAACTGACCGCCATCGCGGCGGGCGTCGCGGAGAAGGCCGAGGCCGTCCCCGGCGGGCTGCTGGTCGCCTCCCGGGTGGAGGGCGTCACCGGGCAGGAGCTGCGCCGCCTGGCCTCGACCGTGGCCCTGCGGCTCGCCTCGGGCGCGGGGATCGTGGTCCTGGGCACCGTGCACGAGGGCAAGGCGATGCTGGCGGCCGCGGTCGGCAGCAGGCTGCGCGAGCGCGGCATCGAGGCCCAGGAGGTGCTGACGGAGGCGGCCGCCGCGATCGGCGGCGGCGCGGGCGGCAAGGGCGCCCTGGCGAGCGCCGGCGGCCGCCACGCGGCCCGCCTCGGCGACGCGCTCTCGCTCGCCCGCGCCGCCTCGGCGACGATCCTGGACCGGAGCACCCGATGACGCCCACCCTGGAGGCCCTGGCCGTACGCGCCCCGCAGGCCCCACAAGCAGCCGCACAAGCTCCGGCGGCCGCCGGGACCGGGCTGGACGTGCACGCCACGCTGACGGTGATGTTCCGGCTGGCGGGCGCCCGGCACCGGTTCATCCCGCACCCGCCGGAGGGGCGGACCGAGCTGTCGAGCCTGCTGCGCGGCCACCCGCTGGAGCAGGCCGCGAAGACCCTGGTGCTGCGCGTGGCCTTCGGCAAGCGCCGGCGCCGGTACGTGCTGGCCGTGGTCCCGGGCCACCGCAAGGTGGACCGCGCCGCGGTCGCGGACCTGCTCGGCGGCACGGAGGCGTCGTTCGCCACCCGCGAGGTCGCCGAGCGGCTCACGGGGAGCGTCAGCGGCTCCATCGCCCCCTTCGCCCTGTGCTCCGGCGAACTGGAGGTGCTGGTCGACGAGGAGCTCACCGCGTACGAGGAGATCTTCTTCAACACGGGCCGGCTCGACATGTCGGTGGCCCTGGCGACCGCCGACTACCTGAGCCTGGCCCGCCCCTCGGTGGCCCGCATCGCCCTCCGCTGAGGGGTCACAGCCAGCCCCGCTCCGCGGCGCGCACCCCGGCCTCGAACCGGCTGCGCGCCTCGAGGCGGGCCATGATGTCGGACATCAGGCGGCGTACGCTCCGCACCGAGATCGCGAGCTGCTTCCCGGCCGCCTCGTCCGTCATCCCGCACGCCAGCAGCCGCAGCAGCTCCCGCTCCTGGGGGCTGAGCCCCTGGTCGTCCGGCTGCTCGGAGGTGCCCAGCGGGCGGGCGTCGTCCCAGATCCTGGCGAAGAGGGCCAGCAGCGCCGAGATGATGCTGGGCTGGCGCACCACCAGCGCGCCCCGGCCGGAATCCTGGAGGTCCATCGGCAGCAGGGCCACCTTCTGGTCGACCAGGATGAGCCGCATCGGCAGCAGCGGCGCGGTCCGCACTTCGCCACCGTGCTCATTCAGCCACGCCGCGTACCGCCGGGTCGCCGGATGGTTTCGGACACTGTCCAGATAAACCGTGCGGACGTCCACGCCGCGCGCGACTACTTTCTCGTCGAGCGCCCGGCTGGCCTCCATGCTCTCCGGAGTCAGCGAAGCCCGCGGAATGAGCGCCAGCACCTCACTGGCCGCCTCCTGGGAAATCTCCTCCAGAAAGAGTCGCACGGAATCGAGGCCACTCAGGCACTCGATTCCCCCGCCGCCCTGGAATTCCCCCTGCCCGAGCTCGAACTCGGCCATGAGGTCGACCATCGCGGCCCGGCCCTCCTCCAGCCGGCGCTGCATTTCCAGGATTTCCTGCTGCTGGGCCGATATCAGCGCGCCGATGGCCACGCTGGGCTTCACCACGCTGAACATCCCGGGGTCCTCCCAGGACGGGCGGATCAGCGCCGAGGCGGCGAGCTCGTCCAGCCCGCGCCTGATCTCGTCCTCGGTCAGGCCGAGTTGGCCGACCAGGTCGTCGACCCCCCACTCGTGGTTCCGGATCATGGCCTTGTAGATCATCCCGGCATGCGGGCCGATGCCCAGGCACGACAAGTGCGTGTCGCGCATCCCGGGCATTTCGGTATCAGACTGCCCTGCCGCCAGTTTCATCGGTCCATCCCCGCATGACATCTTCCGGCCAGTCACTTTGCTGCCGCATCGACGACTGGGTGGTACGCACAGTTGCACGGGACAATGAACCCATGCATATGACCGCATTGAAGGTGGAGCGGATCGCCGCCCACACCGAGGATCCCGCCGGCGCCGAGCGCGCCGCGCATTCACTCATCCTCGAAATTCTGAGCAATGCGAGCCATTCCATACGGCGTGCCGGTAATCTGCAGCACAGCTACGTAACCCCCCATGCGAACGGTTTCGCCGTCGCCCTTTTCTTCAACTCCGCCCGCCCGACGGAAGCATTGAGGCAGACCCGCGCCATTTCAGAGGTCATCAGCGCGAAGTTGCCGGAATCCGCAGGCCCTTGGCGCGTTCATTATCGCTCACAGCCCATACATCCGTACATGCTGTGAGATAAGTCATGACACGACCACGGTTAGTAGGCGTCTCGCCAGGCAGGCGCGGCCGGTCCCCGCCGCCGCTCCCTGCTGCCGCAATGGCGGTGGCCGAAACCCTCCCACCGCCCATGGCGCCGACCGCACATTACCGGCCATGCTCCCGGTGGCTCAGCAGGTGGCGGGGGTCCGTGGCCCGGGTGATCGCCGTCTCGACGGCGGCGATCCGGTCGGCCAGCAGGCCCAGCGCGGCCACCGCCCGGCCCAGGGCGTCGTCCCCGGAGCCGCCGCCGAGGGCCTGGGCGCGGACGTACGCCGCGGTGACGGCCGCCCAGCGCGCCGCCCCTTCCGCGGTGAGCGTGCCCCGCAGGGCGGCCAGCTTGAGGAGGTTGGCCTCGGCCCCGGTGGTGAGGGTCTGTGCCTCACCCGCGTAGTGGTCGTCGACGACGGCGGCCAGCTCGGCGTCGTTCATGACGGGGGAGACACGCGCCGCGATCTTGTTCATGTCGCGGTACGAGCCCTGGAGCCGGAACGGCGGCTCGGTGCGCGTGGCGTCCGACTGGGCGGCGGATGCGATGTACGCCCGGTTGACGGCGAGGACCGTGTCGCGTGCGGTGAGCAGGTGCCGCAGCACCGCGAGGATCCGGTCGAGTTCGGCCGCCGCGTAGGGGTGCGTGAGCCCGGACGCGACGAGCGGGGGTGCCGCGGAGCGGCTCGTTGAGGGGTGGTGGCCGGGTGACGGGTGGGCCGCCGGGTCGCCGGCGGCAAGGCGTACGAGCAGTTCCAGGTCGGCGCGGTCGCGCCCGGCGAGGGGAGCGAGCACGGGGTTGGAGGTGAGGGCGTTCTCGATGAAGCTGAACGCGAAGGCGTCCTCCTTGCCGGTCAGGACGTCGCCGAGGTTCCGGACGTCGGCGCGGTTGGCGAGCATGTCGGGGATGTGGAAGCGCTCCCCGGACTCGGTGTAGGGGTTGCCGGCCATGCAGACGGCGAAGCGCTTGCCGCGCAGGTCGTGGCCGTTCAGGGTGCGGGTGGCGTCGCACAGCGGAATGAACTTCTGCAGCAGCTCGGGGGACGTGTGCTGGATGTCGTCGAGGTACAGCAGGACGTTGTTCCCGGCCGCCAGCGCGAAGTCGATCTTCTCGACCTCCCGGCGCGCGGTGGCGTTCGGCGCCTCCGCCGGGTCGAGGGACGTGGTGGAGTGCCCGAGAGCGGGCCCGTCGACCTTCACCAGGAGCAGGCCGAGGCGATCGGCGACGTACTCCATGAGGGTGGTCTTGCCGTAGCCGGGCGGGGAGACGAGCAGCAGCAGACCGTGGCTGTCGGTCCGCTTGCCGGCCCCGGCGGCGCCGAGCTGCTTGGCCAGGTTGTCCCCGACGAGCGGCAGGTACACCTCGTCGACCAGCCGGCCCCGTACGAACGACGACATGACGCGGGGCCGGTACGCGTCCAGGCGCAGCCGCCGGCGCTCGGCGGCGACCAGGTCCGCCCTCCGCCGCTGGTAGGCGCGGAAGCCGGGCACCACGCCGGACGTGAAGTCGGCCGTCCTGGCCAGGAACTCGTCGAGCCGCAGGGCCAGGGTGCCCCGCACGATCCTCGGGTGCGTCCCGAGCAGGCCCTCGACCACGGCCGTGAGCGCGGCGTCCGCCTCGTGCCGTACGAGCGCGGGGCAGACCTCGATCGCGACGGCCTCGGCGAGGTCGCCGGCGTCCGGCTCCTCGCCGCTCGCGGCGGCGTACGAGGCGAGCCAGCCCTCGACGAGCCGGCGCGCGGCCGCGGTGTCGCCGGCGTCCAGCCGGTCGCGTACGTCCCGCGCGTACGGAGTCGGGTCCACCGACCGGCGGAACTTCTCCAGCAGCGTGCGCGCCGCCGGCCCGGCGACGAAGGACTCGCCGGTGGCGAGCTCCTCGACGAGGTATTCCGCCGCGCGAGCGGTCAGCGCGCCCGCGCCCGCGTCGACGAGTTCGCCGCGCAGCGCGTCCAGCGCGGCCGGGGCGGTGCGGAACGTCTCCCGCGCCCGTACCAGCGACGCGGCCTGCCGCGCCCACAGGTCGCGGTCCCCGGAGGTGGTGCCGTGCGCCCAGAACAGCTGGGCGGCGGCGCGGTCGGCGGCCGGGTACCGCAGCAGCCCGGCCCGCTCCCGCAGGCGCAGCACCACGGAGAGGATCGCCGCCGCGTCGTGGTCGTGGACGCCGCGCTCGTACCCCTCGTCGTACGCGGCCTCGGCCGCCCGCCGGGTGACGGCGGACAGGTCCGCGCCGGTGAGGGCGTCCGCGCCGTGCTCGGCCAGCAGCCGCGCCGCCAGGTACTCCGCGCGGTAGACGTCGGCGTTCTCGGAGGGCAGCAGCTGGTGCCAGTGGGCGCGGGTGTCCGCGAACGCGGGGTCCGTGACCGGGCGCCGGTAGTCGGTGCCGGTCAGCGCGAACGCCATCCCGTCGTCGCCGTCGGGTACGAGGGTGAGCTCCGGCGGCCGGGTGTTCACGGCGAAGCGGTGCGCGCCCAGGCGGAGGGTGTCGCCGCCGTCCGCGTACAGCTCGGTGCGGTCCCGCAGGGCCCGGCCGGCCTCCTGGCGGGCGGCCTTGAGACGCCCCTCCAGCTCCTCGGCGCGGGCCGGGTCCCCGAGCGCGCGCAGCTCGTCGGCGGTACGGCGGACCTTGGCGGCCATCGGGTCGGAGGCGAAGTACGTGGTGACGGCTTCGGCGCTGTCCAGGGCGGCCGCCCGGCGGGCGATCGTCTCCAGGACGCGCGCGGCGGACTCGGCGAGGCGTTCGGCGCGCCGGGCCCGGTCGTCCTGGAGGGTCTGCCGGCGGGCGGCGAAGGCGTCGTGGACCTCGGCGCGCTGGTCGGCGATCTCGGCGAGGAAGCCGTCGTGGTCGGCGAACCGCGACTCCAGGGTGTCCAGTTGGAGGAGCAGCCGGGCCAGCTGCGCGTCACAGGCCTCCGGGGTGTCGGCCGCCGCCAGCGCTCCGGTGACGGACTGCGCGAGCAGCGCGAACCGCGCCGCGAACTCCGCGCGCCCCTCCTGCTCGACGAGGTCGCGGCGGCGGGCGGCCAGGATCGCGCGGGCGCGGTTCAGCCCGGCCAGCACTTCCGCGATCCGCTCGAGGATCGCGGTGCGCACGGTGGCGTCGGCGATGTCGAGGCCGGCGACGACCTCGGTGAGGGTCTGGAGGCCGGCGACCTGCTCGTCCAGCCTCTCCGTGACCGGGTCCGCCGCGGCGGTCGTGGCGATCGCCCCCGCCTCGGCGGCGAGCCGCTCCACCTCCGCGTGGTGGGCCGCGAAGGCGTCGTCGCGCCGGAGGAAGGCCACCGCCCGCCGCGCGGTGGACGCGATGTGCCGCTCGGTCTCCTCGGCGAGCACGTCGATGGCGTCCGTGTCCGCGTACCGCATCTCCTTCAGGGTCACCAGGCGCCCCTGGGCGCGGCGCAGCGCGGAGATGCGCTCGATCCACTCGCCGGCGTCGGCGGGGGCTTCCCCCTGGACGCGCCGCACGAGCCGCCGCAGGTGCTCGGCGCTCTCCGCGACCGCCTCGGCCGCCTGCCGGGTCAGGGACCGGACGGACGCGAACTCCGCCAGCACCTGCTCCGCGGTGGCCTTCAGCTCCTCCAGCGGGGTGCGCAGGTCACCGGCGTCCGCGTCGCCCAGCCAGTGGAAGCGGTCGACGGCCCGCGCGCAGGCGGCGATCAGCGTCTCGTACAGCTCGGTGGTGGCGGTGGTGGCGGTGGTCTCGCGGACCTGGCGGGCGATGGCGAGGCAGTCGGAGATGCCGCGTACGAGGTCGGCGTTGCCGATCCGGGCGAGCGGACCGTCCGCCACGGGGACGGCGTGGGTGTCGGAGACGTACGGCGTGCGCCACACCTGCACCGGGTGGACGCGCGCCGGTTCGCCGGACTCGGGGCGCAGCAGAGCGAGGGTGCCGTCGTCGAAGAGGGCGTAGCCGCGGCAGGTCAGCGCGGTGGCGGCCTCCTTGCGGATGAGGTTGTACGGCAGGAGGAGGGTGCGGCCCTCGGCCCGGTCGTGGAAGACGAACAGCACGTCCTCGCCGTTGGGCGAGCGGACGGCGCGCTCGAACTCCAGGCCTTCGGTCCGCTCCGCGTCGAAGGTCTTCACCGTCCCCGTGGCGAGGCAGTAACCGCCGGGGAAGACGATCCCCTGGTCGTCGGGCAGGCGCCGGCACGACTGCCCGATGCCGTCCAGCCGGACGACGGACTTCGTGAGCGTGTTGTGGACCAGGTACCGCCGGTTCTCCTCCTTGTACGGCCGGACGCGGATCAGGACCAGGGCGCCGACGGCCGCGTACGCCACCTCGGCGTCGGCGAGCGACTGCAGCGGCTCGTCGACCGGCTCGCTGTGGACGCCCTCGCCCGGTTCCGTGTCGTTCTCCGTCTTCACGGTCAGCGTGCCGCCGACCGTCGAGACGAAGACCGCGCCGCCGGCGACGGAGACCTGCGGGTGCCGGCCCAGGACGTGGTCGTCCCGGGTCGTCTCGACCCACGGGAAGTCGTACGGCGCGGGCAGGACGTGGTCGCGCTCGCCCCGGGCGTCCAGGAACCGCACCTCGCCGGAGGCCGCGACCGACCAGCGCAGCACGCGGAGGTCCTCGGCCTGCTCCCCGGTCCGGAAGACCGCCAGCAGCTTGCCGTCGACCGTGCGCAGGCGCAGGAGCCGCGCCCCCTGGAAGTAGCGGTGCAGGGCGGCGTGTTCGCGTACGAAGGCGGGGTCGTCGAGCAGGCCGGGCACCGCGTCGTCCGGCAGCCGGTTCAGGTCGCGGTCGTAGACGGCGAACACGTCCGCGGCCGGGGCCTCGTACCCCACGAGCAGGGCGTCGCCGACGGCGACGACGTCACGGGGGACGACCGTGCGATCGGTGCGGATCCGCTCGGTGCCGAGGAGGGCGAGCCCGGTGGAGCCGAAGGCCTCGATACGGGCGGTGTTGAGGGCGTCGGCGCGCCGTGCCACCTCGCCGGCCCGGGCACCGAGCCGGTCGCGCAGTACCTCGTACGCGCCGGCGTCCATCCCCGTCGTCTCCATCGGCCCCGCTCCCTCGTCCACGTGATCGTCGTTCCGCGGCCGCGACGGCCGTCTCCTCCGGAGCTGCCGCCCCCCGCGCGGCAGCTCCGGAATCCCTTGGTCCCTTGGCGGCCGTCAGCTCTTCGCGGTGCCGTTCAGGCCCGCGAGTTCGGCGACCGGCATGTCGGCCAGGCCCAGCTGCCGGGCCTTGCCGATGAGCTCGTCGAGCCGGCCGGACCCCGCCGGCATGAGCTTCATCAGCAGGGCGGACACGGTCAGGTTCTGTACGTCGGCGGTGGAGACCGACCCGAGCACCTTCGTCAGGTCCTCGGTGAAGGAGGCCGAACCGTCCAGCCACGGCCCGGCCAGCGCCTGGGCGGTCTGCGAGCTGTCCATGAACCCGTCGACGCTCTTGCCGAGGGACATGGCCCCGACGATCCGGTCGAAGAACACCGACTCCCCTCCGACGATGTTGATGTCGGCGTTCTCCAGGCCGGTGGCGAGCACGGCGGCCTGCGCCTCGGCGACCTGCCGGTGCACCTCCAGCCCCGCGAGCCGGATGTCCTTCTCCGCCTCCAGGCGCAGCCGGTACTCCTCGTGCGTACGGGACGCCTCGTCCAGCGCGGCCATGGCGGCCGCCTTCTCGGTCAGGCCCGCGGCCTCCGCCCTCATCCGGGCGGCCATCGCCTCGGCCTCGGCGCGGCCCGCCTTCTCGATGGCGTCCGCCTCCTTCTCCCGGACCTGGACGGCGGCCAGGCCCTCGGCCGCCGACTCGGCCTGGATGCCCTCGGCGAGGCGGACCTTGGCGCGGGCGTCCAGGTCGGCGGCCTTGTGGCGGGCCTCGGCCAGCGTGAGCTCCTCGGCCGCGCGGTGGACCGCGGCCTGCTCGGCGGCCTCGGCGGCCTTGATGTCCTTCACCAGCCGCTCCTGCGCCTCCGCCTCGGCGGCGATGACGACGGCCTGCCGCTGTCGCTCGGCCTCCTCGACGGCGCGCAGCCGCTTGATGGACTCCTCCTGCTCGGCGACCGTACGGTCCACGGCGACCCGCTCGCGGATCACCTCGGCGATCTCGCGGCGCTCGGTCTCGACCTCCTTCTCCGCGGAGATGCGGGTCAGTTCGGTCTCCCGCTCGCGGGCGATGACCTCCAGCAGGCGGTCCTTCTCGATGCGCTCGTTCTCGATGGCGATGACCCGCTCGCGGTTCTTCTGCGCGACGGCGACCTCGCGGGCCTGGTTCTCGCGCTGGATGCCGAGCTGTTCCTCGGTCTTCAGGAAGGCGCTCTGCGCCCGCAGCCGCTCCTCCTCGGCCACCCGGGCCGTCTCGGCCTCCTCCCGGGCCCGTACGGTCTCGATCTCGCGCTTCTGCTTGATCTCGGCGTCGGCCTGGCGGCGCTCCAGCTCCAGGATCGCCTCGCGGGCGTCGACGTTCTGCCGGGTGATCTCCTTCTCCTCCGTGCGCCGGAACTCGTTGGTGCGCACGTGCTCCACGGCCGTCAGCTCGGTGATCTTCCGGATGCCCTGGGCGTCGAGGATGTTGGAGGCGTCCAGCTGCGCGAGCGGGGTCTGCTCCAGGTAGTCGATCGCCGCGTCCTCCAGGCTGTAGCCGTTCAGATCGGTGCCGATGACCTGGATGATCCGGTCCCGGAACTCGTCGCGCATGGTGTAGAGGTCGGTGAAGTCGAGCTGCTTGCCGACGGTCTTCAGCGCCTCGGAGAACTTGGCGTTGAACAGCTCCTGCAGGGTCGCCTGGTCGCTGGCGCGGGCGGTGCCGATGGCCTGGGCGACCTTGACGACGTCCTCGACGGTCTTGTTGACGCGGACGAAGAACGAGATGCGGATGTCGGCGCGGATGTTGTCCCGGCAGATCAGGCCGTCCCGCCCGGTACGGGAGATCTCGATGGTCTTCACCGAGATGTCCATCACCTCGGCCTTGTGCAGCACCGGCAGGACGACCTGCCCGGTGAAGGTGACGTCGACCTTCCGCATCTTCGACACGATCAGCGCCTTGCCCTGCTCCACCTTGCGGAACAGCCGGCTGATCACGAACAGCATGGCGAGGGCGATGAGCAGGACAACGGCGACGAGCACGCCGATGCCCCAAGTGATGGCATCCATGAGCAATCCCCGGTTCGAAGGGTGGGATCTGACGTGGGAGGGGAGGGGGAGGGAGGGACGGCGCGGTCAGCCGCGCGGGTCCAGTGCCGCGTCGAAGGGCGCGACCCAGAAGAACTCGCCGGCGTCGTCGTACGCGTACAGCAGCCCGGTGCTGCCGAGCGCCAGCCGGGCGCCGTCGTTCTGACGGACCTGTACGACCGCGGTGGACCCGTCCCTGGCCGCGACCTCCGCCTGACCGAAGCCCGCGTCCACCCGCCCGGTGCGAATGGTGCAGGTCAGTCCGACGAAGTCGTGGCGGGACGGCCCGGGTTCGTCGGGGAAGAGCTTGGCCAGCGGGCGTACGAGCCCCCGGGTCAGTCGCCAGGAGGCGAAGAGGGAGGCGAACAGCAGGGCGGCATTCAGCAGGTGGACCAGGGCGTCGGACCATCCCGTACGGGCGAGGAGCACGGACCCGGTGACGGTGAAGAACCACGCGAAGGAGATCAGCAGGGAGGCGGAGACCGCGACGGGCACCCCGCCCAGGTTCAGGGCGTCGGCGTCCACGTCCGCGTCGAAGCCGTCGTGGTCGGCCGCACCGAGCAGGACCAGCAGCCAGAAGCCGACGACGACCACGAGGGCCGCGGTGAACAGCACGGCGGGGAAGGTGGCGAGGGCGTGCAGGAACTCGGCCATGACTCTTCCCCCTTGGTGTCACCGCACGGCGTGCTGATTTCCGGGATCCGGCATCGAACTCACGTCTCTACCCCCGGCGGACTCATCGTGACAGCACGGCACGCGTGTGCGCATTGCCGTCACCCGGCAATCTTTACTGCTCCTTGATGCCGGTGGCCGCCCCTCGGCGTACGCGTGCCACCCTTGACGTCCGCACGTCGGGACGTCGGGAATTCGGGAATTCGGGACGTCGTCATCGACGCGTCCGGACACGGGAGGGGCGATGACGGAACGGGACACGGTCGGGGAGTACCTGGAGGGCTATGCCCGGATCCTCACCGGTGCCTGCGCCACCGGCCGCCGCCTGAGCCGGGACGAAGTGGAGGCGCTGCGCGCCCAGGGCGAGCGCGCCGCGGAAGCCGGCATCGGGCTGCGACTCCTGGTGCGCGCCCACCTGTCCGCCGCCCAGGACGTACGGACCTGCCTGAGCGCGGCAGCCGCCGACCACCTGCTCGCGGCGGTGGAGCAGGCCGTGGACGCCTTCGCCGAGGGGCACGAACGCGCCCAGCGGCTCGCCATCCGCCAGCAGGAGGCGGCCCGGCGCGAGTTCGTCGACGACCTGCTCCACGGCCGCAGCGACGCCGGGCGCCTGGCCGAACGGGCCGAGCGGTTCGGGCTGTTGCTGTCCCACGCCCACGCGGTCGCCGTGGCACAGGGCGCTGAGCCGTACGAGGACGGCTACGCGGTCACGCGCGGCATCGAGTCGTCCCTCGCCGCCCGCTTCGGCGACCGCCGCATCCTGCTGACGACCAAGAACGGCCGCCTCATCTGCATCGCCCCGGCCGACCAGGACGACGTCCTCTCCTACTTCGCCAAGCAGGCCTACGCCGCCACCGACGGCGGCCAGGTGGCCATCGGCCGGGCACACCCCGGCGTCGGCGGGGTCGTCCACTCCTACGAGGAGGCGCTCAACGCCCTGGACCTCGCGGCGCGCATGGACCTGGACGAGCCGGTGCTGCACGCCGCGGACCTCCTGGTCTATCCGGTCCTGACACGCGACCGCCAGGCCATGGCCGACCTCGTACGCACGGTCCTCGGCCCCCTGCAGCAGGCCCGCGGCGGAGCGCAGCCACTCATCGACACCCTCACCGCGTACTTCGACACCGGCTGTGTGGCCGCCGAGGCCGCCCGGCGGCTCTCCCTGAGCGTCCGCGCCATGACCTACCGACTGGAACGCATCCACCGGCTCACCGGGGCCGACCCCGGCGACCCGGTGAGCCGCTACACCCTCCAGACCGCCGTCATCGGCGCCCGGCTGCTCGACTGGCCCGAGCAGTCACTCTGAGGGCCACCGCCCGACGGGCCCGGGCTGCGGGTGCCGGCCGAGAAGCTCGGCCAGGCCGCGGCGCGTGGCGGCCAGAACGACGCGGTCCTCGGGTCGCAGGACGTATCCGGGGTGCAGGTCCCACACGAGGCCGGTGGCATGCCGCTCGCCGTCGGCGGGGCGCGGGGTGGCCAGGTCGGGGCGCCGGTCGGCGGGCGCGGTGGTGTCGAGGGCGAGCACGCGCCAGGCACCGGGCCGGAAGGCTTCCTCGATGGTGCGGCCCTCCAGCTGCGGGTGGCCCGCGACGACGAGCGCGGCGAAGACGAGCACCTTGCGCTCGACCGGTATGGCACCCAGGATCTGGCGGCCCATCATCGCCCCGGCGAAGGCGGGCGCGGCCAGGTGCGAGACGCTGCGGCTCCGGGTGAGCGCGTCGGGGTGCGCGGCGCGCAGGGTGCGGTAGACGGCCGTGGCGAAGTCGTCGTCGTACAGCCGCAGGGCCACCCGCAGGTCGGCCTTGACCGTACGGGCGTAGAGCGCGGCCTCCAGGTTGGTGGTGTCGGAGCTGGTCAGCGCGAGCAGGGCGTGCGCGCGCTGGATCTTGGCCGCCTCCAGGACGCCCTCCTGTGTGACGTCACCGATCACGGTCGGTACGCGCAGCCGGCGGGCCAGCGCGACCCCGCGCGCCTCCGGATCCTCCTCGACGCACACGACCGGGATGCCGAGGTCCCGCAGCCGGGCGAGCACGCGGGTGCCGATCTTGCCGAGCCCGAGCAGGACGACGTGGCCGGAGAGCCCGCGCGGCGGACGGCGCAGGGCGGACGCGCTGCGGAACGCGCCCAGCGCCTCCAGCGCGCCCGCGACGAGGAGGGGCAGCAGCGCCAGGCCCACCAGCCCCGACAGCAGCTGGAGCACCTGCCGGGCGGTGGACTCGCCGACGGCGGGGTCGTTGATGGAGAACAGGTCCAGCAGCGTGACGTAGGCGGCGTGCAGCGGGTGATCCCCCGTGGTCAGCCAGGACGCGACGGCCAGGCCGATCACGGCCAGGCACGTGACGGCGACGGCCCAGCGAAGGCGGCGGGAGAAGAGCTCGGAGACCGGAATGCCGCGGCCGGCCAGACGCCCGGCCGGCAGCACCGGGCCGGTGTGGGTCACCGCCTCCAGGACGACCGTGCCGCGTCCGGTCGCGGCGGTGACGGTGCTCGGGTCGGGCAGCAGCCGGGGGCCGGCCGTCCCGCTGCTGTCCGATCCCTCCTCGCCGGCGGGATCGTTGGTGGTGGCGGAGAGCAGGGCGAGAGTGCACAGCCCCGGATCGGCGACGTCGCCACGGCCGGGCGGGGTGCGCTCCACGGCCCGCAACAGCAGCCCGTCGGCGTGGACGATCTTGCTCGTGCCGGCGACGGCGGTCGCGGCCAGGGCCGGCGCCGCCGTGTCCGCGTCGGAGAGCACGGTGGTGGACGCGTCGACCTCACCGGGGCTCAGGTCCGGCAGGGCCACGAGGGCGGCCTGGTCGAGCAGCTGCTCCAGGTGCTGGCCCAGCTTGCGGTTGTAGAGCCGGATCACCAGGCGCAGACCCGGGTTGAGGCGGCGCGCCGCCAGGGCGGCACGGATGTTGGTCTCGTCGTCGTCGTATACGAGCGCCAGAGCCGCCGCGCCCGCCACACCCGCCGACGCCAGCACCGCCTCCGTGGGCTCGTCGGCCTCCACCACCTCCGGGAGCCCTCCCGTCGCGGGCGGCGCTCCCGTCATGACCGCGGAGACCCGCCCGAGGAGTGCCGACGCCCGTCCCTGCCCCGGAACGGTCAGCCGCGGCCCGGCCGCCGGCCCGCCGGCCGGGCCGACGAGAACGACGCGCTCCCGGTAGACCTCCCGCAGCTCCGCCGCCAAGCGGTGGGCGAGCGCGTCGTCACCACAGACGACCATGTGTCCGGACGGGCCGGCGGGCGCGCGCTGCGCGGAGAGTGAAGGCACCCGCCCAGGATGCCGCCCGCCGCGGCGACCCCACCAGATAGCTGTCCGATGAACGGATCAAGCTGACCGCATAACGGTCTTATTTCGTTCGCTGGCATTTTCGAAGATTACTGACGGTCATGTGATTTGCATCACTAAAGAATCCGTAAAGGTCGTGGTAGAACTGCGCAACTCCGCAGGTCGCACCACCCCTCGCCGCCGCGGACACGTCGGCACACGCGCCGACTGCACGACCAGGGTGATCACGTTCCGCGTCCACGGACCATGCGCCCAGGGTCGCCGATCGGACAACGGCGTTCGCTCAAAGACCGCACATCTTCCCGACGCAGCCTCCCCTGCGCCGGTACTGCGCCATCGAGGTAGCCACCGTGTCACTCGACTCCTTCACCACGTCCGTCGACGAAGCCGTCAGCGGACTCTTCGAGCCCATAGCCAGCTGGCTTGTGGACGTCGTCTTCTACTCCCAGCCGGTCGGCGGTACGCAGGTACCGCTCATCGTCGTCTGGCTCGTCGTCGCCGGACTGGTCTTCACCGCCTGGTTCGGCCTCGTCCAGGTCCGCAAGTTCAAGCTCGCCATCGACGTGGTGCGCGGAAAGTACGACGAGAAGGGGTCGGCCGGCGAGGTCAACCACTTCCAGGCCCTGACCGCCGCCGTCTCCGGGACCGTCGGCCTCGGCAACATCGCCGGTGTGGCCGTCGCCGTCTCCATCGGCGGCCCCGGTGCCACCTTCTGGATGATCCTGTGCGGCCTGCTGGGCATGGCCACCAAGTTCGTCGAGGTCACGCTCGGCGTGAAGTACCGCGAGGTGCACGCCGACGGCACCGTCTCCGGCGGCCCGATGCACTACCTCCCCAAGGGCCTGGCCGACCGCTTCGGCAAGAACGGCAAGACCCTGGGCAAGGTCCTCGCGGTCCTCGCCTCCTTCTTCGTCCTGTTCTTCGGCCTCTTCGGCGGCAACCTCTTCCAGGTCAACCAGTCCTACGCGCAGCTGGTCTCGGTCACCGGCGGCGACGACGGCCTGATGGGCTCCTCCGCCGGCGCGCTGTTCTTCGGCATCCTCGTGGCCGCGCTCGTCGGCATCGTGCTGCTGGGCGGCATCCGGTCCATCGCCAACGTCACCAGCAAGCTCGTCCCCGCCATGGCCGGCATCTACATCGCCGCCTGCCTGGTCGTCATCCTGGTGCACGTCACGGCCGTCCCGGCCGCCATCGCCACGATCGTCGAGGGCGCCTTCAACCCGCAGGGCGTGGCCGGCGGTGTGCTCGGCGCGCTGATCATCGGATTCAAGCGGGCCGCGTTCTCCAACGAGGCCGGTCTCGGCTCCGCGCCGATCGCCCACTCCGCGGTCAAGACCAAGCACCCCGCCAGCGAGGGCCTGGTCGCCCTGCTGGAGCCGTTCATCGACACGGTCGTCATCTGCACGATGACCGCGCTGACCATCGTCATCGCCAACCCGGCCAGCTACGCCGAGGCCCGCAAGGGCGAGTCGATCGGCGGCGTCACTATCACCTCGGACGCCTTCGGCACGGTGATGCCCTGGTTCCCGTACATCCTCACCATCGCGGTGCTGCTCTTCGCCATCTCGACGGTGCTGACCTGGGGCTACTACGGCGAGAAGGCGTGGACGTACCTCTTCGGCCGCAGCCGGACCAGCGTGCTGTCGTACAAGGTCGTCTACACCCTGTTCGCGGTCGCCGGTTCGCTGCTGACGCTGCAGACCCTCATCGACATGGCCGACGCGGTGCTGTTCATGCTCGCGGTCATCAACATCATCGGCCTGTACCTCCTCGCCCCGGTCGTCAAGCGCGAGCTCGCCTCCTTCCTGGAGTTCGTCCGCGCCCGCGACGCCGGTGAGATCACCGAGGACGACGAGTCCGACGAGGACCGGGAGTCGGTGAAGACCACCGTCTGACCGCCCCCGCGGCCCGACTCCCGAGCGGCCTGTACACACCTCGCGCCTTGGTGTGTACGGGCCGCTCGCCATGCCTCCAGGTGACCATTTCCGCAGGTCAGACAGGGGGTGGCGGGATCGCAGCCGCCGTGGTTAGGTGTGAGGAACGCGTCAACGTCCGCCTTCCGAGCGGCTGCCAAGGACGCGCGGTGTGCCGGGAAGTCTGGTCGGCGTCCCAGGGGCTCGTATGCCCTCAAGCCGATCCCCCTGGAGGTACTTCCCGATGGCTGCCGCACCCCGCGAGCGTTCCCCCTTCCTGGGGCTCCTGCCCCTGCCCGAGCGCAACGCCGTGGTCCAGGCCCTGCGGACGGAGACCGTCGGCGGGCTCGTCCTCCTCGCGGCCGCCGTCATCGCGCTGGTGTGGGCGAACACCCCGTGGAGCGGCGCCTACGAACAGATACGCGACGCCCACTTCGGCATACCCGCCCTCGGCCTGGACCTGTCGGTCGAGCACTGGGCCTCCGACGGCCTGCTCACCCTCTTCTTCCTCGTCGCCGGCATCGAGCTGAAGCGCGAGCTGGTCGTCGGCGAACTGCGCACCCCGGCCACGGCCGCCCTGCCGGTCATCGCCGCCCTCTGCGGCATGGTCGTGCCCGCCGCGCTCTACGCCGTCACCGCCTCGGCGGGCGGGGGCAGCCTGGACGGCTGGGCCGTGCCCATGGCCACCGACATCGCCTTCGCCCTCGCCGTCCTCGCGGTCCTCAGCAGCCACCTGCCGTCCGCGCTGCGCGCCTTCCTGCTCACCCTCGCCGTCGTCGACGACCTGGGCGCCATCCTCATCATCGCGATCTTCTTCACCGGCGACCTGAACTTCGCCGCGCTCGGCGGGGCCGTCGCCTGCCTGGTCCTCTTCTACGCGCTCCAGCGTTTCCGCGTCCGCGGCTGGTGGTGGTACGTCCCCCTCGGCGTCGTCACCTGGGCGCTGATGTACAACAGCGGCGTCCACGCCACCGTCGCGGGCGTCGCCATGGGCCTGATCCTGCGCACCACCCGCGACGAGGGCGAGACCGCCTCCCCGGCCGAGCGCACTTCCCACCGGGTCCACCCGTTCTCGGCGGGGGTCGTGGTGCCCCTGTTCGCGCTCTTCGCCGCCGGCGTCGGCATCTCGGGCGCGGCCCTGGCCGAGGTCTTCACGCGGCCGGAGTCCCTGGGCGTGGTCCTGGGCCTGGTCGTCGGCAAGACGCTCGGCATCTTCGTCGGCACCTACCTGGCCGCCCGCTTCACCCGCGCCCAGCTCAACCCGGAACTGGCCTGGGCGGACGTCTTCGCCCTCGCCGTACTCGCGGGGATCGGCTTCACCGTGGCGCTGCTGATCGGCGAACTGGCCTTCCCCGACCCGGCCATGGCGGAGCGCGTCAAGGCCGCGGTCCTGATCGGCTCCCTCGCCGCCGCCGGCCTGGCCGCCCTCCTCATCAGGCGCCGCAACGGCATCTACCGCCGCCTGTACGAGGAGGAGGAGCGCGACGAGGACCACGACGGCATCCCGGACATCTACCAGCGCACCGCCGCCTCCGAGCACTGAGCCGGCGGCGACACCCGGCCCTCTCCCGAGGGGGTCGGGTGTCGTCGCGCTATCCACGCATAAACGAGAGACGGGCCCCTGTCAGAACCTTCGTCCTGACAGAGACCCGTCTCTGCTGGTGCGCGAGGGGGGAGTTGAACCCCCACGCCCTTGCGGGCACTGGAACCTGAATCCAGCGCGTCTGCCTATTCCGCCACCCGCGCATTGGGTGTTGCCGCTGTGGGCCCCGGTTTTTTCGGCCGGAGCGCCTGGCGACATCAGAAGATTAGCACGTCGTCGGGGGTGGATTCACATCCGTTGTTTCGGGGCCCTGGCCCGCGAACAGAGACAGGGAGGGAGGAACGGAGAAGACGACGGGAACACGGCGAACCGGACCCCGCCGTACCCACTCCTCCACGGTGCGCCCGGGGTGCGGGACACTGTCATGAGGCCCCCTCTACGATCCGTGTGAGAGGTGACACTCATCCACAGGCCAGAGAAGGGGAACCAGCCGATTTCCCGACGCGTGGATACGATCAGTAAGCAGTACCAGGACGGCAACGACGGAGGAGGTGCCCCATGGGAGTCCTGAAGCGATTCGAGCAGCGACTCGAAGGCCTGGTCAACGGCACCTTCGCCAAGGTCTTCAAGTCCGAGGTCCAGCCCGTCGAGATCGCGGGCGCCCTCCAGCGGGAGTGCGACAACAACGCGACGATCTGGAACCGCGAGCGGACCGTCGTCCCCAACGACTTCATCGTCGAGCTGAGCACGCCGGACTACGAGCGCCTCAGCCCGTACTCGGGCCAGCTCGGCGACGAGCTGTCCGGCCTGGTCCGCGACTACGCCAAGCAGCAGCGGTACACCTTCATGGGGCCGATCAAGGTCCACCTGGAGAAGGCGGACGACCTCGACACCGGGCTGTACCGGGTGCGCAGCCGCACCCTCGCGTCGAGTACGTCACAGTCGCAGGCTCCCGCGGGCCCGGCAGGCCTCGCGGGCCCCGCAGGCCCGGCCGCACCGGCCGGACCCGCACCGAGCGGTCGCCCCGGCGGTTACGGATACCCGCCGGCCGGCGCTCCTCCCATGCCCGCGGCCCCGCCGCCCGGCATGAACCGTCCGCCCGCCGCCGGCCGCCCGCCGGCCGGTCCGGGCCCCATGCCCGGCGCCCAGGTGCGCCGCTGGATCGAGATCAACGGCACGCGCCACCAGATCTCCCGCCCGACGCTCGTGCTGGGCCGCAGCACCGACGCCGACGTGCGGATCGACGACCCCGGCGTATCGCGCCGCCACTGCGAGATCCGGACCGGAACGCCCTCGACGATCCAGGATCTCGGGTCCACCAACGGCATCGTGGTGGACGGGCAGCACACCACCCGCGCTACGCTCCGCGACGGCTCGCGGATCGTCGTGGGCAGCACCACCATCGTTTACCGGCAAGCCGAAGGGTGAAGCGGGGGCAATGTCAGAGCTGACCCTCACGGTCATGCGGTTGGGTTTCCTCGCCGTACTGTGGCTGTTCGTCATCGTGGCCGTTCAGGTCATCCGCAGCGACCTGTTCGGTACGCGTGTCACGCAGCGCGGTTCGCGCCGTGACGGCGCGCGTCCGCAGCAGACGGCACGGCAGGGTTCCGCCCCGCCGCCCCAGCGCCAGCAGGCCGGCCGCCAGCGCCGTGGCGCGCCGACCAAGCTGGTCGTGTCCGAGGGCAGCCTGACCGGCACCACGGTCGCGCTCCAGGGCCAGACCATCACGCTGGGCCGGGCGCACGACTCCACGATCGTGCTGGACGACGACTACGCCTCCAGCAGGCATGCCAGGATCTACCCGGACCGTGACGGCCAGTGGATCGTCGAGGATCTCGGGTCCACCAACGGCACGTATCTCGACCGGACCCGACTCACCACCCCGACCCCCATTCCGCTGGGCGCGCCGATCCGCATCGGCAAGACCGTCATCGAGCTGCGGAAGTAGTACGACAATGAGCGAGCGGAGCGAGCGAGCCGCAGCGGTGGCGCCCACAGGCGACCGGCACCGGCTCCCGACCGGAGGGTGGGCAGTGTGGCTCGAGACCGGCTGTACCCCGAGGCAGAGTCGACAGGGCAGGTGCGCATGAGCCTTTCACTGCGCTTCGCCGCCGGATCGCACAAGGGCATGATCCGCGAGGGCAACGAGGACTCGGGTTACGCCGGTCCCCGCCTGCTCGCGATCGCCGACGGCATGGGGGGCCAGGCCGCCGGCGAGGTCGCCTCCTCCGAGGTGATCTCCACGATCGTCACCCTCGACGACGACGTGCCCGGCTCGGACATCCTCACCTCGCTCGGCACGGCCGTGCAGCGCGCCAACGAGCAGCTGCGGATGATGGTCGAGGAGGACCCGCAGCTCGAGGGCATGGGCACCACCCTGACCGCGCTGCTGTGGACGGGCCAGCGCCTCGGCCTGGTCCACGTCGGCGACTCGCGCGCGTACCTGCTGCGCGACGGCGTGCTGACGCAGATCACGCAGGACCACACCTGGGTGCAGCGGCTGGTCGACGAGGGCCGCATCACCGAGGAGGAGGCCACCACCCACCCGCAGCGCTCGCTGCTGATGCGCGCCCTGGGCAGTGGCGACCACGTCGAGCCGGACCTGTCGATCCGCGAGGTGCGGGCCGGGGACCGGTATCTGATCTGCTCCGACGGCCTGTCCGGCGTCGTCTCCCACCAGACGATGGAGGAGACCCTCGCCAGCTACCAGGGCCCCCAGGAGACCGTCCAGGACCTGATCCAGCTCGCGCTGCGCGGCGGCGGCCCGGACAACATCACCGTGATCGTCGCGGACGTCCTCGACGTCGACGGCGGCGACACCCTCGCCGGTCAGCTCAGCGACACCCCGGTCATCGTCGGCGCGGTCGCCGAGAACCAGCCCCAGCTGAACGACGGCGGCGCCATGGAGACCCCGGCGGGCCGCGCCTCCGGCCTCGGCCGCCCGGCCCCGCAGGCGCCGCAGGGGGGCTTCGGCCCGCCCGGCAGCGGCGGCGACCTCGGCTACGGCTCCGGCATGCCGCCCGAGGGCTCCTTCGGCGCGTACGGCGACGACGACTTCACCAAGCCCCGCAAGAGCCGCGCCTGGCTGAAGCGCTCCTTCTTCATCGTGCTGGCGCTGGCCGTGGTCGGCGGCGGCCTGTACGGCGGCTACCGCTGGACGCAGACGCAGTACTACGTCGGCGCCAACGACGAGCACGTCGCGCTCTACCGCGGCATCAGCCAGGACCTGGCGTGGATCTCGCTCTCGGAGGTCGAGAAGGACCACCCCGAGATCGAACTCAAGTACCTCCCCGAGTACCGGCGCAAGCAGGTCGAGGAGACCATCACCGGCGGCAGCCTCGCCAAGGCGCAGGCGAAGGTCGCGGAGCTCGCCGCCCAGGCCTCCGCCTGCAAGAAGCTGGAGCAGCGCCGGGAGGCGGCGGACCGCTCGAACGCCGCTCCGCCCGGTGAGGGCCAGGCCGGCGGCACGACCGGCGTCCCCACCACCACCAAGCCCACCGCAGCCACTGCCACTCCTTCCCCGGGCCCCAGCCTCTCGGAGGAGGAGCAGAAGCTGGCCTCGAACTGCGGCAAGCAGTAAGGACCCGTAGGGGGGCCTTTCACCACCATGAGCGTTGTCACCAACACGACCACCATCGGCGCGATCGACCTGCCGAGCCGCCGCAACACCGAACTGGCGCTGCTCGGCTTCGCCGTCGCCATCCCGGTGTTCGCGTACCTCAACGTGGGCCTCGCCCTGGACGGCAAGGTCCCGGCGGGCATGCTCGGGTACGGCGTCGGGCTGGCGCTGCTCGCGGGTATCGCGCACCTGCTGGTGCGGAAGTTCGCGAAGTACTCGGACCCGATCCTGCTGCCGCTGGCGACGCTGCTCAACGGCCTGGGGCTGGTGCTGATCTGGCGGCTGGACCAGTCGCCGCGCCTCATCGCGCGGTACGACACCTTCACCCCGGACGCGCCCAAGCAGCTGATGTACTCGGCGATCGGCGTCGCGCTGTTCCTGCTGGTGCTGATGTTCCTGAAGGACCACCGCGTCCTGCAGCGCTACACGTACATCTCCATGGTGGCGGCGATCATCCTGCTGCTGCTGCCGCTCGTGCCCGGTCTCGGTGCCGACGTCTTCGGCGCCAAGATCTGGATCAGGGTCGGCCCGTTCTCCATCCAGCCCGGTGAGTTCGCGAAGATCGTGATCGCGATCTTCTTCTCCGGCTACCTGATGGTGAAGCGCGACGCGCTCGCGCTGGCCAGCCGCCGCTTCATGGGGCTGTACCTGCCGCGCGGCCGCGACCTCGGCCCGATCCTCACCATCTGGGCCGTCAGCCTGCTCATCCTGGTCTTCGAGAACGACCTCGGTACGTCGCTGCTGTTCTTCGGCATGTTCGTGATCATGCTGTACGTGGCGACCGAGCGGACCAGCTGGATCATCATGGGTCTGCTGATGGCCGTGGGCGGCGCGGTCGTCGTGGGCTCGACCGCCACCCACGTCAAGTCCCGTGTAGCCGCCTGGCTCGACCCTTTCGAGTGCCTGAAGACGGCGCCCGAGGGGTCCAACATGGCCGCCGCCTGCGACCAGATGTCCCAGGTGCTGATGTCCTTCGGCTCCGGCGGCACCCTCGGCGCCGGGCTCGGCCAGGGCAACTCCGACCTCATCGGCTTCGCCGCCAACTCCGACTTCATCTTCGCCACCGTCGGCGAGGAACTCGGCCTCGCGGGCGTCATGGCGTTCCTGCTCATGTACGCGCTGATCGTCGAGCGCGGCATCCGCACCGCGCTGGCCGCCCGCGACCCGTTCGGCAAGCTGCTCGCGACCGGCCTGTCCGGCGCCTTCGCCCTCCAGATCTTCGTCGTGGCCGGCGGTGTCATGGGCCTCGTCCCGCTGACCGGTATGACCATGCCGTTCCTCGCGTACGGCGGCTCGTCCGTGATCGCGAACTGGGCCCTGATCGCCATCCTGCTGCGGATCAGCGACACCGCGCGCCGCCCGGCCCCGGCCCCCGCCCCGAACCCCGACGCCGAGATGACCCAGGTGGTCCGACCGTGAACAAGCCCCTGCGCCATATCGCGATCTTCTGCGGACTTCTGGTGCTCGCCCTGCTCATCCGGGACAACTGGATCCAGTACGTCCGCGCCGGAGAGCTGTCCGCGCACCAGCGCAACAAGCGCGTCACGATCGAGCGGTACGCCAACCCGCGCGGCAACATCATCGTCGACGGCAAGCCGATCACCGGCTCCGTCGACTCGAAGGACCCCTTCTACAAGTACAAGCGCACCTACATCGACGGCCCCATGTGGGCGCCGGTCACCGGCTACGCGTCGCAGGCGTACGACGCCAACCAGATCGAGAAGCTCGAGGACGGCATCCTCACCGGCAACGACGACCGGCTCTTCTTCGACCGCACCATGTCGATGTTCACGGGCGACAAGAAGAGGGGCGGCGACGTGATCACCACCCTCAGCGGCGCCGCCCAGAAGGCCGCCTTCGAGGGCCTCGGCAAGAAGAAGGGCGCCGTCGCCGCCATCGAGCCGTCCACCGGCAAGATCCTGGCGCTCGCCTCGACGCCGTCGTACGACCCCTCCACCTTCGCCGGCTACAGCGCGAAGGACGAGAAGGCCTGGGTCGCGCTGGAGAAGGACAAGGACAAGCCGAAGCAGAACCGCGCGCTGCGCGAGGTCTACCCTCCCGGCTCCACCTTCAAGGTGCTGACCGCCGCCGCGGCCCTGGAGACCGGCAAGGTCACCGACATCAACGCGCCGACGGACACGCCGGAGCCGTACATCCTCCCCCACACGCGCACGCCGATGAAGAACCACGCCCAGGGGTGCGAGAACGCCACCCTCAACCGGGCCATGGAGGTCTCCTGCAACTCGGTCTTCGCCAAGCTCGGTGACGAGGTCGGGCGTGACGAGATGGTGAAGATGGCGGAGAAGTTCGGCTTCAACAACGGGGAGATCGACACCCCCGTCCGCGCCGCCAAGTCGGTCTACGACACGCAGATGGACCGCCCGGGCAACGCGCTTTCCTCCATCGGCCAGTTCAACACCGCCACCACCCCCCTCCAGATGGCCATGGTCACCGCGGCGATCGCCAATGACGGCAAGCTGATGAAGCCGTACATGGTCGACCACGTCACCGGCCCCGACCTGGACATCCTCGAGCGCCACGAGCCCGAGGAGATGAGCCGGCCGATGTCCGGCAAGACCGCGCAGCTGGTCCAGCAGATGATGGAGAACGTCGTCAAGAACGGCACCGGCGGCAAGGCGGCCATCGACGGCGTCACGGTCGGTGGCAAGACGGGTACCGCGCAGCACGGCGAGAAGAACAAGGCCCGGCCCTACGCGTGGTTCATCTCATACGCGAAGACCGACAGCGGCTCTCCGGTCGCCGTAGCGGTTATCGTCGAAGACTCCGACGCGACCCGCGACGACATCAGCGGTGGCGGCCTGGCCGGACCCATCGCGCGCGATGTGATGAAGGCGGTTCTGGACAGCAAGAAGTGACGGTTGTGGCTGTGTACCGGTCGCGTATCAGCTGGCGGTCGCGGTCCGCACGGCTCGCCGTGGCCGGTAGCGTATGCGCGGACAGCACACCGCCGGACCACACAGAGGGGTGCGGTCGGGACTGACGGAGAGGGCTGGAACAGTTATGGAAGAGCCGCGTCGCCTCGGCGGCCGGTACGAGCTGGGCTCGGTGCTCGGCCGCGGTGGCATGGCGGAGGTCTACCTCGCCCACGACACCCGGCTCGGTCGCACCGTCGCCGTGAAGACGCTGCGGGCCGACCTAGCCCGTGACCCGTCCTTCCAGGCCCGGTTCCGCCGTGAGGCCCAGTCGGCCGCCTCGCTCAACCACCCGGCGATCGTCGCGGTCTACGACACCGGCGAGGACTACGTCGACAACATCTCCATCCCGTACATCGTGATGGAGTACGTCGACGGCTCCACCCTGCGTGAGCTGCTGCACTCCGGGCGCAAGCTGCTGCCCGAGCGCACGCTGGAGATGACCGTCGGCATCCTCCAGGCCCTGGAGTACTCGCACCGCGCCGGCATCGTCCACCGCGACATCAAGCCGGCCAACGTCATGCTGACCCGCACCGGCCAGGTCAAGGTCATGGACTTCGGCATCGCCCGCGCCATGGGCGACGCCGGTATGACCATGACCCAGACCGCCGCCGTGATCGGCACCGCCCAGTACCTCTCCCCGGAGCAGGCCAAGGGCGAGCAGGTCGACGCCCGCTCCGACCTGTACTCCACCGGCTGCCTGCTGTACGAGCTGCTGACCGTGCGCCCGCCCTTCGTGGGCGACTCGCCGGTCGCGGTGGCGTACCAGCACGTGCGCGAGGAGCCGCAGCCGCCGAGCAACTTCGACCCCGAGATCACGCCCGAGATGGACGCCATCGTCCTGAAGGCGCTGGTCAAGGACCCGGACTACCGCTACCAGTCGGCCGACGAGATGCGCGCCGACATCGAGGCGTGCCTCGACGGCCAGCCGGTCGCCGCGACCGCCGCCATGGGCTCCGTCGGCTACGGCGGGTACGCCCCCGACGAGCAGCCGACGACGGCGCTGCGCCAGGCCGACCCGGCCGGGCAGACGTCGATGCTGCCGCCGGTGAACCCGGACGACGGCGGCTACGGCTACGACGACCGCCAAGGCCGCCGCCGCCAGCGAAAGTCGAGCACCTCGACCGTGCTGCTGGCCCTGGCGGGCATCCTGGTGCTGGTCGGCGCGATCCTGATCGGCCGCTCCGTCTTCGACAGCAAGGACGGCGCCACCCAGATCCCGGTGCCGAACATGGTCGGCCAGACGCTGGAGAAGGCACAGACCCAGGCAACCAACGCGGACGTCAAGGTCACCCAGGCCGGCACCGAGCGCTGCGACCAGCCCAAGAACAGCATCTGTCGGCAACTGCCCGCTGCCGCCCCGGGCGCCCAGATGAACCAGGGCGACACCATCCAGGTGTGGCTCTCCGAGGGTGCCCCGAAGATCGAGCTGCCGGACGTCACGGAGAAGTCCGAGGAGAGCGCGACGCAGGCGCTCCAGGACAAGGGCTTCAAGGTCGACGTGAAGTACGAGGAGTCCGAGCAGCAGCCGGGCGAGGTGATCCGGCAGAGCCCCGAGGGCGGCACCCAGCAGGAGAAGGGCGCCACGGTCACCCTCACGGTCTCCAAGCAGGCCCAGGTGAACGTGCCTCCGGTCACCGGCCAGCAGTTCGACGCCGCGAAGAGCCAGCTGGAGACGCTGGAGTTCAAGGTCAAGCGGGAGGACGTCGACTCCGACCAGCCCGCGGGCACCGTCCTGGAGCAGAACCCGCCCGGCAACAGCAAGGCCTCCAAGGGCAGCGAGATCACCCTGAAGGTCTCCAAGGGCCCGCAGCAGCAGGCGCAGGTGCCGCAGCTGGTCGGGCAGCAGCTCGGCCAGGCCAAGCAGGCGCTCCAGCAGGCGGGGCTCCAGCTCGGCAACGTCGACGGCCCGAAGGACGACACCGCCTTCGTGGTCGCCCAGGACCCGCCGCCGGGCACCCCGGCCCAGCCGAACCAGCCGGTCAACGTGAAGACCATGGGCGGCAACGGCAACGGCAACAACGGTGACGAAGGGGACGGCGGCTTCTTCGGCGGCCCCACGGGAGCCATCCTCCCGAAGGACTGACACAGGACACGCCCGCGTACGACGGAGCCCCGGCACTCACCTCAGTGAGGGTGCCGGGGCTCCGTCGTAGGCGGCGTCGTACGGGGACGGCTAGCGCAGCTCCGCGGGCGGGGTGCGCCGGGCGTCGACCTTCTCCGTGCGCTCCAGCTCGCCCCAGACGATGTAGCGGTAGTCCGAGGTGTAGACCGGCGTGCAGGTCGTCAGCGTGATGTAGCGTCCCGGCTTCGTCTTGCCCGACTCCTTCGGGACCGGGTCCAGGACGCGGACGTTGAACTTCGACGTCTCCGGGAGGGTCTTGTAGACCTTGTAGACGTACCAGAGGTCCTTCGTCTCGAAGACGATCGCGTCGCCGTGCTTCAGCTTGTGGATGTTGTGGAACTTCGCCCCGTGGCCGTCGCGGTGCGCGGCCAGGGTGAAGTTGCCCTGCTTGTCGGAGGGCAGCGCGGACGCTATGGGGTCTGTGTAGTAGCCGGCGACGCCGTGGTTGAGGGTGTCGGGGTCGGTGCCCTTCTTGACCAGCACCTCGCCGTTCTTCATCGCCGGTACGTGCAGGAAGCCGATGCCGCCCTTGGTGTCGAGCGCGCCCGGGGCCGCCGACACCCACGCGTGGCGTACGTCGTCGCCCTGCTTGTCCGCCTCGCGGTCGGCCAGCACGTTCGTCCACCACAGGGAGTAGACGACGAACAGGCCCATCACCAGGCCCCCGGTGATCAGCAGTTCACCGAAGACACTGATGACGCCGGCGATCCGGCTGCGCGCACGTGCCACTGCATCTGTCCCGTCAAGAAGTCTGGAAGTCGGTCGTCAGCCTACGAGCGCGTCCGGTTTCCCCTTGCTGCGTGGGCGTTCCTCGACCATCTTGCCCCACACGATCAGGCGGTACGTACTGGTGAACTCGGGGGTGCAGGTGGTGAGCGTGAGGTAGCGGCCCGGGCCCGTGAAGCCGGAGCCGTCGGGGACCGGCTGGATCACCGAGATGTTGGAGGGCGGCGTCTGCGGCAGGATGCTCGTCATCTCGTACGTGTAGAACGCGTCCTGCGTCTCGACGACGATGGGGTCGCCCGGCTGGAGGCGGTTGATGTAGCGGAATGGTTCGCCGTGGGTGTTGCGGTGCCCGGCGACCGCGAAGTTGCCCTGCTTGTCGGAGGGCATGGCGGTCTTCAGCGGGCCCTCGGCGTAGTGGCCGACCATGCCGCGGTCGAGGACCTTCTCTTTGTCGATGCCCTCGGCGATCGGCACGACGACGTCGAGCTTCGGGATGTACATGATCGCGAAGCCCTGACCCGGCTCGAACGCGCCGGGCTTGCGCCCCTCCGCCCAGGCTTCCTCGATCCCCTTCTTCGCCTGGTCGGCCTCCAGGCCGGCGCGGACGTTGGTCCACCACAGCTGGTACGTGACGAAGAGGAGCATCACGACGCCGAAGGTGATGAACAGCTCGCCCACCACGCGGCTCGCGACCACACCGACGCTGTCCTTGCGGGCCCGGGCGGCCCGCCGGGCCTCGACGCGCGACAGCGGGCGGTCGGAACCGGCGTCCGGGGCCGGTGCGGCCGGCGCCGGGGCGTGCTTGCCCGCGCGGCGGCGGCCGCGGCCCTTGGCGGCCCTGCGGCGCTCGGCGCGGCCGCCGGTCGCGGGGCTGTCCGGCGGAGGGTCGGCCGCCACGCGCCGGGTGTCCTCCGTGCGCAGGGCCATCGTCTCGGGGTCGGGGGCTTCCGGAACCTCGTACGGAGGGGTCTCGTACCCCGGCGCCTCGTACGCCGGCGCCTCATAAGTCGGCGCCTCGTACGCCGGCGGCACCTCAAGCGGAGGATTGGGTTCCGCCGGTAGGTTCGCGGCCCGGAACCACGGCGAACCGTGCTCGCGCTCCGGGCGCACGGGGGTCACGCGACGGCCTTGCCCACCACCGGCGCGAGCCCTGCCGACCGGCCGACCGCGCCGGTGTCGCCGCACTGCTCCAGCCAGTTGGCGAGCATCAGGTGCCCGTGCTCCGTGAGCACCGACTCCGGGTGGAACTGGACGCCCTCCACCGCGAGGTCGCGGTGGCGCAGCCCCATGATGATGCCGTCCTCCGTCCACGCCGTGACCTCGAGCTCGTCGGGCAGGTCGCCCGGCTCGGCGGCCAGCGAGTGGTACCGGGTCGCGGTGAAGGGCGACGGCAGCCCGGCGAAGACGCCCCGCCCCTCGTGCGTGACGAGCGAGGTCTTGCCGTGCAGCAGCTCGGGGGCGCGGTCGACGACACCGCCGTACGCCACGGCCATCGACTGCATGCCGAGGCACACGCCGAAGACGGGGACACCGGTGCCGGCGCAGTGCCGGACCATGTCGACGCAGACCCCGGCCTCCTCGGGCGTACCGGGGCCGGGCGACAGCAGGACGCCGTCGAAGCCGTCCTGCGCGTGGCTCAGCTCGACCTGGTCGTTGCGCCGGACCTCGCACTCGGCGCCCAGCTGGTACAGGTACTGGACCAGGTTGAAGACGAAGCTGTCGTAGTTGTCGACGACGAGGATGCGCGCGCTCACTGACCGTCCACCGTCACATCATTGAACGGAAGCAGGGGCTCCGCCCAGGGGAACACGTACTGGAAGAGCACGTAGACCACCGCCAGGATCAGGACGAGCGAAATGACCGCCCGCACCCAGGCGTTGCCCGGCAGATGCCGCCAGATCCAGCCGTACATGACGTCTGCTGGTCCTTCCTCGAATGCCCTTCGATACCGCACCCAGAGTACGGGTCCGCACCGCCCGGATGGGTCAGCTGTCCAAAGCAGGTGGTTCGCCCCAGGTCGTGTCCCTAGGAGGTGGGCTTGGCGTAGTGGAGGTCCACGGGGCCGGAGTAGCCGGGGAGGGAGACCTTGTCGTGCTCGTCGACCTTCCAGCCGAGGCCGTACGCCTTCACGTACAGCAGGTAGTTCTGGACGGCCGTGGAGCCCTCCAGGGCGCGCTGGAGCCTTCCGGTGTCACCCACCGCCGTGATCTTGTACGGCGGGGAGTAGACGCGGCCCTGGAGGATGAGGGTGTTGCCGACGCAGCGGACCGCGCTGGTGGAGATCAGCCGCTGGTCCATGACGCGGATGCCCTCGGCGCCGCCCTTCCACAGGGCGTTGACGACCGCCTGGAGGTCCTGCTGGTGGATCACCAGGTCGTTGGCCTGCGGCTCGGGGTAGCCGGGGGCGGCCTGGGCATTGGGCGGGGCGTCGTTGAGGGTGACGGTCAGGCCGCGGCCGGCGACGGGCGTCGTGCCCGCCGTCTTCTCCAGGGCGCCGAGCCTCTCGTCCTCCGCCTTGGTGGAGCCGTCGTCGCGGCGGGCGAGGGCGTCGACCTCACCGCGTACCACCGCGGTGGACTCGTCGAGCTCGGCGTTCTTCCGGCTGCGCTCGCGGATCAGGTCGGAGAGTTTCAGCAGCGAGGCGTCCTCGCGGATGTTGGTGCCCTGGGCGGTGTTGAAGCTCGTCACGAAGATCAGGCCGGCGAGGGCGAAGACGCCGGCGGTGAGCACCCGTACCGGTCGCCAGGTGCGGCGCCGGGCGGGCTCTGCTGGAGAGTCGGCGGAATTGCTCAACGTACCCTTATCTCCTTCAGCGCCGCGGAAGCACTACGCTAACGGACGCCCGGGCGACGCAGTGGTCCCCCTCGGTCTCAGCCCCGGCGACACCAGCACACGCCACAGTTTCCCTGCGCGGTAACGCAGCGCATCGACAGGAGAGTCCCTCGTGCCGAAGTCACGTATCCGCAAGAAGGCCGACTTCACGCCGCCGCCGGCCGCGAAGCAGGCGACCACCATCAAGCTGACCAACCGCAGCTGGGTGGCGCCGGTGATGCTGGCTCTCTTCGCCATCGGGCTCGCCTGGATCGTCGTCTTCTACGTCACCGACGGCTCGCTGCCCATCAAGTCGCTCACCAACTGGAACATCGTCGTCGGCTTCGGCTTCATCGCCGGTGGCTTCGGCGTCTCCACCCAGTGGAAGTGACGGCCGCCGCTTCGGCTTAGCCGTCAAGCCGTACCCAGAGGTTATCCACAGCGTTGTGCACAGGCCAGTGGAAAAAGGTCAGACGATCTGTGGATAACCTCCATGGTGTTGACGCCGATGTGACTGCGCCCGCCCCTCGCGCCGCCGCGTAAAACCGCAGGTCAGCCGTGAGGGGCACAGGCGTTCCCCACCCGGCGCACAAGATCCGCCACACGCTGTGGACAACGATGGGGAAAGCTTCCGCTCAGCTGAGCGCAAGGGTCCTCAGAACCACGGTCGCGAGCGTCAACACGAGGATCAGCCCGCAGGCCGCCCACTGGGTCACCCTCCGCCGCTCGCGCGGGCCGCCGACCATCCCGTACGCGATCACCGCACCGGCGACCAGGCCGCCGATGTGCGCCTGCCAGGCGATGTTGTCCCAGAAGAAGGTCAGCACCAGGTTCAGTACGAGCAGGGTCATCACCGGCCGCATGTCGTACTTGAGCCGCCGCACGAGCACCACCGTCGCCCCCAGCAGGCCGAAGACCGCGCCGGACGCCCCGAGCGACGGCTGGTTCTGCGCCGCGACGAAGTAGGTGAAGGCGCTGCCCGCGAGCGCGGAGAGCAGATAGAGGGCGAGGTAGCGCACCCGCCCGAGCGCGGCCTCCAAGGGGCCGCCCAGCCACCACACACCGAGCATGTTGAAGCCGATGTGCCAGATCTCCCAGTGCAGGAACGCCGCCGTCAGCAGCCGGTACCACTCGCCGTCCGCGACGCCGACCACCTCGCCGAACTGGGGGACGAACGCCAGCCCGATGAGGTCCAGCCGGTCCAGCAGCTCCGGCTTGGCCCGTACCGCCAGGAACACGGCCAGGTTCACGGCGATGAGGATCTTGGTGATGAGCTGCGGGTCGCCGGCCGTGATCACCCCGCCCGCGACCGTCCGCGGCCGGCTCGCCGAGGGCGCGTGGCCCGTGCCGGACCCGCCCCGCACGCACTCGGGGCACTGGAAGCCGACCGACGCCTCCACCATGCAGTCCGGGCAGATCGGCCGCTCGCAGCGGGTGCACCGGATACCGGTCTCCACGCCCGGGTGGCGATAGCAGCTCGGCGCCTGCGCCTGCTCCATGGGGTTCCCCTCTCAACGCGACGCCCCGTCCATCCTTAGGGACGGACGGGGCGGGGCGAAAAGTGCCCGGTCAGGCCTCAGCTCTTACGGGACTCGATCACGACGGACTCGATGACCACGTCCGTCAGCGGACGGTCGGTGCGCGCGTTGGTCTCGACGCCGACGATGGCGTCCACGACGCGGCGGCTCGCGTCGTCGGCGACCTCGCCGAAGATGGTGTGCTTGCCGGTCAGCCAGACGGTCGGCGAGACGGTGATGAAGAACTGCGAGCCGTTGGTGCCCGGGCCGGCGTTGGCCATGGCCAGCAGGTACGGCTTGTTGAAGGCCAGCTCCGGGTGGAACTCGTCGGCGAACTCGTACCCGGGGCCGCCGGTGCCGTTGCCGAGCGGGTCGCCGCCCTGGATCATGAAGCCGCTGATGACCCGGTGGAAGACCGTGCCGTTGTAGAGCGGGTCCGTGCTCTTCACGCCGGTTTCCGGGTTGGTCCACTCGCGCTCGCCCTTGGCGAGCTCCACGAAGTTCCTGACCGTCTTCGGGGCATGGAACGGCAGGAGCCGGATCGCGATGTCGCCCATGGTGGTCTTGAGGGTGGCGTAAAGCTGCTCGGCCACGGTGCGCCTTCCGTAAGTCTGGTCTGACGTCTGCCGATCCTCCCACGGGAGAAGGCCGATGCCCCGGATGCCCGTACCGCATGCCGACCACGACGGCGGCAGGCATGATTTCAAAAAGGACGGAAAGGCGAATAGCGACCCCGCCACCGAGGAGGAGGATCCCGTGACCCGCAAGGACAGCGTGCGCGCCGCGACCGATTCGGCAATGGACAGCGTGCGGCACGCCGCGGAAGTGGTGGCGCCCTACGCGAGCACGGCGAAGGACTCGGCCGTGCACTACGCGACCGAAGCACGCGTACGGGTCGCGCCGAAGGTCTCGAACGCCGCCCTTCAGGCTCGTACGCAGGCCCGCGCCCAGTACGCCACGATGGTCGCGCCCCACGTGCCGCCGAAGCTCGACCAGGCCGCGCAGCGTGCGATGGTGCAGACCCGCCGGGCCGCTCGCGAGGCGGCGCGGTACACGGCGCCGCGCGTGCAGAAGGCGATGGCCGCGGCCCAGCCCGTAGGGGCGGAGGCGATGAACCGCTCCGCCGCCGCGGCGGCGGCGCTGCGGGGCCAGGTGACGGCCCAGGAGATCCAGCAGCTGATCCGCAAGCACGAGCGCCGGGCGAGGACCGGGCGGATGTTCAAGAAGGTGGCGGCCGTCGGGATGCTGGCGGGTGCCGCGTTCGCCGCGTGGAAGTGGTGGGACAAGCAGGCCAACCCGGACTGGCTGGTGGAGCCGCCGGCCGCGACCGAGGTCTCGGAGGGTCCGCTGATGTCGGTGGACGGCAGTGTGGGGCCGCTGGACCCGGAGGTGGAGGCCAAGCAGGCGGAGAGCGAGTCGTCCGACCGGAACCGCGAGGACCGTCCCTGAACCGGGCTCGTCAGGCCGCGAGGGCCAGGTCCGTCAGGTCGGGCTCGGCGGGGGCGGCAGCCGGCAGATGGCGCACGGAGGGCGACGACCCGTGCGCCTCGGCGCGGATGCGCTGTTTGATCGTGGGCGGCAGGGCCCGGGGCCGTACGGGCCCGGGCGACGCCCCGCGCTGCACCGGTACGAATACGGGCTCGGAGGCGGGGGCGGCCGGGGCCGTCGCCGGCGCCGGTGCCGTCTTGGCCGCGGTGGCGCGGCCGAAGCCCAGGGCGCCGAGGAGCGCGGACAGCAGGGCGATCAGCGGAGAGATGAGCGTCCGGACGTACGACGTGAACCTGACGGCGGCCATGGCCCCTCGCTTTCTTGGGCGATTTGCATACCTTTCTCATGATGTGTATGGGGGTCGAGATCGCGAGTACCGGCGCCGCGCCCCGGCAGATCTTCCGATGAACAGCACTCGTCCGGCGTAACAGAAGTGGCGGCCCGCGAGGGCGGGCCGCTCAGGCGGCCGTGAACCTCCGGCGCCAGGCGAGGGAGACGTACACGAGCGCCACCAGCACCGGGACCTCGATCAGCGGGCCGACGACCCCGGAGAGGGCCTGGCCGGACGTCACGCCGAAGGTGGCGATGGCGACGGCGATGGCCAGCTCGAAGTTGTTGCCGGCGGCGGTGAAGGCGAGCGTCGCGGTGCGGTCGTACGCGAGGCCGATGGCCTTGCCGAGGGCGAAGGTGCCGAACCACATCACCGCGAAGTAGACGAGCAGCGGGAGCGCGATCCGGGCGACGTCCAGCGGCTGCGAGGTGATGGTCCTGCCCTGGAGGGCGAAGAGGATGACGATGGTGAAGAGCAGGCCGTAGAGGGCCCACGGGCCGATCTTCGGCAGGAAGCCGGACTCGTACGACTCCCGGCCGAGCTTCTTCTCGCCGATCCGGCGGGTGAGGAAGCCCGCCAGGAGCGGGACGCCGAGGAAGACGACGACGTTGAGCGCGATCTTCCACATGGAGATGTCGAGCGCCGCGCCATCGCCCAGGCCCAGCCGGCCGGGCAGCAGGTCCAGGTAGAACCAGCCGAGCAGGCCGAAGGCGAGGACCTGGAACACGCTGTTCAGCGCGACGAGGACGGCGGCCGCCTCACGGTCGCCGCAGGCCAGGTCGTTCCAGATGATGACCATGGCGATGCAGCGGGCGAGGCCCACGATGATCAGGCCGGTGCGGTACTCGGGCAGGTCCGGCAGGAAGATCCAGGCGAGGGCGAACATCACCGCGGGGCCCAGGACCCAGTTGATGACCAGCGACGACACCATCAGCTTCTTGTCGCCGGTGACGGCGTCGAGCTTGTCGTACCGGACCTTCGCGAGGACCGGGTACATCATGATCAGCAGACCGACGGCGATCGGCAGCGAGACCCCGCCGATCTCCACCTTCGCGAGGGCGTCGTTCAGGCCCGGAACCAGGCGGCCGAGGCCGAGTCCCAGCGCCATCGCCAGCAGGATCCAGACGGCCAGGAAGCGGTCGAGCGTGGAGAGCTTCGCGACGACGGACGCTTCCTCGGTGGTGGTCGCGGGTGCTTCGGTGCGGGTCACGGACAGGCCCTCTTGTTGTCGGCGGCGGTACGAGCGGTGGCGGCCAGCTCGGCGAACTGGTCGGCGAGTTGTGCGATGACGTCCGGGCGGAGCTTGTAGTACGTGAAGCGGCCGCACGGCTCGGTCTCCACGACCCCGGCCTCGCGCAGCACCCTCAGGTGGTTGGAGAGGTTCGTCTGACGCGCACCGGTCTCCTCCACGAGGTGGGTGGTGCAGAGCGTCTCGCGGGCGAGCAGGGTCACGATCCGGAGCCTCAGCGGGTCGGCCAGGACCCGGATCAGTTCAGTGTCGACTGACGTCATCATGGACTGATACTGTCACATCACTCCTGGCTGACATACCCGAAGAGAGCCCTCGATGGCCGACAAGCCCTCCGTCCTGTTCGTCTGCGTCCACAACGCCGGCCGCTCCCAGATGGCCGCCGCCTGGCTGAACCACCTCGCCGGGGACCGGATCGAGGTCCGCTCCGCCGGGTCCGCCCCGGTCGACGCCGTCAACCCGGCCGCGGTCGAAGCCATGCGCGAGGTCGGCATCGACATGTCCGCCGAGACCCCGAAGATCCTCACCGTCGACGCGGTCAAGGCGTCCGACGTCTGCATCACCATGGGCTGCGGCGACACCTGCCCGGTCTTCCCCGGCAAGCGCTACCTGGACTGGAAGCTGGACGACCCGGCCGGCCAGGGCGTCGACGCCGTACGCCCCATCCGCGACGCGATCAGGAAGCTCGTCGAAGGGCTCATCGAGGAGATCGACGCCAGCCGGAACCAGCCGGCCGGCACGAACGGGTAGAGCAGCCAGCCGAAGCGGGTGGCCGGAGCCAGGCACGTCGCCAGGGCCGGCCCCACGGCCAGGAGGTCCGCCGCCGCGCGGGCGTCACGCGGCGGCCGCCTGAAGAGGCGTACGCCCACCGCCACGGCACCGAGCACCAGCGCTCCGGTCGCGAGCACGAACCCGCCGGGTACGAACGAGGCCACCAGGTGACCGGGCAGGGGGCTCGCCGCTGGGGAGGCCGCTCCGCCCCTCCCCGGTGGGAAGAGGACGAGCTGCTCCACGAACGCGGCGGGGTGCGCCGCCACCACGGGCGCCGCGGTGCCCCACAGCCGATGGGTCCCGAGCGCCGTCACCAGGGCGAGGAGCCCGGAGAACGCCCGCGCACACCACCCATAACGCGGCCTCCCAGCGCGGTCCCGGGACGGTCGACCGGTCTGCCCTCATGCGTACGCCTCCTCGGGTCGGAAGCGAACGACTCTGCGGGCGAAGGGGGGCGAGGTCGTCACACGGGGTCGCATCCTTCGGGTCACCCCGAGTACTACTCACCCCGAGGAACGTTCCCGCGGGTCGAAGTCGGCCCAGAGCACCTCGGAGTCGTGGACCTCGCCGGTCGGCTTCATGCCCAGGGCGCTCGCGATGCCTGCCGACGCCCCGTGACCGGGGTGTACGTGGGCCACGAAGCCGGCCACCCCCTGGGTACGCAGCCACAGGACCATCGTGGAGGCCCCCTCCTTGCCGTAACCGGCGCCCTGGAAGGCGTGGCCGACGACCCAGGCGAGCTCGGCTTCGACACGGTCGGGGGAGGGTCCGAGGCCGTCGGGGGAGGGCCGGTACAGCGTCGCCTGGACCGTTCCGATCAGCTGCCCGTCGATCCTCCTCCTCAGCATCCAATTCAGCCAACCCTGCCGCCCGTCGGGCGAATGCCCTACGGCCTGCCGCCGATAGCGCCGCTCCAGTTCCTCCCGTGTGGGGGGAGTGCCGCCGATCCACGTGTGCAAACGCTCGTCGCCGAGAATTTCCGCAGCCTCTTCGGCATGCGTGATCGCCAGGGGTTCCAATAGCACACGCGGCCCCTGGAGCGGAGCGGCGGCCGGCCATAAATTCATTTCGGACATGGATGGATCTTAACTCCCGGCGACAAGGGCCCGCACCCGGCCACGGTCCGATGATTATCCAGCGCGGGACCTCTGGGAGAAACGGGTTCGACCCGGTAGCTTGTTTGACCGTTGTAGCGAGCAAGGACAGCGAGCAAGGAAACCGAGCGAGCAACCCGGGCGTGATCCGCCCGAAAAGGAGGTAAAAGGATGGCGAACGAAACGGAAGTCACCACCCCGAACCCCGATCTTCTGCTCGACGCCGAATTGGACGCGGCAGCACTGGAAGCCGCGCTGCCCACGCTGGCCGAAAAGCTCGGCATTCTCTCCGCGGAGCTCACCGCGGACGAGCGTGCCGTACTCAGCTCCATCGTGACCTCGGCCAGCATGCACCTGCAGGAGCTGCAGAAGGGCAACGAAGAGGCCCTGTTCATCTTCGCCAAGCCGATCTCGGCGGCCGCCACCCCGGAGATCCGGAACCGCCTTATCGACCTTCCCGGAGAGCTCGGGTTCGTCGGGGACTGATCTCTCGTCAGGATAGGCGCTGATCGCACGTACGGACAGTCATCACACGGGAGAAGGTCAGGGGATCCGAATATGGCATCTGCGGAGGAAGCTTCGGCGTTGGTGCAGCGGTTGTCTCAGCTGTCGACGGATCTGACCGCCGCGGAACGGGAGAACCTGAAATTCCTCCTGAGCATGGCCGCGGGCGGTGTGCTCAGCGGCCATGCTCAACACATTCCGGAAGACTTGCGGAAGAGCGCCCTCGGAGCCACGCAGCATTCGCTGCCGAAACTCATAGCCGGGGCGCGGGAGAAATTCCCCACCGGTGTGGTGTTCCACGGCCGGGGGCCTTTCCTGACCGATGAGGAACGCGAAGCGCTCGACCGGGAATCGCGCTCCTGCCGCCCCCGGGCCGAACGCTTTCTCGACCACTACGTGGCCTCCGGCGCCCCCGTGGCCAGGGACATCTCCCTCTCCGGGCCCATCCGCGCGTTCCTCACCGAGAGCGTCGGTCCCATCGCACCGACGCGCCGCGCGAACTACCTGTATTACGACGAGCCCGGGCTCGGCATCGACCCGCACGTCGACAAGGACGAGTTCTCGCTCAACATCCTCACCATGCTCGAACACCGGTCGAGCGGCCCGCAGCGGTCCGAGCTCATCCTCCATCCGCCCGGCCGGGAAGCGATGCGCTTCCACCTCCAGCCGGGTGAGTCCCTGGTCTTCTTCGCGGACAGCGTCACGCACCAGCGCACCAGGACCGTCGCGGACGAGGCGATCCGCCTGGTGTCCTTCGGCTACCGCACGCTTGGGGGAACACATGAGTGACACGTCGACCATGGGCCGACGCCTCGCCGGCCTGCACGAGCGGCTCACGCCCGCCGAGCAGGCGAACCTGAAGCTGATCCTGGGCCTGTCCGCCGGACGCCTGGTGGCGGCGACCGAGGCCGAGGCGGCACCGGGCCGCGCCGCGGTGACCGACGCGCTGGAGATGCTCTGCCCCTACGACGTACCGGACCCGCGCGGGGTGCAGTACCGGGGACGCCCCGCCTTCCTCACCGACGAGCTGCTGGCCTCCCTGATCGAGGAGTCCGACCACGTCGGCAGGACCGCGGTGCCCTACGACGAGCACTACCTCGGCTACGGCGGCCCCCTCGCGAGCCGCGTGGCGACCAGCCGGGAACTGGCCGACCTGGTGGCCACGGTCGTACCGAAGGCGGTGGCGACCGGCGTGGCGAGCTACCTCTACTACCGCGACGCCGGCCAGGGCATCATCCCGCACATCGACACCGACATCTTCTCGCTGAACGTGCTGATGATGCTCGCGCACGACATCCCCGAGGGGACGCCGGAGCCTTCCGCGCTGCACATGCACTACGCGGACGGCAGCAAGGAGCGCTTCCAGCTGGAGCCCGGCGAGGTCGTCATCTTCCTGGCCGGGACGCAGGCGCACAGCCGCACGCCGATCCGGCAGGACGAGCGGGTCTCCATCCTCACGTTCGGCTTCATGCCCGAAGGCGCCCCGCTGGAGAACTACAAGCAATGACCGTCGCCCTCGGAATCCACTGCGGACACGAGTCGTCCTGCGCCGTCGTCCGGGACGGCGTCCTGCTGGCCGCGATCCAGCAGGAGCGGGTCACCCGGCGCAAGTACGACGGCCAAGAGGCGCTGACCAACAGGCTCCCGGTGCGCGAGGTACTGGCCGCGGCCGGCCTGGCTCTGGAGGACGTCGACGTCGTCGTCAGCTCCTTCCAGGCCGCGGGGCCGTCCGGCGTCGGCCTGCAACGCCCCCTGGTGTCGCCCTCCTTCGACCTCTTCGACCCGTTCGACGCCCGCCACCACGTGGTCTCCCACCACCTGGCGCACGCGGCGTCCGCCCTGTACGCGTCCGGCTTCGCGGAAGCGGCGGTGCTGGTCTCGGACAGTGCCGGCACCTCGTCAAGGGACGGCGCGGACTTCCACGTCCCGTTCGGGGAGTTCTTCCGCACGTACTACAGCGACGCGCCGACCGGCCCGGTCTCGCGGATCCTCACCGAGATGCGCTCCCTGTACGCCTTCCGGCAGGGCCGGTTCGAGCTGCTGGAGCGGGCGTTCAGCGAACCGCACAACCAGCCGGACGTCTTCGTCCAGAGCGAAGCGAGCCTCTACGACAACGTCGCCCGGTTCCTCTTCCGCAAGGAGCACGCCCACGGCCAGCTGATGGCGCTGGCCGCCCTGCCCTTCGAGGGGCCCGCCCGGCTGACCGCCGACGACATCGTCACCCCGGGTCCGCAGCCCCGACCGCGCAACGGCTGGCAGATCCTGGAAGCGGCCACCGACATCACCCGGAACGCCGACGTCGCGCACGCGGTGCAGGAGGCCTTCAACCGGCTCATCGTCGCCCATGCCGCACGCGCCGTCGCCCTCAGCGGGTTACCGGACCTGTGCTGCGCGGGCGGCGTCTTCCTGAACCTGTCGGGCAACACCGCCATCGGCGCGCTGCCGCAGGTCCGCAACCTGTACGTGCCGTCCTGCCCGCACGACGCGGGCATCTCCGTCGGCGCCGCCTACCTCGGCTGGGCACAGGCCTCGGCGCGCGCGTCGCGCACGCCGCGACCCGTCTCCCCGCGGAAGGTCACCTCCGACTTCCTGGGGCGCGCCGCCGAACCGATCACGCCGCGGGAGGCGCGGCACCAGGGGTACGCCGTCGCCGCGACGGCGGATCTGAGCCGCCGGGCCGCCGAGGTACTGCTGGACGGGGCGGTCGTGGTCCGGTACGCGGGCCGGGCGGAGTTCGGTCCGCGGGCGCTCGGGAACAGGTCGATCCTGTGCCACCCGGTCGCCTGCCGCAACGCCAAGGCGAAGCTGAACGGGATCAAGAAGCGGCAGCCGTGGCGTCCGGTCGCCCCCATGGTGCGGATCGAGGACCTGGACACGTACTTCATCGGGCCGGGCGAAGCGCCGTTCATGAACTACGACTTCGAGGTGCGCGGAGAACACCGCGCCGTGCTGAAGGAGATCGTCCACGACGACGGCTCGGCACGGGTCCAGACGGTCACGGCCGACGACAACCCCGCGATCCACGCCCTCCTCACCCACATCGCCGCGATGGGGCGGATCCCGGTCCTGGTCAACACGTCCCTCAACGGCCCCGCCCAGCCCATCATCGAGTCCGCGCCGGACGTGCTGGCCTTCGCCCGGCACGCGGACATCGGGTTCGTCCTGACCGAGGACGGCCTGTACGCCTCGCCCACACCGCGGAAGATCCCCGTCCGCCGCCCGGACGCCACCGTGATGGCGGTCTTCGGGGCGGGCAGCACCACCCGCTACGTACTGAGCAACGGCGGCGCCCACGTCACGGTCGGCCGCGACCTCTTCGTATCCCTGCTGGAGCAGGAGTACGTACTGACCGACGGCACGGCCGCCGACGTCGCCGAGGCCCTGCGCACCGGCGTCCTGACGGAAGCATAGGAACCCGACCGTCCGAGAACCCGAGAAGAGCCCGAGAACGGATGACGTCCACCACCAAACCGCTCAGAGGGAGCGACTCGCTGGCGGTGTCCCTGCCAGTGGCGAACTTCCTCTCGTTCTTCGCCATCGCCGCCGTCGAGTTCTCGGTGCCGTTCGTCGCCGTGGACACCCTCGGCGCCAACGCGACGATCGTCGCCCTGCTCGGCATCTGCCGCTTCGCGCCGCAGGTGCTGCTCGCCGCTCCGGCCGCCCGGCTGGTCGAGCGGTTCGACCAGCGAGCCGTGATGATCGGCTCGGAGCTGCTGCGCGTGGCCGCCTTCGCCCTGGCGGCACTCGGCCTCGCCTTCGCGCCCGGTGTGGCGCTCGGCGTCTTCTGCCTGGCCAACATCTCCCTGGCCTGCGGCTCCATTCTGACCGCGATCTCCACCCAGGTACTGATCCCGCGGACCTTCACCGACGAAGCCCTGCCGAAGATCTACTCCCGCCTCGGCATGGCCGAGTCGTCCGCCGACGCCGCGGCGCCCTTCCTGACCGGCCTGGCCCTGGCCACCTTCGGCCTGGCCTCCACGTACGGCACGGCGGCGGCGCTGGCGCTGGCCGCCTGCGGGCTGCTGCTGGGCATCCCGCGCGTACGGGTGCCGAGCAGCACGCCGGAAGACCCGAAAGACCCGGCGGACCCGGCCCCGGCAGAAGGCGCCGGAGGCCCGCCCGCTGCTCCCCGGAAGAGCACGCTGCGCGGCGGCCTGGCCGTCAACTTCCGCACCCCCGCGCTGCGGACCGTCACCGTCTGGTCCCTCTCGTACAACTTCGGGCAGTGCGTCATCGAGGCCGTCCTGCTGATCACGCTGCTCGACACGACGCCCCTGTCCGCGGCGACCTACGGCGTCATCCGCAGCTGCTCCGTCCTGTTCGCCGTCCTCGGCTCCTACCTCGCCGAACGCCTCCCGCGAGCGCTCCGCAGCGGTTGGGGCACCTCACTGTTCGGCTGCGGTGCCGTCGGCGCCTACACGGTGATCGGGCTCGGGGCGTACCTCGGCGGCACCAGGGGACTGCTGCTGGTGCTCCTGGGATTCGTCATCGACGAGTTCTGCTCGGGCGTCGTCCTGGTCCGGGTCCAGACCTTCCGCGCCCGTGCCATCACCGACGCGGAACGCCCCATGGCCACCGCCTCCTACCGCGCGGCGAACCTCACCGCGGTCCCCCTCGGGCTCGCCGTCGGCGGCATCGCCGGCGTCCTGATGAGCTCCGCGACGCTGCTGCTGGCCATCGGCCTCCTCATGGTCGTCCCGGCCGCCCTGATCTGGTCCCGCCCGGTCCGGGAGTCGGAGCCTGTCGCGGCGTGAGCACGAAAACACCCCCCTGACAGCGTTTCCGCAGGTCAGGGGGGTGCATAAGGTGTGGAGCCTAGGGGAGTCGAACCCCTGACATCTGCCATGCAAAGACAGCGCTCTACCAACTGAGCTAAGGCCCCGCGCCGGCCGACGAGTGGCCGGTGCCGCAGACCAGAGTACCGGGTGCCGGGGGGTGTACCGCAAAAGGATTGGGACTCCCCCGGAACGACCACTCTCCGTAAGATGCTGGGCAGGTTCGCAGCCGCGAACCACAGCGATGGGGAGACGCAATGGACACAGCACAGCAGGAAGCGACCGCGAGAGCCAGAGAGCTCCAGCGCAGTTGGTATGGGGAGCCATTGGGGGCGCTCTTCCGTCGGCTCATCGACGATCTGGGCCTCAACCAGGCACGTCTCGCGGCGGTGCTCGGGCTGTCGGCCCCCATGCTCTCCCAGCTGATGAGCGGTCAGCGCGCCAAGATCGGCAATCCTGCCGTGGTGCAGCGCGTCCAGGCCCTCCAGGAGCTGGCGAGCCAGGTCGCCGACGGCAGCGTGAGCGCCGCCGAGGCCACCGACCGGATGGACGAGATCAAGAAGTCCCAGGGAGGCTCGGTGCTCACCGGATCCAGCCAGACGACCGCCAGCTCGGGGGCGCCGACGGTCAAGCGCGTGGTCCGGGAGATCCAGTCGCTGCTGCGCTCGGTCTCGGCGGCCGGCGACATCATCGATGCGGCCGACTCGCTCGCACCGACCCACCCGGAGCTGGCAGAGTTCCTCCGGGTGTACGGCGCGGGGCGCACCGCGGACGCGGTCGCCCACTACGAGTCGCACCAGAGCTGACAGCGGGCCGGGCAGAGGCAAGCGGCCGGAAGCGGACGGACGGGGAGCGGCGCAGCGCGATGGGTGAGGTCTTCGCGGGTCGGTACGAGTTGATCGACCCGATCGGGCGTGGTGGTGTGGGCGCCGTCTGGCGTGCCTGGGACCACCGCCGGCGCCGTTACGTCGCGGCCAAGGTGCTCCAGCAGAGCGACGCGCACACGCTGCTGCGCTTCGTCCGCGAACAGGCGCTGAGGATCGACCACCCGCACGTCCTCGCCCCGGCCAGCTGGGCCGCGGACGACGACAAGGTGCTGTTCACCATGGACCTGGTGAGCGGCGGGTCGCTGGCCCATGTCATCGGGGACTACGGGCCGTTGCCGCCCCGTTTCGTCTGCACCCTGCTCGATCAGCTGTTGTCCGGACTGGCCGCGGTGCACGCGGAGGGGGTCGTGCACCGCGACATCAAGCCGGCCAACATCCTGCTGGAGGCGACCGGGACCGGGCGGCCGCATCTGCGGCTGTCCGACTTCGGCATCTCCATGCGCAAGGGCGAGCCCCGGCTGACCGAGACGAACTACGTGGTCGGCACGCCGGGTTACTTCGCGCCCGAGCAGCTGATGGGCGCGGAGCCCGACTTCCCGGCCGACCTGTTCGCGGTCGGCCTGGTCGCCCTGTACCTGCTGCAGGGTCAGAAGCCGGACTCGCAGGCCCTGGTGGAGTACTTCACCGCGTACGGCACGCCCGGCGCCCCGCAGGGCATCCCGGAGGCGCTGTGGCAGGTCCTGGCGGGCCTGCTCCAGCCCGATCCGCAAGCGCGTTTCCGTACGGCGACGGGGGCGCGCAAGGCGCTGTCGGCGGCGGTCGAGCTGCTGCCCGAAGCCGACGGCACCGAGGAGCCCGTCGAGGTCTTCGACCAACTCGGTCCGCTCCCGGCCGGTTTCGGCCCGGAGGGCCCCGTCACGGCCGCTCCGGAACCAGTGCCGGCCCCTGCGCCGGTGCCCGCGCCCGAAGCCGTCCCGGTGCCGCCCGTACCCGTGGCCACGCCCGCGCCCGTGACGGCCCCTGCGTACGCGCCACCCGCGCCGCCCGCGCCGTCCGAGACGGGGAGCTTCCACCTGGCCCCGCCGTCCCAGGCCACGCCGACGCACCCGTACACCGCCGCGGCGCCCGCCCCGAGCCCCGCGCCGAAGCGCCCCGGCCCGCCGGCGAAGGTGGCGGTTTTGGTGCTGCTGACCGCGCTGCTCTGTTTCGCGGTCGGCATCTGGGCGCTGACCCAGGTCTGATCAGCCGGTGGGGGCGGCGCGCCGGCGCGCCAGCAGCGTCCACACCCCGAGGCCGAGCAGCAGTACGGTCCCGCTGCCGATCCCGGCCGCCGCGACGACCTTCATCGTGTCGCTGCGCTCCGCCTCCGAGCCGCTCTGCCCGCTGGCCGCCTGCTCCTTGTCGTCCTGCGTGACGGCGAAGATCCCGGCCGGCCCGTCGTACGCGGGCGCCGGCCGTGCCTCCCCCCGGACGTTGACGCGCAGCGTCAGCCCGTACGGCTTCTTCCCGAACTCCTCGCCCACCTCCGGGCTGAGGCTGACGCGCAGGTAGTACCAGCCCGCGAACCGCATGTCCTCGAACTTGGCGCTGGAGTCGAAGCGGTTCTCGTACCGCACCGGCGGCAGCGGGTCGAGCGCCGCCGCCTTCTGCTTGCCGTCGTACGAGACCGAGTCGGCGCTGCCGACCACGCCCTGCATGGGGTTGAACAGCGTCATGGAGAGCGCGTTGCCGACGTAGCCCTGGCCCGCCGAACTACCGAGGTCGGCGCTGCCGAGGTCCGCGCTGGCGAAGATTTGCTGGCCCCAGTCCACCGGCACCCGGTAGAAGCGCGACTGGCCGGGCTCGATGCGGTCGGTCCACTCGCCCTGGGTGAGGCCGGTCGCGTCGAAGAAGCCGGCGCCGCCGGGCCGTTCGCGCGGGCCGCCGGCCGGGGGCGGGGGCGAGGCGCTGGGCCAGGCCGACGGCGCGGCGGTCGGGCCGACCTCCTTCACCTTGGGCTCGATCTGGTGCCGGATCTCCAGCTCCCAGGGCTTGGGCGAAGCGGCCGCCTCCTTGTCGTCGGACGCGGAACGCTCGATGACGACATAGTACGAGTCGGCCTTCTGGCAGGAGGTGCGGTCCTTCTCGATGGTCCGGTGCGCGTAGGCGGCGAGCGGGCGCGGGAACTCGGCGGAGCCGAACTTGCTGTCGTTGGAGCTGCACTCGTAGCCGTCGCGGTCCTGGAGCGACACCTCCAGGCCGTCGGCGAAGGCGACCTTGGTCCCCGGCTCGGGGACGGCCACGGCGGAGACGTACGCGTCCCGCTCCGCGTCGAGGTCGATCCGGTAGACCAGCTTCTCACCGCGGTCGATGCTGTCCCGGTACGTCGCGCCGGCGGTCAGCCGCGGGGCCTCACTGGTGCTGGCGGCACCCTTCGTCCGCTGGGCCCCCTCGGCGAAGGTGTACGGCGCCGGCTGCCCGGCCGCGCGCGCCTGGCCGGCCGTCCATGTCTGCGCGCCCAGCACCACCACGGCGCTCATCGCCACCGCCCCGGCCACCGCCTTGCCGCCGCCCCGCCGCCTCGTCACGCTCTTCCCCTCCGTACGCGTACCAGCTCAGCTCCGAGCGGGGACCATCCTGCCCCGCCCGTCCGCGCGCTGTCTGCCGCACCCCACTCGCTTTGCAACAGCAAGCAAAATATTCGCTAACGAAAACAGCACAAGGCCCCGACCGCTTCAGCGGCCGGGGCCCGTACGCAGACTGCGTGTCGTCTCACACACCGGAACCTGCGGGCACGGAGTCGGTCGCCTCCGTCCACAGGTCCTGCTCGGCGCGATCCGCCTGGATCTGGCGGTACACGAGGAGCCCGCCGATGGCGGCCAGTGCGACCAGGAGAAGCTTCTTCACCGCGCGACCTCGTCTTTCGTTGACGTGGGAATCCTTATGGCGCCCGACTATACACACCGGTCGAGACCATACGGTGACCTACGTCCGCCGGAAAAGGCGTCGAAAGTGCGGCGGGAAAAGCGATCGGCCCGGTCGGATTTCTCCGACCGGGCCGATCACCGTCACTGTGGGGCTAACAGGATTTGAACCTGTGGCCTCATCCTTATCAGGGATGCGCTCTAACCAACTGAGCTATAGCCCCTCCGCGTCGGGCTCGCCGCCCGCGCTGACCTCTGAAGATTAGCGCACGGAGCGGCGAGTTCCCAAATCCGCACCCGCCCGTCGACGGTCCCGCTCACTCGTCCTCGGCGAGGGTGAGCTCCACACCCCCCACGAAGCCCGCGGAGAGGTTGTAGATGAAGGCGCCCAGCGTCGCCAGCGCCGTGGCCAGCACCACGTCGATGACCGCGATCACCGACGTGAAGACGAGCACGCGCGGCAGCGAGAGGAAGGCCTGGAGGTCGAAGCCGTTGCTCTCGTTGGAGCCGGTGGCCTCGCTGATCGTGCCGCCGACGGTCGAGAAGACGCCCATCGCGTCCATGACCATCCACAGCACCGCGGCCGCGACCACCGTGCAGATGCCCAGCGCGATGGAGAGCAGGAAGCTCACCTTCATCACCGACCACGGGTCGGCCTTGGCCACCCGCAGCCTCGCCTTGCGCGTCCGCGGCACGGTCTTCGCCCCGGGACGCTGCTGCGCCGTGGCGTACGCCTGCGGCGGCTGGTACGGCTGCGCGGCCTGCTTCGGGTCGACGGACCGCTCGCCGGGCAGTGGACCCTTGTCGTACGTGGTCACCGAAACCCCCTGGGAGTCCGTGGCAGGGCCACGGGCACCGTTCGCTCCGGAAGCGGCCGATCCGGCGCCCGTGGCTCCACTCACGCTTTACTCCTCGCACTCCCCGGCCGGCGGCTCCGTACCCCCGGCGGCCTCGGCCGTCGCTTCGATGCCTGCGGCAGCACCCTCGGTCACGTCGGCACCTTCGGCGCCTTCCGCGCCTTCGGTCCCGTCGATCACGTCGGTCCCGTCGACCTCTTCGGCCTCGCGACCCGCCTCGGCGTTACGTGCGATACCGACGACGGCATCGCGCTTGCCCAGATTGATCAGTTGGACGCCCATGGTGTCACGGCCCGTCTCCCTGACTTCATTGACTCGCGTACGAATCACACCACCGGACAACGTGATGGCGAGGATCTCGTCCGTCTCCTCGACCACCAGCGCGCCGACGAGCGAACCGCGGTCCTCCACGATCTTGGCAGCCTTGATGCCGAGGCCGCCACGTCCCTGGACGCGGTACTCGTCGACACGGGTCCGCTTCGCGTACCCGCCGTCCGTCGCGGTGAACACGAACGTACCCGGCCGGACCACGTTCATCGACAGCAGCTCGTCGCCCTCGCGGAAGCTCATGCCCTTCACGCCGGAGGTGGCGCGCCCCATCGGGCGCAGCGCCTCGTCCGTCGCGGTGAACCGGATCGACTGCGCCTTCTTGGAGATCAGCAGCAGGTCGTCCTCGGCCGACACCAGCTCCGCGCCGATCAGCTCGTCGTCACGGCCGTCCTCCGTCTCGCGGAGGTTGATCGCGATGACGCCACCCGAGCGCGGGGAGTCGTAGTCCTTCAGCGGGGTCTTCTTCACCAGGCCGCCCTTGGTGGCGAGCACCAGGTACGGCGCGGCCTCGTAATCGCGGATCGCGAGGATCTCGGCGATCTGCTCGTCCGGCTGGAAGGCCAGCAGGTTCGCGACGTGCTGACCGCGCGCGTCACGGCCGGCGTCGGGGAGCTCGTACGCCTTGGCGCGGTAGACGCGGCCCTTGTTGGTGAAGAAGAGCAGCCAGTGGTGCGTGGTGGAGACGAAGAAGTGGTCGACGATGTCGTCTTCCTTCAGCTTCGTGCCGCGCACACCCTTGCCGCCGCGCTTCTGCGAGCGGTAGTCGTCCGTCTTCGTCCGCTTGACGTAGCCGCCGCGGGTGATCGTGACGACGATGTCCTCCTCGGCGATCAGGTCCTCCATGGACATGTCGCCGTCGAAGGGCACGAGCTTGGAGCGGCGGTCGTCGCCGTACTTCTCGACGAGCGCGGCCAGCTCCTCGCTGACGATCTGACGCTGGCGTGCCTCGGAGGCCAGGATCTGGTTGTACTCGTTGATCTTGGCCTGGAGCTCGTCGTGCTCCTGGATGATCTTCTGGCGCTCCAGGGCGGCGAGGCGGCGCAGCTGCATCTCGAGGATGGCGTTGGCCTGGATCTCGTCGATGTCGAGCAGGCCCATCAGGCCCTCGCGCGCGACCTCGACGGTGTCGCTGCGCCGGATCAGCGCGATGACCTCGTCGATCGCGTCGAGCGCCTTGAGCAGACCGCGCAGGATGTGCGCCCGCTCCTCCGCCTTGCGCAGGCGGAAGCGCGTACGCCGGACGATGACCTCGATCTGGTGCGTCACCCAGTGGCGGATGAACGCGTCGAGCGAGAGCGTGCGCGGCACACCGTCGACGAGCGCCAGCATGTTGGCGCCGAAGTTCGTCTGGAGGTCGGTGTGCTTGTAGAGGTTGTTGAGGACGACCTTGGCGACCGCGTCCCGCTTGAGGACGATGACCAGCCGCTGGCCGGTGCGCGACGAGGTCTCGTCGCGGACGTCGGCGATGCCGCCGATCTTGCCGTCCTTGACGAGGTCGGCGATCTTCTGCGCGAGGTTGTCGGGGTTGACCTGGTACGGCAGCTCCGTGACCACCAGGCACTGGCGGTTCTGGATCTCCTCGACCTCGACGACCGCGCGCATGGTGATGGAGCCGCGCCCGGTGCGGTACGCCTCCTCGATGCCCTTGCGGCCGACGACGAGCGCGCCGGACGGGAAGTCCGGGCCCTTGATGCGCTCGATGAGCGCGTCGAGGAGCTCCTCGTGCGTGGCCTCGGGGTGCTCCAGCGCCCACTGGGCACCGGCGGCGACCTCGCGCAGGTTGTGCGGCGGGATGTTGGTCGCCATGCCGACCGCGATGCCCGCGGACCCGTTCACCAGCAGGTTCGGGAAGCGCGCCGGCAGGACCGTGGGCTCCTGGTTGCGGCCGTCGTAGTTGTCCTGGAAGTCGACGGTCTCCTCGTCGATGTCCCGGAGCATCTCCATGGCCAGCGGCATCATCTTGCACTCGGTGTACCGCATGGCGGCGGCCGGGTCGTTGCCCGGGGAACCGAAGTTGCCGTTGGAGTCCACGAGCGGCATGCGCATCGACCACGGCTGGGCCAGGCGGACCAGGGCGTCGTAGATCGAGGTGTCACCGTGCGGGTGGTACGTACCCATGACGTCACCGACGACGCGGGCGCACTTGTAGAAGCCCTTCTCGGGCCGGTAACCCCCGTCGTACATCGCGTACAGCACGCGGCGGTGGACGGGCTTGAGGCCGTCCCGTACATCGGGCAGCGCGCGGGACACGATGACGGACATCGCGTAGTCCAGGTAGGAGCGCTGCATCTCCGTCTCGAGCCCGACAGGCTCGACACGCAGGCCCACACCAGGAACGGCGGGCTCCTCTTCGGGCATCACCACGGGGGTGTTCTCGTCGGCCATTGCTGGTCTTCAGTCCTTTCGTACGGTCAGCTGAGACCGACTCAGATGTCGAGGAAGCGGACGTCCTTGGCGTTGCGCTGGATGAACGAGCGCCGCGCCTCCACGTCCTCGCCCATCAGCACCGAGAACAGGTCGTCGGCCTGGGCCGCGTCGTCCAGCGTGACCTGGCCGAGCACCCGGTGGTCCTGGTCCATGGTGGTGATGCGCAGCTCCTCGGCGTTCATCTCGCCCAGACCCTTGAAGCGCTGGATGGAGTCCTCGCGGATGCGCTTGCCGTTCTGCTTGCCGAGCTCCACGAGCGCGTCGCGCTCACGGTCCGAGTACGCGTACTCGAAGTCGTCCCGGCCCCACTTGATCTTGTACAGCGGCGGGCGGGAGAGGTAGACGTGCCCCGCCTCCACCAGCGGCCGCATGAAGCGGAAGAGGAAGGTCAGCAGCAGGGTGTTGATGTGCTGGCCGTCGACGTCGGCGTCCGCCATCAGGATGATCTTGTGATAGCGGAGCTTCTCGATGTCGAAGTCCTCGTGCACACCGGTGCCGAAGGCCGAGATCAGCGCCTGGACCTCGGTGTTCTGCAGGATCTTGTCGATCCGGGCCTTCTCGACGTTCAGGATCTTGCCGCGGATGGGCAGGATGGCCTGGTACTCCGGGTTGCGGCCGGACTTCGCCGAGCCGCCGGCGGAGTCACCCTCGACGATGAAGATCTCGCACTTGGTCGGGTCGTTCGACTGGCAGTCGGACAGCTTGCCCGGCAGGGACGCCGACTCCAGCAGGCCCTTGCGCCGCGTCAGGTCGCGCGCCTTGCGGGCGGCGACGCGGGCGGTGGCGGCCTGGATGGACTTGCGGATGATGTCCGCGGCCTCGTTGGGGTTGCGGTCGAACCAGTCCGTCAGGTGCTCGTTGACGACCTTCTGCACGAAGGTCTTCGCCTCGGTGTTGCCCAGCTTGGTCTTGGTCTGGCCCTCGAACTGCGGCTCGCCGAGCTTGACGGAGATGATCGCCGTCAGACCCTCGCGGATGTCCTCACCGGTGAGGTTGTCGTCCTTCTCGCGCAGCAGCTTCTTGTCGCGCGCGTAACGGTTCACCAGACCGGTCAGCGCGGCGCGGAAGCCCTCTTCGTGCGTACCGCCCTCGTGCGTGTGGATGGTGTTCGCGAAGGAGTACACGCCCTCGGTGTACTGCGAGTTCCACTGCATGGCGATCTCGACCGAGAGCATGCGCTCCTTGTCCTCGGACTCCACCGAGATCACGGTCGGGTGGATCAGCTCGCCCTTGCGCGAGTTCAGGTACTTCACGAAGTCGACGATGCCGCCCTCGTAGTAGTACGAGACCGTCCGCGCGGGCGCCTCCTCGACCGACTCGGCGGCGTCCGGGTCGTCGGCGTTCATCGTCGCCTTGGCCGACTCCCGCTCGTCGGTCAGCGAGATCCGCAGGCCCTTGTTGAGGAACGCCATCTCCTGGAAGCGGCGCGAAAGCGTCTCGAAGGAGTACTCGGTCGTCTCGAAGACGTCCGGGTCGGCCCAGAACGTCACCGACGTCCCGGACTCCTCGACCGCCTCGTGCTTGGCCAGCGGGGCGGTGGGCACGCCCAGCTTGTAGTCCTGGGTCCAGCGGAACCCGTCCCGCTTGATCTCCACGGAGACCCTGCTGGACAGCGCGTTCACGACGGACACACCCACGCCGTGCAGACCACCGGAGACGGCGTACCCGCCGCCGCCGAACTTGCCGCCCGCGTGCAGCACGGTGAGCACGACCTCGACGGCCGGCTTCTTCTCGACGGGGTGGATGTCGACGGGGATACCGCGCCCGTTGTCCACGACCTTGACGCCACCGTCCGCGAGGATGGTGACGTCGATGGTGTCCGCGTGCCCGGCCAGGGCCTCGTCGACGGAGTTGTCGACCACCTCGTACACCAGGTGGTGCAGTCCACGCTCGCCGGTCGACCCGATGTACATGCCGGGTCGCTTGCGGACCGCGTCCAGACCCTCGAGGACGGTGATCGCGCTGGCGTCGTACGACGACGAGGATGGCGTCGTCGCGCCGGCAGCAGTGGACGGAATGTTCTCGTTGGGGTTGCCGGAATCGGCCACGAAGCGCCCTTTCTGGCACAGCACAAGCCGTCTCTCCGGGTATCCGGGAGCGGCTGCGTCATTCGACATGTTCCGCAGTGGGCGGGATTACTTACCAGTGTACCGGTGACGCCGACACTCATGGGGGTTTGCCGGTACCTGAGTACGCATGTGCCGCCCTGAACCGGCGCCCACCTACTCCCCATATCCGGGAAGGGGCTCCAAGAGGCTCACGCCGCCACTCAGCGCTTCGACCTGTCAACCTCCAGCGACGGTGACGGGGACCTCACTCCTCGCGTTCGCCGTCGCGTCCGCCGGCGCCTCCGTCGCGGGGGTCACGGGGCCCGGTCAGCCGTATGTGTCCCCCGGCCCCACACTCCCCGGCGCCCGCAGCGGCCCGTACCCCCGCCGCGGCCCGCCGGGCCCGAGCACCTTGATCATCCGCACGGTGCCCTGCCCCAGGTCCTCGTTCAACCGCGCCACCAGCCGCGGCGCCAGCAGCCGCAGCTGCGTGGCCCACGCCGTGGAGTCGCACTGCACCGTGAGCACCCGCTCCTCCGGGTCCTCGTCGTACCGCAGCGGTACGCAGTGCTTCGCCAGGTCCTCGCCCACGATCTGCGGCCACCGGCCCATCACGCCGCCGACCGCCGCCGGGGTCTCCCACCCGCGCTCGGTGATGAGCCGGTTGATCGCGGCGCCGAGCGGCAGCGGATCACGCCCATCCGCCCGCGCACCGGAGCGCAGACCGCCGCCCCTGCGCGCCTGCTTCTTCTGCTGCGCCGCCGCGCCCCGCGCCCTCGCCTGTTCCTTCGCCGCACGCAGCGCGACCCGCGCGAGGTCGACACCCGACGGCTCCGGCACGGAGGGCCCGGGCAGGGAAGGACCGGGCAGGTTCGCCCCCGGCAGATTGGTCCCCGGCAGGGAAGGGCCGGGCATCGAAGGTCCCGTCACAGCCGTTCCACCGTCCCCTCCGACACCGCATACCGCACACCCGCCAGCACCCCCGGCACGTCGTCGTCGACCGCCGCCGTCACCAGCACCTGCTCCCCCGGAGCGACCAGCTCCGCCAGCCGCTCGCGCCGCCGCGCGTCCAGCTCCGCGAAGACGTCGTCGAGGACGAGCACCGGCTCGTTGCCCTCTCCGCGCAGCAGGTCGTACGACGCCAGCCGCAGGGACAGGGCGTACGACCAGGACTCGCCGTGGCTGGCGTACCCCTTCGCGGGCAGCTCGCCAAGTTTGAGTACCAAGTCGTCACGGTGGGGTCCCACCAGCGTGACGCCCCGCTCGATCTCCTGCTTGCGCACCTCGGCCAGCGCCGCGAGGAGCCCCTCGAACAGCGCCTCCCGCCCGTGCACGCCGGCGGCGACCGGCCCCCGGTACTCCAGCGACACGGGGCCGCCGCCCGGAGCGAGCTGCTCGTACGCCTTGTCGGCCAGCGGCTGCAGCGTCGCCACCAGGTCGAGCCGCTGCGCCAGCAGCTCCGCACCCGTACGCGCCAGGTGCTGGTCCCACACGTCCAGCGTGGACAGGTCCATGGAGCGCCCGCCGTGCCGCCGCGCCATGGCCGCCGACTTCAGCAGGGTGTTGCGCTGCTTGAGCACCCGGTCGTAGTCGGAGCGCACCCCGGCCATGCGCGGCGAGCGCGCGGTGATCAGTTCGTCGAGGAAGCGCCGCCGCTCTCCCGGATCACCCTTGACGAGCGCCAGGTCCTCCGGCGCGAAGAGCACGGTCCGTACGATCCCCAGCACATCGCGCGGCCTGACCTGCGAGGACCGGTTGATCCGGGCGCGGTTGGCCCGCCCCGGGTTGAGCTCCAGCTCGACCAGCTGGGACCGCTCGCCCTGCCGGACCGCCGCGCGGATGACGGCGCGCTCGGCCCCCATCCGTACCAGGGGAGCGTCGGACGAGACGCGGTGGCTGCCGAGCGTGGCGAGATAGCCCACCGCCTCGACGAGGTTGGTCTTGCCCTGGCCGTTCGCGCCCACGAAGACGCCGACGCCCGGATCGAGCGGGACCTCGACCCGGGCGTACGAGCGGAAGTCGGCCAGCGACAGATGCGTGACGTGCATGGTGTGCGCCGACCTTCCCCCGGCATGCCGTGCACACCGAGGTGTGCACAGCCTGTGGATGCCTCTGTGCTAGTTCTTCTTCTCGACCGCGTGGCCACCGAACTGGTTGCGCAGCGCGGCGATCATCTTCATCTGCGGCGAGTCGTCCTGCCGGGACGCGAACCGCGCGAACAGCGACGCCGTGATCGCGGGCAGCGGCACCGCGTTGTCGATGGCCGCCTCGACCGTCCACCGGCCCTCGCCGGAGTCCTGGGCGTAGCCGCGCAGCTTCTCCAGGTGCTCGTCCTCGTCCAGGGCGTTGACCGCGAGGTCGAGCAGCCAGGAGCGGATGACGGTGCCCTGCTGCCAGGAGCGGAAGACCTCGCGCACGTCCGTGACGGAGTCGACGGCCTCCAGCAGCTCCCAGCCCTCGGCGTAGGCCTGCATCATGGCGTACTCGATGCCGTTGTGGACCATCTTCGCGAAGTGGCCGGCACCGACCTTGCCCGCGTGGACGGACCCGAACTCGCCCTCCGGCTTGAGCGCGTCGAAGATCGGCTGGACCTTCGCCACGTCCTCGGCGTCGCCGCCGTACATCAGCGCGTAGCCGTTCTCCAGGCCCCAGACGCCGCCGGAGACGCCGCAGTCGACGAAGCCGATGCCCTTGGCGGCCAGCTCCTCGGCGTGCTTCTCGTCGTCCGTCCAGCGGGAGTTGCCACCGTCGACGACGACGTCGCCGGGCGAGAGCAGCTCCGCGAGCTGGTCGATCGTGGACTGCGTCGCGGCGCCGGCGGGGACCATGACCCAGACGACGCGGGGGCCCTTGAGCTTGCTCACAAGCTCCTCGAGGCTGTGGACATCGGCGAGGTCCGGGTTGCGGTCGTACCCGATGACGGTGTGACCGGCGCGGCGGATGCGCTCGCGCATGTTGCCGCCCATCTTGCCGAGACCGACGAGACCGAGCTCCATCAGACATTCCTCAATCGTTTGTGTGCCGAGTTCGTACCCGCGTCCGAGACTACGCCCGGACGCGGGCGCACACCTGTGGGGTCGGGCGCTCACTCGGCCGCTCGGCCGAGGGCCCCCGCCCCCCGGTTCGACGCGCTCAGCCGCTCAGGCGCACCGGCATGATCAGGTACTTGTACGCCTCGTCCGCCTCGGCGTCGACGGCCGGCTTGCCGCTCAGCAGCGCGGGCTTGGTCGACGTCGTGAAGGACAGCTGGGCGACCGGGGAGTCGATCGCGCTCAGGCCGTCCAGCAGGAAGGTCGGGTTGAAGGCGATCGAGATGTCGTCGCCCTCCAGCTGCGCGTCGACGCGCTCCACAGCCTGTGCGTCGTCGCTGGAACCGGCCTCCAGGATGAGGACGCCCTGCTCGAAGGTGAGCCGGACCGGCGTGTTCCGCTCGGCGACGAGGGCCACACGCTTGACGGCCTCGACGAACGGCGCGGTCTCGATCACCGCGACCGAGTTGAACTCCGTCGGGAAGAGCGTGCGGTACTTCGGCAGGTCGCCCTCGAGGAGACGGGTGGTGGTCCGCCGGCCGGCGCCCTCGAAGCCGATCAGGCCCTCGCCCTTGCCGGAGCCCGACAGCGCCAGCGTGACGGTGTCGCCGCTGGTCAGCGACTTGGCGGTGTCCAGCAGCGTCTTGGCGGGCACCAGGGCGACCGCGGAGGCGTCCGGCGACTCCGGCTTCCACAGGAACTCGCGGACGGCGAAGCGGTAGCGGTCGGTGGACGCCAGCGTGACCGTGTCGCCCTCGATCTCGATCCGTACGCCGGTGAGGACGGGCAGCGTGTCGTCGCGGCCCGCGGCGATGGCGACCTGGGCGGCGGCGGAGGCGAAGACCTCGCCGGGGACGGTGCCGGTCGCGGACGGCATCTCCGGCAGCGCCGGGTACTCCTCCACAGGGAGGGTGTGGAGGGTGAAGCGGGACGAGCCGCAGACCACGGTCGCCCGTACACCGTCTGTGGAAATCTCCACCGGGCGGTTGGGGAGGGCGCGGCAGATGTCGGCGAGCAGACGGCCGGAGACCAGGACGGTGCCGTCCTCCTCCACCTCGGCCTCGACGGAGACTCGCGCGGAGACCTCGTAGTCGAAGCTGGAGAAGCTGAGCGCACCGTCCTCGGCCTTCAGGAGAAGGCCCGCGAGTACGGGCGCCGGCGGACGGGCCGGGAGGCTGCGGGCCACCCAGGCCACCGCCTCCGCGAGTACATCGCGCTCCACCCGGATCTTCACCGGAACCGCCTCCTGCTGTTGCTGGCTCTTCGTCGACTGCGAGAACCAGTCTGACGCACGCCGCGGACAGTCGGTGCGGCTCGGGGTCAAGTCGAGCCAAGAGGCGCTTGGGGCTTCGGTGCCGAGTTGTGCACAGGGCCTTCTTCGAAGCGAATTCCCCGGTAACTCTTAGTGGGAGTAGTAGTAGGGCCTGTGGAAACCGTGGATAACGTCGTCCACGCAGGTCAGGCCGCGTTTTTTGTCCACCGCCCCTGTGGGCGGCGCCCGTGGACAACCGGGGCTTTCTGTGGACGCGCGGAAGTTGTGCACACGCGATGCACAGCCCACGCCGGGTTCTCCCCAGCGCTGTCCCCAGTTTTACCCCGCTTCCCCACAGCCCAATCCGGCATCTTCGTGTGACCGCTTTCACTCCGGCCGGTGAGCTCGGGTGTTGCGTTGCCGAACAGTGGACAGCGGTGTGGAGAAGCTGTGGACCATGGACCACAGCCTGTGGGCCGACGGTGGACAACCGAGCCGGCCCCCTGTGGACGAACTCTTCGTCCACAGGCTGTGGAGAGCGGTCGACCACAATTCCACAACCCGCTGACCTGGGGTGACGCGATACCAACAGGCTCGCCTGTGGACGCAGTCTGGACAACTCGGCAGTCCCCACCCTGTGGATCGAAGATCTCCCCCGAATCTGTGGAGAAGGGGCTCGGCGCCGCAGGTATTCGAACAGCGACGGGTCCGCGGAGGGCGCGGGCATGACGAAGGGCGCCCCCGAGAGGTGTCCCGGGAGCGCCCTGGAAGGCTTCGGAAGCCGGTGGAAGGCTCTTGGAAGGCTCTTGGAAGCCCTTGAAAGCCTTGGGAAGCAGCCGGTCGCCGCCGGCCGCTCGTCAGCCGTTCTTGATCCGGTTGGTGAGCTCGGTGACCTGGTTGTAGATCGAGCGCCGCTCCGCCATGAGTGCGCGGATCTTGCGGTCCGCGTGCATCACCGTCGTATGGTCGCGGCCGCCGAACTGGGCCCCGATCTTCGGCAGGGACAGGTCGGTCAGCTCACGGCACAGGTACATGGCGATCTGCCGGGCGGTCACCAGCACGCGGCTGCGCGACGAGCCGCACAGGTCCTCCACCGTCAGGCCGAAGTAGTCGGCCGTCGCCGCCATGATGGCGCCGGCGGTGATCTCGGGCGCCGCGTCCTCCCCGCCCGGGATGAGGTCCTTGAGGACGCTCTCGGTCAGGACCAGGTCGACCGGCTGCCGGTTGAGGCTGGCGAACGCCGTCACCCGGATCAGCGCGCCCTCCAGCTCGCGGATGTTGCGCGAGATGCGGGAGGCGATGAACTCGAGGACCTCCGGCGGGGCGTTGAGCTGCTCCTGCACCGCCTTCTTGCGGAGGATCGCGATCCGCGTCTCCAGCTCCGGCGGCTGTACGTCGGTGGTCAGGCCCCACTCGAAGCGGTTGCGCAGCCGGTCCTCCAGCGTCATCAGCTGCTTGGGCGGCCGGTCGGAGGAGAGCACGATCTGCTTGTTGGCGTTGTGGAGCGTGTTGAAGGTGTGGAAGAACTCCTCCTGCGTCGACTCCTTGCTCGCCAGGAACTGGATGTCGTCGACGAGCAGGATGTCCACATCGCGGTAGCGCTTGCGGAAGGTGTCGCCCTTGCCGTCGCGGATGGAGTTGATGAACTCGTTGGTGAACTCCTCCGAGCTCACGTACCGCACGCGCGTACCGGGGTACAGGCTCCGCGCGTAGTGGCCGATCGCGTGCAGCAGGTGCGTCTTGCCGAGGCCCGACTCGCCGTAGATGAAGAGCGGGTTGTACGCCTTGGCCGGCGCCTCCGCGACCGCGACGGCGGCCGCGTGCGCGAACCGGTTCGACGAGCCAATGACGAAGGTGTCGAAGAGGTACTTGGGGTTGAGCCGCGCGTGCGGTTCACCGGGCCGCCCGCCTCCGGTCCCCGCTCCGCCTCCGGTGCCACCGCCCGCGCCTGACACGCCGCCAGGGCCCCCGGAGCCCGGGTGCGACGGCGACTGCGGCTCGGGCAGCTCGTGCCGCCCGTCGCGCTGCGGGTCGTACGGCGAAGGCGCGCCGTGCTCGGAGCGCTGCGGGCCGCGGTAGTCGTGGTGCGGCTGCTGCGGGCGGGCCGTCGCGTACGGGTCGCGCTCCTGGAACCCGCCGAGGCGCTGCTGCTGCCAGGAGAGGTCCTCCTGGGTGCGCGGCCAGGCGCCGGGCTCGGGGCGGTGCTGCTGGTACTCGGGGTAGGCCGGGCGCGCGGTCGGCAGCCCGTCGTCGGGCATCGGCCGGTGGCCGTAGTCGTCGTAGCGCGGCTGCTGCCGGCCGGGGGGCGCCGGGGGCGCGGGCGGCTCGCCCGCGGAGTCGTCGACGGTGATCGCGATCCGGATGGGGCGCCCGCACTCGCGGCTGAGGGTGTCGCTGATCAGCGGGGCGAGCCGGCCCTCCAGGACCCGCTTGCCCCACTCGTTGGGTACGGCGAGGAGCGCCGTGTCGGCCACCAGTGCGAGCGGCTGGCACCGCTCGACCCACTGTTTGTCCTTGGGCTCGATGCCCTGCTGGCCTTCACCGAGGAGCTGCTCCAGCACTCGTGGCCACACTGCGGCAAGATCAGCAGGTACGTCAGCCACAAGGCACGCTCTCTCACAGGTCCCACGAATGTGTGGTTCTCGGGACGGGACGGGACGGACAGGCAAGGACACAACGGAAAAGAATCCGAGTTCAGCCACGGTAGTCGCGGCGGCTCACGTGGTTCAAGTTGTTGTCCACAGCCTGTGCACAGCGGGCCCCGGCGCGGTGCCGGTTTGACCGGATGGCGTAGCCGCGCGTACCGTAACCAGGTCGAGTTGTCGATGGCTGCTGCCGCCTGCCTCCGATGGGCAAAGATCACGGTCAGTGATCGTGAAGCGGTGCACTCGGGCGTATTGCGAGCTACTCGTGGGCGCACGGTGACAGCCAGGCGATGTCCCGCCACCAACGAATCATTTCTGGAGCCCCCGAGTGAGCAAGCGCACCTTCCAGCCGAACAACCGTCGTCGTGCCAAGACCCACGGCTTCCGTCTGCGCATGCGCACCCGTGCCGGCCGCGCCATCCTGGCGAACCGCCGCAGCAAGGGTCGCGCCAACCTGTCCGCCTGATCGCTTAAACAGGTCATGACGTGCTGCCTACCGAGAATCGGCTGAGGCGGCGCGAGGACTTCGCGACCGCGGTACGCCGAGGACGCCGGGCCGGCCGCCCGCTCCTCGTCGTCCATCTACGCAGCGGTGCAACGGACCCGCACGCGTCAGGGGAGAGCGCTCCCCCGACACGTGCGGGTTTCGTCGTCAGCAAGGCCGTGGGTGGAGCGGTCGTCCGTAACCAGGTGAAGCGCCGACTGCGGCACCTGATGCGCGACCGGCTGTCCGTCCTGCCCCCCGGTAGCCTGGTGGTAGTACGGGCGCTGCCCGGATCGGGCGACGCCGACCACGCACAGCTGGCCCGCGACCTGGACGCCGCCCTTCAGCGGTTGCTGGGAGGGGGCGCGCGATGAAGTACCCGCTGCTGGCTCTGATCAAGCTGTACCAGTGGACGATCAGCCCACTGCTCGGCCCCGTCTGCCGGTACTACCCGTCGTGTTCCCACTACGGATATACGGCGATCGACCGGCACGGCGCGGTGAAGGGCACGGCCCTGACCGCCTGGCGGATCCTGCGGTGCAACCCGTGGTCGCCGGGCGGTGTGGACCATGTCCCTCCACGCAAGCGCCCGCGCTGGCACGAACTACTGCGTGCCGCGCTGCGCGGTGGCAAGGGCGGGCACTCCGCCGACACGAGCCCGGCCGCAGAGACCTCGCCCAATGCTCAAGGAGCCTGATTAGTGGACACGATTGCCAGTCTGTTCGCCTTCATCACCACACCTGTCTCGTGGATCATCGTCCAGTTCCACAAGCTGTACGGGGCGATCTTCGGCCCGGACACCGGCTGGGCCTGGGGTCTGTCCATCGTGTCCCTCGTGGTGGTCATCCGGATCTGCCTGATCCCGCTCTTCGTCAAGCAGATCAAGTCGACGCGCGGCATGCAGGCGCTCCAGCCGAAGATGAAGGCGATCCAGGAGCGCTACAAGAACGACAAGCAGCGTCAGTCCGAAGAGATGATGAAGCTGTACAAGGAGACGGGCACCAACCCGCTCTCCTCGTGCCTTCCCATCCTGGCGCAGTCGCCGTTCTTCTTCGCCCTGTACCACGTGCTGAGCGAGATCGCCTCGGGCGACAAGATCGGCGTCCTCAACGACTCGCTGGTCAAGAGCGCGCGTGAGGCCCACATTTTCGGGGCTCCGATCGCCGCCAAGTTCATGGACGACCCGGGCAAGGTCACCGCGCTCAACGCTTCGCTGACGGATGTCCGCATCGTCACCGCGGTCATGATCATCATGATGTCGCTGTCGCAGTTCTTCACCCAGCGCCAGCTGATGCAGAAGAACGTCGACCTGACGGTGAAGACCCCGTACATGCAGCAGCAGAAGATGCTGATGTACATCTTCCCGGTGATCTTCGCCGTCATGGGCATCAACTTCCCGGTCGGTGTCCTCGTCTACTGGCTGACCACCAACGTGTGGACCATGGGCCAGCAGATGTACGTGATCAACCAGAACCCGACGCCGGGCAGCAAGGCCCAGGACCAGTACCTGCAGCGCCTGCTGAAGAGCGTCACCTCGCACGGCGAGGTCCGTGGTCGCCGCCGCCGCAGCGTCGTCCAGGCGATCGTGGCCAAGGGCCCGGACCGCAACGAGAACGAGCGCCGCTTCATCGGTGCCCTGGCCAAGGCCGGGTTCTCGGCCCAGGCGGACGGCTCCGTGGCCAAGGTCGACCCGGCCGTCGCGGAGGCGCAGAGCGCCGCGGCCGCCCGCCGTCAGCAGCCGAAGCGCCAGCCCAAGGCGAAGCGCCAGGCCGCTACCGGCACCCCGCAGGGTCCGGCGAAGACGTCCCTGGAGAAGAAGGCCGACGAGCCGAAGCAGGAGGGCGGGGCCGCCGGAGGTTCCGCACGCCAAGCCAAGTCCGGACAGCGCAAGGGCCAGCAGCGGCCCAAGCACCCGTCGTCCAAGAAGTAAGAAGGAGTCCATCCGTGACGGAAGGCACCACCTCCGCCGCCGAGGGTGGCGACACCCTGACCCGCCTGGAGCAGGAGGGCGAGATCGCGGCTGACTACCTCGAGGGTCTGCTCGACATCGCCGACCTCGACGGCGACATCGACATGGACGTCGAGGCGGACCGCGCCGCGGTCTCGATCGTCAGCGACACGGGCAGCCGCGACCTCCAGAAGCTGGTGGGGCGCGACGGTGAGGTGCTGGAGGCGCTCCAGGAGCTGACCCGGCTCGCCGTGCACCGGGAGACCGGCGACCGCAGCCGTCTCATGCTCGACATCGCCGGCTTCCGGGCCAAGAAGCGCACCGAGCTCGCCGAGCTGGGCGCGCAGGCCGCGGCCGACGTCAAGAGCACGGGAGAGCCGGTGAAGCTCAAGCCGATGACCCCGTTCGAGCGGAAGGTCGTGCACGACGCGGTGGCCGCCGCCGGCCTGCGCAGCGAGTCCGAGGGCGAGGAGCCGCAGCGCTTCGTCGTCGTGCTCCCTGCCTGAGCCCCTCTTCATGTCGGCCCCGTCTGTTCGCAGGCGGGGCCGATCTTTGTCAGCCTGATACTCAGCACTGCACTGCCGGTCGGTACTGCGGTGCGCCAATGCGGTACGGAAGGACGGTTCCCGTGACGGAGGCAGAAGAGCTTCCCCATGCGCCTCAAGAAGCGCGGACGGTATTCGGCGAGTTCTTCCCGGAAGCTGTCCGGTACGCGGAGCTTCTCGCGGACGCGGGGGTCAAGCGTGGCCTGATCGGGCCCCGTGAGGTGCCGCGGCTGTGGGAGCGCCACCTGCTGAACTGCGCGGTGCTTTCGGAGGTCGTGCCCGAGGGTGTCACGGTGTGCGACGTCGGCTCCGGTGCCGGCCTGCCGGGTATCCCGCTGGCGCTGGTCCGCCCCGACCTGAAGATCACGCTGCTCGAGCCGCTCCTGCGCCGTACGAACTTCCTCCAGGAGGTCGTCGAGCTGCTCGGCCTGGACCATGTGACCGTGGTGCGCGGCCGTGCCGAGGAGATGCTGGGCAAGCTGCCGCCGGTCCACGTGGTGACGGCCCGTGCCGTCGCGCCGCTCGACCGGCTGGCGGGCTGGGGTGTGCCGCTGCTGCGTCCGTACGGAGAGATGCTCGCGCTGAAGGGCGACACCGCGGAGGAAGAGCTCCAGGGTGCCCGGGCCGCGCTCAGCAAGCTGGGCGTCGTCCAGACCTCGGTGCTGCACGTGGGCGAGGGCATCGTCGACCCGATGTCGACGGTCGTCCGGGTAGAGGTGGGCGAGAGCCCCGGCGGCGTTCGGTTCGCCGCGAAGCGCGCCAAGGCGGCGCGGACATCCCGTCGTCGCCGCTGAGGCCGTGGGTGGGGGTCTTCCGGCTGTTGATCCTCATACGTACGCATTTCGGAGTGTCGTGATGCCTGCCTCGGGCGACGGGTGCATCAATGTTTCACGTGAAACGTCGCTCACTGCTGCAGGGAATCATCAGCCGCGGTCGCGCGGCTGCCACGCCGCGCGACCGTAGGCCCCCGGTGGGGGGTACGGAGTTGTCCACAGAGGTGGAGTTCTCCACAGAACCACGGGCCTCGCTGGTTCACGACCCCGAAAGCATGGCAGGCTCTCTCCATCGCGAGCCTGAAGCCGAGGAGAGTGAATCCTTGCGGTCCAACGCCAACATCGCGGGACCGATGACCGATCCGGTCCCCGGTCCCCGTACCGAATCGGCGGGGGAGGATGTTTCACGTGAAACACCGCCTCCGATGGACGACACCCCCATTGGTCATGCTGCCCAACTGGCGGTGGAGGCGCTGGGCCGTGCCGGTGAGGGACTTCCCCGCCCTCAGCAGACCCGCATCATGGTGGTCGCCAATCAGAAGGGCGGGGTAGGCAAGACGACCACGACGGTCAACCTCGCCGCCTCCCTGGCCCTGCACGGCGCACGGGTGCTGGTCATCGACCTCGACCCACAGGGCAATGCCTCCACGGCGCTCGGGATCGACCACCATGCCGAGGTTCCGTCGATCTACGACGTCCTGGTGGAGAGCAAGCCGCTCTCCGATGTGGTTCAGCCCGTCATGGACGTCGAAGGCCTCTTCTGCGCCCCGGCCACCATCGATCTCGCCGGGGCGGAGATCGAGCTGGTGTCGCTGGTGGCGAGGGAGAGTCGACTCCAGCGGGCGATCCAGGCGTATGAGCAGCCGCTGGATTACATCCTCATCGATTGCCCGCCGTCGCTTGGCCTGCTGACGGTCAACGCCATGGTGGCCGGCGCGGAGGTCCTGATCCCCATCCAGTGCGAGTACTACGCGCTGGAGGGGCTGGGCCAGCTTCTGCGCAACGTCGAGCTGGTGCGTGGGCACCTCAACCCCACGCTCCATGTCTCGACGATCCTGCTCACCATGTACGACGGCCGGACCAGGCTCGCCTCGCAGGTCGCCGAGGAGGTACGCAGCCACTTCGGTGACGAGGTGCTGCGGACCAGCATTCCGCGGTCCGTCCGCATCTCGGAGGCGCCCAGCTATGGGCAGACGGTGCTGACGTACGACCCCGGCTCCAGCGGTGCGCTGTCGTACCTGGAGGCGGCCCGCGAGATCGCCCTGCGGGGGGCTGGTGTGTACTACGACCCGCAGCACGCCCATGTGGGCAGCCAGATCAGCAAGCACAGCATGTCGGAGGGGATCCAGTGAGCGAGCGACGTAGGGGACTGGGGCGTGGGCTCGGTGCGCTAATCCCCGCGGCTCCCCAAGAGAGGCAGGCGCCCTCGGTGGGGGTCGGGTCCACCTCTCCGGGGGCCATTCCCACACTGACGGCGGAGCGGGGGGTGGCGGCCGCCAAGGTCGCGGCCCTGCCGAGCGCCCCCGGGCCGGCGGAGCCGGCGCTTTCAGCGCAGCCGGAGCCGGAGCCGGAGGGGGTGCCCGAGGCCGAGACGCCGGCCGGGGCGCATTTCGCCGAGCTCCCGCTGGACGCGATCACGCCAAACCCGCGCCAGCCGCGCGAGGTGTTCGACGAGGACGCGCTCGCCGAGCTCGTCACCTCCATCAAGGAGGTGGGCCTGCTCCAGCCGGTGGTCGTACGGCAGCTGGGTCCCGAGCGCTATGAGCTCATCATGGGCGAGCGGCGCTGGCGAGCCTGCCGGGAAGCGGGACTGGAGCGCATTCCGGCGATCGTCCGGGCGACCGAGGACGAGAAGCTGCTGCTGGACGCCCTGCTGGAGAACCTGCACCGGGCGCAGCTGAACCCTCTGGAAGAGGCCGCCGCCTACGACCAGCTTCTGAAGGACTTCAACTGCACCCACGACCAGCTGGCCGACCGGATCGGGCGCTCCCGTCCCCAGGTCTCCAACACGTTGCGGCTGCTGCGGCTGTCGCCGCCCGTTCAGCGCAGGGTGGCCGCCGGTGTGCTGTCGGCCGGGCACGCCCGGGCGCTGCTGTCGGTGGAGGACCCCGAGACGCAGGACAAGCTGGCGTACCGCATCGTGGCCGAGGGCCTCTCGGTGCGCGGGGTCGAGGAGATCGTGAAGCTGATGGACTCGGAGCCCAGCAGTGCTCCGGCCAAGCCGAAGGGGCCGCGGGCCGGTGCCCGGGTGGCGCCGGCGCTCAGCGAGCTCGCCACCCGGCTGTCGGACCGCTTCGAGACCCGCGTGAAGGTCGATCTCGGGCAGAAGAAGGGCAAGATCGTCGTCGAGTTCGCCTCGATGGAGGATCTCGACCGTATCCTCTCGACGCTCGCCCCTGGTGAAGGACGCGTCCTGGCACAGGGGCTGGTGGAGCAGGACGGACAGGACGACCAGGACTGACGCCCGTTCGGCGCAGTCGTCAGGGCGGGCCGTGTTCCGGTGTTCACCGGAACACGGCCCGCCCTTTGCCCTCTTCCCGTATGCGCGTCATCACCCGATCGATACGATGCGTTCTGGTATGCGCATCCCCCTGACCCACTATGGAGGGAGAACCGGGCATGCGAGAGGTGAGCCGGGGCCGACTGGTGACAGCAGGCCTGGGACTCGGTGCGGTCGGTGGGTTCATCGGCAGCCTGCTCCGGGAACGGAGCGCGCTGGCAGCCGCTCTCGGGGCGGCACGCGAAGGAAGTGAGGAACAGCCTTCATGGGGCGTCGGCTCGTACCGCTCACGCTGGACAACCTCCCGGATCTCCCCAAGCGGTGCCGAACGTGCGTCTTCTGGGAACTTGACCCGGTCAGCGGAGAGGCTGCGGTAAAGGCCGGAACTCCCGAGCTGGAGAAGGAGGCCTGGATCTCCGCGGTCCTGCTGGACTGGGGGTCCTGCGGGCGCGTCGTCTATGTGGACGAGGTCCCGGTCGGGTTCGTGCTCTATGCGCCGCCCGCGTACGTGCCGCGTTCGACCGCCTTTCCCACGAGTCCCCTGTCGCCCGACGCCGTGCAGCTGATAACGGCCTGGATCATGCCGGGGTACCAGGGCCAGGGGCTCGGCCGGGTGATGGTGCAGACGGTGGCGAAGGATCTGCTGCGCCGGGGCTTCAAGGCGATCGAGGCATTCGGGGACGCCCGCTGGAAGGAGCCGGCCTGCGTGCTGCCCGCCGACCACCTTCTGGCAGTGGGGTTCAAGACCGTCCGGCCCCACCCGGTCCATCCCCGGCTGCGGCTGGAGCTGCGCACCACGCTCTCCTGGAAGGAGGACGTCGAGCTGGCGCTCGACCGTCTCCTCGGAGCGGTCCAGAAGGACCCGGTGTTGCGCCCGCTGTAAACAGTGAGCGGCCCATCCCTGACCGGGACGGGCCGCTCGTGTTTCACGTGAAACGTGAGGCGTCAGCCCTTGACCTCGTCGCCGATGAACGGGTCGAGGTCGCGGACGATCGCGGCCTTCGGCTTGGCACCGACGATGGTCTTCACGACCTCGCCGTTCTGGTAGACGTTCAGCGTCGGGATCGACATGACGCCGTACTTGGCAGCGGTGGCCGGGTTCTCGTCGATGTTCAGCTTGACGACCTTGATGTCGTCGCCGTGCTCGGCGGCGATGGCCTCCAGCGACGGCGCGATCTGACGGCACGGACCGCACCAGGCGGCCCAGAAGTCCACCAGCACGGGCTTGTCGCTGTTGAGGACCTCAGTCTCGAAGGAGTCGTCGGTCACGTCCTGCAGGTTGCCGGCCACGGCAGCCTCCTTGAATCAACGGGGTGTGGGAGTGGGGAAACAGGGTGCGGTCAGACGACCGGGGTCTTCTCCGGCTCGGCGGCCTTCTCGCTGTCGCCCAGCGCGGCGAGGTAGCGCTCGGCGTCCAGCGCGGCGGAGCAGCCCGTGCCGGCGGCGGTGATCGCCTGGCGGTAGGTGTGGTCCACGACATCACCGGCGGCGAAGACGCCCGTGATGTTCGTGCGCGTGGACGGAGCCTCCACCTTGAGGTAGCCCTCGTCGTCCAGCTCCAGCTGGCCCTTGAACAGCTCGGTACGCGGGTCGTGGCCCACGGCGATGAACAGACCGGTCGCCGCCAGCTCGGACGTCTCACCCGTCTTGGTGTTGCGCAGGGTCAGACCGGACAGCTTCTGCTCGCCGTGGATCTCGGCGACCTCGCTGTCCCAGGCGAACTTGATCTTCGGGTCGGCGAAGGCACGCTCCTGCATGGCCTTGGAGGCCCGCAGGGTGTCCCGGCGGTGGACGATGGTGACGGACTTGGCGAACCGGGAGAGGAAGGTTGCCTCCTCCATCGCGGTGTCGCCGCCGCCCACCACGGCGATGTCCTGGTCCTTGAAGAAGAAGCCGTCGCAGGTGGCGCACCACGAGACGCCCCGACCCGACAGCGCGTCCTCGTTCGGCAGCCCGAGCTTGCGGTGCTGAGAGCCGGTCGTGACGATGACGGCCTTGGCGCGGTGGACGGTCCCGGCGGTGTCCGTCACGGTCTTGATGTCGCCGGTGAGGTCCACGGCGACGATGTCGTCCGGGATGAGCTCGGCACCGAAGCGCTCGGCCTGGGCCCGCATGTTGTCCATGAGGTCGGGGCCCATGATCCCGTCACGGAAGCCGGGGAAGTTCTCCACGTCGGTCGTGTTCATGAGCGCACCACCGGCGGTGACGGCACCTTCGAACACCAGCGGCTTCAGCGAGGCGCGCGCGGTGTAGAGCGCTGCCGTGTAGCCGGCGGGCCCGGAGCCGATAATGATCACGTTACGGACGTCGCTCACGGGTTTCTTCCTCGTCTCTGCAGACTGCCTACTGCCTACGGGGCCGGGTCAAGGACTCTCACCCCACCCAACGGATCCTACGGGGCTCGCATTCCCGTAGTGCCCAAGCAGCACGGCAGCGTGACGTCAGGAACGGAGGTAGGAGTGCGTGAGCAGCACGTTTCCCTTGGGGGCCTTCGTCGTGGTGCAGGCCGCGTCGACCACGTACGCCTCCACCTGTCGGGCGTCCGCGGAGTGCGGCAGGACCACGAGGAAAGCCTTCCTGCCCTGGTATTCCCCCAGCTCAGCGGCGAGAGCCTGCTCGGTACGCCCGGTTCCCGCCTGGACGCAGTCCGGGACGGACACCTCTCCGGAGCGCTTCACCGAGTTGTTCCCGAGGCTGCGCTGGTCCTGCTTCCCCGGCGTCGTGGTGAAGGTCTCCGTGGTCTCTGTGCTCTCCGCGCCCTCCGCGGCGAGGAGGGCCTCTACCTGGTCCTCGAGAGGGACGCCGGAGAAGGTCGCCGTGTCGGCGGCAGTGACGGGGGCGTCGGCCTTCTGGGCGTTGCCGCTGCGGTCCCCCGACGACTGGATGCCCTGCAGGAGCAGCCCACTCACGGCGAGCAGTGCGGCCCCGAAAACCGCGCCGAGGACCGCCCTCCGACGCCGCTGCCTCGTGGAACCGGCGCGCCCGGGACCCGTGGCGGCGCTCGGCCGGCCGGCGGGCCGCCCGACAGGGTGCCCGGTGGGACGGTCTACCGCGGCCGCCGGGGCCGGCTCGGCCGACGTCGGCGGGGTCGATGTTTCACGTGAAACATGCTCGCTCGTGGCGGGAGCGGTGGCGTCCAGGAGCGCTTCGGCGGCCAGCGCGGCATCAATGCGCCCGGCGATATCGGCCGGCATACGGGCGGGTCCGGGCAGAGTGCCCAGCAGTCCGCGGATCTCCTCCAGCGAGGTGCGTACATCGGCGCACAGTGCGCAGCCGTTCAGATGCCGACGCAGATCGGCGGTGCGCGACGGTGAGAGAAGCCCCTCGGTGAGGTCGGAGATCTCCGAGACATCCGGATGCTGAGTCGTGTCGGCCGTGGATGTCACGTGCGTCCACCTCCGCCCTTCACAGCAGCAGGATCAGGTCCTGCATCACGGCTTGCTCCCGACGCAGGTGGGACGGATGTCCCTGGCGTCCGGTTCCTTCCCCCTTCGGCCCCACCCTTACCCACGGTGTCACCGCGCAGATGAGTGAGCAGGGGAACCAGTCTCGCCCGGCCCCGGGCACAGCGGCTCTTCACCGTTCCGGTGGGTACGTCGAGGATGCGAGCCGCCTCGGCGACGGGGTAGCCCTGCATGTCGACCAGCACCAGCGCGGCGCGCTGATCGGCGGGCAGCTTGGCCAGCGCCGCCAGGAGCTCCCGGTGCAGGTCGTGCCGCTCGGCGGGCGCCTCGGCCGACTCGTGTGGCTCCAGCAGCTGCTCCAGCCGCTCCGTGTCCTCGACGGGCGAGGTTTTGCGGGACGCGGCCTTGCGGGCGCGGTCCAGGCACGCGTTCACGGTGATGCGGTGCAGCCAGGTTGTGACGGCCGACTGGCCGCGAAAGGTGTGGGCGGACCGAAAGGCGGAGACGAGGGCGTCCTGAACGGCGTCGGCGGCTTCCTCCCTGTCCCCCAGCGTCCGCAGGGCGACGGCCCAGAGCCGGTCGCGGTGGCGGCGCACGAGCTCGCCGAAGGCGTCCGGGTCACCGCCGACATGGCGAGCCAGTAGTTCCTGGTCGCTCGTGCCGCCCAGCTCGGCATGGTCCAACGGTGAGCCCCCTCCCGCGTCTCTCTGTCAGCCGGTGAACTTCACGTCCGTGATGGCCTGCTTGTAGCCCGCGCTGCTGTAGCCGTCCTGCGGCGCGTAGGGCATCGCGGTCATCCACAGCAGCACGTACCGGCTCTTCACCGGTTCCTTGGCGGACACCTGCAGGCTCGTACCGCTGCTCTGTCCGGAAGCGATCTTCTTCATGGTGTCCACGGAGCCGGACGGCGACAGCGAATCGGCGGCGTAGAGCGTGATCGTCGTGTGGGGCCCGCCGTAGCGCAGCCCTATGGAGACGCTGGAGACGTCCTTGTCCGCTCCGAGGTCGTAGACGATGCCGACCCCCTGCTTGATCGAGGGCTCGAGCTCCGGGCCGTCGAGGAAGTATTTCGTCCGCCAGTAGCTGCCGCTGTCGTTGTCGTAGGTCTTCTGGACGTCGTTGACGTTCTGCGGGGAGCCGTCGGGGGCGTACTCCCTGGCGTCCTGGACCTTCAGCGGAACGGGGACCTTCGTCTTCTGCTCGCCACCGGACGTGGCGGTGGTCTGCCTGGGCTTCGGGTCCTCGGCGGCCTTGGGCTGGTCGAGCAGTTTGTCGGCCACCTGCCAGCTGCCGAGGCCCAGCGCGGCGATGAGCAGCGCCGATACGGCCCACTTGAGGGCCTTGCCCGTACGGCTCTGCAGCGGCGGGGGCGGCACGGGAGTGGGCTGGGTGGCCGCGGCGACCGGGCGCGGCTTCGGCCGGCCGTAGGTGCCCTGCTGGTAGGTCGTGCGCTGGTAGTCCGGCGGAGCGGGGAACTCGGGCTCCGGCGGGCGGATGCGGGGCATCGCCGCGACGGCCTTGGCGAGCTCGTCGGGGGTGGTGCAGGCGGGCTCCTGGCGGGAGGCGGTCGCTCCGTCGTTGGCGAGGGCACGCATGGCGATCTCGGACAGGCCGCGGTGCACCCCCGCCCGGACCTGGTCGGGGGCGATGAGCCCAACGCCCTTGGGCAGCCCGGACAGACCGTGTGCGTCGTCCTCGTACGGCCAGCGCTGGGTCAGGGCCGCGTACAACAGTGCGCCGATCGCCTCGGTGTCGGTCCGCTGCGGACGCTCGGCGCTGATGCCCCGCAGGGCGGCGTTGACGGCGAGCCCGCGGATGCGCCACTGGCCGCTGGAGGTGCGCAGGACGGCGCTGGGAGTGAGACGGAGATGGGCGAGGCCCTCGCGATGGGCCGCCGCCATGGCCTGTGAGATCTGGCTGACGAGCTGGTACGCGTCATGCGGTTCCAGCGGCCCGGCCGCGAGGAGGGCGGTGAGCTCGGTGGCGTCCGGCAGCCACTCATGGACGACGTAGACGAGCTCGTTCTCCTCGACAGCGTCCAGGACCTGCACGAAGCGCGGGTCACCGAGCAGCGCCGAGGACCGCGCTGCGGCCAGCACGGAGCGGGCCCTGGGGTGGTTCGCGGGCAGTACGTGCACCCCCACCGCGCGGCGCAGTTTCTCGTCGACGGCACGCCAGCTGCTGAAGCCGTCCAGACGGGTGACGCACTCCTCGAGCCGGTAGCGTCTGGCCAGTTTGTGGCCGCTGTGCAGCTCGGGTGTCGCACGGGAGGGCTGACCGCCGGTCCGCCGCTCGCCGTCGGTGTTCTCGGCGGATGTGTCCGCCGTGTCCTGCGCTTCCGCCACCCCGTCGGCCGCGGCCTTGTCCGCCTTCGCGGTCAGCGGGTCGTCACCGCTGTTGTCGGCCACGTCGACGGCAGCCGTGCTACGTTCCGCCACCGTCGTTCCTGCCTCCCCATCCGTTGCGCAATATCCAACAGCCATGCCAATTGTGCCCACAGTCCGCCGCCATGCACGACACGCGGTGGCCCACGATGGTTGCGCTGGTGGCCCGATCGGTCCGGTCCGTCAGCGGCCCAGGCGGCCGCGGACCATGCCCACCATGGCGTTGAGCTCCTGGATCCGCATCTTCCTGGCCGCCACGTAGAAGACGCCGAGCAGGACCACGCCACCGGCGACGAGCGCGACCAGAGAACCGAAGGCATCCTCGCCCAGCGTCCTCAGGACGACGAGACCGACGGCGCCGCCGGCCATCGCCGCCGGGACGGACGCCATGCACAGCCGCGCGTAGGTCCGTACGACGTGCGAGCCATCCAGGTCGCCGCCGAGCCGCTTGCGCAGCCGGCGCCAGGCGACGCCCACACCGACGGCGTAGGCGAGGCCGTACGAGGCGGCCATGCCGACGACGGCCCACCGGGCCGGCAGCACCACGTAGCAGGCCGCGGACGCGGCCGCGTTGACGGCCGCCACGATGACGGTGTTGTAGAAGGGCGTGCGCGTGTCCTCGTACGCGTAGAAGCCGCGCAGCACCACGTACTGCACCGAGTACGGGATCAGGCCGAGGCCGAAGGCCATCAGCGTGTAGCCCATGCCGCGCGCGGCCTCGTCGGAGGCGGAGGCGAAGAGCAGGGTGCACATCGGCAGGCCGAGCGCGAGGAAGGTGAACGCGATCGGCACGATGGCGACGGCCGAGTTCCGCAGCCCTTGCGAGATGTCGTCGCGGACGGCGCCCGGGTCGTTGTCGTGCGCGGCGCGGGAGATGCGCGGCAGCAGCGCGGCCATGACGGAGACGGTGATGATGGCCTGCGGCATGCCCCAGATGAGCTGGGCGTTGGAGTACGCGAGGATGCCCGCCCCTTCCTTGCCCGAGGCCTTGCCGGCCGCCGTGGCGAGCTGCGTGACGACGACGACGCCCGCCTGGTTGGCCAGGACGAAGAGAACCGTCCACTTGGCGAGCTTGACCGTCTTGCCGAGCCCCTGGCCCTTCCAGTCGAACCGGGGCCGGAAGCGGAAGCCGGCCTCGCGCAGGTACGGGATCATCGCCAGCGCCTGGACGACCAGGCCGAGCAGGGTGCCGATACCCAGCAGGCGCACGCCTTCGTCCGGGATCGTCGTGACGGCCATCCGGGTCTCCGCGGATGTGCCGTAGACCCAGATGAACATGCCGAACGTGAAGATCACGACGATGTTGTTCAGGACCGGGGTCCACATCATGGCGCCGAACTTGCCGCGCGCGTTGAGGATCTGGCCCATGACCACGTGCACGCCCATGAAGAAGATCGTGGGCAGGCAGAAGCGGGCGAAGGTGACGGCGACGCTGTTGGCGGCCGCGTCGTTCGCGATGGTCGGCGACATCGCGTGGACCAGGAGTGGAGCTCCGAACACGGCGACGGCGACGATTACGCCGAGTGCCACCATGACCAGGGTCAGCAGCCGGTTGGCGTAGGCCTCGCCGCCGTCCTCGTCGTCCTTCATGGAGCGGACGAGCTGGGGGACGAAGACCGAGTTCAGACCACCGCCGACGGTGAGGATGTAGATCATCGTCGGCAGGGTGGCCGCGACGGTGTAGGAGTCGCCGAGCAGGGCGGCGCCCAGCGCACCGGTGATGACGAGGCTGCGGATGAATCCGGTCAGGCGGGAGACCAGCGTGCCGGCGGCCATCACGGCGCTGGACTTCAGCAGGCCGGAGGCCCGGCCGCCGGACTTCTTCGGCGCGGCGGGAGCCGGCGGCGCTGCCGGGACCGCTTCGGGTTCGGGTGCGGGGCTGGGCGCGGGGCCGGGTTCGCCGGGGCCGGGCGTACCGGCGGCGGGCGGGTGGGCGTAGCCCTGCTGGTCTCGGTAGAGGTGGGCGAAGGCGTCCGGCGCGGGCGCGTCCTCACCGGCGCGGGTGACGAGCTCGTCGACGCCGGTGTACTGAACGGTCCGCGGGTCGTCACCGTATGGAAGGTGGCGGGAGGGGCCGTCGGGCTCGGGCGGCGGGGTCTGCGCCCAGACGCGGGGATCGGGAGCGTACTCGGGAGCGGTGGGCTGCTGGTAGAGCGGCTGCGGCTCCGGATACGTGCCGGGCGGGGGAGGCGGGTGCGCGGCGCGGTCGTAGAGCGCCTCGTTCACCGGGTCCTGGGCGGAGAGATCGTGCGCCCGGTACGGGTCGTGGTCGTAGGCGTCCTGGACGTAGGGGTCCGGGACGTACGGATCCGGGGCAGGCGGCGACGCCGGTGGCGGTACGTGGCCAGCCGGGGGCGCCGCGTGCGTCCCGCCGGGAGGCGTACCGCCGCCACCCGCGCCCTGACCGCGGTCACCGTCGTACGGCGCGTTCATGGATAACCCCACCTCATCGTCCCCGGCCGGCCGGCCACGACATCGCTCAACGGTCCACTTTCTCACCCGGGCCGGACGGCTCGGTGCTTTGCGCTCGGGTGTCCGGCGTCGGGTCACTCGGCTGCTGCGGATCGTCATCCTCCGCGGCGGCCTCCCGGGCGGCGGCGCGCTTGCGCTGGCTGTACATCCTGACGCCCGCGAGGACCAGCAGCAGTACACCACCCGCGATGACCAGCATCACCGTCGGCGTGATCTCGGAGACCTTCACGGTGAAGTGCATCGGCTTGCCGTACGGCCTGCCGTCCTCCGTGTACAGCTGCGCCGTCATGGGGACCGGGCCGTTGGCGTTGGCGGAGGCGGTGAACTTCACCGACTGGCTGTGGCCGCCGTCGATCCTCACCGGCTGCTCGGAGACGGTGTCGCCCCCGTTGAGCTTCAAGCGGGTCGGCTTTGAGGACTTCAGTCGTAGTACCAGGTGGTCGACACCCTGCAGCAGCTTGTTCTGCACGGTCACCGGGATCGTGGCGCTGCGGCCGGAGAGGGTCAGGTCGGACTTCTCGATCAGCTTGACCTCGGTGGTCAGGCTCTTCAGGTGCGTCAGCACGCCGCTGCGGTATCCGGCCGCCGCCTCCGGCTGCCCGCGCCAGGAGGTCGACATCTCGCGGTTGATCGCGTTGCCCACCGGGCTCACCACCCGGTAGGCCGCGGTGAGGATTACCTTGAAGTTGTCCAGCGTCTCCCGCGTGGCCTTCATGTCCTGGAAGGCCTGCACGGGAAGCTCATGGCGGCCCAGTTTCTTCGGGTAGTGGGAGGCGCTGGGGACCTGGGTGATGGCGCGCGGGTCGGGCTTGGCGCCCGCCGCCGTGACCAGGTCGGCGGCCTGCGTCCAGCGCTCGTGGGACAGGCCCCGCAGCGCGCTCGCCATCGACTGGGCCTGGGCGGCGGTCGGCATGCGCTGCGGTGCGACGACGACGCTGCGCGCGTTGCCCGGCTGCTGCTGCGTCACGGTCAGGGTGTGGGCGAGGAACCGCTGGACCGCCAGTGTGGAGTTCTCGGCCCTGGTCATGTCGCCCTGGAAGGCGGTGGACAGCGCCTCGTCGGCCACGACGGCCGTGGTGCCGCCGCCGATGGGCCGAGCGGCCGTCGGCGTGTACGGCAGGGTGTCGCGCACGCTGTCGCTGCGCGCGATCACCTTGTCGGCACCGGCGGAGGTGGCGATGTCGACGATCGACGGGTCGAGGGCTCCGTCGACCGGCCAGGCGAAGTCGACGGACGGCTTCACGTGGAGGATCGTCTCCACGGTCGTCTCGGCGAGCTCCGTGGCCGGCTGCAGATGGCTGAGGGAGCCGGAGACGTCCTTGCCGCGGTGGGCGAGCGACGCCAGATCGGGGTCGGCGTAGGGCAGCGCCACCACCTTGCCGCCCTCCACCGCCTTCTCCAGGGAGTTCAGCCACTGCTTGGCGACGGCCTGGTTGCGGCCGGGGACGTCGGTGTCCCCGTCCTTGACCCGGTAGTTCCGGGTCATCGCCTCCACGGTGGCGAGCAGGTCGGGGTCGATGACCCAGGTGACCGGCAGCTCGGCGCCGAGGGAGACGAGACGCTCCAGCCGCCCGCCGGGGGCGAGCTCGGCGGCCAGGTCGTCGTTCTCGAAGACCGGCGTCTGCTGATCGTCGGAGCCGGTCTCCGCCGACAGCCGCGTCGAGGAGATCAGCGGCCAGAGATAGGTGAGCTGGGTCTTCTTCTTGGTGCCCTCGGGCTGCCACGGAAGGAAGGTGCGCTCGATGCCGAGGACCTGGTTGTAAGGATCGCTGGGCGTCTGTCCGGTCAGAGAGACCCCGAGCTGGTACACGCCCGCCTTGCCGAGGCCCAGCTTGTCCACCGGCACGGTGAGCCGGAAGTCCTCGGTGGTCCCGGCGGGGAGCGTCGGGATCCGGTACGCGAAGGTGGGGGCGACCGCCGTGCCGTCACTGCTCGGCGTGAAGCCCTTGCGCCGGGCCACCTCGTCGATCGCTCCCCGGTTGGGCAGCGCGGAGCCCACCCGCAGATCCACCGTCGCCCCACTGACCGTCTGCTTTCCCTCGTTGGTCACCGAGCCGGTGATGGTGAGGGTGTCCCCCTCCGTCGGGGTGCTGGGGGCGAACGTGTCCAGAGACACATCCACGGTCCGTGATCCAGGAGCCTTCTCGTCGGCGTGCGCGGAGGGGGCGAGGGGGCCGTACAGCAGGGAGGCGAGCAGCGGCACACCGGCGAGCACCGAGGCCGAACGCCGCAGCCACCGGCGGGCAGGGGAGGGGCGGGTGCCCTGGAAGTCTGCCGCCTCGGCCACGCGCTGCCCGTCCCTCGTCGTCTGGTTGCCGTTGGTGGTTGTCGGATTCTGCGTCCACGCATGGTAACGAGACCGGCTGGGGCTAAGTGCCGCGGAGTGCTCCACACGGCAGGGCCGAAACGAGGACGCCCCGGCGGGCCCGGGCACGTAACCTTTTCTGCTGTGCCGAACCCCAACGAAGAGAACCCGACCGCCCTGAGCCAGGCGCAACGCCGCGCGGTCAGTGAACTACTGCGCGTGTCCCCCGTCGCCGACGATCTCGCCCGCCGCTTCAAGGAGGCCGGGTTCAGCCTCGCCCTCGTCGGCGGCTCGGTGAGGGACGCGCTGCTCGGGCGGCTCGGCAACGACCTGGACTTCACCACCGACGCCCGCCCCCAGGACGTGCTGAAGATCGTGCGGCCGTGGGCGGAGTCCGTCTGGGACGTCGGCATCGCGTTCGGCACGGTCGGGGCCCAGAAGAGCGCCCGCGTCGGAGATGCTGTCCAGCAGTTCCAGATCGAGATCACGACGTACCGCTCCGAGGCGTACGACCGGACCTCACGCAAGCCCGAGGTCTCGTACGGCGATTCCATCGAGGACGACCTCGTGCGTCGCGACTTCACGGTCAACGCGATGGCCGTCGCGCTGCCGGAGAAGGAGTTCATCGACCCCCACGGTGGTCTCCAGGACCTCTCCGAGCGTGTCCTGCGGACACCCGGCACACCGGAGGAGTCCTTCTCGGACGATCCGCTACGGATGATGCGCGCCGCGCGGTTCGCCGCGCAGCTCGACTTCGAGGTGGCTCCCGAGGTCATCACCGCGATGACGGAGATGGCGGAGCGGATCGACATCGTCTCCGCCGAGCGTGTGCGCGACGAGCTCAACAAGCTCATCCTCTCCGCGAACCCGCGCAAGGGCCTGGGCCTGCTGGTCGTGACCGGTCTCGCCGACCGGGTGCTGCCCGAGCTGCCCGAGCTGCGCCTGGAGAGCGACGAGCACCACCGGCACAAGGACGTCTACGAGCACTCGCTGATCGTGCTGGAGCAGGCCATCGACCTGGAGGAGGACGGCCCCGACCTGGTTCTGCGGCTGGCCGCGCTGCTGCACGACATCGGCAAGCCGCGCACGCGGCGCTTCGAGCCGGACGGACGGGTCTCGTTCCACCACCACGAGGTGGTCGGCGCGAAGATGGTCAAGAAGCGCATGACCGCGCTGAAGTACTCCAACGACATGGTCAAGGACGTGGCGCGCCTGGTGGAGCTCCACCTGCGCTTCCATGGCTATGGGACCGGCGAGTGGACCGACTCTGCCGTACGCCGCTATGTGCGCGACGCCGGGCCGCTGCTGAACCGGCTGCACAAGCTGACCCGCTCCGACTGCACGACACGGAACAAGCGCAAGGCGGCGGCTCTCTCCCGGGCGTACGACGGGCTCGAAGAGCGCATCGCCAAGCTTCAGGAGCAGGAGGAGCTGGACGCGATCCGGCCGGACCTGGACGGCAACCAGATTCAGGACGTGCTGGGCATCCGTCCTGGGCCTGCCGTGGGGCAGGCGTACAAGTTCCTGCTGGAGCTGCGCCTCGAGAACGGCCCGATGGGGTACGACGCCGCCGTTGCCGCGCTCAAGGAATGGTGGACCACGCAGGGCCAGACCGCCCGTACGTGACCGCACCGCCATGTTTCACGTGAAACATGGCGGTCGGGACCGGAAGCCGAGGGCGATGTTTCACGTGAAACATCGCCCTCGCTCATGGGGTGGGGGAGGCGCCGGCGCGCGGTCCCGATGCCTTCCAGCGCAGCAGCACGGCGGCGACGCTCGCGTACAGCGCGGCGACCATGATGACCAGCGCGGCCGAGCGGCCGTCGGGTGGCAGCATCAGAGCCGCCATGCCCGCGGCCCCGACGAAGGCGACGTTGAAGAGCACGTCATAGAGGGAGAAGACGCGCCCCCGATACGCGTCGTCCACCGCCTTCTGGACCACCGTGTCCGTGGCGATCTTCGTCCCCTGAGTGGTGAGCCCCAGCACGAAGGCGGCGATCAGCATCGGTGCCAGCGTGAAGGGCAGCGCCAGCGCAGGCTCCAGCACCGCGGCCGCCCCGGCGCACACCGCCATCCAGCCGTACTGGCCCAGCCGCCCGACCGCCCAAGGGGTGCACACCGCGGCGGCGAAGAACCCGGCGCCCGAGATCCCGACGGCCAGCCCCAGCAGGGCGAGCCCTTCCTTCTCTGTCGCGGCCCAGGCGTACCGGCACAGCATGAGCACCATCACCGTCAGCGCGCCGTAGCAGAAGCGCATGACGGTCATCGCGGCCAGCGCCCGTGCCGCGTCCCGTCGCTCCGCCAGATGCCGCAGCCCGCTCGCCAGGCCCCGTACGGTCGAGGCGAGCGCCGCTTTGAGCCGCGGCTGCACCACATCGGGGTCGGGCCCGAGCAGGCCGCGTCCCATGCGCAGGGAAGCGAGCGCCGCGGACAGGTAGAGCAGCGCGCCCAGTACGACCACCGCGGCGTCGGAGTCGGCGATGAGCAGCCGTACGGCGAAGGCGAGGCCACCACCCGCGGTCGCGGCCAGTGTTCCGGCGGTGGGCGACAGGGAGTTGGCCACCACGAGCCGCTCCGCGTCGACGACCCGGGGCAGCGAGGCGGACAGCCCGGCCAGGACGAAGCGGTTGACGGCGGTGACCGAGAGGGCCGAGGCGTAGAAGAGCCAGTCCGGCACGGAGGCGAGGACCAGGAACGCGGTTCCGACGGCGAGCAGCGAGCGCAGCAGGTTTCCGTACAGCAGGACCTGGCGGCGGCGCCAGCGGTCGAGCAGGACGCCGGCGAAGGGGCCGACGAGCGAGTAGGGCAGCAGCAGGACCGCCATGGCGGAGGCGATCGCCGCGGGTGAGGTCTGCTTCTCGGGCGAGAAGACGACGTAGGTGGCGAGGGCGACCTGGTAGACGCCATCGGCGCACTGGGAGAGCAGTCGTACGGCGAGCAGGCGGCGGAAGTCCGCGAGGCGGAGGAGTACGCGCAGATCACGTACGACAGGCATGGCCCAAGGGTCACATACGGCGAAGGCCCCCGGGCAGATGCCACGGGGACCTTCGACAGAGCGGTGCTGCTCAGCGCTCGGCTGCGGCTTAGCGCTCGACCTCGCCACGGATGAACTTCTCGACGTTCTCGTAGGCCTCGTCGTCGAAGTACTGGACCGGCGGGGACTTCATGAAGTACGAGGACGCGGAGAGGATCGGGCCGCCGATGCCCCGGTCCTTGGCGATCTTCGCGGCGCGCAGGGCGTCGATGATGACACCCGCGGAGTTCGGGGAGTCCCAGACCTCGAGCTTGTACTCCAGGTTCAGCGGGACGTCACCGAAGGCACGGCCCTCGAGGCGGACGTACGCCCACTTGCGGTCGTCCAGCCAGGCCACGTAGTCCGACGGGCCGATGTGGACGTTGTTGTCACCGAGGTCACGGTCGGGGATCTGGGAGGTGACGGCCTGCGTCTTGGAGATCTTCTTGGACTCCAGGCGGTCACGCTCGAGCATGTTCTTGAAGTCCATGTTGCCGCCGACGTTCAGCTGCATGGTGCGCTCGAGACGGACACCGCGGTCCTCGAACAGCTTCGCCATGACGCGGTGCGTGATGGTGGCGCCGACCTGCGACTTGATGTCGTCACCGACGATCGGGACGCCGGCCTCGGTGAACTTGTCCGCCCACTCCTTGGTGCCGGCGATGAAGACCGGGAGGGCGTTGACGAAGGCGACCTTGGCGTCGATGGCGCACTGGGCGTAGAACTTCGCGGCTTCCTCGGAACCCACCGGCAGGTAGCAGACGAGCACGTCGACCTGCTTGTCCTTGAGGACCTGGACGATGTCGACCGGCGCCTCGGAGGACTCCTCGATGGTCTGGCGGTAGTACTTGCCCAGGCCGTCCAGGGTGTGGCCGCGCTGGACGGTCACGCCCGTCGACGGCACGTCGCAGATCTTGATGGTGTTGTTCTCGCTGGCGCCGATGGCGTCCGCGAGGTCCAGGCCGACCTTCTTCGCGTCGACGTCGAAGGCGGCCACGAACTCGACGTCCCCGACGTGGTAGTCGCCGAACTGGACGTGCATGAGACCCGGCACCTTGCCCGCCGGGTCGGCGTCCTTGTAGTACTCGACGCCCTGCACCAGCGAGGCGGCGCAGTTGCCCACGCCGACGATGGCTACGCGAACCGAACCCATTCCGGTTGCTCCCTGTGTTGATCTTCGAAGCCCTGCGGGGTCGCAGGGCCTCACTTGGCGGTGTCGTCGGACGGATCCGGCCGGGTGCTGCCCCCGTGCCGGGGCAGGCCGCCCGTCTCTCCAGATGTGTTGTCCTGCTGAGCGGCGTCCCCCGGGGCCTGCGAGCCGGATCGTCTCTGATCCCGCCCCGCCCGCTCGCTCTCGATGAGCTCGTTCAGCCAGCGCACTTCGCGCTCCACGGACTCCATGCCGTGGCGCTGGAGCTCAAGCGTGTAGTCGTCCAGGCGCTCGCGCGTCCGGGCCAGGGAGGCACGCATCTTCTCCAGACGCTCCTCCAGGCGGCTGCGGCGCCCCTCCAGCACGCGCATCCGCACTTCGCGCTCCGTCTGCCCGAAGAAGGCGAAGCGCGCCGCGAAGTGCTCGTCCTCCCACGCGTCCGGGCCGGTGTGGGAGAGGAGCTCCTCGAAGTGCTCCTTACCTTCGGCCGTCAGACGGTAGACGATCTTCGCCCGGCGCCCCGCCAGTGAGGCGGCGAGCGCGTCCTCGGGCGCGCTGCCCGGCTCCTCGACCAGCCAGCCGTTTGCGACCAGCGTCTTGAGGCAGGGGTAAAGCGTCCCGTAACTGAACGCCCGGAAGATCCCCAGCGAGGTGTTGAGCCGCTTGCGGAGCTCGTAGCCGTGCATCGGGGCCTCGCGGAGGAGGCCCAGAACAGCGAACTCGAGGATGCCGGAGCGCCTGCTCATGCGTCGCCTCCTCCGTCACCGTCACGCGTGCTCAGCCGTTGCTTATGCCGTGCTGATGTATCGACTCGATACATCCAGACGATAGAACGGTGATCTCCTCGCGACAAGTGAGGTCATAGTGAGCGGCGTCACATCACCGATTCACAGCAAACGACTTGCCTGATTTGGGGTGAACTTCGCCTCTAGGTGGGTTTTGACCGTGCGTAGTCTGTGCGGCATGCACAGCACCGGGAACCAAGCGGCGTCAGGGGGCGTCCTCGTCCTGAGTGCACTCTGTGCATGGCGGATGAGCTCGAGCCAGGGCTGGTCCGTAGTCATTTCGGGGGGACCGGAACTCACTGCCGCTTCCAGGCGTACTCGCCTGCCCGAGGAGTAGTCGTTCGATGAGCGAGCACCGTCGCAAACCGCCGCAGCCACAGGGTGGCGGGCGTGCCGCGGCCAGGCGAGCCGCCCAGCAGCCCTCAGGCCGCCGGGCGGCTCAAGCACGGGGAGCCAGTACGGGGTCCCCCTCAGACGCGTACGGTACGGAGGCCCCTTACGGTGGCCGTGCCGAAGCCCGCCGCGCCGCCCAGCGCGGTGGCGGGCGCGGCCGTGGCGGGGGCGGCCGTGGTGCCGGGGGGCAGCCCGGCAAGAAGCGCCTGATCGACTACCCCCGTCACGACAAGTACGGGTGGCGCCGCTGGATGCCGTCGTGGAAGCTCGTGGCCGGGCTGTTCCTCGGGTTCGCGGGAGCGCTGATGGGCGCTGCGACGATCGCGTACGCGTGGGTCGATCTGCCCGACGAGGACAAGATCGCCAAGGCGCAGAACAACGTCTACTACTGGTCCGACGGCACGCAGATGGCCGCGACCGGTGGTGAGGTCAACCGGCAGATCATCGCGTACGACCAGATCCCCGAGGCCATGCGGAACGCGGTGATCTCGGCGGAGAACAAGACCTTCTGGACCGACTCAGGTATCGATCCGAGGGGTATCGGCCGCGCCGTGGTCAACATGGCGATGGGTGGGCAGACGCAGGGTGGCTCGACCATCACCCAGCAGTACGTCAAGAACGCCATGCTCAACGACCAGTCGCAGACCTTGAGCCGCAAGGCCAAGGAGCTGTTCATCTCCATAAAGGTCGGCAACGAGGTCGAAAAGCCCCAGATCATGGCGGGCTACCTCAACACCTCGTACTACGGCCGCGGGGCGTACGGCATCCAGGCCGCGGCCCGGACGTACTTCAACAAGAACGCGAACGAGCTCGACGCCAGCCAGTGCGCGTTCCTCGCCACGCTCCTGAAGGGCTCCACGTACTACGACCCGGCCGGCGCCCCCGAGATCGACCCGGCCGCGAACGCGAAGGACAACACCGAGCGCGCCACCAAGCGGTGGAAGTGGATCCTCGACGAGATGGTCAAGGACGGGCATCTCGACGCCTCCGAGCGGGCCAAGTTCACCGAGCTGCCGCAGATCGAGCCGCCGAAGAAGAGCGCGACGCTGGGCGGCCAGACCGGTTACCTGGTCGACCTGGCCAAGGCCTACTTCATCAACAACAACGAGCAGAACATCTCGGCGCAGAAGCTGGCCGAGGGCGGCTACGAGATCTACACGACCTTCGACAAGGAGAAGGTCAAGCAGCTCGAAACGGCCGTGAAGAGCGTCCACGACAAGCACATCGACCCCAAGAAGCGCCCGGACACGGACACGCACGTCCAGTTCGGCGGCGCCTCGGTCGACCCGAAGACGGGTGCGATCGTCGCCATCTACGGCGGCACCGACGCGACCAAGCACTTCACCAACAACGCCGACCAGACCGGTGCCCAGGTCGGATCGACCTTCAAGCCGTTCGTGCTGGCGGCGGCGATGCGCGACGGCGTGCGGAACCCGGAACTCGGGGCCGAGCAGGGCGAGAGCGAGCGCCGGATCATCGACCCGGACACCGCGATCTACAACGGTGACAACAAGCTCAAGATCAAGAACTACGACGGCAGCGTCTGGCAGAACGAAGAGGGCAAGGAGTGGCTGCAGGTCAACGACGGTGACCAGAGCTACGGCGACATCAACCTCCGCAAGGCCATGATCCACTCTGCCAACTCGCCCTTCGTGCAGCTCGGCATGGACGTCGGCATCCCGCAGGTGCGGCAGGCGGCCATCGACGCCGGCCTGCGCCCGGAGAGCCTCGCCAAGGGCAACGTGCCGTCGTTCTCGATCGGTATCTCCGACCCGAGCGCCATCCGTATGGCGGGTGCGTACGCGACCTTCGCGGCCAACGGCGAGCAGCGCGAGCCGTACTCCGTCAAGGAAGTGAAGAAGGCCGGGCACACCGTCTACAAGCACGAGGACAAGGCTTCCCGGAAGTTCTCCTCCGCCGTCGCGAGCAATGTCACCGATGTGCTGAGGGACGTCGTCGAACACCCGGACGGCACCGGTAACAACGCCGCCATCCCGGGCCGCCATGTCGCCGGCAAGACCGGTACCACCGATGGCAACCGGTCGGCCTGGTTCGTGGGCTACACGCCTCAGTTGTCGACCGCCATCGACATGTACCGGATGGACGACAACGCGTCGAACAAGAACCGCGAGTTCCTGAAGATGTTCGGCACCGGTGGCCAGAAGAAGATCCACGGTTCGTCGTTCCCGTCCGAGATCTGGCAGAAGTACATGTCCGAGGCGCTCAAGGGCGAGAAGGTCATGAAGTTCCCGGAGCCCGAGGACCTGGGCGCCGAGCCCGTGTGGGGCGGTGGCGCCGAGAGCCCGAAGCCCTCGCCCACCCCGACGCCGTCGCAGAGCCCCTCGGAGACGCCGTCCGCGTCCCCGTCGGAGACGATGCCGTCCGAGAGCCCCAAGCCGTCCGACTCCTGCGGCCCGCTCGACTGGGACTGCAAGGGAGAGAACGGCGGCGGCCAGACCGGCGGCGGTGAGGACACCGGCGGCGGCGATACGGACACGGGCGGAACGGCCGACGCGGGCACCACAGGAGGCCTGACACCCACACCGACGCCGCCGACCGGGGGCGGCGGAAACGGCAACGGTGGCAACGGCAACGGCGGTGACGGCAACGCAGGAGGCTGGTTCGGCGGAGTGGACGGCTAGCGCCGGACCGCCCCGCGGACGAGCAACACGAGCCGCAGGAGCAACACGAGCCGCACGAGCCGGATGAGCCGGATGAGGGCCGCCGCACCTGCCGCGTACACGACGTACGCGGGCGGGTGCGGCGGCCCTCGCCGTTGCTCGCGGTTGTCCACAGGCCGCACGGATCCACAGAGGCGTACGGCAGGATGTCCCCATGCCGAGCCCACAGGAGACGCACGTGCACCAGGACCGGTCCGTCGTGCCCCCGACGCGGCGGGACGAGGTCGCGGCCGCCGGCAGCGAACTGATCGGCGGGCCGTTCGGCCGCTGGGCGCGGTTCGGCAGCAGTCCGCTCACGCCCGTGCGGGTCGTCGCGCTCGTCGCGATCGGGATGTTCGCGCTGGGCATGGTCCAGAAGCTGCCCTGCTACAACTGGGCGTGGTTCCGGGGCACCAGCTCGCAGTACACCCACGCCTGTTACTCCGACATCCCGCACCTGTTCCTGGCGCGCGGCTTCGCCGACGGCCTGATCCCCTACTTCGACCGGCTGGGCGGCGACATGGAGTACCTCGAGTACCCCATCCTGACCGGGCTGTTCATGCAGGTCGCGGCGTGGCTCACCGGTCCCTTCGGAGACGGTGTCCAGGCACGCGAGCAGGCGTACTGGATGGTCAACGCAGGCATGCTGATGGTCTGCGCCGCCGTGCTCGCCGTCTGCGTCGCGCGCACGCACCGCCGCCGCCCCTGGGACGCGCTGCTCGTCGCCCTGGCACCGGCGCTCGCGCTAACCGCCACCATCAACTGGGACCTGCTCGCCGTGGCCCTGACCGCCGCCGCCATGCTGATGTGGTCACGCGGTCGGGCGCTCGCGTGCGGGTTGCTTCTCGGCCTCGCCACGGCCGCCAAGTTCTACCCGTTCCTCCTGCTCGGGCCGCTGTTCCTGCTGTGCTGGCGGGCCTGGAAGTGGCGGGAGTTCGGGGCCGCCCTGCTGGGCACGGCCGCCTCCTGGCTGGTGGTCAACCTGCCGGTGATGCTGCTGGCCCCCGAAGGCTGGAAGAAGTTCTACACCTTCAGCCAGGAGCGGCGCATCGACTTCGGGTCCTTCTGGCTGATCATCACGCAGCGCACGGGCGTGGACATCGACGTCGACGCGGTCAACACCTACGCGATCCTGCTGATGGTGCTGGCCTGCGCCGGAATCGCCGCGCTGGCCCTCACCGCGCCACGCCGCCCGCGCTTCGCCCAGCTGGCGTTCCTGGTGGTCGCGGCGTTCATCCTCACCAACAAGGTCTACTCGCCGCAGTACGTGCTGTGGCTGATCCCGCTCGCCGCCCTCGCCCGCCCGCGCTGGCGGGACTTCCTGATCTGGCAGGCCTGCGAGGTCATGTACTTCCTCGGGATCTGGATGTACCTGGCGTACACGACCAGCGGCAACAAGCAGGGGCTGCCGACCGAGGGCTACCAGTTCGCGATCATCCTGCACCTCGCCGGGACGCTGTTCCTGTGCGCCATGGTCGTACGCGACATCCTGCTGCCGGAGCGGGACGCGGTACGGCGTGACGGGAGCGACGACCCGTCCGGCGGCGTCCTGGACGGCGCGGAGGACGTCTTCGCGCTGGGCCGCGGTGCGCATCCGCCGCAGCACGCGGCGCACGCGGTCGAGGGGCCGCGCGTGGAGTGGGGCACGGGACGGGGCGTGGGCCGGGACGTACGGCGGGATGCCGTACGCGACTGAGCCCCCGGCCCGGGCGGTCGCGCCCGGACGCGAGGGTGACCAGGACGGCTAGCGGTCGACCAGGCGGTCGAACTGGGTGGTGGTGTGCCGCAGGTGGGCCACCAGCTCGTCGCCTACCTTCGGCTCCTGCGCGTCGGACGGCACGAACAGGATCGACACCTGCATGTGCGGCGGCTCCGCGAACCAGCGCTGCTTGCCCGCCCAGACGAACGGCGAGAGGTTGCGGTTGACCGTCGCCAGGCCGGCGCGGGCCACGCCCTTGGCGCGCGGCATCACGCCGTGCATCGCCTTGGGAGCCTCCAGGCCCACCCCGTGCGACGTACCGCCCGCGACGACGACCAGCCAGCCGTCCGACGCCGCCTTCTGCTGCCGGTAGCCAAAGCGGTCGCCCTTCGACACGCGCGTCACGTCCAGGACGGCGCCCCGGTACTGCGTCGCCTCGTGGTCCCCGAGCCACAGCCGCGTACCGATCCGCGCCCGGAAGCGGGTCTGCGGGAACTGCTGCTGGAGCCGTGCCTGCTCCTCGGCCTTCAGGTGGCTGACGAACATGGTGTGCAGCGGCAGACGGGCCGCGCGCAGCCGGTCCATCCAGCCGATGACCTCCTCGACGGCGTCGGTGCCGTCCGTGCGGTCCAGCGGGAGGTGCAGCGCAAAGCCCTCCAGGCGTACGTCCTCGATGGCGCTCTGCAGCTGGCCCAGCTCGTGCTCGCCGATGCCGTGCCGCTTCATCGAGCTCATGCACTCGATGACGACCCGGGCGCCGACCAGCGCGTGCACGCCGTCCACCGACGACACCGACCGGATCACCCGGTCCGGCAGCGGCACCGGCTCCTCACCGCGCCGGAACGGCGTCAGGACCAGCAGGTCGCCGCCGAACCAGTCCTTGATGCGCGCCGCCTCGTACGTCGTGCCCACGGCGAGCATGTCGGCGCCGAAGCGGGACGCCTCGTCCGACAGCCGCTCGTGACCGAAGCCGTAGCCGTTGCCCTTGCAGACCGGGACCAGACCTGGGAACTGGTCGATCACGGTCTTCTGGTGCGCCCGCCAGCGAGCGGTGTCGACGTAGAGGGAGAGCGCCATGGCCGGCCCGGAACCTTTCTGTGGCTGCGGTGAATCAAAGGTGTGTACGAGGCTTACGAGATTACGCAAGCCTCAGCGGCGCGACATGTAGATGTCGAGCGCCTTGTGCAGCAGCTTGTTCAGCGGGAAGTCCCATTCACCGATGTACTCGACGGCCTCACCGCCCGTGCCCACCTTGAACTGGATCAGGCCGAAGAGGTGGTCGGTCTCGTCGAGCGAGTCGGAGATGCCGCGCAGGTCGTAGACGGTCGCGCCCATCGCGTACGCGTCGCGCAGCATGCGCCACTGCATCGCGTTCGAGGGCCGGAACTCACGGCCGATGTTGTCGGACGCGCCGTAGGAGTACCAGACGTGCCCGCCGACGACGAGCATGGTCGCGGCCGACAGGTTCACGCCGTTGTGGCGGGCGAAGTACAGCCGCATGCGGTTGGGGTCCTCGTTGTTCAGGACGGTCCACATGCGCTGGAAGTAGGAGAGCGGCCGCGGGCGGAAGCGGTCGCGGACGGCGGTGATCTCGTACAGCCGCTGCCACTCCTCCAGGTCCTGGTAACCGCCCTGGACGACCTCGACGCCGGCCTTCTCGGCCTTCTTGATGTTGCGCCGCCACAGCTGGTTGAAGCCCTTGAGGACGTCGTCGAGCGAACGGTTCGCCAGCGGGACCTGGAAGACGTAGCGGGGCTGTACGTCACCGAAGCCGGCGCCGCCGTCCTCGCCCTGCTGCCAGCCCATCTTGCGGAGCCGGTCCGACACCTCGAAGGCGCGCGGCTCGATGTGGGTGGCCTCGACGTCGCGCAGGCGCTTGACGTCCGGGTCCTGGATGCCGGACTTGATCGCGGCCGCGTCCCAGCGGCGGATGACGACCGGCGGGCCCATCTTCACCGAGAAGGCGCCCTGGTGCTTCAGGTGCGCCAGCATCGGCTGCAGCCAGTCGTCGAGGTTCGGCGCGTACCAGTTGATCACCGGGCCCTCGGGGAGGTACGCGAGGTACCGCTTGATCTTCGGGAGCTGGCGGTACAGCACCAGGCCGGCACCGACGAGCTGACCGCTGGCGTCGAACCAGCCCAGGTTCTCCGAGCGCCACTCCGTCTTCACATCCGCCCACGCCGGGACCTGGCAGTGACTCGCCGCCGGCAGGCTCTGGATGTACGCCAGATGCTGCTCACGGCTGATGGTCCTCATGGTCAGGCTCATTGCGGGGCGCTCCTCGGCAGGTGTGTCCCCATGGGATCAGGGGCTCCGGCTCTCGCGCCGAAGCCTACTGGCACCGGGGAGCGCCCCGTATTGCTGGAGGTTCGATCAGGCCCTAGCCGAGGACACCGCCGAACAGGCCTCCGTGCGCCATGCCGAGGAAGAAGCCGACCGCCGACGCTCCCAGACCGATGATCAGCAGCGTCCGTTCACGCGTCGTCTCGGAGATGTACTGGCCGTAGGCGCCGGTGAGGATGCCCACCAGCCCCGCCCAGGAGCTCACCAGGTGGAGGCCGTGGAACTGCGCGGTGATGAAGGCGAGAGCGCCCAGGACCAGGGTCACGGCCATCAGCGTGTCCTGGACCGGATGGGGCTTGCCGTCCGTGGCGAAGAGGGACGAGGAGGGATGACGGTGAAATGCCTGAGCCATGAGGTACCTCCTGGCTGTGCCGAAGGCGGCGCATCGTAGCGCCGCACGCACCCGTTGTGTACAGATTGCGTCCCCTCACCACAGGATTTCAACCGGAAGCCGCTGTGCGGGTACTCTGTACGGTCTGCGGCGGTGTCTGCCCATGCCCTGATCACGAGCTCTCACTCACTGAGGGCGATTGTCAGTGGCGGCGGATAGCGTTGCTTACGCATCACGACCCTCCTGCCACGGAACGACCGTGGCCGCTGAGTCCAAAGGAGGTGGGTTCCACATGCGTCACTACGAGGTGATGGTCATCCTCGACCCCGATCTGGAGGAGCGCGCTGTCGCCCCCCTGATCGAGAACTTCCTCTCCGTCGTCCGTGAGGGCAACGGAAAGGTGGAGAAGGTCGACACCTGGGGCCGTCGTCGTCTCGCTTACGAGATCAAGAAGAAGCCCGAGGGCATCTACTCGGTCATCGACCTGCAGGCCGAGCCTGCGGTCGTCAAGGAGCTCGACCGCCAGATGAACCTGAACGAGTCGGTCCTCCGGACCAAGGTCCTCCGTCCCGAGACCCACTGAGCTTCCGCTCAGAGGTCGTCGGGTTCGAGTAGCAGCAAGCAGCCAGAAGCAATCCCGCCGAGAGGTTCCCCATGGCAGGCGAGACCGTCATCACGGTCGTCGGCAATCTTGTCGACGACCCCGAGCTGCGCTTCACCCCGTCCGGTGCGGCGGTCGCGAAGTTCCGTGTCGCGTCCACTCCCCGCACCTTCGATCGCCAGACCAATGAGTGGAAGGACGGCGAAAGCCTCTTCCTGACCTGCTCGGTCTGGCGCCAGGCGGCGGAGAACGTCGCCGAGTCGCTCCAGCGCGGCATGCGCGTCGTCGTGCAGGGCCGGCTGAAGCAGCGGTCCTACGAGGACCGCGAGGGCGTCAAGCGCACGGTCTTCGAGCTGGACGTCGAGGAAGTCGGCCCCAGTCTCAAGAACGCCACGGCCAAGGTCACCAAGACCACCGGTCGCGGTGGCCAGGGCGGCTACGGCGGTGGCCAGCAGGGCGGCGGCAACTGGGGCGGAGCCCCGGCTGGTGGCCAGCAGGGTGGCGGCGCTCCCGCCGACGACCCCTGGGCGACCAGCGCGCCGGCCGGTGGCGGCCAGCAGGGTGCCGGTGGCGGCGGAGGCGGCTGGGGCGGAAGCTCCGGCGGCGGCTACTCGGACGAGCCCCCCTTCTAGGCCTCGGGGCCTTTGGGGTCAGGCCTTCACGGGCCATGGCTCGCACCACAACTTCTTGATCACACAGGAGATACATCATGGCGAAGCCGCCTGTGCGCAAGCCGAAGAAGAAGGTCTGCGCATTCTGCAAGGACAAGACCGCTTACGTGGACTACAAGGACACGAACATGCTGCGGAAGTTCATTTCCGACCGCGGCAAGATCCGTGCCCGCCGCGTGACCGGCAACTGCACGCAGCACCAGCGTGACGTCGCCACGGCCGTCAAGAACAGCCGTGAGATGGCGCTGCTGCCCTACACGTCCACCGCGCGCTAAGGAGAGGGTGACCGAATCATGAAGATCATCCTCAAGCACGAGGTTTCCGGTCTCGGCACCGCCGGCGATGTCGTCGAGGTCAAGGACGGCTACGCTCGCAACTACCTGGTCCCGCGTGGTTTCGCGATCCGCTGGACCAAGGGTGGCGAGAAGGACGTGGCGCAGATCCGCCGCGCCCGCAAGATCCACGAGATCGCGACCATCGAGCAGGCCAACGAGGTCAAGGCCCGCCTCGAGGGCGTCCAGGTGCGTCACGCCGTGCGCGCCGGTGACTCCGGTCGTCTCTTCGGCTCCGTGACTCCGGCTGACATCGCCTCGGCGATCAAGGCCGCCGGTGGCCCGGACGTGGACAAGCGCCGTGTCGAGCTCGGCTCGCCGATCAAGACGCTGGGCTCGCACCAGGTCTCCGTGCGTCTGCACGCCGAGGTCGTCGCGAAGCTCAACGTGGAGATCGTCGCCGCCTAAGCGTCGCGCTCAGCGTTCAACAGTGCAGAAGGGCCGCACCCAGCCGGGTGCGGCCCTTCTGTCGTGTTTCACGTGAAACATGCCCTTCCGTGGACAGCCCCCGCGATGGTTCAGCGGGTGGCGCCGGTGACCAGCCAGCGCCCTGAGCGGGTCCGCAGCCAGAGCGTCAGCATGCGGACGGTCATCATCAGCGCCATCGCCCACCACAGCGTGGTCAGCCCGCCGCCCAGGACGGGGACCAGCAGGGCGACCGGTGCGAAGACGGCCAGCGTCAGCACCATCGCCCCTGCCAGGTAGGGTCCGTCGCCCGCGCCCATGAGGACGCCGTCGAGGATGAAGACCACCCCGGAGACCGGCTGGGACAGCGCCACCACGAGCAGCGCGGGCAGCAGCGTGCCCTGCACGGTGTCGTCGCCCGTGAACAACGGGATGAACAGCGGCCGCGCCAACACGATCAGAGCGCCGAGGACCAGGCCGGAGGCGATGCCCCACTGCACCATGCGCCGGCACACCTGGCGGGCCCCTTCGGCGTCGCCGGCGCCGAGGTAGCGCCCTATGATCGCCTGCCCGGCGATGGCGATGGCGTCCAGCGCGAAGGCCGTCAGGCTCCACAGGGAGAGGATGATCTGGTGAGCGGCGACCTCCGTGTCGCCGAGGCGTGCCGCGACGGCCGTGGCGATCATCAGGATCGCGCGCAGTGACAGCGTCCGGACCAGGAGCGGGACTCCGGCCTGGGCGCTGGCGCGTATGCCGGCGGCGTCGGGCCGCAGGGAGGCGCCGTGGCGGCGCGCTCCGCGTACGACGACGACGAGATAGGCAACGGCCATACCGCACTGGGCGATCACCGTGCCCCAGGCGGAGCCCGCGATGCCGAGGTCGGCGCCGTAGACCAGGGCCGCGTTGAGGACCGCGTTGGCGGCGAAGCCGCCGATGGCCACGTACAGGGGCGTCCGGGTGTCCTGGAGGCCGCGCAGGACGCCGGTGGCGGCCAGCACCATGAGCATGGCCGGTATGCCGAGGCTGGAGATGCGCAGATAGGTGACCGCGTACGGAGCCGCGGTGTCGGAGGCGCCGAAGACGTCGACGAGCCCGGGTGCCGTCGGCAGGGTGACGGCGATGACGGCGATGCCCAGGATCAGCGCGAGCCAGATGCCGTCCATGCCCTGGCGGATGGCGGCCGGGAGGTCTCCGGCGCCGACGCGGCGGGCGACGGCGGCCGTGGTGGCGTATGCGAGGAAGACGAAGACGCTCACGGCGGTGGCCAGCAGGGCCGCCGCGATGCCGAGGCCGGCGAGCTGCGGCGTGCCGAGGTGGCCGACGATGGCGCTGTCGACCATCAGGAAGAGCGGTTCGGCGACGAGTGCTCCGAACGCGGGGACGGCGAGCGCGATGATCTCGCGGTCGTGTCGGCGGCGGGCGCTTCGCGGTGGCGCGGGGGCCTGGGTCATGGGTTCAATCTAATCGTCCACAGGTAAGAGATGCAATGGGCTAGTGATCCTTACCTCTAGCTGTGCGGGTGCCTCGGCTGTGGGCCGTTTGTTCTGATCTTGTCGGCGTCGGGAAAGTTTTTCTCCCCCACAGCCGGTGGATGGAAAAAGAGCAGGTCAGGGGCGGTGTTGCGGCGCGGCTATGAGTTTGTCCACACGGCTGTCCCCCGCTCCGTGCACAGGTTCCGTGGAGTTCTCCACAGCATCTGGCTCTTCACCCACAGGCCCTGTGGATAACCAGATTGGCTGACGGTGCCCGCGGGCCTAACGTGGTCCGGCGCTCGCCACGCGAAAAGCGGAGTCGAGCGCCTCGTTTTGTCAGTGCCGTGCCGTAGAAAGAGTGGCACGGCGAGGTCCGCGGAGCGGACGGGAGGAGGTGGGCCGGTGAACATCCCCGAGCCCTTGGACGACCCCTGGGCCGACGCCGGTCCCGGTGACCGTCTGCCCGTCGCCCGCCAGCGCGGCAGCGATGCCCGCGGCCGTGCCCGGAGTCGCGAGGAGCAGCACGAGCGCGGCAGCGAGGGCGGTCCGTGGGACGGCGGTGCCGGTGGGTTCGAGCGGGTGCCGCCGCAGGACCTGGACGCCGAGCAGTCGGTGCTCGGCGGCATGCTGCTCTCCAAGGACGCCATCGCGGACGTCGTGGAGATCATCAAGGGCCAGGACTTCTACAAGCCGGCCCACGAGACCATCTACACCGCGATCCTCGACCTGTACGCCAAGGGCGAGCCCGCCGACCCCATCACGGTCGGCGCCGAGCTGACCAAGCGCGGCGAGATCAACCGGGTCGGCGGCGCCCCCTATCTCCACACGCTGGTCCAGTCGGTCCCGACCGCGGCCAACGCGTCGTACTACGCGGAGATCGTCCACGAGCGCGCGGTGCTGCGCCGTCTCGTGCAGGCGGGCACGAAGATCACGCAGATGGGATACGCGGCCGACGGGGACGTCGACGAGATCGTCAACCAGGCCCAAGCGGAGATCTACGCCGTCACCGAGCAGCGCACCAGCGAGGACTACCTCCCCCTCGGCGACATCATGGAGGGGGCGCTCGACGAGATCGAGGCGATCGGCTCGCGCAGCGGCGAGATGACCGGTGTGCCCACCGGCTTCACCGACTTCGACGCCCTGACGAACGGCCTCCACCCCGGCCAGATGATCGTGATCGCGGCCCGTCCCGCCATGGGTAAGTCGACGCTCGCGCTCGACTTCGCCCGTGCGTGCTCGATCAAGCACAACCTGCCGAGCGTGATCTTCTCGCTCGAAATGGGCCGCAACGAGATCGCCATGCGTCTGCTGTCGGCGGAGGCGCGCGTGGCGCTGCACCACATGCGTTCCGGCACGATGACGGACGAGGACTGGACGCGCCTGGCGCGCCGCATGCCGGACGTCTCCCAGGCGCCGCTCTACATCGACGACTCGCCGAACCTGTCGATGATGGAGATCCGGGCGAAGTGCCGCCGCCTGAAGCAGCGCAACAATTTGAAGCTCGTCGTCATCGACTACCTCCAGCTGATGCAGTCGGGCGGCTCCAAGCGCGCCGAGAGCCGCCAGCAGGAGGTCTCGGACATGTCGCGAAACCTGAAGCTGCTGGCGAAGGAGCTGGAGCTCCCGGTCATCGCCCTCTCCCAGCTGAACCGTGGCCCCGAGCAGCGTACGGACAAGAAGCCGATGGTCTCGGACCTCCGTGAGTCCGGCTCGATCGAGCAGGACGCGGACATGGTCATCCTGCTGCACCGCGAGGACGCCTACGAGAAAGAGTCGCCCCGCGCGGGCGAGGCGGACCTGATCGTGGCCAAGCACCGTAACGGCCCGACGGCGACGATCACGGTGGCGTTCCAGGGCCACTACTCCCGCTTCGTGGACATGGCCCAGACGTGATCGGAGGGCTCCGTCAGCCCGTGGCGCGTAGCTGGAGAAGGTACGCCGCGGTCAGCGCGACGTAGCGGTCCACATCGCGTGAGAGCTCCGCGAGGGCGTGTGACGCCCGTGTCCCGGGAATGTCAGCCAGCGCCTGGGTCAGCCGTCCGCGTGCAGGCGCGTCGGTGGTGTCCTGGACGAGGCGGTCGAGGAGCAGGGTCGTGATCTGGTCCGCCGTGGCCGTGTCGCTCGCCAGCATGCTCAGGGCATCGACCGCATCGCCGTCGTTCCTTCCCTCCACGATCATGTCGACGAGCGTCGGGACCGCGTCGGCCGCACCACGTGGCCCGAGCGTCAACGCGGCACACCCGCGCACCACGGCGTCGGGGTGCGCGAGGGCATCCCGCAGGTGCGCGGTCGCCTCGTCCCCCGGCATCTCGGCGAGGGACCGGGCGGCACGCTCCCGCACCGCGGCCACCGGTGAACCGAGGCCCTCGGCCAGCAGTGCCGAGCCGCGGTCGCCAGACCGCGCGAGCGCCCAGTGAAGGGCCCCGGCGACGTTCGGCTCCGTCTCGGCCAGGGCCGCCTCGACCAGGGCCTCGGTCGGTACCGGAACCGCGTCGACCGAGGCGAGAGCCGCGCGCTGACGGGCGTTGGCGCTCTTCGACTTCAATGCCTGGAGGAGCGCGACGACCTGGAGGACGTCCTCCCACCCGGCGGGATCCGCGGCATCGATCCGGCGCAGCCGCGTGAGCAGCTCGGTCTGCGCGGCGATGCGTGCGCGCGTCTGACGGATGAGGTCGTCCACGAGCGCAGAGGGCGCGAAGCCGGGATCATCGAACGCGCGCCCGATCTCCCGTAGGGACAGACCCAGCGACCGCAGGGTCTCGATGTGGAAGATCCGCTGGATGTCCTCCCCGGAGTACTCCCGGTAGCCGGAGCCGGTACGCCCCGAAGGACGCACGAGACCGAGCGACTCGTAGTGCCGGAGCATGCGGGCACTGACCCCGGACCGTCGCGCCACCTCACCGATCCACACGTCCTACAGTCCCTCCTGGCCGGACCCGCCGAGGGCCACGACGCGCTTCGCCTCCTCGATCGCGAACTCGAATCCGGTGTCCGGGTCGCGCAGCAGCCGCTGGGTGGCGAGCGCGTGCACGCGCACCCGCGGGTCGGGGGCGGTCGTCGCGGCGAGCAGAGCCGGCACCATCACCTCACCGAGCGCGACCAGAGCCCGGCTGAGACTCAGCTGCGTCTCCCGCTCGCCGCGCCCGAGCTGCGTCGCCAGTGCCGTGGCCAAGCCGGCCTCCTCGCCTTCCGGTACGAGCACGACCGCGGCCCGCCAGGCGCTCCGCGCCACCTCGTCGTCGGAGTCGGACAGCACCGCCCGGGTGATCGCCGGCCACGCCCGCCGATCCCCGATCTTGGACAGCGTGTGCAGCGCCTGGCTCCGGGCCTGCGCCCGCTCCGAGCGGACTTCGCTGAGCAGCCGGGGAAGCGTGAGGGACACCGGGTGGCGGGCGAGCGCCCAGGTCAGCATGTCCCGGACGAAGAACTCCGGCTCGGTCGCGCATCGCTCGACGAGTCTGTCGACGAAGCGCGGGTCAGGCGTCGTGCCGACCGCCAGAGCGGCCCGCAGGCGCACGGACGAGCGACCGTCCTCCAAGCCCTGGAGCGCCCGTGCCGCATCCGCTTCCCGCTGTGTGATCGCCATCGAGACCACCTCCTCGGCAAGCAGTGAAGGGCTTGTCACCGTGTCAAGGTCAAGCGCCGCCCGCCGCGGGGGTGTCAGTCACCACTTACGGGCAGGCACTCGGCGAGCAGGTCGACGATGTCGCGCCAGGCTCGCTGTGCGTGCTGTGGGTGGTACCCCACGCCGGGGACCGTGGGGTGGTCGACCGGCGGGTGGTGGAAGGCGTGCAGGGCGCCACCGTAGACCGCGAGGCGCCAGTCGACGCCTGCCGCCTGCATCTCGGCGGCGAAGGCGTCCCGTTGTGCGGGCGCCATGATCGGGTCTTGCGACCCGACGCCGGCCCACACCGGGCAGCGAATGCGCGCTGCCTCGCCCGGCCGGCCCGTGGTCAGTGCGTTGACCGTGCCGATCGCCCGCAGGCTGACGCCGTCGCGCCCGAGTTCCAGCGCGATCGCGCCCCCGGTGCCGTAGCCGATGGCGGCGATCCGGTCGGGGTCGGTCCGCGGTTCGGCGCGCAGCACGTCGAGTGCGGCATGGCCGATGCCGCGCATCCGGTCGGGGTCGGCGAGCAGCGGCAGGCAACGGGCCCGCATCTCCTCGGGGTCGCCCAGATAGCGCCCGCCGTGAAGGTCGAAGGCCAGCGCTATATATCCCAGTTCGGCGAGGGCGTCGGCCCGGCGGCGCTCGACGTCGCTGAGCCCTGTGCCCTCTGGTCCGAGCAGCACCGCGGGCCGGCGGTCGTCGCCGGCGGGGAGTGCGAGGTGCCCGACCATCGTGAGGCCGTCGGCGGGGTATTCGACCGTGCGTGTGGTGACCGTCGTCATGCGGTTGGACTGTAGTGAGGGCCGGGCGCGGCCGGACCGGTCTTCACTGTCGGCGGAACAGCGGGGTGCGGCAGCCGTTCTCGCGCAGCAGCCGCTCGCGCACCGGAACCGCTTGTCTCCGATGCGGTGGAGGCGGTCGGCGGCAGCGGCACCCCGGAGGGCCGCCGGGAGCGGACCGGGTACACGATCCTCCTCCATGCCACCTGCTGGTATGCCTCCGCACGCGTCTTCAGCAAGTCGCTGTTCGCCTCGTCCCGGACCTGCGGCCACGTCACGCGCGTGCGAGTGCCCGGTGCAGTACGCCCAGTTGGCGCGCACGGCGCCGCACACCGTCAAGGCATGGCGCACCATGCGCGGCGGTGACGACGAGGACTGGGAGAGCTGAGCGGTCCGGCGGGTCGGAACGCCCGGTCACCGTTCCCCTCACGTCGGATCGTGCCCCTCCGGAAAGCCGGTCGACGCCCGACGCCCCCGGCCGATACACCTGGGGCATGACCTCAACCTTCGAAGCACTGCTGCCCAGTACCGAACGCGCCCTTCTGCACCGGGTCGCCACCGCGCAGACCGAGGGGCGCACGCCGTCCCTCGTCGGCGCCGTCGTCCGGGACGGAGAGGTGGTGTGGACGGGCGCGCGCAGCTGTGTGGACGGGCATGCGCCGGACGCCGATACGCAGTACCGCATCGGCTCCATCACCAAGACGTTCACGGCCGTGCTGGTGATGAGACTGCGGGACGAGGCGCTCCTCGATCTGGCGGACCCGCTGGAGAAGCACCTGCCCGGCACGGGGGTGGGCGAGGTGACGATCGCTCAGCTTCTCGGTCACACCGCCGGCCTCGCTGCCGAGTCCCCCGCACCCTGGTGGGAGCGGACGCCGGGGACGCTGCGGCCGGAGCTCGCCGATGTACTCGGCGAGCGCCCGCTCCTGCACCCGTCCGGCCGTCGGCACCACTACTCCAACACCGGCTACACGCTGCTCGGTTCGCTGGTGGAGGCGGTGCGCGGGGTGTCGTGGGAAGAGGCGCTGCGTACGGAGATCCTGGAACCGCTGGGGCTCCTCCGTACGAGCACGCAGCCTGTCGCGCCACACGCGGGCGGATGGGCGGTACACCCATGGGCCGACGTCATGCTGCCGGAACCGGCTGAGGACCTCGGGCTGATGGCGCCGGCCGGCCAGCTCTGGTCGACGGCCGGTGACCTCTGCCGGTTCGCGGCCTTTCTCGCCGAGGGCGACGACCGTGTGCTGCGTGCGGAGTCGGTGCACGAGATGCGGACGCCCGCCGCGCCGCCGGAGAGCGGTGACTGGGACAGCGGCTACGGGCTTGGACTGCAGCTGGGCCGCAGGGACGGCCGCACGCTCGTCGGGCACAGCGGTTCACTGCCGGGATTCCTCGCCGGGCTGTGGATGAGCGTGGAGGACGGGCTGGCCGCCGTGGTGCTGGCGAACGCCACCTCCGGGCCGGTTCCCGGCGTCGTCGCCGCCGATCTCGTACGGATCGTGGCGGACGCCGAGCCACGCCTCCCTCAGCCGTGGCGCCCGCTGCCCGAGATCGCCCCGGGGCTGCTGGAGCTGACAGGCCCCTGGTACTGGGGGACGTACGCCTACGGCCTCGCCGTGGTGGCCGGACGGGGAGTGGAGCTGCGCCCTCTGCGGGGCCAGGGACGTGCGTCGCGCTTCCGGGCGGAGAGCGATTCCACCTGGATCGGTCTCGACGGCTACTACGCGGGGGAGACGCTGCGGGTGGTGCGGCGCGAGGACGGCTCGGTGAGCCATCTCGACCTGGGGTCGTTCGTGTTCACGCGGGAGCCGTACGAGGCGGGTGACGCGGTGCCGGGTGGTGTGGACGAGGGCGGCTGGCGCGGCCTGTGAAGTCCTGCCCGGCTCCGCCCTCATGTTTCACGTGAAACATGAGGGCCGGACCCTCTAGAGGGCCATCTTGAAGCCGACGTGGGAGGCTGCGAAGCCGAGCCGCTCGTAGAAGCGGTGGGCGTCGGTGCGAGAGGCGTCTGAGGTGAGCTGGACCAGCCGGCAGTTCTGGCGCCGTGATTCCGCCACGGCCCATTCGATGAGCTGGGTGCCGAGGCCGCTGCCCCGTTCGTCGGCGTGGATCCGTACGCCCTCGATGATCGAACGGGTGGAACCCCGCCGCGAGAGCCCCGGGACGATCGTCAGTTGCAGGGTGCCGACCACACGGCCGTGGCGTAGGGCGACGACCAAGTGCTGGTGGGGGTCGGCGGCCAGGCGCTCGAAGGCGGCTGTGTACGGGGAGAGGTCGTCCGGCGACTCGCGCTCGGCTCCCAGCGGGTCGTCGGCGAGCATCGCCACGATCGCGGGGAGATCGGTCAAACGGGCCGGCCTGATGTCGAGAACGCTCATGGGCGCACGCTAAGCCAGGGGGGCGGGGGCGCGCAGCTCCTCCACCGCCTTGACCAGGGGGGCGAGGTCCGGGTTCTTCGCGGCCTCGTCGAGCGCCTCGCGCAGGGCGGCGTCGTTGGTGGGCCGGGCCTTCTCGAGGAGGTCCAGGCCGGCCGGTGTGACATCCGTGTAGATGCCGCGCCGGTCTGTGTCACACAGATAGCGCGTGAGCAGGCCTCGGTCCTCGAGGCGGGTGACCAGACGGGTGGTCGCGCTCTGGCTCAGTACGACGGCGTCGGCCACCTGCTTCATCTGCAGGTGGCCGCCCGGGCCGTTGTGCTGGCGGCTGAGGACGTCGAGCAGGGAGTACTCGCGCACGCTCAGGCCGTGCTGCCCCTCGAGTGCCCGCTCGATATGGGCCTCGATCTTCCCGTGCAGCAGAGAGAGGGCGCACCAGCCCTGCGAGAGGGCGGTGAGGGCCGGGTCTGTCGCTGTCATGGGGTCTCTCCTCCGTCCCGGAGCGGCTTGCCCACCAGGATAGACGACGTCTGCAATTGCCCGCGCTTGCAATTAACCAGCGTCTGCAATTATTGTCGACGCTTGTAAGGCGCACACGCAATCGTCTGGAAGGCAGAACCCATGCCGCTAGCGCTCCTCGCCCTGGCCATCGGGGCGTTCGGTATCGGAACCACCGAGTTTGTGATCATGGGACTCCTGCCCCAAGTCGCCGGCGACTACGGAGTGTCGATCCCCACGGCCGGTTACCTCGTCACCGGCTACGCCCTCGGCGTCGTCCTCGGTGCCCCGGTGATGACGGTCCTGGGCACCCGGGTCTCCCGCAAGCGCATGCTCATGCTGCTGATGGGGCTCTTCATCGTCGGCAATGTGCTGTCCGCCCTCGCCCCCGCCTTCGGCCTGATGCTCCTCGGACGGGTCGTCGCCTCCCTCGCCCACGGCGCGTTCTTCGGCATCGGCTCCGTCGTCGCGGCCGACCTGGTCGCCCCGGAGCGGAAGGCCGGCGCGATCGCGATGATGTTCACCGGTCTGACCGTGGCCAATGTCGTCGGTGTGCCGGCCGGCACGTTCATCGGCCAGACGGTCGGCTGGCGCGCGACCTTCTTCGTCGTCGCCGCCCTCGGCGTGCTCGGCCTGCTGGGCGTCGCCAAGCTGGTGCCCGAGCAGCCCAAGCCCGAAGGCGTACGGCTGCGCCATGAGCTCGCCGCGTTCCGCAACGTGCAGGTGCTGCTCGCCATGGCGATGACCGTGCTCGGCTTCGGTGGCGTCTTCGCCGCGATCACCTACATCACGCCGATGATGACCGAGGCCGCCGGTTTCGCGGAGTCCTCCGTCACCTGGCTGCTCGTCCTCTTCGGCCTGGGCATGGTCGGCGGCAACCTGATCGGCGGCAAGCTGGCCGACCGCGCGCTCATGCCGTTGCTGTACGGGTCGCTGGGCGCCCTCGCCCTGGTGCTCGCCCTCTTCACCGTGACCGCGCACCACCGGATCGCCGCCGCGGTCACGATCTTCCTGATCGGCGCCCTCGGATTCGCGACCGTACCGCCGCTGCAGAAGAGGGTCCTGGACCAGGCCTCCGGCGCGCCCACCCTCGCCTCCGCCGTCAACATCGGCGCCTTCAACCTCGGCAACGCGCTCTCCGCCTGGCTCGGCGGCATCGTGATCGCCGCAGGCTTCGGCTTCACCGCTCCGAACTGGGTCGGTGCCGTGCTCGCCGCCTCCGCCCTCGCTCTGGCCGTCCTGTCCAGTGCCCTGGAGCGCCGGGCCGGTCACCGGGCGAGCCGGGTCGTCGCCGGTGCCGCGAGCCCGGAGCCGGCCGCCGAGACCGCGGCCGTCTGAGGCGTTGGTCGGGTTCCTCCACCTCCGTCCTCCCAGCCCGGGTGCCACCCAGGCCGGGAGGACGCGCGTGTGGGCGAGGTTTCACGTGAAACATCGCCCTTGTCCGCCGCAAAAGTGAAGATCAGGGACCGGCTCTGTGCAGAGTTGGGGGTAGAGCTGGACGGGTGTGTTGCATACGGTGATTCCATGTCCGACGCGGAGATCCGGTTGGCAGGACATGGAGGCAATGGAGCCTAACGGGAGACGGGTGCGAAAATCCGGGCTTTCCACACCTACTCCGGCGAACCGGCGACTGGTGCCATGCTGCGACGACAGCAGCTGCGGTCAACGTCACAAAGGGTGACGGTCATCCCAGTCCGTAGTGCGCCGAGGCTACTGTGGCGGCGGGCAGCGATGAGATGACGGGCAGAGCGGGGATTCAGCCACGTTCCGGACCCGCGGAAGTCCGGACACCGACCGAAAGATGTTCGAGGCGAGGCACTCTATGGACGCTCCGACCACCACGTCGGCCGACAACGGCACTTCCGGTGACAGCGGCGGGGGCGGCGGCTGGTTCACACCGCGCAAACCTGTCACGGCCGGAAGCGCGGCCGGTGGGGCTGGTGCGGCCGGCCCGGCCGCGCCTCACGCCGAGCCCGCGCGGGAGGACGGCGCTACCCAGGAGCGAATAGGCGGCCCCCGCCGCCCGCTGACGTCGATACGGATGGTGCGCGACACCGCGACCCGTCCACCCGGGCCCAGCGCGCACCCCGCCGACGAGCCCGCCGCCCCCGGCAGCCGGCCGGGGCAGGACCGGCCCGCCGGGCACCCGCCGGCCGCCGAGGACCACCCGGCCCCGGTGCCCACCGCAGCACCCGAGGTAGCACCCGAGGCGAGCTCTCAGGAGTCCGAAGCCGCCCAGCCGGAGGCCCATCAGTCGGAAGCCCTCCAGCCGGAAGCACCCGAGACCGGCTCTCCCGACGCCCGACGCGTACGGCGCACGCTCGCCGAGGTGGGCCCCCTGGCCGACAAGGTCACCTCGTACTTCTACGCCCTGCTCTTCACGCGCCACCCCGAGCTGCGGTCCCTCTTCCCCGCCGCCATGGACACCCAGCGCGACCGGCTCCTCAAGGCGCTGCTGACCGCAGCCGAGCACATGGACAACCCCGCGGTGCTCACCGAGTACCTCCAGCACCTGGGGCGCGGCCACCGCAAGTACGGCACGGAGGCGTCGCACTACCCGGCCGTCGGCGAGGCCCTCCTCGGAGCGCTGAGCCGGTACGCGCCGACGACCTGGGACGACGAGACCGAGGCCGCCTGGGTCCGGACGTACACCACCATCTCCCAGATCATGATCGACGCCGCCGCCGAGAACGAGAAGCACGCCCCCGCCTGGTGGCACGCCGAGGTGGTCTCGCACGACCTGAGAACGCCGGGCATCGCCGTCATCACGGTCCGCCCGGACCAGCCCTACCCCTTCCTCGCCGGGCAGTACACGAGCGTGGAGACGCCGTGGTGGCCCCGGATCTGGCGGAACTACTCGTTCGCCTCCGCCCCGCGCGCGGACGGCCTGCTCACCTTCCACGTCAAGGCCGTCCCGGCCGGCTGGGTGTCCAACGCGCTCGTCCATCACGCCCGCCCCGGTGACGTCCTGCGCCTGGGCCCGCCCGCCGGCTCGATGACCGTCGACCACACCACCGACAACGGCCTGCTCTGCGTGGGCGGCGGCACCGGAATCGCGCCCATCAAGGCGCTGGTCGAGGACGTCGCCGAGCACGGGGAGCGGCGCCCCGTCGAGGTCTTCTACGGTGCGCGCACCGACCACGACCTGTACGAGATCGACACGATGCTGCGGCTCCAGCAGTCGCACCCGTGGCTGGAGGTCCGCGCCGTCATCGACGGCAAAACGCAGCTGCCCGACATGGTGCGCGAGTACGGCCCGTGGAACGAGTACGACGCGTACCTCTCCGGTCCGCCCGGCATGATCCGCAGCGGCGTCGACGCGCTGCGGGGCGTCGGCATGCCGTACGAGCGCATCCGGCACGACTCCCTGGACGAGCTGGTCGCCGCGGCGGGCTGACCGGGGCCCGGCTACCCCAGGTCGGGGGCGTGCATCGCGCGCACGCCCTCGATGTTGCCGTCCAGGTAGTGCCGCAGCGACAGCGGTACGAGATTGACGGCGGCGATGCCGACGCGGCTGAACGGTACCCGGACGACCTCGTACTCGCCCTGCGGCTCGTCCACCTCGGGGCCGTGCCGCTGGCCCAGGTCCATCGACTCCAGTCGGCAGACGAAGAAGTGCTGCACCTTAACACCGGAGACACCGCCGTCCACGATGTGCTCGACGGTGTCGACGAAACAGGGCACCACGTCGGTGATCTTCGCGCCGAGCTCCTCGTGGACTTCGCGGTGCAGCGCGTCGACGACCGTGGAGTCCTCCGGCTCGACGCCCCCGCCCGGTGTCAGCCAGTACGGGTCCATACCGGGCTTCGTGCGCTTGATCAGGATCAGGTCGTCGCCGTCGAGGAGGATGGCGCGTGCGGTGCGCTTGACCACTGGACGTTCGGTCATGGCTTGAAAATGGCCCGCGACGACCCTCCTGAAACTCCTTCTCACCAGTCGGCGGCGGCGCGCAGCAGCGACTCGTGCGCCCGTGCGATGTACGGCAGGCCCAGCGTTCCGGTGCGCACCACGAGGAAGTAGGTGCGCAGCGGGGGCACGGGCGGGTCGAGCAGCGCCACCAGCCGACCGCGCTCCAGAGCGTCCTCGCACAGGTAGCGGGGCAGTACGGCGAGTCCCGCGCCCGAGGCGGCCGACTCCAGGACGGCGCGCAGGTCCGGCGCGATCACGGTGGCTGCGGCCGCCGGTTTGGAGTCGAAGACGGCAGCCCAGTAGCGGGTCACGAACGGCAGTGACTCGTGGACCTCGACCACCGGCAGCTGCTCCAGGACGACCGCGCCCTTGCGCAGCAGGACGCCGGGACCGAGCCGGGCGGCCCAGCGCGGGGAGGCCACCAGCACGTGCTCCTCGTCGCAGAGCGGGGTGGCGGTGAGCAGGCCGCCGCGCGGCCGGGCCGTGGTGAGAGCGAGATCGTGATGCCCGGCGGCCAGCCCCTCCAGCAGCTCCTCCGCGGCCCCGACCAGGGATGTCCGCAGCGTGAGCCCCTGCGAGATCAGCGGCGTGAGGGCGGGCAGGGCGCGTGCGGCGGTGAACTCCGGCGGCCCGGCGAGATGGAGGGTGCGTACGCCGGTCTGTTCGTCGAGGCCCGTCTCCACGATCTCGACCAGCGCGTCCAGGTGCGGGGCCGCCCGGTGGGCGAGCTCGTCGCCGATGGTGGTGGGCGTGACGCCGCGGGCCTGGCGCAGGAACAGCGGGCGGCCCAGCTGCCGCTCGAGGCTGCGGATCTGGCTGGTCACGGCAGGCTGGGAGAGCCCCAGCAGGGCGGCGGCGCGGGTGAAGGAGCCGGCCCGGTGCACCGTGACGAACGTGCGCAGCAGGGCAAGGTCCATGCCCGACCCCCTCCCACCTTCCCGGCGCGTCGGCAGGACGGCGCTTGCCTGACGGTTCCTCAGGACCGTCCACCTATAAATAAGTCGATAGGTCGCTGTCTCTACTGTGATTGGACACTGACGCAGAGTCAACTAGCCTTGTCCACGCGGAATCTCCGCGCGTAAAGGGGAGGGTGGTCCGAGCCACGAGGGGGGAGGCTCGGACCGCCCTTTCCGCGTACCGTCGTCCCTGGTCATGCCGGCCGAGGCGCCGCCTCGTCCAGTGCCCGCAGCACATCGGCCACCAGGTCGCCGGCGTCCTCCGCGCCGACGGAGAAGCGGATGAAGCCCTCCGGCACCGCGTCCCCGCCCCACCGCGCGCGTCGCTCCGCCGTGGAGCGCACTCCGCCGAAGCTGGTGGCGTCGTCCACGATCCGCAGCGCGTCGAGGAAGCGCTCCGCCCATGCCCGGTCGGGCAGGACGAACGAGACGACCGACCCGTAGCGCCGCATCTGAGCCGCGGCCACCTTGTGGGACGGGTCCTCCGGCAGGCCGGGGTAGCGCAGCCCGGTGACGTCGTCGCGACCGACCAGGGCTTCGGCGAGCGCCAGCGCGTTCGCGCACTGGCGGTCGACGCGCAGCGCCAGCGTGGCCAGGGAGCGGTGGGCGAGCCACGCTTCCATGGGGCCCGGAATCGCGCCGACGATCTTGCGCCAGCGCCGTACCGACGCGGCCAGCCGCGCGTCGCGGCAGGCCACATGGCCGAGCAGGACGTCACCGTGACCGGTCATGCCCTTGGTGTCGCTGGCCACGGAGAAGTCCGCGCCGAGCTCCAGCGGACGCTGCCCGAGCGGGGTGGCGAGGGTGTTGTCGACCGCGACGAGCGCGCCCCCGGCGTGCGCCTCCCGCACCAGCCGCCGGATGTCGCACACGTCCAGGCCCGGGTTCGACGGCGTCTCGATCCACAGCAGCCGCGCGCCCTCCAGGACGGTCAGCTGCGCGTCACCGCCGGTCGGCGCGGTGCGTACCTCGATCCCGTACGCCTCCAGCTGCTCGCGCACCAGGGGCAGCGCCTGGTAGCCGTCGGCCGGCAGGACGACCGCGTCCCCGGCCTTGAGCTGCGAGAACAGCACCGCCGAGATGGCGGCCATGCCGGAGGCGAAGGCCACGGTCTCGACGCCGTCCGGGTCCTCGGGCGCCTCCAGTTCACCGATGGCCCGCTCCAGCAGCGTCCAGGTCGGGTTCTCGTCCCGCCCGTACGTGTACGGGCCGGTCGGCTCGCCCGGGAGGTGGTAGTGGGCGGCGAACACCGGCCCGGGCAGGGTCGGCTCGTACTTCCGCGGCTCGGGCAGCCCGGCCCGTACCGCTCTGGTTCCGTCTCCGATGCGGGTGCCGTCCATCAGTCCCTGCCGTCGGGAAGGATGACGTTGAGGGCCCACGACACGATCGAGATGATCAGGCCGCCCAGGACGGCGGTCCAGAAGCCCTCGACGTGGAAGCTCAGGTCGAGCTCGTCGGCGAGCCAGGACGTCAGCAGCAGCATCAGCGCGTTCACGACCAGGGTGAACAGGCCGAGCGTGAGGATGAACAGCGGCAGGGTGAGCAGCTTCACCACCGGCTTGACGAGGAAGTTCACCACGCCGAAGACCAGGGCGACCAGGACCAGCGTCAGCGTCTTCTTGCCAGTGCTGTCACCGGTCAGCGTGATGTCCTGGAGCAGCCAGATCGCCACCGCCAGGGCGGCCGCGTTCGCGATCGTCTTGACTACGAAATTCATCATGTGTCTGATCGTGGCAGACAGGACCGGAGCGAGCGCAGGGGCGGGACGGGCGATGAAGGCATTCCGACTGGACGAGCTGGAGGCGGAGCGCGCCGCCAACGACGGTGCGTATCTGCAGTTCCTGCGTGAGCGGAACATGTCGGTCGGCCTGTACGCGCTCGACGCCGGCGATCTCGACCCGCAGAAGCCGCACAACGAGGACGAGGTGTACGTCATCGTCAGTGGCCGGGCGTCGATCACGGTGGGGCTGGAGACGACGCAGGTGGGGCGGGGCAGTGTGGTGTACGTCCCGGCCGGTGTGCCGCACAAGTTCCACCACATCACCGAGGACCTGCGGGTGCTGGTGGTGTTCTCTCCGCCCGAGAGCTGAGCCCGGCCGCGAAGTCGCCCTGAATCCGTCAGTCCCTAGGGGAAGGATCAGGGAAGAGCGAGGGGCGCGGAGCCCCCGCCGGCCGCCTCCGCGCGCCTAGCATCGAAGGCGTCAAGGTCCACAGATCCGGCGGCGCAGAGAGACGAGGCAGGGACGATGGCGGTGAAGGAGCTTCTGGCGGGGCTGCCGTGGTGGGTGAAGTGGGTTGCCATACCCCTCATCGCGGTGCTGGTCTTCGGTGGTCTGATCGCGAGCGCGGTCGTCATGCTGGTCGGGTTGCTGTTCAAGGTGCTGGTCTTCGTCGCGCTCGTCGGCGGACTGATCTACGTCGTACGGAAGTTCACGTCGTCGTCATCCTCGTCGTCCCGCAGCGACTGGTGACGGCAGCGGTCTCGCCATTCCCCGTATCCGGCCATCTGCACGGGTGTTAGCCCGGGCGGGGGAACGGCCCCCGCGAAACCCCGCCCCGGCAGGAGGCTGCCCATAGAGTGGCAGCCTTCCTCGGCGACACGGCGCGGCTGTGCAGAATCGTCGCAGCAAGATCGAGTCGCCCGCAGTACCAGAAAACTCACTCCTTGTGATCCTCTAGTCCCTCCAGGACGATGACGATTAAACCAAGAGGGCGTTGTTCACCACTGCTTCATCCACTGCGGGGTACATGATGCGCGAGTCGGTTCAGGCCGAGGTCCTGATGAGTTTCATCGTTTCCGAGGAGCTCTGCTTCAGGATTCCGGTCGAGCTCGGGTACGAGACGAAGGATCCCTTCGCGGTCCGGATGACCTTCCACCTGCCCGGGGACGCCCCGGTGACCTGGGCGTTCGGACGCGAGTTGCTGCTCGACGGGATCAACGCACCGAGCGGCGAGGGAGACGTCCACATCGCGCCGACCGGGCCGGAGGACCTGTCGGACGTCAGCATCCGCTTGCAGGTCGGCGCCGACCGGGCGCTCTTCCGTGCGAGCGCGCCGCCGCTGGTGGCGTTCCTGGACCGCACCGACAAGCTGGTGCCCCTGGGGCAGGAGCTCACGCTCGGTGACTTCGAGCAGGACCTGGAGGATGCGCTCGGCCGGATCCTCGCCGAGGAGAACGCCGGCTGACCCTCCAGGGCCGGTCACCTCTTGCGCCGGCGGCCCCGGCCGCCCCGGCCCGTCGCGGCCGTCGCGGCGGCGGGCCCCGGCGCTCCGGCGTCGCCCGGCCGGTCGGCGGAGACGACGAGCGCGGCCAGTGCGGTGGTGACCGGCACCGAGGCGACCAGCCCGATCGAGCCGACGAGCGTCCGTACGATCTCCTGGGCCACGATCTCGCTGTTGGCGACCGTCCCCACGCTGCTCTGCGCGATGGAGAAGAGCAGCAGCAGCGGGAGCGCCGCGCCCGCGTACGCCAGCACCAGCGTGTTGACCACCGAGGCGATGTGGTCGCGGCCGATGCGGATACCGGCCCGGTACAGCGCCCGCGGGCCCATCGACGGGTCCGCCTGGTGCAGTTCCCACACGGCCGACGTCTGGGTCACCGTCACATCGTCGAGCACGCCCAGAGAACCGATGATCACGCCGGCCAGCAGAAGACCCGACATGTCGATGTTCGGGTAGAGCCCGTGAATCAGGCCGGTGTAGTCGTCGGTGTTGCCGGTGAGCGACGCCCAGCCGATGAAAGCGGAGCCCAGCAGGCCGATCAGAAGCAGCGAGATGAGCGTGCCCAGCACCGCCACCGATGTCCGCGCGGTCAGGCCGTGGCACAGGTAGAGCGCCATCAGCATGATCGCGCTCGACCCCACCACCGCGACGACCAGCGGGTTGGACCCCTGCAGGATCGCCGGGAGGATGAAGAGCGTCAGGACGAGGAAGCTCAAGGCGAGGGCGGTCAGCGCCATCAGGCCGCGCATCCGGCCGACGGCCACCACTGCCAGCGCGAAGACGCCGGCGAGCAGTGCCACCGGGATCCTGCGGTCCACGTCCGTGACGGAGTACTGCAGGTCGCGGGGCGCGTCGGGCGCGTACGCCACCACGACGCCCTGGCCCTCGTCCAGTTGGCGGGGCGAGTCCGGCTGGACCACCTCGACGAACGTGCGGCCCTTGTCCTTGCCCGTGGTGACCTCGACCGTCGCCTTCGCGCACTTGCCCTGCTGGGCGTTGACCGCCTCGCGCCCCTGGGGCGTCGTCGTGTCGCCGGTCGGGGGGACCTGAGCGGCGTTCACGTCCTTGCAGTCCACCCGCTCGACGCGGACGACCGTGCCCTGCTCGGTCTGCCGGTCGAAGCCCACACCGGTGCGTTCGTGGGCCGGGGCGCCGCCCGGCCACAGGATGGCGAGACCGACGACGACCGCCGTGGCGAAGGGGATCAGTACGGCCGCGATGACCTTGCGCAGATGCCGGGATACCGGCGCGGCAGGGCCGTGGCTGTGCGCATGACCGTGCGCATGACCGAGTGCGTGCCGGTCCGGCTCAGGTGTCTCGTGCGAGGAAGTCACGGACCGATCATCGCAAGAACGTGGGGCCCCCTCTGTTCAGCGCGGCCGCAAGGACGCTAGCGTGGTGACACCTTTTGCACACGCGGGAGCTCGGAGCACCGGGCTGAGAGGGCGCTGATCTCCGTACGAGACGTACGGGAAACGCTGCGTCGACCGCCGAACCTGTTACCGGGTAATGCCGGCGTAGGGAGTAGGTCACGATGACCGTTCAGGACGCACGCACGCCTGCCTCGAACCAGAACGACGAGGCCGGGAAGTCCATCGGATGGCACAAGGGATACCTCGAGGGCTCGCGCCCCGACCTCCGCGTGCCGGTCCGCAAGGTGCACCTCACCAACGGCAAGGACGTGACGCTGTACGACACGTCAGGGCCGTACACCGATCCGAATGTCGAGACCGACGTACGCCGCGGCCTGCCGCCGCTGCGGGAGAACTGGATCATCGGGCGCGGCGACACCGAGGAGTACGCCGGCCGCCCGGTCCGCCCCGAGGACGACGGGATCAAGCACACCTCGCCGCGCGGCGGGCTGCGCAACCTCGACGCCGTCTTCCCGGGCCGTCCGCGCCAGCCCCGCCGGGGCCGTGACGGACAGGCGGTGACGCAGCTCGCGTACGCCCGCCGCGGCGAGATCACGCCGGAGATGGAGTACGTCGCGATCCGCGAGAACGTCTCCCCGGAGGTCGTCCGCGAGGAGATCGCGGCGGGCCGCGCGGTGCTGCCGGCGAACGTCAACCACCCGGAGATCGAGCCGATGATCATCGGCAAGCGGTTTCTGGTGAAGGTCAACGCCAACATCGGCAACTCCGCGGTCACCTCGTCCATCGAGGAGGAGGTGGAGAAGATGACCTGGGCCACCCGCTGGGGCGCCGACACGGTCATGGACCTCTCCACCGGCCGCAACATCCACACCACCCGCGAGTGGGTGCTGCGCAACTCGCCCGTCCCCATCGGCACCGTGCCGCTCTACCAGGCGCTGGAGAAGGTCGACGGCAGGGCCGAGGAGCTGACCTGGGACATCTACAAGGACACGGTCATCGAGCAGGCCGAGCAGGGCGTCGACTACATGACCGTCCACGCCGGCGTGCTCCTGCGGTACGTGCCGCTGACGGCGCGCCGCAAGACCGGCATCGTCTCGCGCGGCGGCTCCATCATGGCCGCGTGGTGCCTGGCGCACCACAAGGAGTCGTTCCTGTACGAGAACTTCGAGGAGCTCTGCGAGATCCTCGCCGCGTACGACGTGACGTTCTCGCTCGGTGACGGCCTGCGGCCGGGCTCGATCGCGGACGCCAACGACGAGGCGCAGTTCGCGGAGCTGCGGACGCTCGGCGAGCTGAACCAGATCGCCAAGCGGCACAACGTCCAGACGATGATCGAGGGCCCGGGCCATGTCCCGATGCACAAGATCAAGGAGAACATCGACCTCCAGCAGGAGATCTGCGAGGAGGCGCCGTTCTACACGCTCGGCCCGCTGACCACCGATGTCGCGCCCGCCTACGACCACATCACCTCCGGTATCGGCGCCGCGATGATCGCCTGGTGGGGCACCGCGATGCTCTGCTACGTCACGCCGAAGGAGCACCTCGGCCTGCCGAACCGGGACGACGTGAAGACCGGCGTCATCACGTACAAGATCGCCGCGCACGCGGCGGACCTGGCCAAGGGGCACCCGGGCGCGCAGGAGTGGGACGACGCGCTGTCGGACGCGCGGTTCGAGTTCCGCTGGGAGGACCAGTTCAACCTGGCCCTCGACCCGGACACGGCGCGGGAGTTCCACGACGAGACGCTGCCCGCCGAGCCGGCGAAGACCGCGCACTTCTGCTCGATGTGCGGTCCGAAGTTCTGCTCGATGAAGATCTCGCAGGACATCCGGCGGGAGCACGGCGGGGATCTCAAGCAGGACGAGATCGAGGCCGGTATGGCGGAGAAGTCCGCGGAGTTCGCCGCCGCCGGGAACCGGGTCTACCTGCCGCTGGCGGACTGACCCCGCGGCGACCCGCTCACGCGGGTGCGAACGGATGTTTCACGTGAAACACGCGCCCCGGTGCACCGGTCATTCCGACCGGTGCTCGGGGCCGCCGAAGTCCCGGCCCCCGAACTCCGGACCGGCGAAGTCGGGGCTGGTGAAGTCCGGGCTGGTGAAGGCCGGCCGCGTCGCCGAACCGCCCTCGCTCGGGCTGGAGAAGTCCGGCCCGCTGTAGCCGACCTTCGGGATCCGCCCGAGCGGGCGCGGCGGGACGCCGGAGGTCGGGTCTGCGCTCGGGTCGGCCAGGGCGTCGCGCAGGAACGGCAGGATGCCCCGCTCCAAGAGGGCATGCCGCCATGCCTCTCGCGCCCGGCCGATCTCGTCCGGCAGTTCACCTCCGGGCTCCTGGGCGGGCACCTGCGTCGAGCTGTTGCGCAGGGCCGTGATCAGCAGGCCGATGGCGGCGATCAGGATGCCGAGCGCCGTGACTCCGGCGAAGAACCACCCGGCGGTCAGCAGCGGCTTCGCGAACGACGGCGCCGGGTCGAGGGCCATGAGCAGATAGCCGACGAGCAGGAAGATGAGCGCGGCGGTGCCGGCGAGCACCGGTGCGAGCACGGTGACGACGACACCGAGCCCGGCGCCCGGGCCGTCCGCCGAGTCGTCGCCGGAGCCGGACAGCAGGGAGTCGATGGCGGACAGGCGCGTGGGCGTACGCGACTCCTCGCGCACCTTTACGAAGTGGTCGTACTCGGCGGCGGCGGCCGCGGTGATGAGCGCCGTCGCGTTCAGGGCCATGGTGCGCAGCTGTTCGGCGTTGAGCCGCTGCCCGATCGCGGCGAGTTCCGGACGTTCGTGCGCGTTGCGCAGTGCCTCGTCGAGGAGGCGCTCGTACTCGGAGCGGTCCTCGGTCAGCAGGTGCGGAGCGCTGTTCATGTGCATCCCCCGATGCTCCGTAGGGCCGGTTTGCCCGCGTAGAACGGGCAGTTGGGCGGAAACGGAGGAGAGCCTGCTACGGATGACCCGATGGTAGAGCGGTTATGGCGGGGGGTGACAGAGGAATTCCGGAAATCGCCGGCCCGGCTCGGGACGAGTTATGGCTCAGTTGTACAAGGGGAGCTGCACGACCAGCAGCTTTCCGGCCATGGTCACCCCGCCGTCCATGGCGATCGCGAGCCCGTCCGCGTACACGTGCGGCCCCTCGACGGACGGGCCGCCGCCGTCCTCGCCGTCCTCGGATCCCACTTCCCCGAGCAGGTACGGGATCGGGCTGTGGCCGTGGACGATGCGCTGTCCGCCGTAGGCCGCCAGCAGCTCGCGTACGGCCATGGGGCCGCCCTCGTCCCGGAAGGCGAAGCGCTTGGTGAGCTTGCGGAACAGGTCCCAGCACTCGTCGGCGTCGTTGCGGGTGAGGATCTCGTGAACGGTGTCGTTGACGTCCTCGATGGTGGAGCCGTACTCCAGGTAGGCGGTGGTGTCGGAGTGGAGCAGCAGGTGGCCGTCCTCCTCGACGATCGCGTCCAGCCGGGACATCCACTGGAGGTGGACGTCCTGGAGCCGGTCCATGTCGCTCTTCTGGCCGCCGTTGAGGAGCCAGGCGGCCTGGAAGGTGGCGGTGCCCGCGCCGGAGTTGACCGGGGTGTCGCCGAACCGCTTGGCGCCGATCAGCAGCAGCTCGTGGTTGCCCATCAGGGCCTTGCAGTAGCCGCCGGCCGCCGCGGCCTCGGCGGACAGCCGCATGACGAGGTCGATGACGCCGATGCCGTCGGGGCCCCGGTCGGTGAAGTCGCCGAGGAACCAGAGGCGGGCGTTGCCCGCGGCCCAGTGCCCGTCGGCGTCGATGAGCCCCTGCTCGCGCAGCGCGGCGATCAGCTCGTCGAGGTACCCGTGGACGTCTCCGACCACGTACAGCGGGCCGGGGCCCGGGACGGGGGCCGGGGCCTGCTCGGGGAGGGCGGCCGGGGCCGGCGGCGGGGCGGTGGCGACCTGCACGGTGTCGCCTCGGTTGATCACCGGGAGGTCGCGCTCGGTGGGCGTGTACCCCTCCGGGAACTCCCCCTCCGGGAAGGCGTTGCCGGGGTGCCCGGCGTGACCCTGCACCGGCACCTGCGCATACGGCGGCACGCGGAAGTCACGCAACGTCGCCGTCCGCACCACGGGTCCTTGACCGGCCCCCTGAGTCATCGACCCCTCCACCACCGTCGCGACGCCCTACACCTGGCAGACCGGCCTGGTCGGGGCGGCCCGCGGTGTCGTCCGCCCATCATAGGAATGAGGCCCCAGCTGTGTGACGCACCAGGGGTGGTGAATCCGGGTCCACCCCTGAGCTACTGGCTGTTTCGCCCCAATTGGGAAGATCTGCCCCTGGTCTTGGCGCGGGGCAGGTCCGCGTTCACTCCTGGGAGGGCGATCGGGGAGGGCTGACGGTCGTACGGGTGGAGCGCCGCTGGGACGACGTCCGCACGATCAGCTCGGTCGGTATGACCTGCTCGAGCGGGCGGTCGGAGTCGATGCCCTCGATGGCGTCGATGAGGAGCTGCACGACCGCGGTGCCGATCCGGCGCGGCTTGAGGGAGAGCGTGGTGACGGGCGGCTCGGTGGCGGCGTACACGGTGGACTCGCTGCAGCACACCAGGAGCAGGTCGTCGGGGACGCGCAGCCCGTAGCGCCGCGCCGCCGCGAGCAGGTCGGTGCCGTTGGGGTCGAAGAGGCCGTAGACGGCGTCGGGGCGGTCCGGGCGGGCGAGCAGCCGGTCGGCCGCGACGGCGCCGGCGCACGGGTCGTGGGCCGGGTACGCCTCGTAGACGGGGTCCTGTCCGACCCGCTCGCACCAGTTGAGGTACGCGGTGGTGGAGAGCCGGGTGTAGGTGTCGGTGCTGGTGCCGGTGAGCAGGCCGATCCGGCGGGCGCCGGCGGCGGCGAGGTGGTCGAGCAGGTCGAGGACGGCGGCTTCGTGGTCGTTGTCGACCCAGGCGGTCACCGGGAGGGTGCCCGCGGGGCGGCCGTCGGAGACGACCGGCAGGCCCTGGCGGACGAGCTCGGTGACGACCGGGTCGTGGTCGGAGGGGTCGATGACGACGGTGCCGTCGAGGGCGACGTTCGACCAGACGTCATGGCGGGAGGTGGCGGGCAGGATGACCAGGGCGTAGCCGCGGGCGAGCGCGGCGGAGGTGGCGGCCCTGGCCATCTCGGCGAAGTACGCGAATTCGGTGAAGGTGAAAGGTTCATCCCCGTAGGTGGTCACGGTCAGGCCGATGAGGCCGGACTTGCCGGTACGGAGCGTGCGGGCCGCGGCGGACGGGCGGTAACCCAGTCGCTCGGCGACCTCGCGGACATGGCGGCGGGTGGCGTCCGGGAGCCGGCCCTTGCCGTTGAGCGCGTCGGAGACAGTCGTAATGGAGACCCCGGCTGCGGCGGCCACGTCCCGGATGCCCGCTCGCCCCTGCCGGCTTCCCCGGGTCTGTGCCCGGCTCACCTGGTGCTTCCCTGCTGCTGTCATGGCGAGCCGATAGTAGGGCGAGGGCGGCCGGTCGAGCCGGTCGCATATTCACCCGTTGACAGGGACGTTTCTGCATGGTCTGGACCCCCAACACCCTTGAAAACCAAGGCTGTTCGGCCGGTAGGCATGGCTCCGCAACTTTCCGGTGCGTATGAGCCTGCCACATGCCCGAGGTCCGGGAGCGGGCTCAACTCACCACTACGGGGGATGCGCGCCACGGCGTGAGCCACCGGCGCGCGCCACCCTGCCGTGCGCCCCTCCCGGCTTCCCTCGCGTCTCCCTCCCCCTCTCCGCCCGTGTGTCACGACGGTTGCCCACAGGGCATTCGCAGGGCGGCGGAATCCTCATAAGGTGAGCAGTATTGGTGGTACGGACGGTCGAGGAGGATCACGGTGAGCGAGACGAGCGGGACGAGCGGCGCGAGCGGTACGGGCCCGATGCTGCGGGCCGCGCTGGACGACATCCCCACCTACAAGCCGGGCAAGCCCGCCGCGGCGCCCGTCCCTGGTGGCCCGGTCGCGTACAAGCTGTCCTCGAACGAGAACCCGTACCCCCCGCTGCCGGGCGTGATGGAGGCCGCGGTCGCCGCCGCGTCCGGTTTCAACCGCTACCCGGACGCGACGTGCGCCGGCCTGATGGCCGAGATCTCCGAGCGGTTCGGGGTGCCCGTGTCCCACCTGGCGACGGGCACCGGCTCGGTGGGCGTGGCCCAGCAGCTGGTGCAGGCGACGGCCGGCCCCGGCGACGAGGTGCTGTACGCGTGGCGCTCCTTCGAGGCGTACCCGATCATCACCCGGATCAGCGGTGCCACGCCGGTGCAGGTCCCGCTCACCGACGGCGATGTGCACGACCTGGACGCGATGGCGGAAGCGATCACCGACCGGACGCGGCTGATCTTCGTCTGCAACCCCAACAACCCCACCGGCACGGTGGTGCGGCGGGCGGAGCTGGAGCGGTTCCTGGACCGGGTGCCGGCCGGTGTGCTGGTGGTACTGGACGAGGCGTACCGCGAGTTCATCCGCGACAGCGACGTGCCCGACGGGATCGAGCTCTACCGTGACCGGCCGAACGTCTGCGTGCTGCGGACGTTCTCGAAGGCGTACGGCCTGGCCGGGCTGCGGGTGGGCTTCGCCATCGCCCACGAGCCGGTCGCCGCGGCCCTGCGCAAGACGGCGCTCCCCTTCTGCGTCAGCCAGCTGGCGCAGGACGCGGCGGTGGCCTCGCTGCGCGCCGAGGATGAGCTGCTGGGGCGGGTGGGCTCGCTGGTGTGCGAGCGCACGCGGGTGTACGAGGGGCTCGTGGCCCAGGGGTGGACGGTGCCCGAGACGCAGGCGAACTTCGTCTGGCTGCGCCTGGGTGAGGCGACCGTGGCCTTCGCGGAGGCCTGCGACGAGGCGGGCGTGGTCGTGCGGCCGTTCCCCGGCGAGGGTGTGCGGGTGACGATCGGCGAGAGCGAGGGGAACGACATCTTCCTGCGGGTGGCGGAGTCGTTCCGCAAAGAGCGGTTCTGACGGAACCGGAGACGGAGGCCGCGGGCTAGTCGCCGGCGAGCTCGACGCGGATCGGGTCGCCGTCACGGACGGTGGCGAGGACGCGCGGGTCGCCGTCGAGGCTGCCGAGCAGGTTGCACGGGCTCGCGAGGCGGCATTCGTCGCCGCGCGAGATCGGTGTGGGCCCGTACGGGAGGGCCAGCGCGTCGCCGTCGGTCCAGAAGGCGACGGTGCCCGGCTCCACGACCTGGCGGGCGTCGGGCTCCCGGGGCGCGGAGACGGGAGTGTCGAAGTAGACCTCCTCGCCCCAGGTACGGGCGGTGGAAGTGATCGGGAGAACCCCTGCGAGCGCCTTGCTCGTGGGGGTTTCTTCGATGGTCGCGGTGGTGTGGCCGGCGGGCCAGGAGATGCGGATCTTCATACGGAAATTCAACAATATGTTGAAGTTCTAGGGAAGAGGCACCCCCGGGTGTGGCTACGGATTCCGTGTGAGTCATAATTGCTTGTGATTGTGAACGCATTCACAAGCTCGCCTGGCTCCTCCCAAGATCGACCGGAATCAGAGGGCGGGTGAGGGCGCAAAGACCGTAGATGCAAGGCCGTAAGGAGAAGATGTCGTGGACCTGGCTCTGGCGCCAGAGACCCTGGCGCGGTGGCAGTTCGGTATCACTACCGTCTACCACTTTCTCTTCGTTCCGCTGACGATCTCCCTCGCCGCCCTCACCGCCGGTCTTCAGACCGCCTGGGTGCGGACCGAGAAGGAGAAGTACCTCAGGGCGACGAAGTTCTGGGGGAAGCTCTTCCTGATCAATATCGCGATGGGTGTCGTCACCGGCATCGTGCAGGAGTTCCAGTTCGGCATGAACTGGTCCGACTACTCGCGGTTCGTCGGTGACGTCTTCGGCGCGCCGCTCGCCTTCGAGGCGCTGATCGCGTTCTTCTTCGAGTCGACCTTCATCGGCCTGTGGATCTTCGGCTGGGACAAGCTGCCCAAGCGGATCCACCTGGCCTGCATATGGATGGTCTCGATCGGCACGATCCTGTCCGCGTACTTCATCCTGGCGGCCAACTCCTGGATGCAGCACCCCGTCGGGTACAAGATCAACGAGACCACCGGGCGGGCCGAGCTCACCGACTTCTGGCTGGTGCTCACCCAGAACACCACCCTCACCCAGGTCTTCCACACCATGTCCGCGGCCTTCCTCACCGGCGGCGCGTTCATGGTCGGCATCGCCGCCTTCCACCTGGCCCGCAAGAAGCACGTGCCGGTGATGCGCACCTCGCTGCGCCTGGGCCTGGTCACCGTCGTCCTCGGCGGCATGCTCACCGCGATCAGCGGTGACTTCCTCGGCAAGGTCATGTACGAGCAGCAGCCGATGAAGATGGCCGCGGCCGAGGCCCTGTGGGACGGCGAGAGCCCGGCCCCCTTCTCGGTCTTCGCGTACGGAGACGTCGACAAGGGCCACAACAAGGTCGCCATCGAGGTCCCGGGCCTGCTGTCCTTCCTCGCGCACAGCGACTTCGAGTCGTACGTCCCCGGGATCAACGACACCCAGGAGGCGCTCCAGGAGAAGTACGGGCCCGGCGACTACCGGCCCAACATCCCCGTCGCCTACTGGGGCTTCCGCTGGATGATCGGCTTCGGCATGGCGTCCTTCTCGCTCGGCCTCCTCGGGCTGTGGCTGACCCGGAAGCGGTTCCTGCTGCCCGAGCGGCTGCGGACCGGTGACGACGAGGTGCCGAACCTGGTGCTCTTCCGCAAGCCGCTGAGCGCCAAGTTCGCCAAGCTGTACTGGCTCGTCGCCCTGTGGACGCTGGCCTTCCCGCTGATCGCCAACTCCTGGGGCTGGATCTTCACCGAGATGGGCCGCCAGCCCTGGGCGGTGTACGGCGTGCTGCGCACCCGTGACGCCGTCTCCCCCGGTGTCTCCCAGGCCGAGATCCTCATTTCGATGATCGTCTTCACCGCGCTGTACGCGGTGCTCGCCGTGGTCGAGGTGAAGCTGCTGGTCAAGTACGTCAAGGCCGGGCCGCCGGAGCTCACCGAGTCCGATCTGAACCCGCCCACGAAGATCGGCGGCCACGACCGGGGCGCCGGTCAGGACGCCGACCGGCCGATGGCCTTCTCGTACTGATGGCCCTTCACTCAAGGACTGGGAGCTGAGGCATGGAACTCCACGACGTCTGGTTCGTTGTCATCGCCGTCCTGTGGACGGGCTACTTCTTCCTGGAGGGATTCGACTTCGGAGTCGGTGTCCTGACCAAGCTGCTCGCCCGCAACCGGGTCGAGAAGCGGGTGCTCATCAACACCATCGGGCCCGTCTGGGACGGCAACGAGGTGTGGCTGCTCACCGCCGCCGGCGCGACCTTCGCCGCCTTCCCGGACTGGTACGCCACGCTCTTCTCCGGTTTCTACCTGCCGCTGCTGCTCATCCTGGTGTGCCTGATCGTGCGCGGCGTCGCCTTCGAGTACCGCGCCAAGCGGCCCGAGGAGCGGTGGCAGCACAACTGGGAGCAGGCGATCTTCTGGACCTCGCTGATCCCCGCGTTCCTGTGGGGCGTGGCCTTCGGGAACATCGTGCGCGGCGTGAAGATCGACGCCACCAAGGAGTACGTGGGCACGCTCGCGGACCTGTTCAACCCGTACGCTCTTCTGGGCGGGCTCGTCACCCTGACCCTGTTCACCTTCCACGGCACGGTATTCACCGCGCTGAAGACGGTGGGGGACATCCGGGTGCGGGCGCGCAAGCTGGCACTGACCCTCGGCCTGATCACCGCAGCCCTCGTCCTCGCCTTCCTGAGCTGGACGCAGGTCGCGCGGGGCGACGGGGCGAGCCTGGTGGTGATGGTCGTCGCTGTGGTGTCGCTCATGGGTGCGGTCGTGGCCATCAAGGCGGGGCGCGAGGGCTGGTCGTTCGCGCTGTCCGGCGTCACGATCGCGGCCGCGGTCGCGATGCTCTTCCTGACCCTCTTCCCGAACGTCATGCCGTCCTCGCTGGACCCCCGGTGGAGCCTCACGGTCACCAACGCGGCGTCCAGCCCGTACACGCTCAAGATCATGAGCTGGTGTGCGGCGATCGCCACGCCGCTGGTGCTGCTGTACCAGGGCTGGACGTACTGGGTGTTCCGCAAGCGCATCGGTACGCAGCACATCGCCGACGCCGCTCACTAGTGATGCCGCTCATCAGTAGGGGATGTTTCACGTGAAACCGATCGACCCGCGCCTGCTCCGGTACGCCCGCGCCACCCGCCTCTTCCTGGCGGCGGTGGTGGTGCTCGGTCTCCTCGGCGCGGGTCTGGTCGTCGCCCAGGCGATGCTCATCGCCGAGGTGGTGGTGGGCGCCTTCCAGCAGGAGCTGGGGGCGCCCGACCTGGCGACGCCGATGCTGCTGCTGGCGGCGGTCGCCGTGGGGCGGGGGCTCGTGTCGTGGCTGACCGAGCTCGCCGCCCACCGGGCCGGCGCGGCGGTCAAGTCCGAGCTGCGGGGGCGGCTGCTGGAGCGTGCGGCCGAGCTGGGGCCGGGGTGGCTGAGCGGGCAGCGGGTCGGGTCGCTGGTGGCCCTGGCCACCCGGGGCGTGGACGCCCTCGACGACTACTTCGCCCGGTACCTGCCGCAGCTGGGGCTGGCCGTGGTGGTGCCGGTGGCCGTCCTCGCGCGGATCGTCACCGAGGACTGGGTGTCGGCGGCGATCATCGTGGGGACGCTGCCGCTGATCCCCGTCTTCATGGTGCTCATCGGCTGGGCCACCCAGGCTCGGATGGACCGGCAGTGGAAGCTCCTGTCGCGGCTGTCCGGGCACTTCCTGGACGTGGTCGCGGGGCTGCCGACCCTGAAGGTCTTCGGGCGCGCGAAGGCGCAGGCCGAGTCGATCCGGGCGATCACCTCGGAGTACCGGCAGGCGACCGTGCGGACGCTGCGGATCGCCTTCCTGTCGTCGTTCGCCCTGGAGCTGCTGTCGACGCTGTCGGTGGCGCTGGTGGCCGTCGGCGTCGGCATGCGGCTCGTCCACGGGGACCTGGATCTGTACACCGGCCTCGTGATCCTGGTGCTCGCGCCCGAGGCGTACCTGCCGCTGCGTCAGGTCGGGGCGCAGTACCACGCGGCGGCGGAGGGGCTCGCGGCCGCGGAGGAGATCTTCGACGTCCTGGAGACCCCGGTGCGGGCGGGCGGCACCGGTGCCGTGCCCGCCGGGCCGGTGCGCCTCGAGCTGGACGCCGTGACCGTACGCCACGCCGGGCGCGCCGAGCCCTCGCTCGACGCGGCCTCCCTGGTCGTGGAGGAGGGCGAGACCGTGGCCCTCGTCGGACCGAGCGGAGTCGGGAAGTCGACGCTGCTGGATGTGGTGCTGGGCTTCGCGGAGCCGGCGGCCGACGGCGGCCGCGTGCTGGTCGGGGGCGTCGAGCTCGGGTCGCTGGACCTGGAGCGGTGGCGGGAGCAGGTGGCGTGGGTGCCGCAGCGGCCGTACCTGTTCGCCGGGACCATCGCGGAGAACGTGCGCCTGGCCCGGCCGGACGCGGACGACGCGGCGGTCGCGCGGGCGCTGCGGGACGCGGGGGCGGCGGAGTTCGTCGACGCGTTGCCGGCGGGGGCCGGGACCGTGCTGGGCGAGGACGGCGCCGGGCTGTCGGCGGGGCAGCGGCAGCGGCTGGCGCTGGCGCGGGCGTTCCTGGCGGACCGGCCCGTGCTGTTGCTCGACGAGCCGACGGCGGCGCTGGACGGGGAGACCGAGGCGGGGGTGGTGGCCGCGGTGAGGCGGCTGGCGGCGGGGCGGACGGTGCTGTTGGTGGTGCATCGGCCGGCGCTGCTGGAGGTGGCGGATCGGGTGGTGGCGCTGCGCGGCTCTTCCCCCACCCCTCCCCTTCCCGAAACCGGGGCTCCGCCCCGGACCCCGGGGGAGGAGTCGTTCGTGGGGGCTGACGCCCCCACGGGCCCGGGCGCGGGCCCTTCGGGCCGCGTGGCGGCGGAGGCTGTGGGCGCGGATCTCGCCGCGGGCGCTGCGCGCCGCGCCGATGCGAGGCCTGCGGGTGCGGGTGCCGGGGCCACCGCCCGCGTGGGTGCGAAGCCTGCGGGTGCGCCGGCTTCAGGCGCAGGATCGGCCGCCGGTCCGGGTGCCGCCGCGTTGCGGTGGGTGCGGGAGTTGGCGGGGGAGTGGCGGGCGCGGTTGTGGGTGGCGTTGGGGTTGGGGAGTCTGGCCCTGGGGTCGGCCGTCGGGCTCATGGGGGTGTCCGGGTGGCTCATCTCGCGCGCCTCGGAGCAGCCGCCCGTGCTGTACCTGATGGTCGCCGTGACGGCGACGCGGGCGTTCGGGATCGGCCGGGCCGTGTTCCGGTATGCCGAGCGGCTCGTGGCGCATGACACCGTGCTGCGGGTGCTCGCCGAGGTCAGGGTCGCCGTGTACCGCAGGCTGGAGCGGATCGCGCCCGCCGGGCTGCGGACGGCCCGCCGGGGTGACCTGCTGTCGCGGCTCGTCTCCGACGTGGACTCCCTCCAGGACTACTGGCTCCGGTGGCTGCTGCCCGCCGGGACCGCCGTGGTCGTCGGCGCCGGGGCCGTCGGGTTCACTGCGTGGCTGCTGCCCGAGGCGGGAGCCGTCCTGGCGGCCGGGCTCCTCCTCGCGGGGGTGGGCGTGCCGCTGGTCAGCGGGGCGACCGCCCGGCGGGCCGAGGGACGGCTCGCGCCCGCGCGTGGTGCCCTGGCCGTGGCCGCCGTCGACCTGCTGCGCGGCTGCGCCGAGCTCACGGTGGCCGGAGCCCTCAAGGGGCGTGCGGACCGGGTGCGTGAGGTCGATGCCGCGCTGACGCGCATCGCGTCGCGGCAGGCGTCCGCCACGGCGCTGGGCGGCGGGCTTTCCGCGCTGCTCACCGGGGTGACGGTGGCGGCGGCGGCGCTCGTGGGCGTGCAGGCGGTACGGGACGGCCGGCTCGACGGCGTGTCGCTCGCCGTCGTCGTCCTCGTCCCGCTCGCCGCGTTCGAGGCCGTCATCGGGCTTCCGCTCGCCGTCCAGTACCGCCAGCGCGTCCGGCGCAGCGCCGAGCGGGTGTACGAGGTGCTCGACGCCCCCGTCCCCGTACAGGAGCCGGAACGGCCGGCGGCGGCGCCCGAGGGGCCCTTCCCGGTGGAGGTGCGCGGGCTTTCCGCACGGTACGCCGGGCAGCAGCGGGACGCCCTCGCCGGCTTCGACCTGCGGCTGGAGGCCGGCCGGCGGGTCGCCGTCGTCGGCGCGTCCGGGGCGGGCAAGACCACCGTCGCGCAGGTGCTGCTGCGGTTCCTGGACGCCCGCTCGGGGACGTACCGGATCGGTGGCGTGGACGCGAGCGCGCTCGACGGCGACGACGTGCGCCGCATGGTCGGGCTGTGCGCCCAGGACGCCCACATCTTCGACAGCACGATCCGGGAGAACCTGCGCCTGGCCCGGCCGGGTGCGAGCGACGACGCGTTGCGCCGCGCGCTGGACCGGGCCCGGCTGCTGGAGTGGGCCGACGCGCTGCCGGACGGCCTGGACACGCTCGTCGGCGAGCACGGCGCCCGGCTCTCGGGCGGTCAGCGCCAGCGGCTCGCGCTCGCCCGCGCGCTGCTGGCCGACTTCCCCGTGCTCGTGCTGGACGAGCCCGCCGAGCACCTCGACCTGGCCACCGCCGACGCGCTCACCGACGATCTGCTGCGGGCCACCGAGGGCCGCACGACCGTGCTGATCACGCACCGGCTGCACGGCCTGGAGGCGGTCGACGAGGTCGTCGTCCTGGAGGGCGGCCGGATCGTGCAGCGGGGCCCGTACGCCGAACTGGCCGCCACCGAGGGGCCGCTGCGGCGCATGCGGGAGCGGGAGCAGGCCGCCGATGTGCTGCACGCGGCGGCACGCGCCTGACTTTCGCCCCTAAAAGGGACTTATTACGCTCAGGTCCATGACGGATCCTCGCGTGCCGCGGCTGCTGGAGGCGATGCGGTCCGTCGGCACCGGGCTGGAGCTGGACGCCACCCTGGAGCGGATCTGCCGGACCGCCGCCGAGCTCGCCGGCGCGCGTTACGCCGCGCTCCGGGTGCTCGACGAGGAAGGCGGGGGCGGGGTGTCCGCCTCCGTCACGTACAGCGCCCCGGATGGTCCCCCGCCGGCGCATGCGCCCACGCGGAGCTTCGTCCGGGTTCCGGTCCGCGTCCAGGGCGAGGCCTTCGGCACCCTGTACCTGGCGGGAAAGCACGGCGGCGGCGAGTTCAGCGCATCCGATCTGCGCATGGTGCGGGTCCTGGCCGCGGAGGCGGGGATCGCGATCGGCAACGCCCGGCTCTACGAGGCCGCCCGCCGGCGCGAGCGGTGGATCGACGGATCGGTCGCCGTCACCACGGCGCTGCTGTCGGGCGGGGACACCGACGACGCGCTCACGGTCGTCGCCGAGCAGGCCCGGCGGCTCGCCGACGCGGCCGCCGGAGTCGTGCTGCTGCCGGCGGACGAGGGCCTGGAGATCGTCGCCGTCGACTCCGACGATCCCGAGGCGGGCAAGGCGCTGGGGGTGGTCGTCCCGCGCGCGAGCCCGGTCGTGGAGCGGCTCCTGGCCGGGGAGGCCGTCCACGTCGGGGACGCGGCCGGCGACCCGCGCATGCGGGAGGTGAACGCCGCGCTGGCGCGGCCGTACGGGCCCGGCATGCTGCTGCCGCTGTGGAGCGGCGGCCGGGTTCTCGGCGCGCTCGCCACCCCGCGCGCGCCGGGCGCCCGCCCGTTCACGGGGGCGGAGCGCGCGCTGGCGGCGCGGTTCGCCTCCCAGGCCGCGCTGGCGCTGATGGTGGCGGAGGCGCAGCGCGACCGGGAGCGGCTCGCGGTGTACGAGGACCGGGACAGGATCGCCCGTGACTTGCACGACCTGGTCATCCAGCGGCTCTTCGCGACGGGAATGACGCTGGAGAGCGTCCAGCGCGGTTCGGCGGTGCCCGCCGTCCGGGACGGTGTGGCGAAGGCCGTGGAGGAGCTGGACACGACCATCCAGGAGGTGCGTACCGCCGTCTTCGCGCTCCAGGAGGGGCCGGGTGAGGCGCCGGCCGGGCTGTGCACGCGCGTGCTGCGGGAGATCAACATGGCGGCCGTACCGCTCGGCTTCAAGCCCTCGTACCGCTTCGTCGGTCCGGTGGACTCGGCGGTCGGCGAGCTGACCGGCAAGAACCTCATCGCCGCGCTGCGCGAGGCGCTGTCCAACGCCTTCCGGCACGCGCGGGCGCGGCGGATCGAGGTGGTCGTGGACGCGACCGCGCGGCTGGCGGACGGCACCGAGGGCGTACGGCTGACCGTCGCCGACGACGGGGTGGGCGTCCCGGAGGGCGGGCGGCGCAGCGGCCTGCGGAACCTGGCCCGGCGAGCGGAGTCGCTGGGCGGGTCCAGCCGCCTCGAACCGGGCCTGGGGGCGGGTGGCGGCGGCACCGCGGTGGTGTGGGAAGCCCCGCTGTAGGCACGCCGTAGGGCACTGCTGCAGCGCCCACTGTGGTGCGCTGCCTCAGCGCACCGCTGTACGTCGGTGAGGGGGGCGGAGTAGGCCGGCCGGGCGTACGGGCGTAGGCCGGTCGGCGGTACGGGGCCCTTCGGGTCCACGAGAACCGGCGGGCACGGCGTCACCATCCCTGCATGGTTCTCCGTCCCCGCGCGTCCGCCGGCCGGCCGTTGCTCGTGCTGGTGGTGGCCGTGCTGGTCCTGCTGCCGTCGCCCCCGCAGGCCGCCGGGCACGAGCGGCACGACGGCCCCGTCGCCGTGGGGGCCGAGGTGGCGCGGCTGTACGACGAGGCGGCGCGGGCCACCGACGCGTACGAGCAGGGCAGGCGCGCGGCCGCATCGCAGCGGGCGACGGCCGCCCGGCTCCAGGAGGAGCTCGGCGAGAAGCGGCGCGAGGTGGCGCTCCTGTACGACCGGGTGGGCGAGGTCGCCCGGGTGCAGTACCGCACGGGCGGCTCCCTCGCGATGACCGCGCGGCTGCTGCTGGCCGACGACCCGAACGAGGTGATGAGGGCGCAGCGGCTCGCCGGACAGGCGGCCCGGTCCGTCAACCGGCTCATGGAGCAGGCCCGCACGGCGGAACGGCGCCTGACGGTCGCCGAGCAGAACGCGCGGGCGGCGTGGCACGCGCTGGACCTGCGCACCTCCCGGCTCGCGGCGATCAAGCGGGGCATCGAGGCCCGGCTGGTGAGCGCCCAGCAGCGGCTGCACGCCGAGGCGCAGCGCAGCGTGGCGGCAGGGCGGTGCCGGGGCGTGGTACGGATCGGCCGGCGCGACGGAAAGACCGCCGAAGGTCGCGGAGCGGGCGGCAGGGGCCCCGCCTGGGTGGCGCCGGTGACGGACTACCGGCTGTCGGCCCGGTTCGACAGCGCGGGCGGGCGCTGGTCCCACCGGCACACGGGCCAGGACTTCGCGGTGGACCTCGGCGCACCGGTGCGGTCGATCGGCGCGGGGCGGGTGCAGTCGGTGTCGTGTGGGGGCGCCTTCGGGATCGAGGTGGTCGTACGGCACGAGAACGGCTGGTACTCGCAGTACGCGCACCTGTCCGCGCCCGGCGTGGGCAAGGGCGAGCGGGTGCGGGCGGGCCAGTGGATCGGGCAGGCCGGCACCACGGGCAACTCGACGGGGCCGCACCTGCACTTCGAGGTGCGGCTCACTCCGCAGTACGGCTCCGCCGTCGACCCGGTGCGCTGGCTGCGCGAGCACGGGGTGCGGCTGCGCGAGTGAGCCCGGGCGAGGGCGCCAGGCGCCCGGTGAGCCCGGGCGAGCGGGTCAGGCGCCCGCGAGGAGGGACTCGATGACGACGGCGACGCCGTCCTCGTTGTTGGCGACGGTACGGCCGGAGGCGGCGGCGACGACGTCCGGATGGGCGTTGCCCATCGCGTACGAGCGGCCCGCCCACGTCAGCATCTCGATGTCGTTGGGCATGTCGCCGAACGCGACGACCTCGTCGGCGGAGATGCCGCGCTCGGCGCAGCACAGGGCGAGGGTGCTGGCCTTGGAGACGCCGAGGCCGCTGACCTCCAGCAGCGCGGTGGTGCTGGAGCGGGTGATGGCGGCGCGGTGGCCGGCGGCGGCGCGGGCGAGGGCGAGGAAGCCGTCCGGGGTGAGCTCGTCGTGGTGGGCGAGCATCTTCAGGATGGGAGCGCCGGTGCCGGGCTCGTCCTCGTGCAACAGCTTCTCCACCTCGGCGACGGTGGCGCCCGAGTCGATGAAGACGGGGGTGTACTGCGGCTCGTGGTGGAAGCCGGTGGTGAGCTCGACGGCGAACGCCGTGCCGGGCGCCTCCCGGCGCAGGGCCTGGACGACGTGGAGGGCGGCGTCCCGCTCCAGCGGGCGGACCTTCAGCAGCCTGCCGCCGGCGTGCAGGTCGACGACGGCCGCGCCGTTGGCGCAGATCGCCAGGCCGTGGCCGTGGACGTGGTCGGCGACGACGTCCATCCAGCGGGCCTGGCGGCCGGTGACGAAGAAGACCTCGATCCCCGCCTCCTCGGCGGCGGCGAGGGCCGCGACCGTACGGTCGGAAACCGACTTGTCGTCGCGCAGAAGCGTGCCGTCCAGGTCGGTGGCGATCAGGCGGGGACGTCTGTGAGCCGTCGGCCGCAGTCGGGGGGAGGTCGCTGAGGAGGTCACCGTTCCATTGTCCCGTACCGAATGCACGGTCGTGCAGGCATATGCACATGTGAGCCACCGGGATTGGCCGAGAGTGACCGGATGGTGACAGGTGTTGCCTGGAGGGGGAGCGCCCGCTGGCGACGGCCGATGGGGTTGTCAGTGGCGCCGCGTAGGGTCGTCGTATGCGTCTGAGTACCGTGATCCTTCCGTACCGCCGATGGCACGAAGGCGGCCGCGACGCGTGGCTGCGGGCCGAGCAGCTCGGTTTCCACGCGGCGTACAGCTACGACCACCTGTCCTGGCGGGTGCCGTTCCGCGACGGTCCCTGGTTCGGCGCGATACCGACGCTGACCGCGGCGGCCGGCGCGACCGAGCGGATACGGCTCGGCACGCTGGTCACCTCGCCGAACTTCCGGCATCCGGTCACGCTCGCCAAGGAGCTGATCACCCTCGACGACCTCTCCGGAGGCCGGGTCACGCTGGGCATCGGCGCGGGCGGCATCGGGTTCGACGCGACGGCGCTTGGCCAGGAGGCGTGGTCGCCGCGTGAGCGCGCCGACCGGTTCGGGGAGTTCCTGCCGCTGCTGGACCGGCTGCTGAGCGAGGACACGGTCACGCACGAGGGCCGGTTCTACTCGGCGCGCGAGGCGCAGAACATCCCCGGGTGCGTGCAGCGGCCCCGGCTGCCGTTCACCGTGGCGGCGACCGGACCGCGCGGGCTGAAGCTCGCGGCGCGGCACGGACAGGCCTGGGTGACGACCGGTGACCCCAAGGTTTCGGAGACGGGCACGCCCGAGGAGTCACGGGAGGCGATACGCGGGCAGCTGGAGCGGCTCGCCAAGGCGTGCGCGGATGTCGGGCGCGAGCCGGTGGAGCTGGACAAGGTCCTGCTGACCGGGTTCACACCGGAGGGCAGCGCGGTGCTGGAGTCGGTCGACGCCTTCGTGGACTTCGCGGGGCGCCACCGGGAGCTGGGGTTCACCGAGATCGTCCTCCACACGCCGATCCCGGACACCCGGTTCGCCGCCGACCCGGCGGTCTTCGAGCGCATCGCGGCCGAGGCACCCGCGCAACTGGGCTGACGCGCGGCTGGACTGACGCGCGGCTCGGCCGGCGTCCGCCCAGCGGCCGATCAGCCGGGGAAGCGCAGGTACGCCGGGGGCACGGCGTCGGTGAGCCAGACGCCGTTGGCCGTCACGTGGAAGACATGGCCGTCGCGCGCCATGGCCCCGGCGTCCACGGCGAGGACGACGGGCCGGCCGCGCCGGGCCCCCACGCGCGTGGCGGTCTCCCGGTCCGGCGACAGGTGGACGTGGTGCCGGGCCATGGGGCGCAGGCCCTCGGCGCGGATCGCGGGCAGCGCGCGGGCGACCGTGCCGTGGTAGAGGTACGCGGGCGGAGTCGCCGGCGGCAGGTCGAGGTCCACGTCGACCGTGTGGCCCTGGTTGGCGCGGATCCGGTCGTGCTCGACGTCGATAGTGAAGCGCTGCTTGTCGTTGACGGCGACGACGTGCTCCAGCTCGGCCCGGCTGATCCGTACGCCGTGTTCGGCGGCCGCCCGCAACAGGTCGTCGATCGCGACCCAGCCGTGCGGGTCGAGGGAGAGGCCGATCCTCTCGGGTTGGTGGCGCAGGTGCTTCGACAGGTACTTCGACACCTTCACGGTGCGCCTGTCGTCCATGTCGCCGCTCATCGCGTTCATGTGCGCAGCGTGTCAGGGATCACGCATGTCTTGCCATAGAAATTACGGTCGGTAGGTTTGGTCCACAGCCAACCCCGGTTATCCACAGAGGATTTGACGAATCTGTGGACAACCGCCCACGCCTGTCAGGGCATTTGATCAACTTCACGGCTCTTGCGGTGGTGTGAGGCGAGGGCGTCCAACGTCCGTGCCCGCACCTCTCGTTCGGCCGCAGCCGCGATGAAGGCCGAAGCGTTCTCGGGGCCGACGAGCCGGTGTACGGCGCGAATCGTGTCGGCGGGAAGAGGTACCGCCCTCGACTCGACGTCCTGCGGGAGCGAGGCCTCAGGCGCGAGATGCTGCTGGAGGTGCCGGGTGGCGAACGTCCGCATGGCGCGGGCCAGTTCGGCGTCGACCGTCTGCTGAGCGAGCGGGCGCAGCCGCCGCACCAGCGCCGCCGCCTCCGCCGCGTCCGCGTCCGTCGGCGGCCGGTGCTCCAGATACCGCGCGAAGACGTGCTCCGTCGTGAACTCCAGGAATCGGTGCGCTATGTGCTCCACCTGTCCGCGAAGTTCCCGCAGGTGACCGGCGATTGCCAGGAGCGGGACCCCGGCGGCGTACAACTCGGCCGCCACGGCGAGCTCCTGGGGGCTCGGGACGAGGAACTCGTCGTCGCGCCCCGGGACGCGTTCGAGCACGCCGAGCTCGATCGCCTCCTCCACGGCCCGCTCGTCCGGCGTGCCGCCGAAGGCGGCGTCCAGCTCGGCGCGCGTGATGCGGTCGGCCTTCTCGTCGGTCCACGGGCCGTTCACCTCCGCGACCAGCCCCAGCACCCCGCCGAGGCCCCGGCCCGCGTCCCACGCCTCCAGCAGCTCCTTGATGGAGGCGAGGGTGTAGCCGCGCTCCAGCAGGTCGGCTATCTGGCGGAGCCGGGCCAGGTGGGCTTCGCCGTAGACGTTGGACCGCCCGCGCCGTTCCGGCTTCGGCAGCAGCCCCCGGTCCTGGTAGGCGCGGATGGTGCGGACCGTCGCACCGCTGCGATGCGCCAGATCCTCGATCCGGTACTCGGCCCGGTTCTCGGTCCGCTCGTCCACACCCGCTCCCTGCCTGCCTGCTGTCCCGACGCCCGGGCGTCCGTGCGAGGGATCGTACGTCCCCACCCGGCCTACACCGGGGGCTTCACCCTGGCCAGCGCCCGCAGCGCGCGGGGCGCGAGGCGGGACAGCAGGTGGGCGCCCCGGGCCTCCGGGGTGACCGGCACCACCGCCTGGTTCCCGGCGACGGCGCGCAGGATCGCGTCGGCGACCTTCTCCGGCGGGTAGTTGCGCAGCCCGTAGAGCCTGGCCGTCCTCTTCTGCCGGCGCTTCTCCTCGTCCCCCGACACCCCGGCGAAGCGCGCGGTGGAGGTGATGTTGGTGTTCACGATGCCCGGGCAGATCGCCGTGACCCCGATGCCCTGCCCGGCCAGCTCGGCGCGCAGGCACTCGCTGAGCATCAGCACCGCGGCCTTGGAGGCGCTGTACGCGGGCAGCTCCCGGGAGGGCTGGAAGGCGGCCGCCGACGCGATGTTGACGATGTGGCCGCCCTGGCCCCGCTCGGCCATCTGCCCGCCGAACAGCCGGCAGCCGTGGACGACACCCCACAGATTGACGTCGAGGACCTTCTTCCAGTCCTCGCTCGTCGTGTCGAAGAAGGAACCGGCCATGCCGATCCCGGCGTTGTTCACGAGCACGTCCACGACGCCGTACTCGGCGGCGACCTTCTCGGCGAGCTTCTCCATGGCCTGCTCGTCGCTCACGTCCACCACCTCCGCCCAGGCCTGCGGCGCACCGATCAGCCGTGCCAGCTCGGCCGTGCGCGCCGCGCCCTCCGCGTCCCGGTCGACCGCCACGACCCGCGCGCCCGCCTCGGCGAACGCGAAGGCGGTGGCCCGCCCGATGCCGCCCGCCGCGCCGGTGACCAGCACCAGCTGCCCCCCGAACCGGTCGGCGTACGGCCGCCCGGAGGCCACCGGGCCGGGCAGCTCGGCGCCCTGGTCCCGCTCCTCGTGGGCCGTCACGAACTCGGTGATCCAGGCGGCCAGCTGGTCGGGCCGGGTCCGCGGCACCCAGTGCTTCGCGGGGAGGGTGCGCCGCACCAGCCGGGGGACCCACGCGCCGAGGTCGTCGTAGAGCCGCTCCGACAGGAACACGTCACCGGTCGGCACGATCAGCTGCACGGGCGCGTGGGCGTACGCGTCGGAGCGGGGGTGCCGCAGCCGGGCCCGGACGTTGTCCCGGTACAGCCAGGCGCCGTGCGCCGCGTCCGAGGGCAGGGACCCGGTCGGATAGCCGGTGTCCGGCAGCTTCTCGACGCGGCGCATGAGCGCCGGCCACTGCTTGCCGAGCGGCCCGCGCCAGGCCAGCTCCGGAAGCTTCGGCGTGTGCAGCAGGTACACGTACCAGGACTTGGCGCCCTGGCCGAGGAGGTGGCCGATCCCGCGCGGAGTGGGCCGGGTCACGCGCTGCTTGATCCAGTGCCCGAAGTGGTCCAGGGACGGGCCGGACATCGAGGTGAAGGAGGCGATCCGGCCCTCGGTGCGCTGCACCGTGACGAACTCCCACGACTGCACCGAGCCCCAGTCGTGCCCGACCAGGTGCACCGGCCGGTCCGGGCTGACCGCGTCCACGACGGCCAGGAAGTCGTCCGTCAGCTTCTCCAGCGTGAACCCGCCGCGCAGCGGCTTGGGCGCGCTCGACCGGCCGTGACCGCGTACGTCGTACAGCACCACGTGGAAGTCGTCGGCGAGCCGGGACGCGACCTCGGACCACACCTCCTTGGAGTCCGGGTAGCCGTGGACGAGCACGACCGTGGGCCGTGACGCGTCCCCCAGCTCGGCGACGCACAGCTCGATCCCGCCCGTACGAATCCGGCGCTCGCGCGCGTCCAGCGACGTCATCACACACCCTCCGCCCAGCGCCGCACGTGCGGCAGATCGTCGTCCAGCCAGAACGCGCTCTCTTCCGGGTCCCGCGAGTCCGTGACCACCAGGAGCTCCTCGAACTTCGCGCCCGTCCCCCGGAAGCCGAGGTGCGGCTCGACCGCCCACAGCCCCGGCCGCGGCGGGTGGTCGGAGAAGGCGTACGGCGACCACAGCGGCGACCAGCCCTCGCGGTGGCCGTGCAGGGCGTCGCTCGCCAGCCCCTTCAGCGCCTGCGTACCGAAGCCGAAGAGCGTCGGCGACCAGCGGCGCTGCGCGACCCGGTCGACCTTGTGGGCGATCACGCCGAAGGGATAGGCGCGGTGCCGGTTGGCGTACCCCTGCCGCACCATGAGCCGGTCGACGTCCTCGTAGATCTCCCGCAGGGGGCGCCGCTCCCGCACCTCGCGCAGGATCAGCTCCCGGTGCTCGCGCAGGTCCGCCAGGAGCTTGTCGTGGACCGGGTTGGGGCCGAGGCAGCCCGAGTAGCCGATGTCGGCGGTGAAGCCCTTGTACACCGGGGCCATGTCGAGGATGAACGGCATCCCCGGCTCCAGCCGCCGGTTCGTCGGGAAGAACTGCAGCGGTATGCGGAAGTTCACGAACGCCGTGCGGTCGCCGAACCAGGCGAAGGGGAGGTGGAACCAGTCCCGCACGTCCCGCTCGCGCAACCACGCGCGCTGCATCCGCGCCGCCTCGCGCTCGGTCACGCCCGGTTCGAGCCGCGCGGCGACCGCCTCGGCGCACTCGTACGCCAGGCGCTGCACTTCCCTGAAGCCGCGCAACTCCGCGCCGCGTTCGACTGCCCCTACCGATGTCATGCCACCGTCCGTCCCGTGTGCGGTGCTGGATGCGCGCTACCCGTCCGTAACTTGACACTGATGAATGTGACAATGCCCGGCGGCTGCGTCAAGGGTCGTGCACCGCCTGTGGAAAACCCGGACTCCGGGTCGGCCTCCGGTGCCCGGCCCCTACGGGCCCGTACGCCTTGAGTCGGACACCGATCCAGCCGCCAGGTCTGACGCCCGTTGTGGTGTGCGCCACTACCGTCGAAGCGTGACTGTGATCGCGACCGAAAGCCTCAGCAAGCGGTTCCCCAGGGTGACCGCTCTCGACCGGCTCTCCCTGGACATCGGGCCCGGTGTGACCGGACTGGTGGGTGCCAACGGAGCCGGCAAGTCCACCATGATCAAAATCTTGCTGGGCCTGTCCCCCGCCACCGAGGGCCGCGCCGAGGTCCTCGGCCTCGACGTCGCCACCAGCGGCGCCGCCATCCGCGAGCAGGTCGGCTACATGCCCGAGCACGACTGCCTGCCGCCCGACGTCTCGGCCACCGAGTTCGTCGTGCACATGGCCCGCATGTCCGGCCTGCCGCCCACCGCCGCCCGCGAGCGCACCGCCGACACCCTGCGCCACGTCGGCCTGTACGAGGAGCGCTACCGCCCCATCGGCGGCTACTCCACCGGCATGAAGCAGCGCGTGAAGCTCGCCCAGGCCCTCGTCCACGACCCGAAACTGGTCCTGCTCGACGAGCCGACCAACGGCCTGGACCCGGTCGGCCGCGACGAGATGCTCGGCCTGATCCGCCGCGTGTACACCGACTTCGGCATCTCGGTCCTGGTCACCTCCCACCTCCTCGGCGAGCTGGAACGCACGTGTGACCACGTCGTCGTCATCGACGGCGGCCGACTGCTGCGCTCCAGCTCCACCAGCGACTTCACCCAGGTCACCACCACCCTCGCGGTCGAGGTCACCGACTCCGACACGCACCCCGACGGCACGGCGGCGCTGCGCGCGGCGCTCACGGCCGCCGGAATCAGCCTCCACGCGCGCGTGGAGGACGGTCTGCCGGGCGCCGGGCACATCCTGCTCCTGGAGGCGACCGGCGAGGAGACGTACGACACCGTGCGCGACACCGTCGCCGAGCTCGGCCTCGGCCTCGTACGGATGGAACAGCGCCGCCACCACATCGCCGAGGTGTTCCGGCCGGAGACCGCCAAGGCCCCGTCCCTGGAGGCGCAGCCCCGATGAGCACCGAGACCCACAACCAGAACCCGTCCCAGACCCCGACCCAAATCCACAACATCGGCTACCGCGGCTACGACGGGCCGCGCCTCGGCCGGGCGTACGCGCGCCGCTCGCTCTTCTCGCAGTCGCTGCGCGGCGCGTACGGACTCGGCCGCAGCGCCAAGTCCAAGGTCCTGCCGATGATCCTCTTCGCGGTGATGTGCATCCCGGCGCTGGTCGTCGTCGCCGTGGCCGTCGCCACCAAGATGACGCAACTCCCCATGGAGTACACCCGGTACGCGATCTTCACACAGGCGCTCATCGGGCTCTACCTGGCGGCCCAGGCGCCCCAGTCCGTCTCCCGGGACCTGCGGTTCAAGACCGTCCCGCTGTACTTCTCCCGCCCGATCGAGCGCGTCGACTACGTGCTCGCCAAGTACGGCGCGATGGCGTCGGCGCTGTTCATCCTCACCGCCTCGCCGCTGCTCATCCTCTACATCGGGTCTCTGCTGGCGAAGATGGACTTCGCCGACCAGACCAAGGGCTTCGCACAGGGGTTGGTCTCCGTGGCGCTGCTGTCCCTGCTCTTCGGCGGCATCGGGCTCGTCCTGGCCGCGCTGACACCGCGCCGCGGCTTCGGCGTCGCCGCCGTCATCGCCGCGCTGACCATCTCGTACGGGGCCGTCTCCACGCTCCAGGCCATCGCCTGGGGCACGGACTCCTTGGACGCCATCCCGTGGCTGGGCCTGTTCTCGCCCATCACCCTCATCGACGGCGTACAGACCGCCTTCCTCGGTGCCACATCGTCCTTCCCCGCCGAGGCGGGGCCGGGCGCCGGTGCCGGTGCGGTGTACCTGCTGGTCGTCCTCGCGCTCATCGCCGGTTCGTACGGCGTCCTGATGCGCCGCTACCGAAAGGCCGGGCTGTGACAACGCTCCACATCGACCACGCCTCCCGCTGGTTCGGCAATGTCGTGGCCGTCAACGACGTCAGCATGACCATCGGGCCGGGGGTGACCGGACTGCTCGGCCCGAACGGCGCCGGCAAGTCCACCCTGATCAACATGATGGGTGGCTTCCTCGCCCCCTCCACCGGATCGGTCACCCTCGACGGGGAGCAGATCTGGCGCAACGAGTCCGTCTACCGCCGGATCGGCGTCGTACCGGAGCGGGAGGCGATGTACGACTTCCTCACCGGCCGCGAATTCGTCGTCGCCAACGCCGAGTTGCACGGACTGGGCGCGGCCGAGGCCCAGAAGGCCCTGGCCACGGTGGAGATGGAGTACGCGCAGGACCGCAAGATCGCGACGTACAGCAAGGGCATGCGGCAGCGCGTGAAGATGGCCTCGGCCCTCGTCCACGAGCCGTCCGTGCTGCTGCTGGACGAGCCGTTCAACGGCATGGACCCGCGCCAGCGCATGCAACTCATGGAGCTGCTGCGGCGGATGGGAGCCGAGGGACGCACGGTCCTGTTCTCGTCGCACATCCTGGAGGAGGTCGAGCAGCTCGCCTCCCACATCGAGGTCATCGTCGCCGGACGGCACGCCGCGAGCGGCGACTTCCGCCGCATCCGCCGCCTGATGACGGACCGCCCGCACCGCTACCTGGTCCGCTCCAGCGACGACCGGGCGCTCGCGGCCGCGCTGATCGCCGACCCGTCGACCGCCGGCATCGAGGTGGACACGGCGGAAGGCGCCCTGCACGTCCAGGCGGTGGACTTCGGCCGGTTCACGGAACTGCTGCCGAAGGTCGCCCGCGCGCACTCCATCCGGCTGCTGACGGTCTCGCCCTCGGACGAGTCCCTCGAGTCGGTCTTCTCGTACCTCGTCACGGCCTGAAGGGAGCCTCACGACCATGTACGACCCCACTGTCGCCCGGCTCACCTACCGGGCCCTGCTCGGCCGCCGCCGGGCCGCGATCCTCTTCGTGCTGCCCGCGCTGCTGCTGCTCATCGCGGCCGCCGTCCGCACCTTCAACGGCGCCGACGACCAGATCGCCGCCGACGTCCTGGGCGGGTTCGCGCTCGCCACCATGGTGCCGCTGATCGGCGTCATCGCCGGAACCGGCGCGATCGGGCCGGAGATCGACGACGGCTCGATCGTCTACCTGCTCGCCAAGCCGGTGAAGCGGCCCACCATCATCTTCACCAAGCTCATCGTGGCCATCGCCGTGACCATGGTCTTCTCGGCCGTGCCGACGTTCCTCGCCGGGCTGATCCTCAACGGCAACGGCGGGCAGGTGGCGGTCGCCTACACCGTCGCCGCGCTCGTCGCCTCGATCGCGTACAGCGCGCTCTTCCTGCTCCTCGGCACGGTCAGCCGCCACGCGGTGGTCATCGGGCTCGTGTACGCGCTGCTGTGGGAGGCGCTGTTCGGCTCGCTGATCGCCGGGGCGCGCACGCTGAGCGTGCAGCAGTGGGCGCTCGCCGTGGCCGAGGAGGTCAGCGGCGCGGGGCTCATCGCCTCGGACGTCGCCCTGCCGGTGGCGGCGTTGCTGCTGGCCGGGGTGACGGTGGCGGCGACGTGGTACGCCGGGCAGAAGCTGCGGACGCTCACCCTGGCCGGCGACGAGTAGGGCGTACGTCTCAACGGCGGGTGGCCGCTTCTCCCCGGGATTACTGTGGGGCCGAACGACTCGCACGCACTCACAACCTGGGGAGCAAGCCATGTCAGACCGCTTCGACGTCGTCGTACTCGGAGCAGGCCCCGGCGGATACGTCGCCGCCATCCGCGCCGCCCAGCTGGGCAAGCGGGTCGCGGTGGTCGAGGAGAAGTACTGGGGCGGTGTCTGCCTGAACGTCGGCTGCATCCCCACCAAGGCGCTGCTGCGCAACGCCGAGCTGGCGCACCTCTTCACGCACGAGGCGAAGACGTACGGCATCAAGGTGGACGGGGAAGTGTCCTTCGACTACGGCGAGGCCTTCCGGCGCAGCCGCACGGTCGCCGACGGCCGGGTCAAGGGCGTCCACTTCCTGATGAAGAAGAACAAGATCACCGAGTTCGGCGGCCGGGGCACCTTCCTGGACGCGAACACGATGCAGGTCGCGCTGACCGACGGCACCACGACCACCATCTCGTTCGACCACTGCATCATCGCGACCGGCGCCACCCCGCGCCTGCTGCCGGGCACGCGCCGCAGCGAGCGGGTCGTGACGTACGAGGAGCAGATCCTCAGCGAGGAGCTGCCGCGCTCGATCGTGATCGCGGGCGCGGGCGCGATCGGCATCGAGTTCGCGTACGTGCTCCACAACTACGGCGTGAAGGTCACCATCGTCGAGTTCCTGGACCGGATCGCGCCGCTGGAGGACAAGGACGTCTCGGCGGAGCTGGCGAAGCAGTACCGCAAGCTCGGGATCGACGTCCTGACCTCCACGCGGGTCGAGTCGATCGACGAGTCGGGTCCGCAGGTACGGGTCACCGTGACCGGCAAGGACGGCAAGCAGCAGGTCCTGGAGGCGGACAAGGTGCTCCAGGCGATCGGCTTCGCGCCGAACGTCGAGGGGTACGGCCTGGAGAACACGGGCGTGCGGCTCACCGAGCGCGGCGCGATCGACGTCGACGGGCGCTCGCGCACGTCGGTGCCGCACATCTACGCGATCGGCGACGTGACGGCGAAGCTGATGCTCGCGCACACCGCCGAGGCGATGGGTGTCGTGGCGGCCGAGACCATCGCGGGCGCGGAGACGATGGAGCTCGACTACCCGATGATCCCGCGCGCCACGTACTGCCAGCCGCAGATCGCCAGCTTCGGCTGGACGGAGGAGCAGGCGCGGGAGAAGGGCTTCGACGTCAAGGTCGCGAAGTTCCCCTTCATGGCGAACGGCAAGGCGCACGGGCTGGGCGACACCACCGGTTTCGTGAAGCTGATCAGCGACGCGAAGTACGGCGAGATCATCGGCGCCCACCTGATCGGGCCGGACGTCACGGAGCTGCTGCCCGAGCTGACGCTGGCGCAGCAGTGGGACCTGACGGTCCACGAGGTGGCGCGCAACGTCCACGCGCACCCGACGCTGGGCGAGGCGGTCAAGGAGGCCGTGCACGGCCTCGCGGGCCACATGATCAACTTCTGAGCCTGTACGGCCTGGGATCCCGCGGCGTCACCGGTGGTTAATCCGGTGGCGCCGCGGCGCGTGTGCGGGGGACATTGGTGGGGCAGGCCACCGAGACCGGGGGCGGCCGCTTCGAGCGCGCGTCCCGCGATGCGGGCCGCGCGGGCCGCCCCCTCCCGGGGCTCCGTTCGCCTCAGGCGCCGGCGCCGGCCAGCAGCGCTTCCAGCGTCACCGCGATGCCGTCCGCCTCGTTCGAGGCGGTGATCTCGTCGGCCACGGCCTTGAGGTCCTCGTGGGCGTTGGCCATGGCGACGCCGTGCGCGGCCCAGGCGAACATCGGGATGTCGTTCGGCATGTCGCCGAAGGCGATCGTGTCCGCGGCCTTCACGCCCAGGCGGCGGGCCGCCAGGGAGAGACCGGTCGCCTTGCTGAGGCCCAGGGGGAGGATCTCCACCACGCCGGGGCCCGCCATGACGACGTCGACCAGACCGCCGACCGTCTCGCGGGCGGCGCGGGCGAGGGCGTCGTCGTCGAGCTCCGGGTGCTGGATGTAGACCTTGGTCAGCGGGGCCGACCAGACCTCGGTGAGGTCGTCGTAGGCGACGTAGGGCAGCGGGCCCTCCTGGACGCGGTAGCCGGGGCCGACGAGGACCTCGCCGTCGAGGCCGTCGCGGCTCGCGGCGAGCGCCAGGGGGCCGACCTCCGCCTCCAGCTTGGAGAGGGCGAGGCCCGCGAGCTGGCGGTCGAGGGTCACGGAGGTCAGCAGGCGGTGCTCGCCGGCGTGGTAGACCTGCGCGCCCTGGCCGCACACCGCGAGACCGTCGTAGCCGAGGTCGTCCAGTATGTGGCGGGTCCACGGCACGGCCCGCCCGGTGACGACGATGTGCGCGGCGCCCGCCGCCGTCACGGCGGCGAGCGCGTCACGCGTACGGGCCGAGATCGACTCGTCGGAGCGCAGCAGCGTTCCGTCGAGGTCGGTCGCGACGAGTTTGTACGGGAAGCCGTACGGACGGGAGGTCACTTGGCGACCGGCTCCAGGATCTCGCGGCCGCCGAGGTACGGGCGGAGGACCTCCGGAACCCGCACGGAGCCGTCCGCCAGCTGGTGGTTCTCCAGGAGGGCGACGATCGTGCGCGGGACCGCGCACAGCGTGCCGTTCAGGGTCGCCAGCGGCTGGACCTTCTTGCCGTCGCGCATGCGCACCGACAGGCGGCGCGCCTGGAAGCCGTCGCAGTTGGAGGCGGACGTCAGCTCGCGGTACTTGCCCTGCGTCGGGATCCACGCCTCGCAGTCGTACTTGCGCGAGGCGGAGGCGCCGAGGTCACCGGTGGCGACGTCGATCACCTGGAACGGCAGCTCCAGCGAGGTCAGCCACTGCTTCTCCCACTCCAGGAGCCGCTTGTGCTCGGCCTCGGCCTCCTCGGGCGCGACGTACGAGAACATCTCGACCTTGTCGAACTGGTGCACGCGGAAGATGCCGCGCGTGTCCTTGCCGTACGTGCCGGCCTCGCGGCGGAAGCACGGCGAGAAGCCGGCGTAGCGCAGCGGCAGCTTGCCGGCGTCGATGATCTCGTCCATGTGGTACGCGGCGAGGGGCACCTCGGACGTACCCACGAGGTAGTAGTCGTCCTTCTCCAGGTGGTACACGTTCTCGGCGGCCTGGCCGAGGAAGCCGGTGCCCTCCATGGCGCGCGGGCGCACCAGCGCCGGCGTCAGCATCGGGGTGAAGCCGGCCGCCGTCGCCTGCGCGATCGCGGCGTTGACGAGGGCGAGCTCCAGCAGGGCGCCGACGCCCGTCAGGTAGTAGAAGCGCGAGCCGGAGACCTTCGCGCCGCGCTCGACGTCGATGGCGCCGAGCGCCTCGCCGAGCTCCAGGTGGTCCTTGGGCGCGAAGCCCTCGGCGCCGAAGTCGCGGATCGTGCCGTGCGTCTCCAGGACGACGAAGTCCTCCTCGCCGCCGACGGGCACGTCGGGGTGGACGAGGTTGCCGAGCCGGAGCAGGAGCCGGCGGGTCTCCTCGTCGGCCTCGTTCTGCTCGGCCTCGGCGGCCTTGACGTCCGTCTTGAGCTTCTCGGCCTTCGACAGGAGCTCGGCGCGCTCCTCGGAGGAGGCCTTGGGGATCAGCTTGCCGAGCGCCCTCTGCTCGGAGCGGAGTTCGTCGAAGCGGACGCCGGACGACCTGCGCCGCTCATCGGCGGAGAGCAGGGCGTCGACGAGGCCGACGTCCTCTCCACGGGCGCGCTGGGAGGCGCGAACACGGTCGGGGTCCTCACGGAGCAGGCGAAGGTCAATCACCCCCCCAGGCTACCGTCGCGTGCTCGTGCCACCCCACCCGATATCGCCGGAATGAACAAACGCGGGGGGTGGGCGTCGGGCGATAAAGGTGGATTTCCTTCTCCGGAAGGGGCGACTCCCGGAACGGGTCCGGAGGATGGAGGCGTCACGCGGCCGTGCGGGGACGGGTGTTGTCCACAGGGGGGTGTCCGCATGCTGAGTTATCCACAGACTGTGCGGAAGTTCTGTGGACTCAGGAAAAGATCACGGCGAATGCCGCAATCGGACCACAGGATTCCTTGGTCAAACCCCGTTCCAGCACTCATTCGGGTGGGAATTCCACCCCCTAAGGGGGCGATCAAGGGAATGGGGGTGACGAGGGGCGACATGGCACCCCGTGGGGGTACCTGGGGGCACCTACGGCGACTGGGGCGATTTGTCGACGTTGTCGGTGTGTGTCGGCTTGGCCGTGTCGACTTGTCCCCAGGTCGAGACGCGGCCCTGTGGATAACTTTTACGCCGGTGTCGCGTGGCGCGAGGCGTGCGTAGCGGATCAGGCCTCAGGCCCGGCCGTCCAAGCAGCGGGCCAGCCAGTCCGAGGCGGCCGTGAAGTCGTGGTCGGACGTCCCGGGACGCAGGGCGGCCACCTCCTCGGGGGTCATGCCCGCACGGGGGTACGACCCCAGGAAGCGCACCTTCGGGCAGATGCGCTTCAGGCCCATCAGGGCCTCGCCGACCCGCCGGTCCGCGATGTGGCCCTCGGCGTCGATGGCGAAGCAGTAGTTGCCGATGCCGGCGCCGGTCGGGCGCGACTGGATGAGCATCAGGTTCACGCCCCGTACCGCGAACTCCTGGAGCAGCTCCAGCAGCGCGCCCGGGTGGTCGTCGCCCAGCCAGATGACGATCGAGGTCTTGTCGGCGCCCGTCGGCGCGGCGGGCCGGCCCGGGCGGCCCACGAGCACGAACCGCGTCTCCGCGTTCTCGGCGTCGTGGATCTCGGTGACCAGGGCTTCCAGCCCGTACGTCGCCGCCGCGAACGCACCCGCGAAGGCGGCGTCGTAGCGGCCCTCCTGCACCAGCCGCGCCCCGTCCGCGTTGGAGGCGGCCGACTCCCACACCGCCTCCGGCAGATGGGCCCGCAGCCAGTTGCGCACCTGCGGCTGGGCCACCGGGTGCCCGGTCACCGTCTTGACGTCGGACAGCTTCGTGCCGGGCCGCACCAGCAGCGCGAACGCGATCGGCAGCAGCACCTCGCGGTAGATCATCAGCGGCTCGCCCGCCGCGAGCTCGTCGAGGGTCGCGGTCACCCCGCCCTCCACCGAGTTCTCGATCGGGACGAGCGCGGCGGCGGCCTCCCCGTTGCGCACGGCGTCCAGGGCCGCCGGTACGGAGACCATCGGCACGAGCTCCCGGGTGGCGGCTTCCGGGAGCGTACGCAGGGCCGCTTCGGTGAAGGTGCCCTCGGGACCGAGATACGTATAGCGCGTGGCCGACATACCGTCACCATAGTCCGCTCGGCCCAGTGCGCCGCGAGGGCCGGGTGCCGGAGGACTAGCCCTCCAGCAGCCCCTGCCCCACGTACTCCCCCTCGGCCGGGCCGCCCGGGACCGCGTACAGGCCGCTGGACTCGTGGCGGATGAAGGGCGACAGCGCGTCCCCGCGGTCCAGCTTGCGCTGCACCGGGACGAAGCCGGTCTGCGGATCGGCCTGCCAGGCGATGAACAGCAGCCCGGCGTCCGGCGTCCCGTCCGGGCCGATCCCGTCGTGGAAGGAGAACGGGCGCCGCAGCATCGCCGCGCCGCCGTTCTGCTCCGGCGCCGAGATGCGGGCGTGGGCGTTGTCGGGGATGACCAGCTTGCCGTCCGGCCCGGTCTTGTCGAGGTCGGGCTCGGTGGTCTCGCTCCCGCCCGTCAGCGGGGCTCCGTCGGCCTTGCGGCGCCCGATGACCCGCTCCTGCCGGGCCAGGGGCAGCTTCTCCCAGTCGTCCAGCAGCATCCGGATGCGGCGGACGACGGCGTACGAACCGCCCGCCATCCACGGCTGGGGGCCGCCCTCCGGGACGAAGACCCGCTCGTCGAAGTCCGGGTCGGACGGCTTCGGGTTCCCGGTGCCGTCGACCTGGCCCATCAGGTTGCGGGCGGTCATCGGGTGGGCGGTGGCGCCGGGTGAGCGGTTGAAGCCGTTCATCTGCCAGCGCACCTTCGCGGCCGCGCCCGCCTCCCGCTGGATCACGCGCAGCGCGTGGAAGGCGACGAGCGCGTCGTCGGCGCCTATCTGCACCCACAGGTCGCCGTTCGACCGCTTCGGGTCCAGCCGGTCGGAGGAGAAGGCGGGCAGCGGGTCCAGCTCCGCCGGGCGTCGCGCCACCAGCCCCGTACGGTCGAAGAAGGAGGCGCCGAAGCCGAAGGTGACGGTCAGGGAGCAGGGCCCCGCGTCCAGGGCCACGCCGCTGTCCCCGTCGCCCACCGGCTCGCCCGCCATCAGCAGCTCGGCCGCCGCCGACCAGCGGCGCATCAGCGCGGCCGCCTCCCTGCGCCCCGCGCCCGGCGCCAGGTCGAAGGCGACGAGGTGGCCGCGCGCCTGCAGCGGCTGGACGATGCCCGCCTGGTGCGCGCCCCGGAACGGCACGGCCGTCCGGCCCACCGCCGCGAGCGGCGTGCCCGGCTCGGCGCCCGATGTGGCGGCGTACGTGGCGGCGCCGCCACCGGCCGCGCCGAGCACGAGCCCGGTCGCGCCGGCCGCCCCGACGGTGCCGAGCAGCCGTCGCCTCGAAAGTTCCAGGTGGTCGTTCACGGTCAGCCGATCTTCACGTTCTTGTCGATGGTCGTCTGGTCGATGTCCGAGGTGCGGACGGTGACCTGGAGCCGCCACTCGCCGGGCATCGGGATCTGTACGCCCTCGGCGCTCCAGTGTCCCGCCGCGATCCGGTCCGGCGTGACGGGCAGCGGGCCGATCTGCTGGGCGTCCAGGGTGAAGGACACCTTCAGCTCGGGCACGTCGAGGGGCCGGCCGTTCGCGCCGTCCACGAAGACGTGCAGGGCGTTCGCACCGGAACGGGCGGGCGTGAGGCTGAGCCGTACGGTGCCCTTTCCGTTCGCGCCGCCCGTGTCGAAGGGCAGCCGCAGATCGACGGGCCGGTTCGGTACGGGGGTGGACGCCGCCGACTGCGTACGGCCCGCCTCCTCCGTACGGCCCGGCTCGGTCGTCGTCAGTACGGTCGTGACGGCGAGCAGGACGACGGCGATGGCCGCCTCGGCGAGGACGGAGCGGCGCAGCCCCGCGCGCCCGGGATCGGCGTCGCGCGACCGCTTGGCGCGGGCGGCCGCCACGGCGGCCCGCTGGCGGGCGAGCTGGGCGGCCCGCTCGTCGTCCTCCGGGACGGTGACCGGCTGCTCCTCTTCCTCTTCGGGCAGGGCGGCCGGCGCCTCCGTCAGCCGCTCCGTCCAGCGGCGCGAGGTCCACGCGACCCCGACGAGCACGGCGACCAGCGCGACCTTGACCAGCAGCAGCCGCCCGTACGAGGTGCCGGTCAGCGCCGACCAGGAGCCGACCTGCCGCCAGGACTGGTAGATCCCGGTCGCGGCGAGGACCACCACGGACCCGAACGCGATCCGCGAGAACCGCCGTACCGCCTCCCGCTCGATCGACGGGTCGCGGTACAGCGTGACGAGCAGTGCGGCGAGCCCGCCCAGCCAGGCGGCCATCGCCAGCAGGTGCAGGACGTCGACGGGCATCGCGATGCCCGGCTGGAGCCCGGCGGAGGCGTGCTCGGAGAGTGCCCAGGTGCCCGCGATGCCGGCGGCGATCACCGTGCCGCCGATCGCGAGCCCGAAGGTCAGGTCCTTGTGCCGGTCGGCGTCTTCGGCGCCGTCGTCCTCGCGCCGCGTGTACGCGCCGAAGAGCACGGCCACGAAGAGCGCCGCCGCGCCGAGCAGCAGCAGCCGCGAGACGAGCGCCGCGCCCGTCTTGGTCTCCAGGACGGAGCCGAGCGCCGCCAGGTCGAAGGCGTCGCCGAGCGTCCCCGACGCCGTGTACGGCGCGCGCAGCAGCAACAGCGCGAGCGTGGCGGCGGTCAGCGTCACCCAGCCGCGTACGACGAGCCGCTGCAGCGGCCGCAGGGACGCGCCACGCGGCCAGCAGGCCAGGATGAAGGCGGCGCCACCCGCCAGCAGGATGAAACCGGCGTACGAGGCATAGCGTGCGATGTCGTACAGGATGCCGACGGCGCCACCGCCCGCCTCCTGCCGCGGCAGCGCCACGCTCGTCTCCGACGGCGCTCCGATGGAGAAGGTGAACGCGCCGGCGATCGGATGGCTGTCGGCGGAGACGGCGCGCCAGGCGACGGTGTACGTGCCGTTCGGCAGCCCGGCGTGCAGGTCGACGCCGTACCTGACGACCGCTCCGGTGCTCAGGTCGCGCAGCTTCTTGGTGTCGGCGCGCTTGCCGCTCGGTTCGAGCACCCGGATCGAGTCGTCGTCCATGGCGACCTGCTCGGAGAAGGTGAGCGTGACGCCCTTGGGCGCGGTGGCGACCACCGCCCCGTCCTTCGGGTCGCTCCCGGTCAGCGCCGCGTGCGCGGACGCGGGCGCCGCGCCGGTGAACAGCGCGCCGAGCAGCACGGCCGCGACGAGCAGCAGCCGGGACAACCCGCGTGGCCGGGACAGGGCGGTGGTGGCTGTCATGGTGGTGTGTCCCCCGGATCCCTAGTGGTGCGCCGGATTGTGGCTGGCCGCTTCCACCGGCAGGTCGACCGTGATCGGGCCGGACCTCTCGAAGTGCAGCTCGACGGCGACCTTGTCGCCCTGCTTCGGCTCCCGCTTGATGTCCATGAACATGAGGTGGTTGCCGCCGCGTTCGAGGCGGAGCTCGCCGTTCGCGGGGATCTCGAAGGACGCCACCCGCTTCATCTTCTGGTCCTTCACCTCATGGATCTGGACGTCGTCGGAGAGCGGGCTGGTGACGGAGGTCAGCTTGTCCGGCCCGGTGCCGCTGTTGCCGATGGTGAGGAAGCCGGCGGCCATGTCGCCGACGGGCTGCGGCATGAAGGCACCGCTGACCTTCAGCTCCGGCTTCTCCTCGACGTATGGGGTGGAGCAGCCGCCGAGGGTGAGGGCCGCCGCCAGGGATATGACGGCGGCCACGGCGGTACGGGGCCGTGTTCGCGGGGCCGCAGCGGTCCCGGCGCTTGCGGCGCTCACGGGGTCTCCCCCTTGATGATCTTCGGCAGGTCCTTGGCGTACTCCTGCCACGTGGTGTTCTCGCCGTACAGGACGTAACCCTGGTCGGTCGTGGGGGAGAAGGCGACGACCTGCGCGCCGTGCATGGAGACGACCGAGCCGTCCTTCTCCTTCTTCGGCGGGTCGATGCCGATGCCGAGCTGGCGCGCGCCCGCCTGGATGGTCGGGAAGTCGCCGGTGAGCCCGGTGAAGGACGGGTCACCGGCGCCGGGCAGCCACTTGGCGAGCTCGGCGACGGTGTCCCGCTCGGGGTCGGTGGTGACGAAGACGACCTGGAGCTTGTCCTGGTCCGCCTTGGGGAGCTTCTTCTTGGCGAGGGCGATGTTGCTCATCGTCATCGGGCACACGTCGGGGCAGTGCGTGTAGCCGAAGTAGATCAGCGTCGGCTTGCCCTTGGTGCGCTCGCGCAGGTCGTACGGCTGCCCCTTGGTGTCCGTGAGGACGAGGTTCGGCTTGGTGAACGGCCGGTCGAGGACGGTCGCGGCCTTCTGCTGCGACTGCCCGCCGGAGACGACGACGGGCCCGTTGGCGGACGGGTCGGACTCGTCGCCTCCGCCGGAGGCGCAGCCGCCGGCGAGGGCGAGCGCCGCCACGCCGGCGACCGCCGCGATGAGCGGGGTGCGCCGGCGAGGACGGGCCTGCACGTCGGACTTCTGGAGGTGCATCAGGTTCTCTCTCGGGAGGTGCGGGCGTTGCGGGCCACGTCGTCAGGCCGACGCGTCGGCGTCGGTACGGCGCCGCCCGGCCAGGACGCCGAAGGCGACACCGGCGGCACCGACCAGGATGCCGACGATGCCCAGGACCCGGGCGGTGGTGTCGGAGGAGCCGGCGGAGTCGGCGTCGGAGGCCTTCGTCTCCGTGCCGTGGCCCTTCGCCTTCTCGTCGTCGGAGGCCGTGGCGGCCGCGCCGCCCCCGTGGTGGTCGTCCGTCGCGGCGGACAGCTTCAGGACGGGCGCGGGGCTCTCCGGCTCCGCCGCGCCTTCCTTCGGCTCCTCGATCCAGCGGACGACCTCCTTGTTGTCGTACGTCTGGAGGGCCTTGAAGACGAGCTGGTCGGTGTTCTCGGGGAGCCGGCCCATCGAGACCGTGAACTGCTGGAACTCGCCGGGTGCGATCTTCGAGCCGGCCGCGGTCCAGGTGATCTTCGTGGCGGCCTCGGTGATCTTCTTGCCGTGCACCTCCAGCGGCGTGGCCAGCTTGGTCTTGGTGACCTCGGCCTTCCAGCCCGGCACGGGCTGCGTCGACACGGAGGCCAGCGGGTACGCGGCGGGGAGGGAGACCTCCAGCTTCACGGTCGAGGCGTTGTCGCGCTCGTTCGGGACCTTGAAGCTGACGGTGGCGTACCCGCCCTTCGCCGCCTCGCCCTGCGGCTGCACGCTGACGTGCGCGAAGGCGGTGCCGGAGAGCAGGACGACGGAGGAGACGGCGACGCCGGCGGCGAGGGCGACGCGGGACACGTTCGTACGCGAAACGTTCATGGGGGAACACACTCCACATGCGGTGAGAGGTAGGCGGCGTGCGCGCGGGCGCGCACCACGGCCCGCTCCCGTCGAGTGGGCCGTGTCAGGCTGCGAGGACGCAGGTGGATACGGCCGGGGGGCCGCGCCTGATCACCGTGTGGAGAAGTGCCTCCGCCGCGGCGGGCGCCGGCCGGTCGTCGTCGGTACGCGGCGGACGCGGCCCGCCCGCGGGCAGCGCGGGCAGCCCGGAGACCAGGGCGCGTACGAGGACGAGGGCGGCGCGCAGGCCGCGTACGAGGGCCGCGTCGGCGACCTCGGCGGCGCCGTGCGCGGAGAGCCGGCCGAGCTTCAGCAGCGCGAGGTCACCGCGGCGCAGCAGCCAGCCGGTCACCAGGGCCGCCAGCAGGTGGCCGAGGACCATGGGCAGGCTGGGCCACAGCCCGGCGGCGGGCTCGGCGGCATGGCCGACGTACCCCGCGTGCCCCGTGTGCGCCGCGGCGGCGGTCGCCGGGTCGATACCGGCCAGGGTGACGATCCGCCGGGCGTCGGCGGGGCTGAGCGAGGAGGCTCCGGCCCCGCACACCAGCTTGGCGGCGGTCCGGATGAGGGCCTCGTCCGCCTGGGCGCCGCCGAGCGCGAGGTGCCGGCCCTGTCCGAGCCCGAAGAGCGTGTGCAGCGCCAGCTGGCCGCCCGCCAGCGAGCCCGCGATCACGGGCAGGGACCGCTGCCGCCCGGCGAAGGGCGCGACGGCGGCGAAGACGCCGGCGAACCCGACGGCCAGCGTCCACCACGGGACGGCCGCGCAGGCGGCGAGCGCGTGCCCCACCCCGGACAGCACGACGCAGACCGCGGCGAACACCGCGGCCCTCAGCAGCCGTGGCGCGGCGGGAAGGGCAGACATGGCCGGGCCATCATCGCACCGCGCCCCGCGCGCCCACACGGCAGGTCCGGAAGATTCCCTTTGCGACATACAACGGCGTACGGGCTACGCACATCCGCCGAATGAGGGTTTGCGCGTCAACGCGGCGCTTACGACCGACAAGTGGGGGCAATACGAATCGATATGTCGAGCCGCAGCCAGGAGGCTGGAGCATGAGCATCTGGTGGTCTCTCCACTTGCGGCGCGAGGCTGCGAGCGTGCCGCTCGCCCGTCGCCTCCTCCTGGGCACCATGGAAACCGCGGGCGTCGATCCGGAGATCTCGTACGACCTGTCGCTCGCGCTCAGCGAAGCCTGCGCGAACGCGGTCGAGCACGGCTGCGGGGACGGCTCCGCCGAGTACCGGGTGACCGCGTATCTGGACGGCGAGAAGTGCCGCATCGAGGTGGCCGACTCGGGTCCGGGCTTCCCCACGGGCCCCCTGCGCCCACCCCGCAGGGCGACCCCGGAGGCCGAGCACGGCCGGGGCCTGAGCCTCATCGAGGAGCTGGCGGACCACGTCCACATCGGGAACAGATCGGGACGGGGCGGCGCGGTGGTCAGCTTCGACAAGATCATCAAGTGGAAGCCGGACGCGCCGCTGGTGGCGTCCTGACCGGCCTGGACCGACCGGCCGGGCAACCGCACCCGGCCGGTCAGGGCGACGGGCTCAGCCCTGGAGCTCCGCCATCCACGCCTCGACCTCGTCCGAGCGGCGCGGCAGCGCGGCGGAGAGGTTCCGGTTGCCGTCCTCCGTGACGAGGATGTCGTCCTCGATCCGGACACCGATGCCGCGGTACTCCTCCGGCACCGTCAGGTCGTCGGCCTGGAAGTACAGGCCCGGCTCGACGGTCAGGCACATGCCCGGCTCCAGCACGCCGTCGACGTACGTCTCCGTCCGCGCGACCGCGCAGTCGTGGACGTCCATGCCGAGCATGTGGCCGGTGCCGTGCAGGGTCCAGCGGCGCTGGAGGCCCAGCTCCAGGACGCGCTCGACCGGGCCCTCGACCAGGCCCCACTCGACGAGCCGCTCCGCGAGCACGCGCTGCGCCGCGTCGTGGAAGTCGCGGTACTTGGCGCCCGGCTTCACCGCCGCGATGCCGGCCTCCTGGGCCTCGTACACGGCGTCGTAGATCTTCCGCTGGAGGTCGGTGAAGCGGCCGCTGACGGGCAGCGTGCGCGTGACGTCCGCGGTGTAGAAGGTGGTCGTCTCCACGCCGGCGTCGAGCAGCAGGAGGTCTCCCGCCCGCACGGGGCCGTCGTTGCGCACCCAGTGCAGCGTGGTGGCGTGCGGTCCGGACGCGCAGATGGAGCCGTAGCCGACGTCGTTGCCCTCGACGCGGGCGCGCAGGAAGAAGGTGCCCTCGATGTACCGCTCGCTGGTCGCCTGCGCCTTGTCCAGGACGCGTACGACGTCCTCGAAGCCGCGTGCGGTGGACGCGCAGGCGCGCTCCAGCTCACCGATCTCGAAGGCGTCCTTCACCAGGCGGGCCTCGGAGAGGTAGCCGCGCAGCTCCTCGTCGCGCTCGGCGGTGACCTTGTCGGTCAGGGCGGCCTCGATGCCGGCGTCGTGCCCGCGCACGACGCGCACCGGGCCGGTGGCCTCCTTGAGGGCGGCCGCCAGCTCGCGGACGTCCTTGGCGGGGATGCCGAGCCGCTGCTCGGCCTCGCTCAGCGAGTGCCGGCGGCCGACCCACAGCTCGCCCTGGCCGTCCAGCCAGAACTCGCCGTTCTCGCGGTTGGAGCGGGGCAGCAGGTAGAGCGTGGCGTCGTGGCCCTCACCGCGCCGGGGCTCCAGCACCAGGACGCTGTCGTGGGTGTCGTCGCCGGTGAGGTACGCGTACTCGGTCGACGGCCGGAAGGCGTACTCGGTGTCGTTGGACCGCGTCTTCAGGTTGCCGGACGGGATGACGAGCCGCTCGCCGGGGAAGTGCCGCGAGAGCGCGGCACGCCGCTCGGCGGTCCGGTCGGCCTGGGGGATCGGCTCCAGGTCACGCAGCTCGGTGTCGGCCCAGCCGCTCCTCATGTTCTCCGCGAGCTCGTCGGACACGCCCGGGTACAGTCCGTTCTTCCGCTGCTTGATGGGCTCTTCGGCCTCTTCCGGGGTCTCCGGGGTGAGCTCTTCGGCCACGGTCCGCCTCCTGTTGTACGACGCTGAACTATCCCCATCGTACGGTTGTGCGCAGGCCGCCCCCAGGGCCGTAAGTCACCCGTCCGGATCACTCGAAACGGGCCGCCAGCAGCACCACGTCCTCCGCCTCCCCGGCCACCGCCCCGGCCTCCTCCGGCAGCAGCGTCCGCAGCACGTGGTCCGCGATCGCGCCCGGGTCGGCCCGGTCGGCCCTCGGTACGGACGCGGCCGCGGCGTGCAGCCGCGCGAAGGCCCGGTCCATGGACTCGGCTTCGCCGGACTCGCCGGTGCGCCGCAGCAGGCCGTCCGTGTAGAGGAGCACGGTCTCGCCGGGCTCGACGGTGATCTCCACGCTCGGCGCCTCCCAGCAGGCGAGCATGCCCAGCGGCGCGGAGAGCGAGGTCTCGACGTACTCGGTGCGCCGCTCGCCCACGATCAGCGGCGGTGTGTGCCCGGCCCCGGCCAGCAGGAGCTTCCTCCGCGCCGGCTCGGCGTACGCGAACAGCGCGGTGGCGGAGCGGGCCGGCTCGGTCAGCCGCAGCAGCAGCTCCAGGTCGGAGAGGACGGCGACGGGGTCCTCGCCCTCCATCACGGCGTACGCCCGCAGCGAGGCGCGCAGCCGCCCGGTCGCGGCCAGGGCGCTCGGCCCGGTGCCGGAGACGGAGCCGACGGCCAGGCCCAGGCCGCCCTCGGGCAGGGGCAGCGCGTCGTACCACTCGCCGCCGCCGCGGGCGGAGGTGCGGCGCCGCGCGGCGAGCCGGACGCCCGGAACGCGAGGGAGCCGGCTGGGCAGCAGCTCCTCGGTGAGCGTGGCCACGGTGGCGCGGGCGCGTTCCAGTTCGAGGAGGCGGGCGAGGTGCTCGGAGGCGTGCCGGCCGTAGAGGCCGACGAGGTGGCGGGCGCGCTCGGGCGGTTCGGCGGGCTCGTCGTAGAGCCAGACGGCGGCGCCGAGCTTCCCGGCGGTCCGGGTGGCGAGCGGGACGGCGTAGCTGGCGGCGAAGCCGAGGCGGGCGGCGACCTCGCGGTGGCGGGGGTCGAGGTCCTCCTCGCCGAGCAGGTCGGGCACGGCGACCGGGTCCGGCGGCCGCCCGTCGGGCAGGCCCTCCAGGATGCGGCCGTACGAGGTGGCGCTGCGCGGCACGGTTTCGATGGTGCCGAGGTCGGCGTGGGCGAGGCCGAGCCCGACGGTGGTGGCGGGGCCGAGGCCGTCGGCCGGTTCGAGGACGGCCATGCCGCGGCGGGCGCCGACGAGGGCGGCACCGGCGCGGAGCAGTTCGTGCAGGGCGTCGTCGAGGGTGGCGGTGCGGGTGAGCCGCTCGGTGAGTTCGTGGAGGGTGGTCAGGTCGGAGACCCAGCCCGCCAGGCGGTCCTGGATCAGCGCGGCGGGCGGGGGACCGGGCGGCGGGCCCGTGGCCGCGCCGGGGGCGGCCGGCGGGGGCGGGATGCCCGGCAGGGAGGGCGTCGCAGTGTGCGCGGGGGCGGGGACCGTTGGATCGATTCCAGCCACTTTCGGCACGTGAGGGGCGCTCATGGCAGCCGGCTTTCCGGCTGGTGCGTTTCGCTCAATAGCATCGCAAACCCCCATGTCATTCTGCGCCGCTATCACTGCAACCACATGTACACGCAGAAGTAAGGGGATGTCCAGCATTGTCCCGGCGGGACGCGCGGTGTTCACCGACGTATTTACAAGAGGCCGAACTTGGCTCAAAAATGCCCCCTGTGGGCGGCTTTTGCGGTCGACTGAGCCCGTTCGAAAGGGGCCCTGCCCGGGACCCGAGTCGGGGGACGACGGTCCGGGCCGAGCGTCATTCCGAGCGGGCTGGGTACGTAAACGGTGACGGCCAGGGGCAGTTGGGGCGGGCTCGGAACCTTCGAGGGAAGCCCTGGCGTCCTTACCACCAGAGGCCTCGCCCCGTCCCCGGGTGCGGGGCGGAGCCGAACGGGGCGGCAGCGAGCGCCATGAGCGTGCCACCCTCGCCACGCGCGAAACGGACGACAGCCCACGGGACGACGGCCCGGGGGGATGACAGCCCCCGCTCGGCCCCCAGCGGTGTTGCTTGCCGCAGGCGAAGAGGGGCCGGCGTATGCCACCGGCAGGAGCACCAGGCCGGATGGCGGGACAACGGCTCGTACGCACGGTGAAGTAACGCTCACGTGCTGTCACGCACGCACGAAGCACGACGCACGCACGTGATGATGTGGACCTCGGCGTTCAACGGAAAGGAACGAGCGCTCATGCGCGAGATCCTCGGAAGGCGACGCAGGCTCCGGTTCCGGCGCAAGAGGAGGCCTGCCCACGTGGACGCGGCACTGCTGTACGCCACCGAATGGCGCTGGCCCGTACTCCCCGGCGTGGGACTCGCGGCGGCCGGCGGACGCGGTGAGCGGCAGCGCGGCCTCGTCTGCGCCTGCCCGGACCCCGAGTGCGTCGTACCCGGCGCACACCCCTTCGACCCGGAGCTCCTCGCGGCCTCCACGGACGCGCGCTTGGTGCGCTGGTGGTGGGCGAACCGCCCCGACGCCCCGGTCGTGCTCGCCACCGGGGGCCGCGCGCCGTGCGCGCTGAGCCTGCCCGCGGTCGCGGGGGCGCGCGCCCTGGCGGCGCTGGACGCGATGGGCATCCGGCTCGGCCCGGTGGTGGCGACGCCCACGCGGTGGTCGCTGCTGGTCGCCCCGTACACGCTCGAACAGCTCGGTGAGCTGCTCTACGCCAAGGACCGGGTGCCGAGCTCGCTGCGCTTCCACGGGGAGGGCGGCTATCTGCTGCTGCCGCCGTCCGACACCGGGACGGGCCAGGTGCGCTGGGAGCGGGCCCCGCTCGCCGGGTCGGCGTCGCCATGGCTGCCGGACGTGGAGGCGGTGGTGGACGCGCTGGTCGAGGCGAGCACGAGCACGCCCGACGGCGGAAGCCGGCTGCGGTACTGACCCGCGCGACCGGATGGCTTCACTCGTACGGGTGCGAGCCGGGCCCAGTTGTACGGGAATCGGGTGCGCGCCCCGCCGGACGGCCGCCGTCCGTCGCTATCGTCGGCGTGCGCCGGCGCACCGTCGAGAAGGGGCCGCCATGAATCTCCGTACGATCGGGATCGGGGCCGTCGTGGTGTTCGCCGCGTCGCTGCCGCTGGCGGCGTCCGCGGGCCCGGCCGGGTCTCCGGGCCCCGGCCCCGACTTCTCCCACTCCTCCGCGCACGGCGGTGCGGCCGTACGGGGCGCCACCGCGCGGTGCGGCCCCGAGCTGGTCTCGCCGGACGGCGTGGAGGCCCAGACGTGCGTCCTCGCCGAGGGGCGCGAGACGTGGGCGCGGACGTACTACCGCAATGCGACGGGCGGCGAACTGGCGGCGGTGCTGGCGCTGATGGGGCCGGGCGGCCGCACTCTGCAAACGCATTGCGCGGTGCCGGCGGACGATGAGCCGGGCGCGTGCGAGACGCCGAGGGCGCCGCGGCGGGGAATGCCCGGTGAATACGCGGCGGTGGCGGAGTTCGCGGCGAGCGGTGACGCGGAGACGAGTCCGCTGCTGCTGCGATCGGGGAGCGCGATGGCCAACTCGCCCGCGCGGTCCGCCGGTTGACGCGTCCGGCGGCGGAGAAGCGGAAGGCTGCATTCCGCAGAAAGTGAAGCGCCCGGTCGCTGGCGACGGGGGATGCACCAGCGACCGGGCTTCCAGCACCGTAACAAGAGATCGGCTGTTCGCAAATTCGATCTCTCTTATTCGGTCAGGTATTTACCCGCGATAGAGGAAATTGTGGCGGAGGTCACCGACCGGTCGGGATGTGGCGGCGGCCACCCGCCGTTCAGCTCAGCGTCACCTGGCGGTTGGTGAGACCGCCGCGTGCCCGGCGCTCCTCCGGGCTCAGCGGCGCGTCCACCGTGAGCGCCCCCGCCAGCCGCTCGGCGAACTCGGCGGCCGGCTGCTCGCACTCCTTCGCGCCCATCGTGCTCGGCAGATCCCACACCGGGACGACCAGGCCGTGCGCGCGGAACGAGCCCACCAGGCGGGTGTCTTCGCCCAGCGAGGACGTACCGGCGGCGTGCAGCCGGGCGAGCGCGTCGAGGAGCTGCTCCTCCGGGTGCGGCATGACCCAGCGCAGGTGGTTCTTCTCGGGCGTCTCGCACCAGTAGGCCGCGTCCACGCCGGAGAGCCGGACCGTGGGGATGGCGGCGGCGTTGGCCCGCTCCAGGGACGCGGCCACCTCGGGCGACGCGCTCTGCTCGGAGTCCGGCACCCAGAACTCGAAGCCCGTGTGGACGGCCGGCTCGAAGGAAGCGTCCGGATCCAGCAGGTCCTGGAGGCGCGGGCCTTCGGCCGAAACCCTCTGTGCGGCGACCGGCGTGCCCGGCTGGGCGGCCAGCGCGCGCTGGAGGGTGTCGGCGAGGTCCCGGCTCAGGTCACCGGAGGAGGTGTCGTTCTGCAGCGCGAGGAGCACCGAGCCGTCGTCGCGGCGCAGCGCAGGCCAGGCCATGGGCAGGACGGTCGCGAGCGTCACGGACGGCACGCCCTCCGGCAGCCCGCCCTTGAGGCGCAGCGCGGCGGTCGCGGCCGGAACCAGCTCGCGCAGGGCCACCCAGTCGCACTCGCCGGGCAGACCCTCGAAGGGCCGCTGGACGAGCTCGGTCACCGCGTGCGCGGCGGCGCGGCCGTGGCAGGCCTTGTAACGGCGCCCGGAACCGCACGGGCAGGGCTCGCGGGCCCCGACGACCGGAATCTCCCCGTCGGTCAGCTGAGCCTGTGGCTTCCCGGCCTTGGTCTGGGGTCGCTTCTTGCCCATGGTGTGGCTTCTCCCGTGGTGGCGGTGCGGCAGTCCTGTGTCGGCCGCGAGCCTAGCCGCATGCGGCGGCCGGGACGCTCAGCGACCGACTCGTCCGTCGACCGCAGCCGTCCACACGGGTACGGGGTCGGAGCTACGGCTCACAGCGGGTCGTACGCGTCGTACGCGTCCAGGAAATCGAAACCGGGTCCGGTCGTCGCGGTGGACGGCCCGGTGACGCGCGTAGCGAAGTCGTCGCGGCGATGCCCTTCGGTGAGCAGGACCCACACGGTGACCTCGCCGGCGGCGCCGTCGCGTACGCCCCAGTCCTGGGCGAGGGCGCTGATGATGTTCAGCCCGCGGCCGCCGCGCGCGGTGACCGAGGGCGTGGCCGGAACCGGCCGGGTGGGACCGCCCCCGTCCGTCACCTCGACCGTCAGCGCGCCGCTCGCGTCGACGCGCCAGGCGGCGAGGACGTCACCGTCCCCGACCTCCCGCCGGTCGAGCGGCCTGCCGTGCCGGCAGGAGTTGCTGAGAAGTTCGGATAGGACGAGTACGGCGTCGTCGACGACCGATTCGGACATCCCGCTGCGGCGCAGTTCCCGCCGCATCCGGTGTCGCGCCTCACCCACGCCCGCAGGGCCATGGGGCACGGCCATGCTCGACGACGTGGGCACTTCCTGTGCCACCACCAACGCCACCCCCGAGACCTCCTTCGCCCCACGCCACGTTGTGGATGCCCCAATGGCCTGGACCGGAAACCGGCCAGTCCGGATACGGTGACGCACTCGCCACGCGCACTCACGTTCCGAACGCGCCGGAGCACTCCCCGTAACGGGAGTGGCTGCCGTTACAGCCGGCCCAGCTGGGACAGCACGTGCTTCGGGCGGTTGGTGATGATCGCCTCCACGCCGAGCGCCACGCACAGCTCGACGTCCTGCGGCTCGTCCACCGTCCAGACGTGGACACGGTTCCCGGCGCGGTGGAGCCGCGAGATGTACGCGGGGTTGTTGCGCAGGATCCGGATGGACGGCCCGGCGATCCGCGAACCGGCCGGCAGCCGCCCGTCGCGCATCCGGGGCGACAGGAACTGCATCAGGTACACGGTCGGCAGGGCGGGCGCGGCCGCCGCGACCCGCTGCAGCGAGCGGGCGGAGAAGCTCATGACCCGTACGGGAGAGGTCGTGCCCGGCCGGGGCTGGGTCAGCCCGAAGCGGCGGAGCAGCTCGATCAGCCGCTCCTCGACCTGGCCGGCCCAGCGCGTGGGGTGCTTGGTCTCGATGGCCAGCTCGACGGGGCGGCCGGCGTCGGCGACCAGCTCCAGGAGCCGTTCGAGGGTGAGGACGGAGGTGAACTGGGGGTCGCGCCAGTCCGGGCTCTCCTCCATGTCCTTCCAGGCGCCGAAGTCGAGGGCGGCGAGGTCGGCGAGCTCCAGGGCGGAGACGGCGCCGCGGCCGTTGGAGACCCGGTTGACGCGGCGGTCGTGGACGCAGACGAGGTGGCCGTCGGCGGTGAGCCGCACATCGCACTCGAGGGCGTCCGCACCATCCTCGATGGCCTTGATGTACGCGGCGAGCGTGTGCTCCGGTGCGTCCTCGGAGGCGCCTCGGTGAGCGACGACCTGGATCGGGGGCTGCTGCCGTGCGTGGGTCACCGCGTCATGGTGCCAGATGGCGCCGGACGCCGGGCGGGTGCCCGATTTCTCCCTAAGTAAAGGAGGGGGGCGCAACACACAGGTCCGGCTTACAGTGGCCTGACGGCCCGTGGGAAAAGCTGACTGGAACCCTGGAACCTTGCCCGAAGACGACGTGGAAACCAAGGAGACCGAGCTGTGAGCACCGAGAACGAGGGCACTGCGTCCACACCTCCCGTGCCGCCGTCCCCGCCCTCCGCGCCTTCCGTGTCCACGCCGTCCGACCCGGCGCCCGCGTCGGCCGCGACGGAGACCACCACCGCCGTGCCCGCCGCGGGCGCGCCCCTGCCCCCGCCGCCGCCCGCCCCGCCCGCCGCGCCCACCACCGGCGGCTGGGGCTCCCCGGTCCCTCCGGCCCCCGCCCCGGCCGCCCGGTCGGGCCGCGGCGGCCGGGGCGGCCTGGTCGCGGCCGTGCTGGTGGCGGCCCTGGTGGCGGGCGGTGTCGGCGGAGGCATCGGCTACTGGGCGGCGGAGCGCAACGACAGCTCCGTCACCTCCACCACCGTCGCCGCCGGTGACGCGCCCGCCTTCAAGCGGGACCCGGGCACGGTCGCCGCGGTGGCGAACAAGGCGCTGCCGAGCGTCGTGACCATCGAGGCCAAGGCCGGCGGCTCGGACGGCGAGGGCGGCACGGGCACCGGCTTCGTGTACGACAAGGAAGGCCACATCCTCACCAACAACCACGTGGTCGCCTCGGCGGCGGAGGGCGGCACGGTCTCCGCGACGTTCTCGAACGGCAAGAAGTACGACGCCGAGGTCGTCGGCCGCGCCCAGGGCTACGACGTGGCGGTCCTCAAGCTCAAGAACGCCCCCTCCGGCCTGACCCCGCTCCCCCTCGGCAACTCCGACCAGGTGGCGGTCGGCGACTCGACGATCGCGATCGGCGCGCCCTTCGGCCTGTCCAACACGGTCACGACGGGCATCATCAGCGCCAAGAACCGCCCGGTCGCCTCCGGCGACGGCTCCAGCGGCAAGAACTCGTACATGAGCGCCCTGCAGACCGACGCCTCGATCAACCCGGGCAACTCCGGCGGCCCGCTCCTGGACGCCCGCGGCGCGGTGATCGGCATCAACTCCGCGATCCAGTCCCCGGGCAGCGGCGGCCTCGGCTCCTCCCAGGCGGGCTCGGTCGGCCTCGGCTTCGCGATCCCCGTCAACCAGGCCAAGAACGTCGCCGAACAGCTCATCAAGACCGGCCGCCCGGTCTACCCGGTCATCGGCGCGACCGTGAACATGACGGACGAGGGCGAGGGCGCCACCATCGCCGAACAGGGCGCCGGCGGCACCCCGGCGGTCACCCCGGGCGGCCCGGCGGCGAAGGCGGGCCTGAAGCCGGGCGACGTGATCACCAAGTTCGGCAACCGCGTGATCGACAGCGGCCCCACCCTGATCAGCGAGATCTGGACGCACAAGCCGGGCGACACGATCCCGCTGACGTACCAGCGCGGCGGCAAGGAGACCACGGTCCAGGTCACCCTCGGCGAACGCGAGGGCGACAGCTGACACCTCACCACCGAACCCCCGCCAGCCGGTAGGCTGTAGCCGGCTCCGCAGCCGCTTACCGGCGGCTGGGGCGGAGCATGGTGGGTTGCCCGAGCGGCCTAAGGGAACGGTCTTGAAAACCGTCGTGGCAGCGATGTCACCGTGGGTTCAAATCCCACACCCACCGCAGCGGTTCGCCAGAACGACCCGGCCGGAGGGCGGGCCCCAGTGAAGGGGCTCGCCCTCCGTCGTTCCGGGGGACGCGCGTGCCTAAGATGCCCGTCGGGGCGGAGCCGTAGCGCAGAGGTCGTCGCGCGCGGTCTCCAAAACTGCGAGGACGCCGGTTCGAATCCGGCCGGTTTCGCCCCTTCCTCCCGTCGCCGGGGCGGTCGGGGTGCGCGGGCGGACCCTGATGCCGGAGCGCCGTTCCTCCACCCTCAGGAGGTGGGGGCCGCCGCGCCCCTACAACTTGAGGCGGAGCCCGGTTCGGGACCTGCGGGCGATCCTGCGGGGTAGTACCCGAACCTAGCGTGGACCCATGACCGCGACCGCCGGCCCCGTCTGCACCGGAGCCTCCACCGCCGCCACCGGATACCCGTCGTTCTCCTCGTACGTACGGGCCCGGGGCCCCGTGCTGCTGCGCACCGCGCGGTCGCTGACCGCGAACCCGAACGACGCCGAGGACCTGCTGCAGACCGCGCTCACCAAGACGTACGTCGCGTGGGAGCGCATCGAGGACCACCGCGCCCTCGACGGCTACGTGCGCCGAGCCCTCATCAACACCCGTACCTCGCAGTGGCGCAAGCGCAGGGTCGAGGAGTTCGCCTGCGACGAGCTGCCGGAGCCGCACGGGCTGCCCGAGCCCGACCCGGCCGAGCAGCAGGCGCTGCGCGACGCGATGTGGCGGGCGGTGGTGAGGCTGCCCGACCGCCAGCGCGCGATGGTGGTGCTCCGGTACTACGAGGACCTCAGCGAGGCGCAGACGGCGGAGGTGCTCGGGGTGTCGGTCGGCACCGTCAAGAGCGCCGTCTCGCGGGCGCTGGGCAAGCTCCGCGAGGACCCGGAGCTGGCGCCCGTGCGGTGAGCCCCGCCGGATCTTCTACCGCCGAGTAGCTCCCGGGTAGTGACATACCACGTGGTATGTGCGCAGAATCTGCACACCCTTAACGCCACGTTGCGCCCAACGGGAGGACGCCGTGCTGAGCACCATGCAGGACGTACCGCTGACGGTGACCCGCATCCTGCACCACGGGATGACGATCCACGGAGCGTCGCAGATCACCACCTGGACCGGCGACCCCGCCGCGCCCCACCGCCGCAGCTTCGCGGAGGCCGGTGCGCGCGCCGCCCGGCTGGCGGGCGCCCTGCGCGACGAGCTCGGCGTCACGGGCGACGAGCGCATTGCCACTCTGATGTGGAACAACTCAGAGCATATCGAGGCATACCTGGCGATTCCCTCCATGGGAGCCGTCCTCCACACCCTCAACCTGCGCCTGCCCGCCGAGCAGTTGGTCTGGATCGTCAACCACGCCGAAGACCGCGTCGTCATCGTCAACGGCAGCCTGCTCCCGCTCCTCGCCCCGCTGCTCCCGCACCTCCCCACGGTCGAGCACGTCGTCGTCGCCGGCCCCGGCGACCGCTCCCTCCTCGACGACGCGGCGCCCCGGGTCCACGACTACGAGGAGCTGATCGCGGACCGCCCCGACACCTTCGACTGGCCCGAGCTGGACGAGCGGGCCGCCGCCGTCATGTGCTACACCTCCGGCACCACGGGCGACCCCAAGGGCGTCGTGTACTCCCACCGCTCCGTCTACCTGCACTCCATGCAGGTCAACATGACGGAGTCCATGGGCCTCACCAACAAGGACACGACCCTGGTCGTCGTGCCCCAATTCCACGTCAACGCCTGGGGCTTGCCCCATGCGACCTTCATGACCGGCGTCAACATGCTGATGCCCGACCGCTTCCTCCAGCCCGCCCCGCTCGCCGACATGATCGAGCGCGAGAAGCCCACGCACGCCGCCGCCGTCCCCACCATCTGGCAGGGCCTGCTCGCCGAGGTCACCGCCCGCCCCCGCGACCTCTCCTCCATGGCCCGCGTCACCATCGGCGGCGCCGCCTGCCCGCCCGCCCTCATGGAGGCGTACGACAAGCTCGGCGTACGCCTCTGCCAGAACTGGGGCATGACGGAGACCTCGCCCCTCGGCACCACGGCGAACCCGCCGGCCGGCCTCTCCGCCGAGGAGGAGTGGCCGTACCGCGTCACCCAGGGCCGCTTCCCGGCCGGCGTCGAGGCCCGGCTCGTCGGCCCCGGCGGCGACATCCTGCCCTGGGACGGCGAGTCGGCGGGGGAGCTGGAGGTACGCGGCCCCTGGATCGCGGGCGCGTACTACGGCGGCCCGTCCGGCGAACCGCTCCGCCCGGACGACAAGTTCAGCGCGGACGGCTGGCTGAAGACCGGTGACGTCGGGGTCATCAGCCCGGAGGGCTTCCTCACGCTCACCGACCGCGCCAAGGACGTCATCAAGTCGGGCGGCGAGTGGATCTCGTCGGTCGAGCTGGAGAACGCCCTCATGGCCCACCCGGAGATCGCCGAGGCGGCCGTCGTCGCCGTACCGGACGAGAAGTGGGGCGAGCGCCCGCTGGCGACGGTGGTCCTGAAGGACGGCGCGAGCGCGGACTACGCGGCGCTCCGCGCCTTCCTCGCCGACGAGATGGCGATCGCCAAGTGGCAGCTGCCGGAGCGGTGGGCGACGGTCCCCGCGGTCCCGAAGACGAGCGTCGGGAAGTTCGACAAGAAGGTCATCCGCCGCCAGTACGCGGCCGGGGAACTGGACGTCACCGAGCTCTGACGCACGAACCGGGCGCCCCCACTCGGGGGGGGCGCCCCTGGCTCTAGGGGGTGTCTTGCCGATCTTGCCGGGCTCGCGACGCCTGGCACGCGCTCCCCCAGAGCTTCGCCTGGGGGTGCCCCCAGCCGCGTTGTCGTCGGTCGCCAATGCTCCGCAGTGGCTCCCTCCTCCGCCTTGCGATCGCACGCACCAGACCCCGCTCGCTGATCCGGCCTGATCGGCAAGACACCCCCTAGTTCGTACCGATCTTCGCCAGCAGGTCCACGATCCGCGACTGCACCTCGGGGCTCGTCGAGCGCTCCGCGAGGAACAGCACCGTCTCGCCGGAGGCCAGCTTCGGCAGTTCGGCCTCGTCCAGACCGGCCGAGGTGTAGACGACGAGCGGGGTGCGGTTCAGCTGCCCGTTCGCGCGCAGCCAGTCGATGATCCCGGCGCGCCGGCGACGTACCTGCATCAGGTCCATCACGACCAGGTTCGGCCGCATCTGCGCGGCGAGCGTGACCGCGTCGGTGTCGGCGTCCGCCCGGGCCACCTGCATCCCGCGCCGTTCCAGCGCCGCCGTCAGCGCGAGCGCGATCTCCTCCTGCTGCTCGATCAGCAGGACGCGCGACGGATGCTGTTCGCTGTCGCGCGGAGCCAGGGCCTTGAGCAGTACGGCCGGATCGGCGCCGTACGCCGCCTCCCGCGTCGCCTGCCCGAGCCCCGCGGCGAGCAGCACCGGCACCTCGGCCGCCACCGCCGCCTGGCGCAGCGACTGCAGGGCTGTGCGCGTGATCGGCCCGGTCAGCGGGTCCACGAACAGCGCCGCCGGGAACGCGGCGATCTGCGCGTCGACCTCCTCGCGCGAGTGCACGATCACCGGCCGGTAGCCGCGCTCGCTCAGCGCCTCCTGCGTGGAGACGTCCGGCGCGGGCCAGACCAGCAGCCGGCGCGGGTTGTCCAGCGGCTCGGGCGGCAACTCGTCGTCGACGGGCTGCGGGACGGGCTGGTTGGCCACCTCGACCGCACCACCAGGGCCGTCGAGCGGCTCGGGGCCCTCGGCCGCGTTCGCGTCGGGCGCTCCTATCTCGTAGGCGCGGCCCTCGGCGGGCGGGGACAGCAACGGCTGCGGCTGGGCCTGCGGCTGCGGCTGCGGGGGTACGGGGCGTTCGCCCTCCGGAGGCGGCGTCGCCAGCTTGCGGCGGCGCCCGGACGGAGTGGCGGGGGTGGCGGCGGGCTGGGCGTTGCCCTGCGGCTGGGCGATCTGCTGCGCGAACGGCACGCCCTGCCCGAGCGTGCGCACGCTGAACGCGCGCCCCAGCGTCGAGCTGCCGCTGTCCTCGCCGGCAGGACCGGCCGCAGGACCGGAAGCACCGGAAGCACCGGTCGGCGCCTCAGGCGGCAGCGGTACGGAACCGGTGCCGGTTCCCGTCGCCGTCCCGGGGGCCGTCTCCGGCGCCGCGCGGCGCCGACCCGACGGCGCGGGCGCCGGGGGCTGCACCGGGTGCGGCTGCGGCGGCGTGTGGTCGGCGTCCGGTGCGGCGTCCGGTGCGGTCCGTACGGGCGCGGCGGCGTCGACGTCGGCGGCGTCGCGCACCGCGTCGTGGCGGCCTTCGTCGTGGGCGCGGCGGTCCGCCTGGGCGGGCGGCAGCGCGAACGCCGCGCGCGCGCCCTCGGGCGGCGTCGCCGGACGCTCCTGCGCGGTGCCGAGCGCCCGCCGGGCACGGCGCCCGGTCGGAGCGGCCTGCGGGGCCTGCGGGTGCTGGGCGGGCTGGGTGCCGCCGGGCGCGGGCAGGGCCGGGAGCCCCGCCGCCGGGACCGGCGCCGCCTCCACGGGCACGCCCTGCGGCGGCACGGTCTGCCCGCGCGCCGCGCGCCCCTGGGCGCTCTCGGCGGCCGTCATGACCGCGCCCTCGGCCGGGGCCTCGGCCTCCGCCGGGCTCGGCTTCCCGCGCCGCCGTCCGGTCGGCTGCCCGGCCACCGGATCCTCGGCGCGCACCGGACTCTCCAGGAACGCGTCCGTCGAAGCGCGCCGAGCCCGCCGCCGCCCGCCGCCGGAGGCACCGCCCGCGGAAGTGTCACCGGACTGCTGAGCCGGCAGGACGGGAGCGGGCGCGGGTGCCGGACCAGTCGGCGCGGTCTCGGCCCCGGCCTCCGCCGTGGCCTTGGTGTCGGCTTCGGTTTCGGCGGGTTCGGCCTCCGCAGGGCCCGTCTCCGCGGGTTCGGGCCCCGCGATCGCCAGCGCAGACGACGTCGGCTTCACCGCCCCGGCCCCGGCCCCCAGCGGCACCTCCAGCACGTACGCGTGCCCGCTCATCCCCGGCACGTCGTGCGTCTGGAGCACACCGCCGTGCGCCCGGACGATCCCGCGCACGATCGGCTCGTGCACCGGGTCGCCCCCGGCGTACGGCCCGCGCACCTCGATGCGTACGACATCACCGCGCTGAGCGGCGGCGACGACGATCGTCGAGTCGACGTAACCGCCGCCCGAGCCCGGCAGGACCCGGGCCTTGCCGGTGGAGTCGACCCCGGCCACGTCCGCGATCAGGTGCGCGAGCGCCGTGGAGATGCGTACGCCGTCGACCTCGGCCTCGATGGGCGGCGCGTGCACGGCGAACTGCACGCGCCCGGGGCCGATGAGCTCCACCGCGCCCTCGACACCGGCCGCGACGACCGCGTCGAGCAGCGCCTTGTCCTTGCGCAGCTCCTCGTCGCCGACGTCCAGCCGCTGGTAGCCCAGCACGTTGTCGACCAGGGTCGTCATCCGGGCGTACCCGGCGGCCAGGTGGTGCAGGATCTGGTTGGCCTCCGGCCACAGCTGCCCGGCCGGGTCGGCGGCGAGCGTGCCCAGCTCGGTGCGCAGCTCCTCCAGCGGCCCGCGCAGCGACTCGCCGAGCACGGCGGCCAGCTGGGCGTGGCGGGCGGCCAGCGCCGCGTACCGCTCCTCGCGCCGCTCGACCTCGACGGAGAGCCGCTCGCTGAGATTGGCCATTTCGGTGGCGTGCTTCTCGGTCAGCTCGGTGACCTCGGCCGTGTGCTGCTCGACGAGCTCCTCGTACGGCCGCCGGTCGGTGAAGGTCATCACCGCGCCGACGAGCTGGTCCCCGTCCCGCACCGGCGCCGTCGTCAGGTCCACCGGCACCGGCGAACCGTCCTTCGCCCACACCACCTGGCCGCGCACCCGGTGCTTGCGCCCGGAGCGGAGCGTGTCGGCGAGCGGCGACTCGTCGTACGGGAACGGCTCGCCGTCCGCACGCGAGTGCAGCATCAGCGGGTGCAGCTCCTTGCCGCCCAGGTCGCTGGCGCGCCAGCCGAGGATCTGCGCGGCGGCCGGGTTGACGAGCACGATCCGCCCGTCGGTGTCCGTGCCGACGACGCCCTCGGACGCGGCGCGCAGGATCATCTCGGTCTGGCGCTGCGAACGGGCCAGCTCGGCCTCGGTGTCGACGGTCCCGGACAGGTCGCGGACGACGAGCATGAGCAGCTCGTCGCCCGTGTACGGCCGCGGGTTGGCGCCGTACGAGTCGTACGCCTCGCGCCCGTCCTCGAGGTTCGCGCTGGTGACCTCGACCGGGAACTCGCTCCCGTCCGTACGCCGCGCGATCATGCGGGCCGGCTTGGTCCGTCCGCGCGCGTCGGCGGCCTCCGGGCGGCGCATGGATCCGGGGATGAGCCGGGAGTCGAAGGCGGGCAGCAGGTCCAGCAACCCGCGCCCCACCAGCGCGGTCCCCGGGGTCTCGAACATCTCCAGGGCGATGGTGTTGGCGTTGACGACCGTGCCGTTCGCGTTGACGAGCACGAGCCCGTCCGGCAGCGCGTCGAGTATGGCTGCGAGGCGAGCAGCGCCTCGGGATGGCCTGCTGCTCACGACGACGCTTCCTCCCACTGACCTACTGCCACCCCCCGGGCCGGGGCCTGTCACTGGAGGGAGTCTAAAGGCAGGCGCGACGGGCGCGGCGGAGGTTCTGTGCGGGTTCCGGCCAGGACCGGCACGATTGTCGCCCCTATAACGCCCTTATGCGCCGGGCTTCGGCAGTACGGGTTCGAGGGCGTCCCACCGCTGGATCTCGCAGCCGTCGGTCCGCCGGAAGTGGGCGTCCACCTGCTCTCCGCGCCAGGTGCCGGTGATGTGCGCGGTCGCGTCGCCGCCGTGCTGCATCGTGCACATCTGGCCCTTGCCGACGGGCGCGAACGGGTCCTTGCCCTCCTGTGACAGCTCCTCCAGCCGGTTGCAGGCGCCCTGCACCTTGGGGTGGGTGCCGCTGGCGGTGCGCGTGCCGCACTCCAGCTCGAAGGTGCCGTCCAGCGCGGCGTTCCCGGAGTCGGCCACGGTGACGGTGAGCTTGTCGGTCGCCGCCGCGAGCAGCGGCACCGTCGGCAGGTCGGGGACCAGGGGCCCGGTCGTACCGGCCAGTGCGGCGGGCGCGGCGGCGCCGAGGGCGGCGAGGGACGCGGCGGTGGTGAGGACGAGACGGCGCAGCATACGAACTCCAGGGGTACGGAACCACGAGACCGTCGGGATGCCCGGCCCACGGCACCCGGAGGTCCGGAAGCCCTGGCATCCCTCACGTCACTAACGCTCCACCACACCGCGCGTTGCGCAACCCGTAAGCCTTTGCTCTGCGCCCTGCGCGCCTAGTACCGTGAGGAGCGATTGGTGACACCCCCCTGGGCTGTGTCATCATCTGCACGCACGCACCACTCGCGCTCGCGTGGGTGTGCAGCTATGGAGGCGTCGCCTAGTCCGGTCTATGGCGCCGCACTGCTAATGCGGTTTGGGCCTTAAAGCCCATCGAGGGTTCAAATCCCTCCGCCTCCGCCAGCTCCACCCGAAGCCCCGGCCCCACGGCCGGGGCTTCGGCCGTTCCCGGCCCCTGATCACCGGCTTTCCCGGCGACACCCCGGTTCGCGACGGGCTCGCGCCCGGCTCGCGACCGGTTCACCCGATCGCCTGTCGGCCGGGTGGCCGCGGGGAGCGCCCGTGCGGCCCTCTTCGCCCCCGATCCCGGGCGCGCGGACCCCCGATCTACAGCCCTGTGGATCTTGGGGCGGGGTGATTTGCCCAGGTCAGAGGCGGTTTGGGTAATGGATTTCGCGTCACGGCGCAGGTCATGTAATGTTGTTCCCGCAACGCCGACCGGGAAGAAAAACCCGGGAAGCACAAGCACTCGTAGCTTAACGGATAGAGCATCTGACTACGGATCAGAAGGTTGCAGGTTCGAATCCTGCCGAGTGCACACAGGTGAGAGGCCCCGGAGAGATCCGGGGCCTCTTGCGTTGCCGGGGTGTACAGCAGCGAAGTACAGCAACCGTCAGGCGTCGTGCCGGAACATCCGGTGGGCCATGGCCTGGCGCTTGCCCTTCTCGCAGTAGCAGGGTGTGGCGCACCGTGCTCTCAGGGTCGGGCCCCCAAAGCGTGATCCACCCGGTTCCCCCACATGGGCATGGTGCAGTGCATCCGCACGGGATGTCGGCTCCCGGGACCCCGCTGATTGATCCGTCGTCCCTTGTTCGTTCCGTCCCGTCACAGTCCATGCAGACAGTCTCGGGCAGGATGGTGGTAAGCCGATTCGTCATGTCGTCGACTCCTCCGGATCGGCAGGGCCGTGCCCGCTGCTCTCGGGTGCGGCCCGCGCTGTCTCTTGGGCGAGTGGGGCTTCGGACTTACTCCAGCGGGCCACCGTGGCCCGTGAAAGGCTGGTCAGTTCGGCGATGCGGCGGTACGGAACCCCAGCCTCGACAGCGGAGAGGACGAGGGGGCGGAGTGCGGTATCCAGCCGCTCCAGTTCGGAAGCGATGCGCGTCCGCTCTGCGCCAGGGGCCAGAAGCTGCTGCACGGCTTTTGCTCGGGCATCTTCGGGCGTGACCGGGGGGGCTTGCCTCTGGGGTGTCGTCTGCCCGTGGCGGGGTGATGCTGTGCTCTTGCTCCGGGTCCTGTTCCGTCGACTGGCCATGCATTCATGTTCCCGATCCGTCTCATGTGAGACAAGTAGTCCCGCACAAGACGCATGTGCCAGTCTGGGACGCACGCAAACGCGCTGGTCAGGGGGCATCTGTCGTTGGAGAGCGGCCCGTTCGGAAGCTGGCGCGGTAGAACTTTCTCTACTTCATCAAGCACCCGGCTGCGCTCCGCTCCGCCGGGCGGGCTTCCCGGCTCCGCTCCGCGCGCGCTGCGCCGACGCCCGCCCCTCCTGGCGGGATAGGCCCAAGGGCATGAGTCGAGCCCCAACCGCCGCGGTTCCCTCTGTCACCGACATGCCTCCGGCGGGGGCGCTCCGACTCCGGGAGGGGGGACCGTTCGCGGGCGCCGGCCGGTGGGGTGCTGAGGCGGGGAACTCCCATCCCGTCCGCCATCGACCCAGGACAAGCCGAGCAGACACGGCACCGGGCGTCCAGGTCGTTCGTACAGTGGCGCGCTCCACCTGGACGCCCGGCACCGCGCCCGCTTCACATACGTGTGGGTCGACGGCACACGGGATGGGAGTTGGGGAGGGTGATGGGTAACGGATCGTGGTGACAGTGCGGCTCGAAGGACGGGCGCACGAGCCAGCCGTCAAAGACTCCGCCGGCCTATGCGTCGAGCTCGTCGTCGGGCTGCGACCACCGCTTGATGATCTTTGCTGGAAATTCCGGGGCTGGCCACACCTGGATGCGGATCTTCTCAATGGTGTCGGGGCTCTCGTCAGAGTCGATGTCGGCCTGAACTGCCCGAGCCAAGTTGCTCCGGGAAACGCGGACGCGGTTCCAGCCTGCCGGGACCTCGAACGTAGCTGCGTCGGGGGCGTAATCCGTGCAGCCCAGAACCACCATGCGACCCAACGACACATCGAGGCTGGCCTCAACCACGTGATCAAACTCTGAGCTGTCATCACCCGGCTCCTGGGGCAGGACGACAACCGTGACGGATACGTTGACATTGACAGCCGTGCCGATGCCCAGCGCATCCTGTGCCACTGCGAGGTGATCGGCAACGGCCTGGGCCGTCCATGCGTCGCTCAGATCACCGTCCGAATCCGCATCGGATACGTGTATCTGGAAGTAGTCGGCGAAGAGGGTGAGATCTGTCGTGGTCGTCATGGCGGCACAGTGCCATGCAGCACTGACAGACGGAGATGCGGTACAGCAGAGAAGCACAGCAACCATGCTGACCATCCATGGACTGTAGGCGTCCGGAGTGGCCGTCTACTGCCCGGAATGACTGAGGCTGACCGACCTACATTGAGCTACGGATCAGAAGGTTGCAGGTTCGAATCCTGCCGAGTGCACAGCAGGCGAGAGGCCCCGGACGAAAGTCCGGGGCCTCTCGCGTTGATCCGTACGGGCAGTGCGCGGGGACGACCCTGGACCGCAGAGGGTCGAAGCGCTGATGTCAGGGGGGAGGGCCGAACCGTGGCGATCTACTTCGAGCTCGTGGTGAACTTCGGCGACAACATCCAGGCCGCACGGGACGCGGCTGCCGAATCCATCCGATGGGTTCTGCGTGCGGGCGACCATCGCGTCCCTCTCCACCGGTCGATGCCGAGAACGGTGGGCGCGTACACCCAGCTGTCCATCGTGCCGGTAGCCGTCGGCTGGGGCGTTCCCGCGGATCGCGGCCTCCCCAAGCTCGAACTCACCGGAGCAGAGCTCACGGACCTGGGGCACCAGCTGTACGCACTGCTCGCGAAGTTCGACGGATACGTCGCGGCACAGGTCGGCTGGGAGCCCGAAGCGTTCGTGGACCCGGCCGAGCTCAAGGCCGAGTGGTCGGAGGAGCTGGTCGAGGGCAGCCTGCACGGGCTCGTGGTCAGCGACACGCTCCACGGCGAGCTCGGCCTCGGTGACGCTTACGTGCCGTTCCAGCCCGGATACCGCTGGATACCGTACCGAGGTGAGATGCCGAGCGGCCCCATGGCTGACTAGAGGCGCCGGCAAAGTCGCGGTCAGTCGGGTGCGGTCGCGGACACGGGGTCGGCCTATATCGCCCAGGCTTCAAAAATGCCCCACTTCCGGCCGATGAAGAGCGCTGCCGAAGCAGGAACCAGCAAGCACATGCCGATGCCGCCGAGCACATAGGGCGCCACGCGCATCGTTCTGGGGAAGCGGCCGGGTCGACGCTTGCGCGCAGTCGCGAAGCGCCGGATGAACAGAGCGGCACTCAACATGAGCAGGAACGCGCCGACGAGCTGCAACACCATCAAGCCGCAGGCAATCAGGAAAAGAAGCAGGTACGAGAGCAGCACCCCCACGACCACCCTCACTTACTTTCGTTGCTGTCGGCCGCGACCACGCGCAAGGCGGACCGTAGGATCATGGCCTGGACTGCGTCAACCCGTGCAGCTGGGCCATCCGGAGGCGCCGCCGGACGAAAGTCCGGGGCCTCTGGTGTCGTCAGGGGCGGTACTACCGCCACCGATCACCCGCGCCCGCGAGAGCGCGGCCCACGTAGTCCTTCAGCCCTCCGGCCGCCCACATGCGGCTGTCGGTTTCGTGGTCCCAGACGACGTCCGTTCCCTGCGGATCGGTGATCCTGTCCGTTTCGCTCAACAGCGCGATCAGCCGCGGCGGCAGGCTCCGCCCCAGGCGCCGCTCCGCCTCGGCGAGGGCCGGCGGCTCGACGGGTGGCCGGAACCGGGCGTCGGGCAGGGATGCGGCAGCGGCTTCCTTCCACATGGGGCGCAGCCTAAGGGAGGGGTGTGACAGCTCAGGCGGTTAGGTTGGCCGGCATGCGAAGTGATCAGCTGCCGTCCCAGGTCCTGCGTGTCGCCGCCGCGCAGGCGTGCCCCGTCGCCGGGGATGTCGAGGCGAATGCCGCGGTCGTCGCGGACATGGTGCGGGAGGCCGCCGAGAGCGGGGCGCGGGTGGTGGTGTTTCCGGAGAAGTTTCTGACCGGGTACGAGCCCGGGCTGATCGCCGCCGAGCCGGGGCGTTGCGCCGTGCAGAGGGAGGACGGTCGGCTGGAGCCGGTGCGGGAGGCCTGTCGGGACGCTGGGGTCGTGGGGGTGGTGGGGGCCGCCGTGTACGAGGCGGGGGAGCTGTACGTGTCGGCGCTCGTCGTCGACGACCAGGGGCGGCTCGCCGGGCGGTACGACAAGCAGACGCTGTTCGCCGGGGAGCGGGACGTGTACCGGCAGGGGGCGGCCGGGTGCACGGTCGAGGTGGACGGGTGGCGGCTCGGGATCGGGGTCTGTTACGACTCCGGGTTCCCGGAACACGCCAGGGCCGCCGCGCTCGACGGATGTCACGCGTACGTCGTCGGGGCGCTGTTCGGGGTGGGGAACGGGTACCACGAGTCGCGCATGTGGTTCCCGGCCAGGGCGTTCGACAACACCATGTACACGGTGCTCGCCAACCACGTGGGAGTGACGGGCGGCTGGCACACCTGCGGCGGCAGCGGAGTGTGGGGGCCCGACGGGCGGCTGGTGGCCGAGGCCGGGCCCGAGAAGCGGGAGATCGTCGCGGCGGACCTCGATCCGGAGGTGCTGCGCGAGGCGCGGGAGGCGCGCCCCGTGCTGCGGGACCTGCACGACACCGGGTCGGCGCCGCGCCTGCGGTACCGGGGGTGACCAGGGCCGTCGGGCTGCGGTGGCAGGAGCGCCGGCCCGTGCTCGTGTGGGAGCGGGGGCGGGTCAGTCCGCTGTCGTACGGGCGCGAGATCGGTTTCCGGGCCGTCGGGGAGCGGCGGTGCGTGGGGGCGCGCGGGCGGCCGTGTGTCGTGGGGGCCGTCGTGGCCGGGCGCAGTACCGGGGGCCGCTGCGCCGAGTGCGCGCGCCTGGACCGGGCGCACTCCGTGGCGGCGGACACCGCGGTGGAGGACCCGAGGACGTACCGCGTGTACCTCGCGTGGTTCGGGCCCGGCATGGTCAAGGTCGGCATCACCGCGGAGGAGCGGGGCGACGCGCGGCTGCTGGAGCAGGGGGCCGTGGCGTACACCTGGCTCGGGCGCGGGCCGTTGATGGCGGCGCGGCGGACCGAGGAGGTGCTCGGTACGGCGCTGGGGGTGCCCGACCGGATCCCGTACGCCGCCAAGCGCGCCGCGCGCGTACGGCTGCCGGACGCGTCCGAGCGGGCGGCGGAGGTGGTGGCGCTGTACCGGCGTGCCGCGGAGGTGCCCGGCTGGGGCGAGACGCTGGAACGGGCGGCCGAGCCGCGGGTCGTCGACCACGCGGAGGTGTTCGGCCTGGAACGGGTGGACGCCGTGGACGGCGTCGTCAGCGAGTTCGTCGCCGGAGGGAGCGTGCGCGGGGCCGTCGTGGCCGTCGCGGGGCCGGACCTGCACCTCCTGACGGGGGACGGGCGCCGCGTGGTGCTCGACACCCGGCTGACCAGTGGGTGGGACCTCGTGCCGGGCGGTGCCGAGGACGATGTGACGATGCCCGTCGTGTGGATGCCGCGGGGGGAGCAGGGCGGGCTGTTCTAAAGGGCGTACCGCTCAGGTCCTTTCTCAGGGAAATCACAGGGACGGGCAAGGTTCCTCTCAGGCGCGGTCGCGATCGTGGACTCATGCCTACCGAGACCGGACTCAGGGTCCTCGTCGTCGGGGACCTGGTCCTGGACGAGGACAGCCGCGAGGTGTCACGCGGCGGTCAGGCCATCCACCTGACCGGCACCGAGTTGGAGCTGCTGCGCTACCTGATGCGCAATCCGCGGCGCGTGCTGGGCAAGGCGCAGATCCTCGACCAGGTCTGGAGCTACGACTTCCGCGGACACGCCAACGTCGTGGAGCTCTACATCTCCTACCTGCGCAAGAAGATCGACGCCGGGCGCCCGCCGATGATCCACACCCGGCGGGGGGCGGGATACCTCATCAAGCCGGCGGCCGACCCGGCGGCCGACCTGGGGGTGGGCACGGGGGCGTGTCCGCGGGCGTAAATCGTTGTACGCCGTATAGGAGCGGCTTGTACGGTGCACCGGAAGCCACTCCCATACACCGTACAAGGAGTACCCGCGATGACGGCGACAAGCGCCGATCACTCCTCCACCGCGCCGCCCGTCGGCGGCGGCCACCCGCAGCGCTGGCTGATCCTCGGCGTCATCTGCCTCGCCCAGCTCACCGTGCTGCTCGACAACACCGTCCTCAACGTCGCGATCCCCTCCCTCACCGCCGAGCTCGACGCCTCGACCTCCGACGTGCAGTGGATGATCAACGCGTACTCCCTCGTCCAGTCCGGCCTGCTCCTCACCGCCGGCAACGCCGCCGACCGCTACGGCCGCAAGAAGATGCTCCTCATCGGCCTCGCCCTCTTCGGCGTCGGCTCGCTCGCCGCCGGGCTCGCGCAGTCGTCCGCCCAGCTGATCGCCGCCCGCGCGGGCATGGGCGTCGGCGGAGCGCTGCTGATGACCACGACCCTCGCCGTCGTCGTGCAGATCTTCGACGAGGGCGAGCGGGTCAAGGCCATCGCCCTGTGGTCGACGGTCAGTTCGCTCGGCTTCGCCGCCGGGCCGCTGATCGGCGGGTTCATGCTCGACCACTTCTGGTGGGGCGCGATCTTCCTCGTGAACATCCCGGTCGCGGTCCTCGGGCTCGCCGCCGTCGCCGCGCTCGTACCGGAGTCGAAGCACAAGCAGGGCGACCGGCCCGATGTGCTCGGCGCCGTGCTGTCCACCATCGGCATGACCGCGATCGTGTACGCGATCATCGCCGGGCCCGAGCACGGCTGGGCCTCCGGCCGCGTCCTGGCCGCCGCCGGGCTCGGTGCGGTCGTCCTGGGCGTCTTCGCGGTGTGGGAGCTGCGCACCCCGCACCCCATGCTCGACATGCACTTCTTCCGCAACCAGCGCTTCGTCGGCGCCATCGCGGGCGCGATCCTCGTCGCCTTCGGCATGACCGGCTCACTCTTCCTGCTGACGCAGCACCTGCAGTTCGTCCTCGGGTACGGGCCGCTCGACGCGGGCCTGCGGACCGCGCCGCTCGCGCTGACCATCGTCGTCCTCAACCTGACCGGCGTCGGCGCCCGGCTGCTGTCGAAGCTCGGTACGCCGGTGACCATCGCGCTCGGCATGGCCATGGTCGCGGCCGGGCTCGCCGCGATCGCCGTCCTGGGCGGGGCACACGGGTACGGTGGCATGCTGCTCGGGCTCGTGGTCATGGGCGCGGGCGTCGCGGTCTCGATGCCTGCCATGGCCAACGCCATCATGAGCGCGATACCGCCCGAGAAGGCGGGCGTGGGCGCCGGCATCAACGGCACCCTCGGCGAGTTCGGCAACGGGCTCGGCGTCGCGGTCCTCGGGGCCGTCCTCAACGCGCGGTTCACGTCGGCGGTCGCCGTGGCGGGCGTCACGGGCGTCACGGCCGTCTCGCTCCCGGCGGCGCTCGCGGCGGCCGACGGACCGGCTGACCGGGCGCGCATCGCGGACGCGTTCGCCGCCAGCCTCGAGACAAGCCAGCTGGTGGGCGCGGCCGCGGTGCTGGCGGGCGGCCTGCTGGCGGCGGTGCTGCTGCACCGGGCCGAACGGGACCGGGCATAGCATCAAGGGCCCGGAAACCGAGGAGGAGAACGCCCATGGTGTCGGCAGCCGACCGCGCGAAGCACCCGGCCCGTGCGAGCGTGTGGCTGGAGGGCGGCAGGACCGCGCGGGCGGCCGGGCGCAAGGCGGCCCGCAAGACCGAGGCCGAGCAGCCCTCCGGGCTCGACCGGGACCGCATCACGGCCGCGGCGGTCCGGCTGCTGGACGCCGAGGGCCTCGCGAAGTTCTCCATGCGGCGGCTCGCGGCGGAGTTGAACGTCACGGCGATGTCGGTCTACTGGTACGTCGACACCAAGGACGACCTGCTGGAGCTCGCGATCGACGCGGTCTTCGGCGAGCTGGAGCTCCCCGACCCGGCCGGCGGCGAGGACTGGCGCGGCGAGCTGCGCGCTCTCGCCGCCGGCTACCGCGCCCTGCTGGTCCGCCACCCCTGGGTGTCGCCGCTGGTCGGCCGGTTCCTCAACATCGGCCCGCACTCGACCGCCTTCGCCCTCCGCGTCCAGCGCCTCATCGGCAGCACCGGCCTGCCCCCGTACGCCCAGACGGGCGCGACGCAGGCGGTCTTCCAGTTCGTGTACGGATTCGGCACGGTCGAGGGCCAGTTCATGCAGCGGTGCGCGAGCGCGGGCATGAGCCAGGACGAGTACTACCGCGAGGCGCTGGCCGCGATCCAGGAACAGCCCGGCCTGGAGGAGGACTTCCGGACGGCCACCGAGCTGATGGAGGCCCGTGGCGGCGACACCGTCGACGAGATGCGCGAGCGCGACTTCGACTTCGCGCTCAAGCTCCTGATCGCCGGCATCGAGGCGATGACCGCCACGCCCGGCACCCAGGCCTAGCCCCAGCCCTGGCTAGGCCTGGGGCAACTGCTCGCCGCGTACCGCCTGGATGTCGAGCTCCACCCGCACCGTCGTGCCGATCGCCGCGATGCCCGCCTGCACCACCTGGTTGTAGTTCATCGCGAAGTCCTCGCGCCGCAGCTCCGCCGTCGCGTGGAAGGCCGCGCGCGTGCCGCCCCACGGGTCCGGGCCCGTGCCCAGGTACGTCAGCGACAGGTCCACCTCACGGGCGATGCCGCGCAGGGTGAGGGAGCCGTGGACGGTCCAGCGGTCCGGGCCCGCCGGGGTCAGGCCGTGGCTGCGGTAGGTGATCTCCGGGTACGTCTCCACGTCCAGGAAGTCGGGCGACTTCAGGTGCTTGTCGCGCAGGCCGTTGCCCGTGTCGATGGAGGCCGCCGAGATCACCGCGTCCACGCGCGACGCCGCCAGGTCCGGTGCGATCTCGACACGGCCGCCGAAGTCGGTGAAGCGGCCGTGCACGCTGGAGATGCCCAGGTGCTGCGCCACCGCGCCGACCGACGAATGCGCCGGGTCCAGGGTCCAGGCACCCGGCGGCGGCAGCTCCACGCCGCCCGCGCGGGCCAGGACCACCGTGCCGAGCTCGGCCCGGCCGTGCCCGGCGACCAGCGCGGTGCGCGCGGCCGGGGCATAGCCGAGCGCCGTGACGACCACGGTGTACGGGCCCGGCGCGAGCGGCGCCTCGGAGACGACGGCTCCGTCCGGGTCGGCGTCGGCCCGCAGCACCTGGGCGCCCGTCATGTCGGTCACGGTCACCACCGCGTGCTGGACCGGCCAGCCGTCGCGGGTGCGTACGTGTGCGTGCAGTGGCATGCGGTTTCTCTCCTCGTACGAAAAGCGGGGCGGCAGGCCGTCCCCTGCCTGCCGCCCCCTTCATCGGGTGTCTCCGCTCGATCCACCCGAGCTGTGGGTCACTCGCCGGGGTGGGCGAGCTCTATGTCGTGGCCGTCGAGGCCGCGGCCGGTCACGGTGAGGGCGCCGGCCACCGGCGGGTAGCCGGTCGCGATGAGCGTGTACTCGCCCGCGTTCAGGTCGGCGAAGCCGTACGCGCCGTCCTCGCCGGTCGTGGCCGTGGCGACGACGTTGCCGGCCGCGTCGACGAGCGTCACGCGCGCGTCGGCCAGCGGGCGGCGGTCCGCCCCGGCCCGTACGGTGCCCTGGAGCCGGGCGCCCGCCTCCAGCAGCGCCTCGACGCGGGTCACGCCCTGGCCGCCGATCTCGGCCGGCAGGGCGAGCGGCCGGTAGCCGTCGGCGTTCACCGCCACGGTCACCGTGCCGGGCACCAGCTCGCCGAAGGCGAAGGAGCCGTCCTGCGCCGACGTACCGGAGGCGAGGACGTCGCCGCGTACGTCGGTGACGATGACCATCGCGCCCTCGACGGGCTCCCCGCCCTCGGCGGCCCGGACCGCGCCGGCGAGGCCGCTCGTACCGGAGAGCAGGATGTCGTGGGCCAGCGGCTCCTCGCCGACGACGACCGTGGACGCCTGCGGCTGGTAGCCGTCGGCGGAGGCGATCAGGACGTACGAGCCGGAACCCGGCGCCTCGAGGGCGTACGTGCCGTCGGCGTGGGCGACCGAGCGGCCCAGCTGCCGGCCCCCGAGGGAGATGAGGGTGACGGCGGCGCGGGCGACGGCCGTGCCGTCGGCGGTGCGGACGGTGCCGGTGACGGGGGTCCCGCCGGTGGTGGCCGCGGCCGGGGCGGCGGCCGCCGGGGAAGCGGCGGCCTCGGGCGCCGGAGCCGCGGCGGCGGTCGCAGCGGCCGGCTCGGGCGCCGGCGTCGCGTTGCTCTTCAGGGCGACCTCCTTGATGAACAGGGTCACGAGGAACGCGATGAGCGCGAAGGGCGCCGCGTAGAGGAAGACGTCGCCGACGCCGTGTCCGTACGCGCTCTCCATGACCGTGCGGATGGGGGCGGGCAGCGCGTCCAGGTCCGGGATGCCGCCGCCGCCCGTGCCGCCGTGGCCGAGGGCCGCGGCCTTGGGGCCGAGGTCGGCGAGGCCGTCCTCGACGTAGTGGGTGACCCGGTTGGCCATGACCGCGCCCAGCGCGGAGACGCCGACCGCACCGCCCAGCGAGCGGAAGAAGGTGACCATGGACGACGCGGAGCCGAGGTCCGCCGGGGCGACCTGGTTCTGGGTGCACAGGACCAGGTTCTGCATCATCATGCCGATGCCGAGGCCCAGGACGGCCATGAAGACCCCGATGTGCCAGTACTCGGTGTCGTACCGGATGGTGCCCAGCAGGCCGAGGCCCGCCGTCACCAGCACACCGCCGCTGACCAGCCACGCCTTCCAGCGTCCGGTCCGCGTGATGATCCAGCCCGAGACGGTCGACGACACGAACAGGCCGGCGATCATCGGGATGGTCATGACGCCGGACATCGTCGGCGACTTGTCGCGCGCCAGCTGGAAGTACTGGCTGAAGAAGACCGTGCCCGCGAACATCGCGACGCCGACGAAGAGCGAGGCGAGCGAGGCGAGCGCGATGGTGCGGTTGCGGAACAGCCGCAGCGGGATGATCGGCTCGCTCGCGCGGGACTCGACGAAGAGGAAGACCGCGCCGAGGACGACCGAGCCGACGACCATGACGTACGTCTGCCACGACAGCCAGTCGTACTTGTCACCGGCGAAGGTGACCCAGACCAGCAGCAGCGAGACCGCCGCGCTGATGAAGAGGGCGCCCGCCCAGTCGACCTTGACCTGCCGCTTCACCACGGGCAGCTTCAGCGTCTTCTGGAGCACGATGAGCGCGATGACGGCGAAGGGCACGCCGACGTAGAAGCACCAGCGCCAGCCGAGCCAGTCGGTGTCGGTGATCACGCCGCCGAGCAGCGGGCCGCCGACGGTCGCGACGGCGAAGGTGGCGCCGAGGTAGCCGCTGTAACGGCCGCGCTCCCGCGGGGAGATCATCGCGGCCATGATGATCTGGGCGAGGGCGGTCAGACCGCCGACGCCGATGCCCTGGACGACGCGGCAGGCGATGAGCATGCCGGTGTTCTGGGACAGACCGGCCACGACCGAGCCCGCCACGTAGATGACGAGGGCGAGCTGCACCAGCAGCTTCTTGGAGAAGAGGTCGGAGAGCTTGCCCCAGAGCGGTGTGGTGGCGGTCATCGACAGCAGGGCCGCCGTGACGACCCAGGTGTACGCGCTCTGGCCGCCGCCGAGGTCGGAGATGATCTCCGGCAGGGCGTTGGAGACGATCGTCGAGGACAGGATGGCGACGAACATGCCGAGCAGCAGCCCGGACAGCGCCTCCATGATCTGCCGGTGCGTCATGGGCGTGCCGTCGCCGCCACCGTCTCGGGTCTTGGCGTGGTGGCCGCCCCGCACACCGGGTGGTGTGGTCGTAGCCATGAACTTCCTTACGCTTGTGTACGAGTGGCGTGGGGCCGGCAGTCTCCGAAGGAGCTCCGGAGGCGGGCCAGCATCGCGTTGAGCTGTCCGACCTCGTCGTCGGACCAGTCCTTGAGGTGGTGGGCGAACAGGTCCGCCGACCGTCGGCCGAGGTCGTCGAGCAGCTCCTTGCCCGGGCCCGTCAGCCGCAGGATGCGGGAGCGCCGGTCGCCCGGGTCGGGCAGCCGCTCGATCCAGCCGCGGTCGGCGACGTGGGCCACATGGCGGCTGGTCACCGACATGTCGACGGCGAGCAGCTCGGCCAAGCGGCTCATCCGCATCTCTCCGTACCGGTCGAGCAGCGCCAGGACGGCGGCGGAGCCGGCGGGGCACTCGGCGGGCAGAAGCCGCGAGAGTCCGCGCTTGACCGCGCCGATGGCGCTCAGTTGCCGGGCCAGTTCCTCGTACTGACTCCACTCGGCCATGGGCAGGCACCCCCGAACATCTTGTTGCTTAGAGCAACCATAAACAAGGTTGGTTGCTACAGGCAAACTAAAAAGGGGCGAAGGCGCCTAAAGTCCTGGCAAAGGCGAGCGGCTCCGGCACGGACGCCGGGCGGAGGTGGGGCGTTGGCCGGGCGGAGGTTGGGCGGCGGGCTCCGGTTCGCTAGGGTCCTGCCCCATGGCACACAACCCCCACGCCCCGCAGGGCAGCCCCGAGGGCAATTACGACCCGGCGGGCTCCACCCAGATGTTCCGCGCCTTCGTCGACGAGGGCACGCCGCAGCGGCAGCAGCCGGCGGCGGCGGCGACCTCGTCCGGCCCCCGGGTCGGCCTGATCGCCGGCGTCGTGGCGGTCGTGGTGGTCGTCGCGGCGGTGGCCTGGCTGGCGCTGGCCTGATCCGCGTACCCCTACGCATGGAGAAGGGGGCTCACCGGTGCGCTCGGCGCCGGTGAGCCCCCTTCGTCGTCGGGCGGGTTTGCTCAGTCGGAGATGAGGCCCTCGCGCAGCTGCGCCAGCGTGCGCGTCAGCAGCCGCGAGACGTGCATCTGCGAGATGCCGACCTCCTCGCCGATCTGCGACTGCGTCATGTTGGCGAAGAACCGCAGCATGATGATCTGCCGCTCGCGGGGCGGGAGTTTGGCGAGGAGCGGCTTGAGCGACTCCCGGTACTCGACGCCCTCCAGGGCGGTGTCCTCGTACCCGAGGCGGTCCGCGAGGGAGCCCTCGCCGCCGTCGTCCTCCGGGGACGGGGAGTCCAGCGAGGAGGCCGTGTAGGCGTTGCCGACCGCGAGGCCGTCGACCACGTCCTCCTCCGATACGCCGAGCACGGCGGCCAGTTCGGGGACGGTCGGGGAGCGGTCGAGCTTCTGCGCCAGCTCGTCGCTCGCCTTCGTTAGCGCCAGGCGCAGCTCCTGGAGCCGGCGCGGTACGCGCACGGACCACGAGGTGTCGCGGAAGAAGCGCTTGATCTCGCCGACGACGGTCGGCATCGCGAACGTCGGGAACTCCACGCCGCGTTCGCAGTCGAACCGGTCGATCGCCTTGATCAGGCCGATCGTGCCGACCTGGACGATGTCCTCCATCGGCTCGTTGCGGCTGCGGAAGCGGGCGGCGGCGTAGCGCACGAGCGGCAGGTTCAGCTCGATGAGCGTGTCGCGGACGTACGTGCGCTCGGGGCTGTCCTGACCGAGGACGGCGAGCCGCTGGAACAGGGAGCGGGACAGCGTGCGGGTGTCGATGGCCTCCGGCGCGCTCGTGGCGTGCGAGACGGCGGCGAGCTCCGCGACCTCGGCGGCGTCGGCGACCTCCGCGACCGGCTGCGGGGCGTCCGGAGCGTCCGGGATGCCGGTGATCTCGGCGATCTCGGCGATCCCGACCTGTGCGGGCACCGACGCGAGCTCGGGCACGGACATGAGCTCCGGCACGGGCGTGAGCGTGAGCACCTTCGAGCTGCCCTGTTCTGCGGACATGCCACCCCCTTGAGGTCGCGGACGGTCGCGTGGGCCGCGACCATCGGAGGAACGCAGCCTCCACCTGAATACCGGAGCCGAGACTGCGGCAAACGCGGTTCCAGCAGAATGTCACATGTCGGCAACACGCTGTAGTGACTTGTCGACAAGATGGGGGCAAATCTGCGCAGGAAACAGGGGGTGTGCGGCTTTTCCGCCGCCTGAAGTGGGGCTGAAAGGGTCTACCCGTTTCAGCTACGCCTCGATCCTGTTTGCGGATCTCAATCGGGCGAAGCTCCGTGCGAGGAGCCTTGACACGTGCATCTGCGAGACGCCGAGCTCCTGGCTGATCTGGGACTGCGTCAGGTTGCTGTAGTACCGGAGCATCAGGATCCGCTGCTCGCGCTCGGGCAGTTGTACGAGCAGATGGCGTACGAGATCGCGGTGCTCGACGCCCGCCAGCGCGGGGTCCTCGTACCCGAGCCGGTCCAGCAGCCCCGGCAGCCCGTCGCCCTCCTGGGCGGCCTCCAGCGAGGTGGCGTGGTACGAGCGCCCGGCCTCGATGCAGGAGAGGACCTCCTCCTCGGAGATCTTCAGCCGCTCGGCGATCTCGGCGGTCGTCGGCGAGCGTCCGTGAGCGGTCGTCAGGTCCTCGGTCGCGCCGTTCACCTGCACCCACAGCTCGTGCAGTCGGCGCGGGACGTGGACGGTGCGTACGTTGTCGCGGAAGTACCGCTTGATCTCGCCGACGACGGTGGGCATCGCGAAGGTCGGGAACTGCACGCCCCGGTCCGGGTCGAAGCGGTCGATCGCGTTGATCAGTCCGATCGTGCCGACCTGGACGACGTCCTCCATGGGCTCGTTGCGGGACCGGAAGCGGGCGGCGGCGTAGCGCACCAGGGGGAGGTTCGCCTCGATGAGCGCCCCGCGGACCCGGTTGTGCTCCGGTGTGCCGGGCTGGAGCTCCTTCAGCTGGGCGAAGAGCACCTGGGTGAGCGCACGGGTGTCGGCGGCCCGCCCCGACGGCCGGGGGCGGGGCTCGGACTCGTTCTGGGGCGGCACCTGGTGAGGCGTCGTACTGGCCGGCACGTTCACGCCACCCCTTCGCGATCAAGTACGGTCAACTGATCCGTCAAAAGCGGTCATAGCATCACAAGACATGTCCACTGTGTGCAAGCACCCGCTAACGCCGTGTTGAGCGCGCGGGCGGGGGCATACGGCAAGCCCCGCACCGGAAGTGACCGGTACGGGGCTCGGTGGATCAGGGGATGCGGGGATCCGGGGCTGAGGCGGGCTCAGAACTCGTAGTCGGCGATCACCCAGGTGGCGAACTCGCGCCACTGGCCGGCGGCCGCCTGGTGGGCCGGGTGCTCGATGTACCGCTTCAGTGCGTCCGTGTCCTCGACCGCCGAGTTGATGGCGTAGTCGTACGCGATCGGCCGGTCGGTGATGTTCCAGGCGCACTCCCAGAACTTCAGCTCGGGGATGAGGCCGCCGAGCTCCTCGAACGCCTTCACGGCCTCGACCACGCGCGGCTCGTCGCGCTGCACGCCGTCGTTGAGCTTGAAGAGGACCAGGTGGCGGATCACAGCGGACTCCTACTTGATGAGCTCGGTCATGAAGTCGCCGACACCTTGGGCGGCGCTCGAAATGCCTTCGAACCCTACCTTCACGAGTTCGCCCGAGCGCTGGGGGGAGTTGATGATCGAGTACAGCACGAAGACGACGAGGATGTAGAGCGTAACCTTCTTCGCTTGCGCCATCGGCCCGGTCTCCCCCGTCTTCCTCTGTGATCGTTTCAGATGACCTCAGGTGATCGCCCCAGTGGTCGCGTGAGTCTAACCGAGCGCATGGCGAAGGGCCCCGGCGCGTCCTGCGCACGGGGCCCTTCACAAGAGAGCGGTAGCGGAGGGATTTGAACCCTCGGTGACTTGCGCCACACTCGCTTTCGAGGCGAGCTCCTTCGGCCGCTCGGACACGCTACCGAGAGAGAGCTTAGCCCAAGGGTGCCGGTTCGCTGAAATCGATAGTCGCGATCGTCGTCAGCGATCCGCCGGCGATCCGCCGGCGATCCGCCAGCGACCCGTCAGCGATCGCGGAAGAAGCGCGTCAGCAGCTCCGAGCACTCGTCCGCCAGCACCCCGTGGACCACTTCGGGCCGGTGGTTGAGCCGTCGGTCGCGTACGAGGTCCCAGAGTGAGCCGACCGCGCCGGCCTTCTCGTCCAGCGCCCCGAACACCACCCGCTCCACGCGCGACTGCACCAGCGCGCCGGCGCACATCACGCACGGCTCCAGCGTGACGACGAGCGTGCACCCGGGCAGCCGCCACTCTCCGACCCGCTCGGCGGCCCGGCGCAGCGCCACCACTTCGGCGTGCGCCGTCGGATCGCCGGTCAGCTCGCGCTCGTTGTGCCCTGCGGCGAGCTCCGTGCCGTCCGGGGACAGCACGACCGCGCCGACCGGCACATCGCCGGCCAGCGCGGCGCGCTCGGCCTCCTCCAGCGCCCGGCGCATCGCGCTGCGCCAGGGATCCCGTACGGGATCGGGGCCGGGGTCGAAGCCGGGGTCGGGGTCGGGGTCGGGAAGGGCGGTCATGGTCGTCGCGGGGTTCGCGGGCTCCGCGGGGTGGTGCGGGTGCCGCACTAGCGGACCGCCTCCAGGACCTCCGCGGCGCCGAGCGCGTCCGCGATCTCGGACAGCGCGTCGGTGTCGAGCTTCAGCAGCTCCTTCTCGGACATGCCCAGATCGTCCAGGATCAGCAGGTCGCCGAGCGGCTCGGCCGGCACGGTCTCGCCCGCGGGCTCCGTTTCCTCCTCGTCCTCGTCCTCGGCCGGTTCGCCGTCCTCGGTGCCGTCGAGGTCCAGCGCGTCCAGGTCGGGGGTGTCGTCGTCCAGGTCGTCGCCGAGCAGTTCCTTGGTGAGGATCTCCCCGTACGAGGAGCGGGCGGCGGCCGCGCCGTCCGAGATGAAGATGCGAGGGTCGTCCTCACCCTCCACGCGGACGATGCCGAACCATGCGTCCTCCTGCTCGATGAAGACGAGCACTGTGTCGTCGTCCACCGAGGCCTCGCGGGCAAGCTCGGTCAGATCCGACAAGGTCTCCACATCGTCGAGCTCTGTGTCGCTCGCTTCCCACCCGTCTTCGGTGCGCGCGAGCAGTGCGGCGAAGTACACCGTGACTCTCCCACTGATCAGAGGTGTGACGATCGGGCGGCACGCTCCAGAATGCCCCGCCCACTCGGCATCGTGGCAGATGCGAGGGCTTCAGGAGAGGTGTTCCGCTCTTGCGTCGTGCACCAGTCTGAGCCCGATCGCCGGTCCGTGTCACCAGGCATCACCGGGCATCACCAGCGGAAGGTCCGCATCCGCATCGCCTGGCGCATCCTGGCGGCCCTGGCGCGGCGCGGCTGGACGCGGTCGCGCAGGGCCTTGGCCTCGTGCAGTTCGCGGAGGAACTGGGCGCGGCGGCGGCGTCGCTCGGCGTCGGTCTCGCCCTTGCTCTCGCGTCCGTCCGGGTGTCGGCCCGCGCGTCCGTCCACGCGTCCGTCCGGGGCGTCGGGCTGTTCCGGTCCTTCCGGCTCTTCCGGGTCCGGCATCGCGACCACCACCCCCAGGTGTCTGACGTCCTGACCTCCCCACCTTCCCTCCACGGACGGGGTTGATGCCAGTGCGGGCTACTGTGGAGTCCATGCGGATCCACGTCGTCGACCACCCGCTGGTGGCGCACAAACTCACCACGCTGCGCGACAAGCGCACCGACTCCCCGACCTTCCGGCGGCTCGCCGACGAGCTGGTCACCCTGCTCGCGTACGAGGCCACCCGGGACGTGCGCACGGAGCAGGTCGACATCGAGACCCCCGTGACCCGGACGACCGGCGTCAAGCTGTCGAGCCCCAAGCCGCTGGTCGTGCCGATCCTCCGGGCCGGTCTGGGCATGCTCGACGGCATGGTGCGGCTGCTGCCCACCGCCGAGGTCGGCTTCCTCGGCATGATCCGCAACGAGGAGACGCTGGAGGCGTCGACGTACGCCACCCGGATGCCGGAGGACCTCTCCGGCCGCCAGGTGTACGTCCTCGACCCGATGCTGGCCACCGGCGGCACGCTGGTCGCCGCGATCCGGGAGCTGATCAAGCGCGGCGCCGACGATGTGACGGCGGTCGTGCTGCTGGCGGCGCCGGAGGGCGTCGAGGTGATGGAGCGCGAGCTGGCGGGCACGCCGGTCACCGTCGTCACCGCCTCGGTCGACGAGCGGCTCAACGAGCACGGCTACATCGTGCCGGGCCTCGGCGACGCCGGGGACCGCATGTACGGCACCGCCGACTGACGTCCGCCGGTCCTACGCCGGGCAGTTCCTACGCCGGGCATCCGGAGGGCGCCGGGGCGGGGCGGGACAGGGCGGTGAGCGCGGCCGTGGCGTCCTGCGGGGGCGTCAGCGCCGTGAACGCCGTGCCGATGATGAGGTCGACGTCCGCCGTCTGGCGGGCGTCCGTCCTCAGCACCGCGCCCTTCAGCTGCGTACCGAGGACCGGGAAGGCGCCCTTGGTGGCGTCCGCGGCGCCCAGCAGGAGGCCCGCGCCCGGCACCTTCTTGTCGTACGCCGCCGGCGCGTTGCCCACCTTGCCGATGGCGAAGCCCCGCTTCTTCAGCTCGTCCGCGGTCGTCTTGGCGAGGCCCGCACGCGGGGTCGCGTTGTAGACGTTCACCGTGATCTGGGCCGGCTGGAGCGGGACTCGCACCACCGCGGCGGGGCTCTTGCGCGGCTTGCAGGCGGCGCCGGCGGCCGTGGTGCGCTTCGTGCCGCCGGGGCCGGAGCCACCACCACCGAAGACCTCGATGAGCTGGAGCGTCCCCCAGCCGGCCAGGCCGAGGGTGACCACCGCGGCGACCGCCGCGAGCACGATCCGGCGGCGGCGACGGGGGCGGCGCATGCGCGGGTAGGCGTTACCCGTGATGCGGTACTTTCCGCCCATACCCGGGGGAGTGAGCATGCTCATGGGCGCAGCGTAATGCGGCCCGGTGACTATGCCTACTAAACGATCAACCGATGCGGCCGGATGGGTGTGATTGCCCCCGAAAGGCTGAGGGCGCCGCGGCCGTTCGGGGGCGGAAGGCTCAGTCCAGCTCCAGCACGCGCGCGTGCAGGACCTGCCGCTGCTGGAGGGCCGCGCGTACGGCGCGGTGCAGTCCGTCCTCGAGGTAGAGGTCGCCCTGCCACTTCACGACGTGCGCGAAGAGGTCGCCGTAGAACGTCGAGTCCTCGGCGAGGAGCGTCTCCAGGTCCAGCTGGCCCTTGGTGGTCACGAGCTGGTCGAGGCGGACCGGGCGCGGCGCGACGTCCGCCCACGCGCGGGTGGATTCCCGGCCGTGGTCGGGGTACGGCCGCCCGTTACCGATGCGCTTGAAGATCACACGGAAAGCCTACCGGGCGAGCGGTGCCGGGCGCAGCCACGTGGGGCCGATGTGGTGCCCAAAAAACGGGTGCCGGAAAAACGAGTGCCGGAAAACGGGTGCCGGAAAAACGAGCCCCCGCGCACGCGGGGGCTCGTCGGCTGGATCCGATGGATCCGATGGAGGTTACTCCGTCACCTCGTGGTCGTGGTCCTCGTGCAGACCGCCGCCGCTGCCCGCGTCGCCGTCGGTCGGGACGGACTCGACCGGCTTGCGCAGCGAGCTGAGGTCGTGGGCGTACGTGCCCACGCTGTGGGCGATGACGTCGATGTTCGCGTCGAACGCCGCCATGCTGATGTTGTCGATGTCGTCGCACGCGGCGTGGTAGCAGGCGTCGTACGCGACCCCCGCCGTGCCGCCGAACTTCTCGGCCTGCTTGGCGGTCTTGGTGCCCTCGGCGCCCGTGAACGTACCGCCGGAGGGGATGCCGACCGCGATGAACGGGCCGTAGTCGGAGCGGCCGGTGAAGTCGGTGCCCTCGTGCGGCAGGCCGCGCGCGTCCATGAAGGTGGTGATGTCGCGCTCGATCTGCGCCGAGCCGGTCGGGCCGGCGGGCGCGCCGACGGCGTCGGAGTTGTCGCCGTCGTACACGAACAGGCCGTAGTTCGGCGAGGCGATCATGTCGAAGTTCAGGTAGAGCCTGATCTCCTTGCGGTCGAGCTCGCTGAGCTGCTCGACGTAGTGCTCGGAGCCGAGCAGGCCGTTCTCCTCGGCCGACCACCAGGCGAAGCGCACCTTGTTGGTGGTGCGGTCCTTCTCCTTGGACTTGGCGAACTTCAGGGCGACGTCGAGCAGGCCGGCGGAGCCGGAGCCGTTGTCGTTGATGCCGGGGCCGGCGGTCACGGAGTCCAGGTGGGCGCCGAGCATCACGGTGTTGGCGGCGTTGCCGCGCTGCGTCTCGGCGATGACGTTGTTGGTGGAGCGCGTCTCGCGGAGCTGGCGGATCTCGAAGTTCACCTCCACCGTCCCGGCCGCGGCGTCGGCGGCGAGCTTCTCGCCGTCCGCCTTGGTGATGCCGCCGGTCGGGATCTTGCCGACGGCCGGGTCGCCGAGGGTGCCGGACATGGCGCCCTCGGTGTTGTTGTAGATGATCGCGCCGATCGCGCCCGCGGCGGCGGCCTGGGTCTGCTTGTCGGCGAAGGTGCAGCCGCCGCGCTTGATCAGGGCGATCTTTCCGGTGAAGGCGCCGGTCGCGTAGTCGGTGGCCTCACACCCGGGCGTCGTGTCGGTCGCCGGGGCCGGGACGGCGGCCACGGCCGCCTTGACGCCGCCGACGGGCGTGGACGCGGTGTACGTCATCGCCTTGATGTCGATGGCGCGGGGCGAGGGCGAGACGACCGCGAGCTTCTCGGCCTGGGTCTCGGTGTAGACGAAGTCGAACTTCTGGTACTCGACCTGGTATCCGGCCTTCTTCAGCTGCTGGTACACGTACGCCGCCGAGGCGTCGTGCCCGAGCGAGCCGGCGGCGCGGTGGCCCCCGGCCGAGTCGGCTATGCGCTGGAACATCTCCAGGTGCTTGTAGGCGTCCTTGGCGGACGCCTCCCGGACCAGCTTCTTGGAGAGCTTGGCGGCGTCCTTGGCCGCGCCGGCGCCCGCGTCGGGCGTGAGGCGGCCGGCGGAAGCGGGGGAGGCGGAGGCCAGCAGGAGCGGGGTCGCGAGTGCGGCTGCGGCCAGGGTGGCCACGGCTCTGCGATGGGTTGCCTTCACAGAGGTCCTTCCCGGTGGGAACGAGGTTGAAGGGAAGCTAGCGATCTCCGCCCCGTCTGTGAACAGATGTGCCAGAACTCACGGGTTATTCCGTACGATTCGCTGCGGAACATGTCACTCCGCCTCTGAACTTCCGGCGGCCGTGCCGGGTTTGGCGGACTCGGCGGATTCGGCGGATTCGGCGGTCTTGGCACTCTTGGCGGTCTTGGCCGCGCGCTTCGCCTCCTGCTTGTACGCGCGGACCTTGGCGAGCGACTCCGGCCCGGTGATGTCGGCCGCCGAACGGTACGAGCCCTCGTCGCCGTACGCCCCCGCCGCCTCCCGCCACCCCTCGGGCCGTACGCCGTACTGCTTGCCGAGCAGCGCCAGGAAGATCTGCGCCTTCTGCTTGCCGAACCCGGGCAGCGCGAGGAGCCGGTCGAGCAGCTCCCGGCCGGTGGCGGCGTCCGACCAGACGGCGCTCGCGTCACCGCCGTACTCCTCCACCAGGTACTGGCACAGTTGCTGCACGCGCTTGGCCATCGAGCCGGGGTAGCGGTGCACGGCCGGCTTGGCGGACAGCAGCGCGACGAACTCCTCCGGGTCGTACGCGGCGATCTCGTGCGCGTCGAGGTCGTCGGCGCCCAGCCGTTGGGCGATCGTGTACGGGCCGGAGAACGCCCACTCCATGGGCACCTGCTGGTCGAGCAGCATCCCGACGAGTGCGGCGAGGGGGCTGCGGGCCAGCAGGGCGTCGGCCTCCGGCTGCTGGGCGAGGCGGATGGTGGTCGTCATGGCCCGATGATCGCGCCCGGGCGTGGCGGCCGCACGGCGGGGGCGGCTTACGGCGTACGCCGTACGGGCGAGAGCGCCGTCGGGAGCGCGGTCAGGTGCCGTAGTACGTCAGGAACATGTCGACACCGCTCGCGAGGAGCCGTTCGGTCAGGTCCTCGTCGAGGTCGGCGCCGTACTGGCCGAACACCATGTGCGGGAAGACCAGCAGCGCGTACAGCTGGACCACCGCCGCCTCCAGGTCCGGGACGGCGAGTCGGCCCCGGTCGGCCAGCGTGCGCAGGGCGTCGGCGACGGCGGGGTGGTGGCCCGCCGGGCCGTGGGTGCGCCAGGCCTCGCCGAGCTGCGGGAAGCGGTGGAGCTCGGTGGCGACGAGAGTGCGCAGGGCGGCGACGTCCTGGTTGGCGCGGACGGCGTGGACCCAGCCGCGCGCGGCGTCGAGGAAGGCGGCGCGCAGGTCGCCGGCGTCCTCGGTGTCGGCCAGCCGGGCGAGGGCGGCGGAGGAGTCGTCGTCGAGCGTCTCGTCGAGCGCGCCCGCGATGACGGCGGTGAAGAGCGCTTCCTTGCTGCCGAAGTGGTTGTAGACGGTCACCTTGGACACGCCCGCCTCGGCGGCGATGGCGTCCATGCCGACGCCGAAGCCCTCGCGCAGGAAGAGCGCGCGGGCGGCCTCGACGATGGACTGCCGCTTGCGGGCGGCGCGCGGGCCGGTGGGGGGCTGCTTCGCGTCGGGCTGCTTTGCCTCGGGCTTCGTCTTGGGCTGCTTCGCCTGGGGCTGCTTCGCGTCGGGTGCGGGTGGCATGCGGTGAGGCTAGCACCGGGAACTGTACGACCGAGTTCATCTGAACTATTGAGTTCAGATGAACTCGGTCGTACAGTTCAGTTCATGACGCATGCCTGCTCCCCTTCACCCACCGCCGCGCCGCCCCACCCCCGCCGCTGGGCCGCCCTCGCGCTGATCTGCCTCGCGCAGTTCATGCTGATCCTCGACGTCACCGTCGTGAACGTCGCCCTCCCCGACATGGCCGCCGACCTGCGCCTGGACCGTACGACCCTGACCTGGGTCGTCACCGCGTACACGCTGTGCTTCGGCGGCCTCATGCTGCTCGGCGGCCGACTCGCCGACGTGCTCGGCGCCCGCCGCACGCTCCTCGCCGGGCTGGCGCTCTTCACCGCCGCGTCGCTGGTCACCGGGCTCGCGGAGAGCGCGGCGACGCTGATCGGCGGGCGCGTCGCGCAGGGCGTCGGCGCGGCCGTGCTCTCGCCCGCCGCGCTGTCCCTCGTCACCACCGCCTTCCACGGCGCCGAGCGGAACAAGGCGCTCGGCGTGTGGGCGGCGATCGGCGGCACCGGCTCCGCCGCCGGGGTGCTGCTCGGCGGCGCCCTGACGGACGGGCCGGGCTGGCCGTGGGTCTTCTACGTCAACGTCCCGGTCGGCCTCGCGCTGCTGGTGACGCTGCCCGCCGTCGTACCGCCGCGCCCGGCCCGGCCCGCGCGGGTGGACGTGCCGGGCGCCCTGCTCGTCACCGCCGGTACCGGCGCCCTGATCTACGGCCTGGTCGAGGCGGGCGACTCCGGCTGGGGCGCGGCCGCCACGCTGGTGCCGCTGCTCGGGGCGCTCGTGCTGTACGGGGCGTTCGCCGCGGTCGAGCGGGCGAGCCGGGCGCCGCTGATGGACCTGCGGATGTTCGGGCGGCGCCCGGTGGTCGCGGGCGCGTTCCTGATGCTGGTCGCGACCGCGCTGCTGATCGGGTTCTTCTTCCTCGGCTCGGTCTACCTCCAGCACGTGCGGGGCTTCAGCGCCCTGCGCACCGGGCTCGTCTTCCTGCCGGTCGCCCTCGCCACCGGGCTGGGCGCGCACCTCGGGTCGCGGCTGGTGGGGCGGCTCGGCAGCAGGCCGACGGCGGTCGCCGGGCTGCTGGTCGCCGCCGCCGGGTGTGTACCGCTGACCTGGCTCGGCGACCGTCCGAGCGTGTACGCGGGGCTGCTGCCGGGGCTGGTCGTCGCGTCGTTCGGCATCGGGGCCGTCTTCGTCACCGCCACGGCCACGGCACTCGCGCTGACGGCCCCTCACGAGGCCGGGCTGGCGTCGGGCGTCGTCAACACCTTCCACGAGGTGGGCGGTTCGGTCGGCGTCGCGGTGCTGTCGACCGTCGCGGCGGCGGGTATCGGGGGCGGTGCGGTGAGCGGTACGGCGGGTGGTGCGGTGAGCGGTGCGGCGGGAGGCTTCGCCACCGCGTTCGCCGTCTGCGCGGCGGTGGGCGCGGCGAGCGCGGCCGTCGCCCTCGTCCTCGTACCGCGTGCGAAACCGCGGATGACGGGCGTGCACGCGCACTGACGCGCGGGGCTCAGATGTCGCGGCCGCTCTCCAGGATGGGCCGGATGACCACCGGATAGTCGGGCGAGCCCTCGGGCACCGGGCACTGCGCGATGCGCGCGGCGATCTCGGTGACGCGGTCGAGGCTGTCGCAGTCGAGCACCCAGTAGCCGGCGATCAGCGTCTCGGTCCGGTCGTACGGGGCGTCGGCGACCACCGGCCGCCCGTCTTCGCCCGCCGTGACGAAGCGGGTGCGGGCGGGCTCGGCCAGGCCGTGGCCGTCCAGCATCTCGCCCGAGCGGACGAGACCTTCGTTGATCTTCTCCATGAAGGCGAACATCGCCTGCACGTCGTCCTCGGTCCAGGCGGGATACCGCTCGGAGGCCTTGCCGTTCATCGCGTCGTAGTCGGCCTGCGAGCCCTGCACCATGACCAGGTACTTCATGTCGTCGCTCCTCGGATGCGGTGCCGCCCCCCTCAGGGCCACTCTCACAGGGAAGCCCGGCTCCGGCGAGCGCACTTTGTGACATGAGTCACAGAGAATTTGCAGAAACTGTGGGCAACTGCCCCTGTTGTCCTTCTCTGTCTGTCGACGGCGGCGCGTCCGGCCGTACATCCCCAGGGAATTGAGCTTCCCGCGCCTTTATCGCGGTCATACGATCACCCCATCGTCGGCCGCGTTGCGTGAGCTCCACCCCGCCGTGGCCGCTCCCACTCTTTCGGACCCAGAAAAGGGCTCTAGTGAAGATCCGACGCATTCTCGCAACGGCCGTCGCCGCTGCCGTGACGACGCCCGTCGTGATGCTGTCCGTCACCCCCGCGTACGCCGACACCAAGCCGACGGCGTCGCAGCCCCAGGACTCCAAGGCCGCCCAGGCTGCGAAGCCCTCCAACGCTTCCATCAAGGAGCTGGAGAAGGCCGCCGCCGAGGCGCGGAAGGCGTACGACGCCGCTGTCGTCGCGGAGAAGGCCGCCTACGCCGCCCTGGAGGCGGCGCTGTCCGACACCGCCCCGCACACCGTCGCCGCCAAGGCCGCCGCGAAGGAGGCGGCGGACGCCGCTGCCGCGCAGACCGCCGCCGACGAGGCGCTCGCCGCCGCGAAGGCCAAGCAGCAGGCGCTGCCCGCGGACGCCACGGACGAGGAGAAGGCCGCCGCACAGAAGGCCGTCGACGACGCCGAGGCCGCGGCCAAGGCCGCCGCCGAGGCCAAGACGGCCGCCGACACCAAGGCCGCGGACGCCGGCAAGGCGGAGAGCGACGCCCACGTCGCCGCCTTCCGCGCCTACGGCCAGGCCCAGAAGGCCACCGCCGACGCCCTGAAGGCGAAGGAGGCCGCCGACAAGGCGCTCGCCGACGCCAAGGCGGAGGAGGGCGACGAGGGCGACGAGGGTGACGACGAGGACCTGGGCGACTGCGTCCCCGAGCCGAAGCTGACCACCGTGGTGACCGGTCTGCCGTCCAAGGTCGTCGCCGGTACGACGGTGAACTTCACCCTGCGCGTCACCAACGGCACCGACAAGACGATGGACGAGGTGGACCCGCTCCTCGGCGTCCACGCCACGGACAAGGCCGACTTCGAGTCGATCGACGACCTGCTGCGGCTGCAGTGGTCCTCCGCCACGTCCCCCGCGTGGAAGACCGTCGACGGCTTCGACGTCCTCGACACCATCAGCCCGCTGAAGGCCGGCGCCCACGCCGACATCAAGCTGCGCCTGACCGTCGACGCCAAGGCCCCGGCCGGTGACGGCATCGCCCTGGCCGCCGGCGACTACTACAACGACGACACCTGCGGGTTCACCCCGGAGCTCGAGGAGTACCCCTTCACGATCGCCCCCGCGGGCACGAAGCCGGGCAAGGTCGACGACGCCAAGCCCGGCGGCACCACCCCGCGCACCCCGGCCACGACGCCGCAGGGTGTGACGTCCACCCAGCCGGTGAACGCCACCACGGGCAGCCTCGCCGCGACCGGCTCCTCCTCGGCCGTGCCGCAGATCGCCCTCGCGGGCGGCGTCGCGGTGGCCCTGGGCGCGGGCGCGATGATCATCGTCCGCCGCCGCAAGGCCGACGCGAACGGCTGACGGCTGACGCCAAGCCGCACGCGTACCAGCTGAACCCCCCCGGCGGGGGGCCGGATCTCTCCGGCCCCCCGCCGGTCTTTTGCCGTGGCGCTCACGCGGTTTCCAGCCGGGCCGCGAGCCCGTCGAGGAGCGCTTCCAGCCCGCGGACGAAGGTGCCGTCGGGCGCGGCGTTGTCCGCGGCCGCCGGGGTGTCGAGGCAGGCCCGCAGACGGGGGAAGCCCGCGGCGCCCTCGCCGGCCTTGGCCTCGGCGTCCCGGAGGACCTCCTCCGGGTTCTTGCCGGTACGGGTGAGGCGCTTGATCAGTGTGGTGGCGCGGACTCGGCGAGGGCGCTGCCGAGTGCGTACGTCGGCGCGCATCGACGTCCCGGCCCTGCTCAAGGCCGCCGAGGCCGGCTTCCCCGCCTGGACCTGGACGCTCCAGACCGTCCGCCACGTCACCGTCTTCGGCGCCTCCGCGCTGGCCCTGGCGGCCCTGGCCGTCACCGGGATCTGAGCGGACAACGTCGAAGGGCCCCACCGCGAACGGTGGGGCCCTTCGACATCGTGCCCGGTGAGGCACTGGCGGAGGATACGAGATTCGAACTCGTGAGGGGTTGCCCCCAACACGCTTTCCAAGCGTGCGCCCTAGGCCTCTAGGCGAATCCTCCGCCGCAAACAATACAAGACGTTGAGGAGTGCTCGCGAACCCGATCCCGAGGCCCTCTCGGAGAGGCGCCCGGGGTGGACCGCGGGCCCGTGGGATCGGGTACGCTGGGCGCAGCCCCTCACGTGGCGCTATCTGACTGAACTCCCCCAGGGCCGGAAGGCAGCAAGGGTAGGTCGGCTCTGGCGGGTGCGTGGGGGGCGCTTGCGTGTGCGGTTCCTCGCCTTCGCGGGGCGGGTCGGTTGTCGGTGGGGCCCGATATCGTCGTAAGGGTGTCGTCCCTTGCGCTGTACCGCCGCTACCGTCCCGAGAGTTTCGCCGAGGTCATCGGGCAGGAGCATGTCACTGACCCGCTGCAGCAGGCCCTGCGGAACAACCGGGTCAATCACGCGTACCTGTTCAGCGGGCCGCGGGGATGTGGCAAGACCACCAGTGCGCGCATCCTCGCCCGGTGTCTGAACTGCGAGCAGGGGCCCACGCCCATGCCCTGCGGCGAGTGCCAGTCCTGCCGGGACCTCGCGCGGAACGGGCCGGGGTCGATCGACGTCATCGAGATCGACGCCGCCTCGCACGGTGGCGTGGACGACGCCCGTGACCTGCGGGAAAAGGCCTTCTTCGGCCCTGCGAGCAGCCGGTACAAGATCTACATCATCGACGAGGCCCACATGGTCACCCCGGCGGGCTTCAACGCCCTGCTGAAGGTGGTCGAGGAGCCTCCGGAGCACCTCAAGTTCATCTTCGCGACGACCGAGCCCGAGAAGGTCATCGGGACGATCCGCTCGCGTACGCACCACTATCCGTTCCGGCTCGTACCGCCCGGCACCCTGCGGGACTACCTCGCCGAGGTGTGCGGCAAGGAGCAGATTCCCGTCGAGGACGGCGTCCTGCCGCTGGTCGTGCGGGCCGGGGCCGGGTCGGTGCGTGACTCGATGTCCGTCATGGACCAGCTGCTGGCCGGGGCCACCGAGGAGGGTGTGACGTATGCCATGGCGACGGCCCTCCTCGGCTACACCGACGCCTCGCTCCTCGACGCGGTCGTGGACGCCTTCGCGTCCGGGGACGGCGCGGCGGCGTTCGAGATCGTGGACCGGGTCATCGAGGGTGGCAACGACCCCCGCCGGTTCGTCGCCGACCTGCTGGAGCGGCTGCGCGACCTGGTGATCCTGGCCGCCGTGCCGGACGCCGCCGAGAAGGGGCTCATCGACGGGCCCGCCGACGTGGTCGAGCGCATGCAGGCGCAGGCCTCCGTCTTCGGGGCTGCCGAGCTCAGCCGCGCGGCGGACATCGTCAACACCGGGCTGACCGAGATGCGCGGCGCCACCTCGCCGCGGCTGCAGCTGGAGCTGATCTGCGCGCGCGTGCTGCTGCCCGCCGCGTTCAGCGACGAGCGCGCGATGATGGCCCGGCTCGACCGGCTGGAGCGGGGCTCCGTCGTCCCCGCGACCGCCTTCCAGCCGGGCGGACCGGCACCCGCCATGGGGTACGTGCCCGGCCCCGAGGCCCACGCGCAGGCCGCGCCGGTCGCCCCCGTACCCCCGGTCGCTTCCGTCCCCCCGGGCGGCGGGCCGGCCGCTGCCCGCGCGGCGGTACGCGGGGATGCCCCCGCGCCCGCCGCGCCGGTCGAGCCCGAGCACGCCCCCGCGCCCCAGCCCCCCGCCGAGGCCCGCCCCGGCGCCTGGCCCTCCGCCGCGGCCCCCGGCTCCCGGGAGTCCGGCTCGCGGCCCGGCGCCTGGCCGACCGCCTCCGCGCCCGGTTCGCAGGGCGAGGCCCGGCGCCCCGGCGGCTGGCCCACCGCTCAGGCGGCCCAGCAGCAGCCCGAGGCCCCCGCCCCGGCCGCCCCCGCCCCCGCGCCAGGAGCTCCCGCTCCAGCGCCCGTCGGTACGGCCCAGGGCGCCGCCCAGGTGCGGAACATGTGGCCCGACATCCTCGAAGCGGTCAAGAACCGCCGCCGCTTCACCTGGATCCTCCTGAGTCAGAACGCCCAGGTCGCCGGGTTCGACGGCACCACCCTCCAGCTCGGGTTCCTCAACGCCGGCGCCCGGGACAACTTCGCGAGCAGCGGCAGCGAGGAGGTGCTCAAGCAGGCGCTCGCCGAGCAGTTCCACGTCCAGTGGAAGATCGAGGCGATCATCGACCCGTCGGGCGGCTCCGCGCCCCCGCCGGCGTACGGCAGCGGCGGTGGCGCCGGCGGCGGCTACGGCGGCCGCCCGTCCCAGGCGCCGGGCCCCGCCGCGCCCGCCCCGCAGGCCTCGGCCCCCCGCCCCGTACAGCAGTCGCCGCAGGCCCCGGCCGCGGGGACCGGAGCGCCCGCCTCGCAGGGCCGGGCCTCCTCGCCCCCGCCGCAGCAGGCCGCCGCGCCCCCGTCCGCGCCGCGGTCGGTCGCGCCCGAGGACGACATGCCGGAGGACGACGATCCCGACCTCGTCGACTCGGCCCTCTCCGGCCACGAGCTGATCGTCCGCGAGCTCGGCGCCACCGTGGTGGAGGAATATACGAACGAGTAGGGGAGAGCGGCTCGGCATCCCGCACAAGGGGCACCCGCCCCCGCGGGCTACCCTGGCTGGCGTGAAGGTCCTCGTCATCGGCGGCGGCGCCCGCGAACACGCCCTGTGCCGCTCCCTCTCCCTCGATCCCGACGTCACCGCTCTGCACTGCGCGCCCGGCAACGCCGGAATCGCGGAGGTCGCCGAGCTCCATCAGGTGGACGCCCTCGACGGCGCCGCCGTCGCCCGCCTCGCCACCGGCCTGGCGGCCGACCTGGTCGTCGTCGGCCCGGAGGCGCCGCTCGTCGCCGGCGTCGCCGACGCCGTACGGACGGCCGGCATCCCCTGCTTCGGCCCCTCCAAGGAGGCCGCCGAGCTGGAGGGCTCCAAGGCGTTCGCCAAGGACGTGATGGCCGCCGCGGGTGTGCCCACGGCCCGTTCGTACGTCTGCACCACGCCCGACGAGATCGACGCGGCGCTCGACGCCTTCGGCGCTCCGTACGTCGTCAAGGACGACGGCCTCGCGGCGGGCAAGGGCGTCGTCGTGACCGACGACATCGAGCAGGCCCGCGCGCACGCGCTCTCCTGCGACCGCGTCGTCATCGAGGAGTACCTCGACGGCCCCGAGGTCTCCCTCTTCGCGATCACCGACGGCCGCACCGTCCTGCCGCTCACCCCGGCGCAGGACTTCAAGCGCGCCCTCGACGGCGACGAGGGCCCGAACACCGGCGGCATGGGCGCGTACTCGCCGCTGCCCTGGGCCGACCCCAAGCTGGTCGACGACGTCATGGCGACCGTCCTCCAGCCCACCGTCGACGAGCTGCGCCGCCGCGGCACGCCCTTCAGCGGGCTGCTGTACGCGGGGCTCGCCATCACCTCGCGCGGTGTACGGGTCATCGAGTTCAACGCCCGCTTCGGCGACCCCGAGACGCAGGTCGTGCTCGCCCGCCTCAAGACGCCGCTCGCGGGCGTCCTGCTGAACGCCGCCAAGGGCACCCTCGACACCGAACCGCCGCTGAACTGGCGCGACGACGCCGCCGTCACCGTGGTCGTCGCCGCGCACAACTACCCCGGAACGCCGCGTACCGGCGATGTGATCGAGGGCCTGGACGAGGTCGCGGCCGAGGACGCGCCGCACGCGTACGTCCTGCACGCCGGGACCAAGCGGGACGGGGACGCCGTCGTGAGCGCCGGTGGGCGCGTGCTGTCGGTCACCGCGACCGGCAAGGACCTCGCGCAGGCGCGCGAGCGGGCGTACGCGGCGGTCGGGCGCATCCGCCTGGAGGGCGCCCAGCACCGTACGGACATCGCACGCAAGGCCGCCGAACACCCGGCCGGGCAGTAGCCCGGGAGCAACCGCGCAGTGAACCCCGGGACGGCCCGAGCCGTCCACACCTTTGCCCAAAGCCATTCCATCGAGTGACGGCGGGGCCATCCGGATGACGCCTGCCGACACCCCAACTAGGGTGCCGCGCAGGCGTTCCGGCACTTGGCCCACCGACATTGCGATGTCAGTGGCGGGTGCCACAGTGGGGGAATGAGCAACGCCACCGCAGGGCAGTCCGCCGCAGGGCAGGAGGGGGTGACGTACGGCCATGTCCATGTCCGATGCCGGAATGGGTGAGGAGCGGGGTGCGCGGGCCGCACGCGCCCGTGCCCTCGCCGTGCTGCGCCTGCGCGGCCGGGCCGTGGCCGTCGCGCTGCTGCCCGCGGCCCTCGCGGTCGTCCTGTGGTCCGGGGCCGCCACCGGGCATCTGGCCGGCGGCGGCTGGGACGCGGTGCGGTGGGTAGTGACGGCCGTCGCGGCGATCGTGCTGCTCGCGGCCGTGACCGTCGGCGCCGTGATCGCCCGGGCCCGGCCCGCGCTGAGCCCGACGGTGGAGATCGCGGAGGAGTCGGCGCCCGATCTGTACCGGCTGGTCGAGGACCTCGCCGCCCGGCTGGACGTGCCCGTGCCGTCGGCGATAGCGCTGACCCCCGACTGCGACAGCTGGCTCGAGGACCGCACGCACCGGGCGCACGGCATACCCACCGCCCACCGCCAGGGCAACCGTCAGGGCAACCGCCCGGGCGCGGCCCCCGTCCTCGTCATCGGCTCGCCGTTCCTGTGGTGGATGCGCGTGGCCGAGCTGCGGGCGGTGCTCGCGCCGGTCGTGGCCGGTACGGGGCCGTCGGCCCACCCCGACATAGCCGCCGCGCGCCGTTTCGTACGGGGCCTGGACGCGGCCGTCGCGGTCGCGGCCCGGCCGGGGCTCGATCCGGTACGGAGGGCGGGGGCGCGGTTCGTGGGGGCGGTCGCCCGGCTGCTGCTGCGGGGCTGCCAGGCGCATGTCGCGGAGATGGAGCGCGGGGTCGCGGCCGCCGCGTCCGAGCGCGCACAGGCGGTGGACTACGGCCTGCGGATCGTCGCCCAGGAGCAGGTCGGGCTCGCGTACGCGGGCTGGGACCGGCTGCTGACGCGGGTCGCGCTGCCCGCCTGGCGCATGGGCCGCTGGCCGTGCCGGCTGGACGCGGGCGTGGTCTCCGCGCTCACCGAGCTGTCCCGGCGCGACCGGCTCGCGGAGGGGTTCACCTCCCGGCTGGGCGAGCGGCCCGCGTGCGACCTGCTGGAGGAGCCCGGGCTCGTCGACGAGGCCGCCTCGCTGCTCGCCGCCCGCCTCTTTCACGGCGGTCCGGCGGTGCCGGGCCCCGACTGGGCCCCGGTGGACTGGCAGCAGTATCCGGACGAGGTCGTCGACCGGAAATGGCGCACCGAGGCAGCCCGCCTGCACCGCGCCCTGGACGGCCTGGGCGTCCGCCGCGGTGCCACCGAGCCCTCGCTGGCGCGCGTCCTCGACCACCTGACGGCCCCGCAGACCGCCGATCCCCTGGCGGAGGCCATCACCGCGGCCCTCACCGCCGAGGAGACCGCGCCTCAGGCGCCGCCCCAAGAGCCTCTGGAGCCCCCGGCGCCCGACGCCGCAGCCGCGTGGCCGGATCACGCCGGTGCTGCGGGACCGGACGACTCCCCGCTCCCTTCCGGCGCCGCGGCGGCCCCCGTCGGCGCACAAGCGCCGGACAGGCCCGCCGAGGAGCCCGGACCCGCCGGACCCGTCGTGGCCCCCGAGCCCGCCGCACCCGCTCTCGCACCCGCCCTCTCCGCCTCCGCCGAGCTCGCGCTCGGCTGGCCCGGGGCAGGCGGCGAACAGCTGCCGCTGTTCCCGCTCCAGCCGCCTCGCAGCGGGCGTGAGCTGCTCGTCGATCACGTCACGGCCATGGTCTGCTGCGCCGCCGTCGACACGGCGGGTGCCGCGCCCGGGCTCGACTGGCTGGACGGGCCCGCCCTGCTCGTCGACGGCAAGCGGCGTGCCGACCTCGCCGGGCCGGTCCTCACGCTCGTCGAGGACGCCGACCCCGAGCCTCTGCGCGCCTGGCTCGCCGCCGTCGGCGTACGCCCCGAAAAGCCCGTCCGCCTCGCCTGACGACGGCGGCCACGGCACCCACCACAGCACCGATGGCGCCCGGATCACCCCCGTACGACCGGAATGCCATGCTCCGTTCCCGCCAATTAACGACGAACGGTGACGGACTGCGTGCGGTATGTGATGTGCTGGGGATCGGCACTGACAGCCACCGCGCCAGCGGTGCACGAATCGATCATCGGACCACGGGGGAATCAAGGGAGGGGCGCAGCATGGGGGCGGAACAGATTCGGCGGTGGGAATCGGGAGCGCTCGCCCACGCCGTGACCGATCCGTTCGGTCAGGGCCCGCTGCCCTGGCTGCGCGGCAGCGAGCAGTACATCGGGGACACCGGCCAGGTCGTTCCCTGGTACGCCGACCCCGCCCTCGCGCGCGGCGGCCACGGCGGACCGCGCTCCGCCGACGACGTACACCGCCAGATCAAGGGCTTCGCCTCCACCGGTGCCGTGGCGCCCGGCGAGGCGATCGACTTCCACATCACCGTGGACCCGCCCCAGCCGTTCTCGGTCGACATCTATCGCATCGGGCACTACGCCGGGGACGGCGCCTCGAAGATCATCACCAGCCCGCGCCTGCCCGGCATCGTCCAGCCCGACCCGCTCACCGCCGACCGCACGGTCTCCTGCCACCACTGGTGGCTCTCCTGGCGCCTCCAGGTGCCGTCGTACTGGTCGGTCGGCGCGTACGTCGCCGTCCTGACCACCGTCGACGGCCGCTACCGCTCCCACATCCCCTTCACGGTCCGCGACCAGCACCCCGCCGACCTGCTCCTGCTCCTCCCCGACATCACCTGGCAGGCCTACAACCTCTACCCCGAGGACGGCCGCACCGGCGCCAGCCTCTACCACGCCTGGGACGAGGACGGCCGCCTGCTCGGCGAGGAGGACGCGGCGACGACGGTCTCCTTCGACCGCCCGTACGCCGGGGCCGGGCTCCCGCTCCACGTGGGCCACGCCTACGACTTCATCCGCTGGGCCGAGCGGTACGGCTACGACCTCGCCTACGCCGACGCCCGCGACCTGCACGCCGGCCGCGTCGACCCGACCCGCTACCGCGGCCTGGTCTTCCCGGGCCACGACGAGTACTGGTCGGTCCCCATGCGCCGTACCGTCGAGTCCGCCCGCGACCACGGCACCTCGCTCGTCTTCCTCTCCGCCAACACCATGTACTGGCAGGTCGAGCTCGGCCCGTCCCCCTCCGGAGTCCCCGACCGCCTCCTCACCTGCCGAAAACGCCGCGGCCCGGGCAAACCGGCCCTCTGGCGCGAGGTCGACCGCCCCGAGCAGCAGCTCCTCGGCATCCAGTACGCGGGCCACGTCCCCGAGCCGCACCCCATGGTCGTGCGCAACGCCGACCACTGGCTCTGGGAGGCCACCGGCGCCGGAGAGGGCGACGAGCTGCCGGGCCTGGTCGCCGGCGAGGCCGACCGCTACTTCCCGCGCACCGCCCTTCCCGAGCACCAGCGCCGCATCCTGCTCGCCCACTCCCCCTACCGCGACAGGGACGACTCCCTGCGCCACCAGGAGACATCCCTCTACCGCGCCCCCTCCGGCGCCCTCGTCTTCGCCTCCGGCACCTTCGCCTGGTCACCCGCCCTGGACCGCCCGGGTCATGTCGACCTCCGCGTCCAGCGCGCCACGGCCAACCTCCTGGACCGGATCTGCAAACGGGACTAAACAGCCCCCTGAACCCCCTGGCCGAGGCCGGCGCCTCCGCATGCGGGACAATCGGAGCGTTGGGACCAAACCACGGGGAGGAACCGTGTCCGGATTCGTAGAAAAGCCCGAGCCAGTCGAGGTTCCGGGCCTGGTGCACCTGCACACCGGCAAGGTGCGCGACCTGTACCAGAACGAGGCGGGCGACCTCGTCATGGTCGCCAGCGACCGCATCTCCGCGTACGACTGGGTGCTCCCCACCGAGATCCCGGACAAGGGCCGCGTCCTCACCCAGCTGTCGCTGTGGTGGTTCGACCAGCTCGCCGACCTGATCCCGAACCACGTGCTGTCGACCGAGCTCCCCGCCGGCGCCCCCGCCGACTGGGCCGGCCGCACCCTGGTCTGTACCTCGCTGCGCATGATCCCCGTCGAGTGCGTGGCCCGCGGCTACCTCACCGGCTCGGGCCTCACCGAGTACGTCGAGAGCCGCACGGTCTGCGGCCTCGCGCTCCCCGAGGGCCTCAGTGACGGTTCCGAGCTCCCCGCGCCGATCTTCACGCCCGCCACCAAGGCGGCCGTCGGTGACCACGACGAGAACGTGTCGTACGAGGAGGTCGCCCGCCAGGTCGGCGCGGAGACCGCCGCCCAGCTGCGCCAGACGACGCTCGCCGTCTACTCCCGCGCCCGCGACATCGCCCGCGACCGGGGCATCATCCTCGCCGACACCAAGTTCGAGTTCGGCCACGACGCGAACGGCGGCCTGGTCCTCGCCGACGAGGTCCTGACCCCGGACTCCTCCCGCTTCTGGCCGGCCGAGACCTGGGAGCCGGGCCACGCCCAGCCCTCGTACGACAAGCAGTACGTACGCGACTGGCTGACCTCCCCGGCCTCCGGCTGGGACCGCACGAGCGAGCGCCCGCCCCCCGCGCTTCCGGCGGAGGTCGTGGCGGCGACGCGCGGCAAGTACGTCGAGGCGTACGAGCGGCTGACCGGCACCACCTGGGCGTGAGCACGCGAAAGCCCCCGGCCGACCGGCCGGGGGCTTTCACTGTTTCACTGGAGCGGACGACGAGGCTCGAACTCGCGACCTCAACCTTGGCAAGGTTGCGCTCTACCAACTGAGCTACGTCCGCATGCGCTGTCGCGCGGAACCACTATACCCAACCTCGCTCGCGTGCGAGACGCACCGCCGTATGACGGTTCTCGGCACCCAGTTTCGACGCGGCGGAGGAGAGGTAGTTCCGTACGGTCCCCGGCGACAGCGACGCCCGCTCCGCGATCTCCGCGACCGGCGCCCCGTCCGCCGCGAGCTCCAGCACCTCGGCCTCCCGCGCGGTCAGCGGCGAGTCCCCGGCGGAGATCGCGTCGGCCGCCAATTCCGGGTCCACATAACGGTTTCCCGCGTGGACGGTACGGATGATCTCGGCGAGCCGCTGGGCGCTGACGGTCTTCGGCACGAAGCCGCGCACACCCGCCGCGAGCGCCCGCTTCAGGTGCCCCGGGCGGCCGTGACTCGTCACGATCATGGTCCGGCAGGCCGGGAGCTCGGTCCGCAGTGATGTGGCGACCTTCACACCGTCGGCGCCCGGCATCTGGAGGTCCAGCACCGCCACGTCGGGCCGGTGGGCCAGCGCCATGGCGAGCGCCTCGGGACCGGAGGCCGCCTCGGCGACGACCACGAGATCGTCCTCCAGCCCGAGCAGCGCGGCCAGCGCGCCCCGGATCAGGTGCTCGTCATCGGCGAGCAGCACGCGCACGGGCGACCCCATCCCTGTCCCTGTCCCTGTCCCTGTCTCTGCACCTGTCCCTGTCTCTGCACCTGTCCCTGTCACGGTGAGGGCACCTCCTCCGGGGCGCCCGCGACCGCCGGGACCCGGGCCGTCACCCGGAACCGGCCGCCCCGCACCCAGCCGGCGTCCAGCGTGCCGTCCAGCGCCGCGAGCCGCTCCCGGAGCCCCGCCAGGCCCGAACCGGCTGCCGAGCCGGTTCCCGCGATGGCCCCCGGGATGGCCCCCGGCCCCGTCCCCGCCCCGTCGTTCTCGACCACCAGCACCGCGCACCCCTCCTCCGCGCGCACCACCACCGTGCAGTGGCGCGCGTCCCCGTGCCGCAGCACGTTCGTCGTGGCCTCCCGTACGACCCACGCCAGCGCCGACTGCGCCCGCGCCGGAAGGACCGGGAGCTCCGGAAGCGCCGTGTCCGCCGCCTCGACCCGGCACACGATCCCGGCCGCCGCCAACACGCTCCGCGCGCCGTCCAGTTCGGTGTGCAGGTCCGCCTCCCGGTAGCCGCGCACCACGTCCCGCACCTCCCGCTGGGAGTCCTGCGCGATCCGCTGGACCTCCGCCATCTGCTCCACCGCGTGCTCGGTCACGCCCCGCCGCGCCAACTGCACCGCCAGCTCGCTCTTGAGCGCGATCACCGCCAGGTTGCGCCCCATCACGTCGTGCAGGTCCCGCCCAAAGCGCAGCCGCTCCTCCGCCACCGCCAGCCGGGCCTGGAGCTCACGCGCCGCGTCGAGCTCCCACACCGCGCGCAGCAGCCACCCCGAGAAGCCGCTGGTGAAGGCCAGCAGCAGTCCCCCGATCGCGCTCCCGACCGAGAAGCCGACGACGTCCGGGAGCGGCATCCCGAGCGCGGACGCGACGAGCCCGGCGCCGACGGCGGCCGCCAGCACCAGGTACAGCATGTGCCGGACCTTCGTCAGGCCCAGCACCACGCCGCCGATGCCGAAGCCCAGCATTCCCACCACCAGATACGCGGTGGCCCCCACGTCGTCCAGCGCGCCGAACCGCCGCAGCGCCAACCCACCCGCGGCGAGCAGGCACGACGCCACCCCGTGCGCCACCATCAGCCGGTACGGGCGCGCCCGCCGCCCCACGGTCCAGTCGAAGGCCCGCGAGGCGAGCACCCCGCCCAGTGCGGAATGCCCGCACACCAGCAGGAACAGCCACCCGCCCAGCGGCCGCGGCGCCCCGCCCATCACCCCAAGCCCGATCGACAGGACCTCGATCACCGCGAAGGCGTGGTACGACCAACGGGTGTAGAGCTCGACCTTCTCCGGATTGCTGCGCCGGCTCCACCACCCCGTCAGCTTCATATGTCCTCGCCCCCTCAGCGACGCGGCTCCCAGCGGAACCACCGCCGCACAGCAAACACCGAGACGGCGATCCAGACCAGCGCGGTGGCGGCCGCGCCGGCCAGCTCGCCCGCGTCGCCGCCGCCCAGCCACCCGGCGCGTACGAGCGTCATCACGCCGGTAAGCGGCAGCAGTTCGCACACCGAGGCCACCTTCTCCGGGAAGACCTCCAGCGGCAGGAAGAGCCCGGACCCGATCGACGTCACCACGAACAGCGGCATCGTCGTGATCTGCGCGCTCTCCACGGTCCGGGTGAACCCTGCCGTCGCCGCCGCGAGCCCCGTCAGCAGCACCACCCCCAACACCGTGCCGAGCACCAGCAGATCGGGCCGCTGCGGGGCCCGTACGTCGAGGAACGCCGTCCCCGCCGCCACCATCAGCGCGCACTGCGCCACCGCGAGCACCGCCGCCGGCAGCGCGGTCCCGGCGAGGATCTCCCGGTCCGACGCCTCGCCCGTACGCAGCCGCTTGAGCACCAGCTCCTCGCGCCGCGCCACGTACGCCGAGACGAGGTTGAGATACACGACGAGCAGCAGCGCCATCACGATGCCGCCGCTCAGGGAGGCTTCGAGCGCGCTCATGCCGGTCTTCTCGAGGCCGACCTGGTCGAGCGAGCTGCGCATGAAGCCGACCATGAGCAGCGGCATGCCGAGCGCGACGAAGAGGGCGTACCGGTTGCGTACGAGGAGGGTCAGCTCGGCGCGGCCCAGCGCGCCCATGCGATCGGTCATCGTGGTCATGTCACGCACCTACCTTTTCCGCGGAAGCGACGCTCTGTGAGGCGTCCTGCGAGGCGTTCTGGGAAGCGATCTCGAGGAAGGCCTCTTCGAGCGAGGCCGACCGGGCGTCCAGTCCCTCCAGCCGTACGTCGTGCTCCCGCGCCCACAGCAGCAGTTCGCCGAGCGCGTCCTGCAAGGAATGCGTCCGGATCTCGACGCGGCGCCCGTCGGCGGCCGCGAGCAGGGACAGCGGGAGCCGCCCGGCGGGCACGCCGTGGGGCAGGACGAAGCGGATGCGGGCCGGGCGGGAGGCGGTGACCTCCGCCGGGGTGCCGGCCGTCACGATCCGCCCCTGGTGCAGGATCGCCAGCCGGTCCGCCAGCGTCTCCGCCTCCTCCAGGTAGTGCGTGGTCAGCAGCACGGTCGTACCGTCCTCGCGCAGCGCCCGTACCAACTCCCAGGTGTCGCGGCGCCCTTCGGCGTCGAGCCCGGTCGTCGGCTCGTCCAGGAACAGCACCTCGGGCCGCCCGAGCAGCGCCAGCGCCAGGTCCAGCCGCCGCCGCTCACCGCCCGACAGCTGCTTGACGCGTACGCGGGAGCGGGCGGACAGGCCCACCATCTCCAGCGCCTCCCCGGCGGGCCGGGCCCCGCTGGTGCAGCCCGACCACATCCGTACGGTCTCGGCGACCGTCAGGTCGGAGGGGAAGCCGCCTTCCTGGAGCATCATGCCGATCCGGGGCCGTACGGCGGGCCGTTCGCGGTACGGGTCGTGGCCGAGGACCCGCACCCGGCCGCCGCTCGGGGCGGCGAGGCCCTCCAGCAGCTCGACGGTGGAGGTCTTGCCGGCGCCGTTCGTTCCGAGCAGGGCGAAGATCTCGCCGCGCGCCACGGAGAAGGTGATCCCCTTCACAGCCTCGAAGCCGCCGGTGTACCGGCGTTGGAGGTCCGCCGCCTCAATCACGTGGGTGGTCATGCCTCAAGGCTGTCGCCGCCGGGCGCGCGCGGTCAGGCCGCGCTGTCACCGGTCCTCGATGACAAATGTCATCGGGCCGGGCCGCGGGCAGATATACGCCGAAGGCCCCGGTCGTGATGACCGGGGCCTTCGTAGTCTGAGCGGACGACGAGATTCGAACTCGCGACCCTCACCTTGGCAAGGTGATGCTCTACCAACTGAGCCACGTCCGCAGTGCTCCCGACCGGCTTTCACCGGGCGGTGCGAACACCACTGTACCTGATCCTTCCCCTGGCTCTCGACTCCGTCTCGAGCTGGGGGGACCCCAAAGAGGTCGGTAAGTGATGTAGAGCGGGTGACAGGAATCGCACACTGCGCCTTCCCCCTGGAAGGGGGATGTTCTACTACTGAACTACACCCGCACGCTCCGTGAGGTGGGGCCTTTCCGGCCTCGCCCCTCGGCGTGATCCAGACTCTAGCGGATCACCCGGGGTGTCGCGCAAGTCGAAGATCGTCGGGCGGCCTCAGCTGGCCTCGCGGAAGGCCTCGTACACCCGCTTGGGGATCCGGCCCCGGGCCGGCACGTCCATCTTGTGGGCCTGCGCCCAGGCGCGTACGGCCGCCGGGTCGGGTTCGAGGGAGGTGTGCGTGTACGAGGCGGAGCGCGCGGCCCTCGCCTTGCCCGAGCCCCCCGCGCCCGCACCGGCTCCGCCGCCGCCCGAGTGCTTGCGGCCGGCCGCGACGTACGGGGCGAGCGCCTTGCGCAGTTTCTTTGCGTTGGCTGCATTGAGGTCGATCTCGTACGTCTTACCGTCGACGCCGAACATGACCGTTTCCGTCGCTTCGCCTCCGTCGATGTCGTCGAAGAGCGTGACCACTACGCGCTGAGCCACGGATATCGGTCCTTTCCTGCGGTATCGCCGCGCTGACGTGCGGCGATACCGACTTTACGGCTGTTGAGAGGCAATGCCGCTTTCCTCTGGTTTCCTTTGTACAGCGAAAGGTGTCACATTGTGAAGCCCAGCCAATTGCATCAGCGTGTTGGCCGCAATGTCGTGGACGTTTCTTTTCCGGGATTTTTCCGCGCTGATGCGTCGGTGTTGTGAGGGTGTCGCGGGGTGTGCCGGAGTGGCGCGCTTGTAGGGTCCTCCAGACTTCTACCCGCGTAGAATTTGGAGACAGGTACGCTGAGGGAACCGCCCACGCAACACACCACCGGGAGTGCCAGTGGCACGCGTCGTAGTCGACGTCATGCTCAAGCCGGAGATCCTCGACCCGCAGGGACAGGCGGTGCAGCGTGCACTGCCCCGCCTCGGTTTCGACGGGATCGCCGACGTCCGCCAGGGAAAGCGCTTCGAGCTCGAAGTGGAGGGGCCGGTCGATGACGCCGCCCTCGCCCGCATCCACGAGATGGCCGAAACCTTCCTCGCCAACACCGTCATCGAGGACTTCGTCGTAAAGGTGGAGTCGTGACCTCTCGTATTGGAGTCGTCACTTTCCCCGGCACGCTCGACGACCGGGACGCGCTGCGCGCCGCCCGGCTCGCGGGCGCCGAGCCCGTTTCACTCTGGCACCGCGACAAGGACCTCAAGCAGGTCGACGCGGTCGTTCTCGCGGGCGGCTTCAGTTACGGCGACTATCTGCGCGCCGGAGCCATCTCGCGGTTCTCGCCGGTGATGGAGACGATCGTCGAGCAGGCGAAGGCCGGTATGCCGGTCCTGGGAATCTGCAACGGCTTCCAGATCCTCACCGAGTCGCACCTGCTGCCGGGCGCGATGCTGCGCAACAACCACCTGCACTTCATCTGCCGCGACCAGAAGCTGCGGGTGGAGAACGCCGGGACGGCCTGGACCAGCGACTACACCGAGGGCCAGGAGATCTCCGTCCCCCTCAAGAACATCGACGGCCGGTACGTCGCCGACGAGCGCGTGCTCGACGAGCTGGAGGCCGAGGGCCGGGTCGCCTTCCGCTACCTGGACGGCAACCCCAACGGCTCGCTGCGCGACATCGCCGGCATCACCAACGCCGCCGGGAACGTCGTGGGCCTCATGCCGCATCCCGAGCACGCCGTGGAGCCGCTCGTCGGCACCGGCCGCACCGACGGCCTCGGTTTCTTCACCTCGATCCTCAAGAAGTTGGTCAGCGCCTCATGACCCTCGACACCGTCAAGCACGCCGGCGAGACGCCGGACGTCGAGCAGCCGTGGGCCGAGCTCGGCCTGAAGCAGGACGAGTACGAGCGCATCCGCGAGATCCTCGGGCGCCGGCCGACCGGCGCCGAGCTCGCCATGTACTCCGTCATGTGGTCCGAGCACTGCTCGTACAAGAGCAGCAAGGTCCACCTGAAGCAGTTCGGCGAGAAGGCCCCCGAGAACGACGCCCTGCTCGTCGGCATCGGCGAGAACGCCGGCGTCGTGGACGTCGGCCAGGGGTACGCGGTGACCTTCAAGGTCGAGTCGCACAACCACCCCTCGTACATCGAGCCCTACCAGGGCGCGGCCACCGGCGTCGGCGGCATCGTCCGTGACATCCTCGCCATGGGCGCCCGTCCGGTGGCGGTCGTCGACCCGCTGCGCTTCGGCGCGGCCGACCACCCCGACACCAAGCGCGTCCTGCCGGGCGTCGTCGCGGGCATCGGCGGCTACGGCAACTGCCTGGGCCTGCCGAACATCGGCGGCGAGGTCGTGTTCGACTCCTGCTACCAGGGCAACCCGCTGGTCAACGCCGGCTGCATCGGCGTGATGAAGCACGAGGACATCCACCTCGCGAAGGCGTCCGGCCCCGGCAACAAGGTCATCCTGTACGGCGCCCGGACGGGCGGCGACGGCATCGGCGGCGTGTCCGTGCTGGCCTCGGAGACCTTCGACGACACGAAGCCGACGAAGCGCCCGGCGGTCCAGGTCGGCGACCCGTTCCAGGAGAAGCTCCTCATCGAGTGCACCCTTGAGATCTTCAAGGAGAAGCTCGTCGCGGGCATCCAGGACCTCGGTGGCGCGGGCCTGTCCTGCGCGACCAGCGAGCTCGCCTCCGCCGGCACCGGCGGCATGCGCGTCGAGCTGGACACCGTGCCGCTGCGCGACTCCTCGCTCTCGCCCGAGGAGATCCTCATGAGCGAGTCGCAGGAACGCATGTGCGCGATCGTCGAGCCGCAGCACGTCGACCGCTTCATGGAGATCTGCGAGAAGTGGGACGTCATCGCCACCGTCATCGGTGAGGTGACGGACGGCGAACGGCTGGAGATCTTCTGGCACGGCGAGCAGATCGTGGACGTGCCGCCGCGCACGGTCGCGCACGAGGGCCCGGTCTACCACCGGCCGTACGCGCGCCCCGAGTGGCAGGACGCCCTCCAGGCCGACGACGCGAACAAGCTGCCCCGGCCGTCCTCCGCCGACGAGCTGCGCGAGCAGGTCCTCCGGCTGGTCGCGCACCCGAACCAGGCCTCCAAGGCGTGGGTCACCGACCAGTACGACCGCTTCGTGCAGGGCAACACCGTCCTCGCGCAGCCCGAGGACTCCGGCATGATCCGCATCGACGAGGAGACCAACCTCGGCGTCGCGATCGCCACGGACGGCAACGGCCGGTACGCCAAGCTCGACCCGTACACGGGCGCGCAGCTGGCGCTGGCGGAGGCGTACCGCAACGTCGCCGCCTCGGGCGCCAAGCCGCTCGCCATCTCCGACTGCCTGAACTTCGGTTCGCCGGAGGACCCGGGTGTGATGTGGCAGTTCGCCGAGGCCACGCGCGGTCTGGCGGACGGCTGCCTGCAGCTGGGTACGCCGGTGACGGGCGGCAACGTCTCCCTCTACAACCAGACCGGTGACGTGGCCATCCACCCGACGCCCGTGGTCGCGGTGCTCGGCGTGATCGACGACGTCACGCGCCGCACGCCGATCGCCTTCGCGGAAGAGGGCCAGCTCCTCTACCTGCTGGGCGACACGCGTGAGGAGTTCGGCGGCTCGGCGTGGTCCGAGGTCGTGCACGGCCACCTGGGCGGTCTGCCGCCGGCGGTGGACCTGGACCGCGAGAAGCTGCTGGGCGAGATCCTGATCTCGGCCTCCCGCGACGGCATGATCGACGCGGCGCACGACCTGTCCGACGGCGGCCTGATCCAGGCGGTCGTCGAGTCCTGCCTGCGCGGCGGGAAGGGGGCGCGGCTGATCGTCCCGGACGGCTTGGACGCCTTCACCTTCCTGTTCAGCGAGTCGGCCGGCCGTGCGGTCGTGGCCGTCCCGCGCAGCGAGGAGCTCCGCTTCACGGACATGTGCGGCGCGCGGGGGCTGCCCGCGACCCGCATCGGTGTGGTGGACGGCGAAGAGGTCGACGTCCAGGGCGAGTTCAGCATCCCGCTGAGTGAGCTCCGCACGGCCCACGAGGCGACGATCCCGGGTCTGCTGGCCTGAGTCTGACGGTCTGCCAACCTGCCGGCCTGACGTTCGCCGCGTCCGCGCGAAGCCCCCGACCGGACCCCTGAGGGTTCCGGTCGGGGGCTTTGTCTTGTCCGGGTGTCCGCGCGTACGGAAATTCCCGCGCGCCAAGCTCTTGCACGGGATTACGTAATTACGTAACAATGGACGGCATGGAGCTGGAGGAACGCCTCACCGCGCTCGAACGGCGGCTCGCCGCCCTCGAGCGCACCGACCCGCCGTCACCGCGACCGCCGCAAGAGAGCGACTTCTGGGCCCTGGAGGGGCTCAAGGCGCAGCTCGCGGAGGCGGGCGCGCCCGATGGCGGGGTGCTGTTCACCGGGGCCATACGGCTGCCGACGGGGGAGCAGTACGAGTGGCAGGACGGCGCCCTGACCGAGCGCCAGCTGGGGGAGGACTGGACGGAGGCGGCCGAGTCCTTCGCGGCGCTGGGCCATCCGCTACGGCTCCGGCTGCTGCGCGAGATCGTCGGGGGCCGGCGCACCGCCGCCGAGCTGGCCCTCCTGGAGGAGATCGGCACGACCGGCCAGATCTACCACCACCTGCGCCAGCTCACCGGCGCCGGCTGGCTGCACACCGCCGGACGCGGCCGCTACGAGGTCCCGGCGGGCCGCGTGGTGCCGCTGCTGGTGGCGCTGGCCGCGGCGCGACCGTAACCGACCACGACCATCGGGGGGAACAACCATGTCCGTACGCACCCGCAGGGGGGCCGCGGCGCTCGTGCGCCTGCTGTGGCTCGCTTTCATCGTCCAGGCGCTGGCGTCGATCTGGGTGGAGCTTCCGTACAACTACTGGCTGGGCTGGCTGCCGGCCGTCGCGGCGATCGCCCTCCGGGTCGCGCTGCACCGCACGGAGACGGGCCGCCTCGCCGCCGAGGGCCGCGAGGCGGTCGAGGTCGAGCCGCCCGTGACCGGGAGCTGGACCGCGCTGAACAGCCCCGCCGACACGGTGCCCAGCCACGGCACCCACCAGCTGGGCCAGACGTACGCCATCGACATCGTGGCCGAGTCGGAGCAGCGACCCCGCCCGGGGTTCGCGTGGCTGTGGCCAGTCGCCCGGGCCAACCGCGACTTCCCGGCCTTCGGGGCGCCGCTCCGCGCGGTGGCGGACGGGACGGTGGTGCACGCCGAGGACGGCCAGCGCGACCATCTGAGCCGTACCTCCCTGCCCGCGCTCCTGTACTTCATAGTGGTCGAGGGCCTGTTCCGCTCCCTGGGCGGCGCCCGCCGCATCGTGGGCAACCACCTGGTGCTGGACCTCGGTGACGGTACGTACGCGGTCTACGCGCACCTGCGGCGCGGCTCGCTCGCGGTCCGCGCGGGCGACCGGGTCACCGCGGGGCAGGAGCTCGCCCGCTGCGGCAACTCCGGCAACTCCACCGAGCCGCACCTCCACTTCCAGCTCATGGACGGTCCCGACGCGCGCACCGCGCGGGGTGTGCCCTGGACCTGGCGGGGCGTGGGCGTGCCCAAAAACGGCGAGGTCTTCACCGTCGGCCCTGAACTAACCTCGGCCCATGCCAACTGCCAAGAAGCGCACCCGTAGTTACGACCCCGCCAAGACCCGCGCCGCCGTCCTCGCGCAGTTCGGCCACGTCCGGGACGCGGTCCTCACCCTCACGCCCGAGCAGCTCGCCCTGCCGACCCGGCTCGGGGAGTGGACCGTACGGGAGCTCGCCGCGCACATCAGCATGGGGCTGGGCTCCATCATCCGGGGCGTGGCGGCGCCCGAGCCCGCCAGCCGCGATCTGGAGCTGATGGAGTGGGCGCCCGCCACCCGGCAGTACGCCGAGGACGTCGACGCGGCCGCGCGCGAGATCGCCGAGGCGGCGGCGGTCGACCCGGCCGGGCTCGCGGCGCTGTACGAGGAGGCCGGGCGGAAGTTCGCGGACGCGCTGGCGGCGGCCCCGGACGAGCGGCTGATCGAGACGCGGTTCGGCGGGGTGCGCCTCGCGGACTTCCTGGTCACCCGCACCGTCGAGCTGGTCGTTCACACCGACGACCTCAACGACGCCACCGGACTCGCCGTCCCGTTCGACCGCCAGGCCCTGGCCGCCTGCACCCGGCTGCTCGCCGACGCGCTCGCGGTGAAGGCCCCGGGCGGCTCCGTGGAGGTGAGGGTGCCTCCGTACGCGGTGGTGCAGTGCGTCGAGGGTCCCCGGCACACCCGGGGCACCCCGCCGAACGTCGTGGAGACCGACCCGCTGACCTGGATCCGCCTGGCCACGGGCCGTACGACCTGGCAGGAGGCCCTCTCGGCCGCCCAGGTGCGGGCCAGTGGCGAGCGCGCGGACCTGGCGGCGCTGCTGCCGCTCCTGGGCTGAGCAGGGGCGCCGGCGGTGGAGGGCGCCGGAGCGGAACCGGTCCGGGGCCTGGCCCGTCCCAGAGGCATGCCGACCACGCACAAGCACAACCTCACCGCGTCAGCCGCGCTCGTCGCGCTCCTCGCCCTCACCGCCTGCGGCACCGAACCGGGGTCCGGCGCGAGTGACGGCGGCGGCTCCGGGCGTCCGGACGTGCCGGTCACCGGCGTGCACTGGGCCGTCGACAGCGTCACCGTCGACGGCCGCGAGCACACCGCCCCGGCCCGGGCGCACGTCCAGGTCGACGCCAAGGGCAAGGTCACGGGCAACTACGGCTGCAACCACTTCAACGCCAGGGCCGACATCGACGGCGACACCATCACCATCAGCGACCCCGGCATGACCGAGATGGCCTGCGAGGGGAACGTCCAAAGCTTCGAGGACGCCCTCAGGTCCGCGCTCGACGGGCCGCTCAAGGCCGCGCTCGACAAGGGCCGGCTGACCCTCACCACCGCTCAGGGCGACACCGTGGTGCTGTCCGAGCGGCGGCCGGCGCCGCTCACCGGCACCACCTGGACCGTCGAATCCCTCACCTCGGGCCAGGCGGCCTCCTCCCTGCCCGCCGGCGCCGAGGGCAAGGCCCATTTCACCGTGACGGAGGACGGCGGCAAGGACGGCGGCACGAACGGGGGCAGGGTGCGCGGCAAGGAGGGCTCCATCCGCGGCAACCTGGGCTGCAACAGCTTCACCGCGACCGTCACCACCGAGGGCCAGACGATCACTTTCGGCCGCGTGACCTCCACCCGCAAGCTCTGCCCCGGACCCGCGATGGACGTCGAACGTGCCCTGCTCAAGGTGATGGAAGGGACGGCCACGTACACGATCGACCACCGCACCCTGACCCTCACCGCCCCTGACGGCACGGGCTTCGCCGCTCGGGCGAGCGAGAAGTAGCTCGGGCCGACTGCGGGGCCGACTGCGAGGTCCGTCACACCCCGTGCGCCGCGCCATCCGGCAAAGCCCGCTGGTCAGCGCGGTGCCCGCCGAAACCCCGGGCTCCGCTTCGGGCCGGCGGCCCCTTCACCAATTCGGACCAGTGGTCGATCTCGCCTACACTCGGAGGCGTGCCACGTGGTGACGGTCGACTCAATCACGATCTGCTTCCCGGCGAAAAAGGCCCCCAGGACGCTTGTGGCGTCTTCGGTGTCTGGGCTCCGGGTGAAGAGGTCGCAAAGCTCACGTACTTCGGGCTCTACGCCCTCCAGCATCGGGGTCAGGAATCCGCGGGAATCGCGGTCAGCAACGGCTCCCAGATCCTCGTCTTCAAGGACATGGGCCTGGTCTCCCAGGTCTTCGACGAGACCTCCCTCGGCTCCCTCCAGGGCCACATCGCGGTCGGACACGCCCGCTACTCGACCACCGGTGCCTCCGTGTGGGAGAACGCGCAGCCGACCTTCCGGGCCACGGCCCACGGCTCCATCGCGCTCGGCCACAACGGCAACCTGGTGAACACGGCGCAGCTCGCCGAGATGGTCGCCGACCTCCCCAAGATGGACGGCCGCGCCACGCAGGTGGCGGCCACCAACGACACCGACCTCGTCACCGCACTGCTCGCGGGCCAGGTCGACGACGACGGCAAGCCGCTGACCATCGAGGAAGCCGCCGCCAAGGTGCTCCCCGAGGTCCGGGGCGCCTTCTCGCTCGTCTTCATGGACGAGGGCACCCTCTACGCAGCCCGTGACCCGCAGGGCATCCGCCCGCTGGTCCTCGGCCGCCTGGAGCGGGGCTGGGTCGTCGCCTCCGAGTCCGCCGCCCTCGACATCTGCGGCGCCGCGTACGTCCGCGAGGTCGAGCCGGGCGAGATGATCGCCATCGACGAGAACGGCATCCGCACCTCGCGATTCGCAGAAGCGAAGCCCAAGGGCTGTGTCTTCGAGTACGTCTACCTGGCGCGCCCCGACACCGACATCGCCGGCCGGAACGTCTACCTCTCCCGCGTGGAGATGGGCCGACGCCTGGCCAAGGAAGCCCCGGTCGACGCCGACCTGGTCATAGCGACCCCGGAGTCCGGCACCCCCGCCGCCATCGGGTACGCGGAGGCCAGCGGCATCCCCTTCGGCGCGGGCCTGGTCAAGAACGCCTACGTCGGCCGGACCTTCATCCAGCCCTCGCAGACCATCCGCCAGCTGGGCATCCGCCTGAAGCTGAACCCGCTCAAGGAAGTCATCAAGGGCAAGCGCCTGGTGGTCGTCGACGACTCGATCGTCCGCGGCAACACCCAGCGCGCACTCGTCCGGATGCTCCGCGAGGCGGGCGCCGCCGAGGTCCACATCCGGATCTCGTCGCCGCCGGTGAAGTGGCCCTGCTTCTTCGGCATCGACTTCGCCACCCGCGCGGAGCTGATCGCCAACGGCATGTCGGTCGAGGAGATCGGCACGTCGCTGGGCGCCGACTCCCTCTCGTACATCTCCATCGACGCCATGATCGAGGCCACCACCATCCCGAAGCAGAAGCTCTGCCGCGCCTGCTTCGACGGTGAGTACCCGATGGAGCTGCCGGACCCCGAGCTGCTCGGCAAGCAGCTGCTGGAGACCGAGCTGGCCGCCGGCCCCGCCGCCACGGCCGCGGCCGATGCCCTCCGCCGCCCGTAACAGCACCCCGCAATCCCTGCAGTACGACACGAAAGCTCTCACAGTCATGTCTGAGACTGAGACCACCGGTGCCAGCTACGCAGCCGCGGGCGTCGACATCGAAGCGGGCGACCGCGCCGTCGAGCTGATGAAGGAGTGGGTGAAGAAGACGCAGCGCCCCGAGGTTCTCGGCGGCCTGGGCGGCTTCGCCGGCCTCTTCGACGCCTCCGCCCTCAAGCGCTACGAGCGACCGCTCCTCGCCTCCGCCACCGACGGCGTCGGCACGAAGGTCGACATCGCCCGTCAGATGGGCGTGTACGACACGATCGGCCACGACCTGGTCGCGATGGTCATGGACGACATCGTCGTCTGCGGCGCCGAGCCGCTCTTCATGACCGACTACATCTGCGTCGGCAAGGTGCACCCCGAGCGGGTCGCCGCCATCGTCAAGGGCATCGCCGAAGGCTGCGTCCTGGCCGGCTGCGCCCTGGTCGGCGGCGAGACCGCCGAGCACCCCGGCCTGCTGGGCCCGGACGACTTCGACGTCGCCGGCGCCGGTACGGGCGTGGTCGAGGCGGACCGGCTGCTCGGCCCCGATCGCATCCGTACGGGTGACGCCGTCATCGCCATGGCGTCCTCCGGCCTTCACTCCAACGGGTACTCGCTCGTCCGCCATGTGCTCTTCGACCGCGCGGGCATGAGCCTGGACCAGCGGGTCGAGGAGCTCGGCCGGACGCTCGGCGAGGAGCTGCTGGAGCCCACCAAGATCTACTCGCTGGACTGCCTCGCGCTCACCCGCACCACCGAGGTGCACGCCTTCAGCCACATCACCGGTGGCGGTCTCGCCGCCAACCTGGCCCGGGTGATCCCGGACGCGCTGCACGCCACGGTGGACCGCGCGACCTGGACCCCGGACGCGATCTTCGACCTGGTCGGCAAGGCCGGGCAGGTGGAGCGGCTGGAGCTGGAGAAGACGCTGAACATGGGCGTCGGCATGATGGCCGTCGTCCCCGCCGACTCCGTCGACGTGGCGCTGACCACCCTGGCGGACCGGGGCGTCGACGCCTGGGTCGCCGGCGAGATCACCGACCGCGGTGACCGCGCGACCGGCGCCGAGCTGGTCGGGGAGTACGCCACGGCCTGACGGCGGCACGGCTGTGGACCGGCGACTCCCTCGGGCGGCCGAGCTCGGAGTCGCCGGTCAGCCGAGACGTCTCAGACGGCGGACAGCACAGAACCCGGTCCGGGACAGGGTCCCGGACCGGGTGAAGAAGAGTGCAGGCGTCAAGCGCCGCGACGCTGGGACGACGGACCGGACTCTTCGTCCTCGTCCTCGTCGTCGTTGTACAACTCCGCGTAGCGGGCGTACGGGTCGTCTTCCTCGTCGTCGTCCTCGAACGGCTCGCCGTTCGGTGGCTGACTCGAAGATGCGCCCAGCTCGCTGGCCAGGCGTGCGAGGTCCGTCCCACCGCTGTTGTACTTCAGCTGGCGGGCGACCTTCGTCTGCTTGGCCTTGGCCCGGCCGCGCCCCATGGCTCGACCCCCTCGGTGACGGGGCTCGACGGCCCCAGAGTCTTGACACGCGTTCATGATTCGGAACGGGCTCTCCGTGGAGAGACCGGCCCGTAGGGCTTCAACGGTACCTGCTTCCGCCGCCATACGGTACGTCGCCCGCACGAGGCGCCTCGGAGCCGGACCGACGAGGTGCCCTGTCCTCGCTGGTCAGCTGCGATTTTAACCTCTTCGCGGCGGGCGACCCGCCGACCGGCGTGAGTCTTGTCTCTCTCCGGTCCTCCCGGCGAGCGGCTCACGCCCCGTCGGCGGGGCACCCCTGTCAACTCACATGAACGCGGGAATTCCGGCCTTACCGGCGGCGCGCCTCGGCCATCCGCTGCTCGGCGATCCGGTCGGCCGCCGCGGCCGGCGGAATACCGTCTTCCTTCGCACGTGCGAATATTGCCAGCGTGGTGTCGAAGATCTTCGTGGCCTTCGCCTTGCACCGGTCGAAGTCGAAGCCGTGCAGCTCGTCGGCGACCTGGATCACGCCGCCCGCGTTGACGACGTAGTCCGGCGCGTAGAGGATCCCGCGGTCGGCGAGGTCCTTCTCGACGCCGGGGTGCGCGAGCTGGTTGTTGGCCGCGCCGCACACCACCTTCGCCGTCAGGGCGGGCACGGTGTCGTCGTTGAGCGCGCCGCCGAGCGCGCACGGCGCGTAGATGTCCAGGCCCTCGGTACGGATCAGCGCGTCCGTGTCCGTGGCCACGGTGACCTGCGGGAACTTGTCGGTGACGCGGCGCAGCGACTCCGCGCGCACGTCCGTGATGACGACCTCGGCGCCGTCCTCCAGCAGGTGCTCGACCAGGTAGTGGCCGACCTTGCCGACGCCCGCGACGCCGACCTTGCGGCCGCGCAGCGTCGGGTCGCCCCACAGGTGCTGGGCGGAGGCGCGCATGCCCTGGAAGACGCCGAAGGCGGTGAGGACGGAGGAGTCGCCGGCGCCGCCGTTCTCGGGGGAGCGGCCGGTGGTCCAGCGGCACTCCCGCGCGACGACGTCCATGTCGGCCACGTAGGTGCCGACGTCGCAGGCCGTGACGTACCGGCCGCCGAGCGAGGCGACGAACCGGCCGTACGCCAGCAGCAGCTGCTCGGTCTTGATCTTCTCCGGGTCGCCGATGATCACGGCCTTGCCACCGCCGTGCTCCAGACCGGCCATGGCGTTCTTGTACGACATCCCCCGGGAGAGGTTGAGCGCGTCGGCGACGGCCTCGGCCTCGGAGGCGTACGGGTAGAAACGGGTACCGCCGAGGGCCGGGCCCAGGGCGGTCGAGTGGAGGGCGATGACGGCCTTGAGGCCGGTGGCACGGTCCTGGCAGATCACGACTTGTTCGTGGCCCCCCTGCTCCGAGTGGAACAGGGTGTGCAGGACGCCGTCGGTCACATCGGTCACGGTGGTGACTCCCAAGTACGAAGCGGCGAAGGAGGCCCCCCGGCGGGTGGGGGAGGGCCTTGACGGCAAGAGAGTAAGTCCTACCTGTGCGTAGAGGGGACCCAGTGCCGAGGATCACCCCCTCCCGGAGTACCGGCGTGGAAGGATTTGCGACATGCCAGCGGTCACTTCGGTCCTCGTCCCGTACGCCTCCTACCTGCGCGTGTACGAGCCGTTGGCGGCCTTCCCGGAGCCGGAGCGGGGCCATTGGGCCCACTACGCGCGCCGTGTCGCCGACGGGACCGCCCCGACGGCGCAGGACGAGCTGCGCCGCTCGCTGGCCGGGCTCGTGGGCACGCCGCCGGTCCCGGTGCCGGTGCACGAGAGCGCCGACGCCTTCGTGGTGGAGGTGGACGGCGTGGTGTGCGTGTGCCCGTGGCGCACGCGGATGCGCGGATGGCTGGCGCTGGAGGAGCTGCCGGGCCTGCTGCCGGCGGTGGTCCTGGACGCGGCGCTGCCGCCGGTGGTGCGCGGGCAGGCGGAGGCCGACCACGAGCGGTGGCGCGAGCAGAACCCGGACGCGCGGCCGTGGATCCGCACCTCGGTGTGGCAGGTGCCGGTGCGCTGGTTCGCGCTCTTCTCCGACGAGGAGCGGGAGTACGCGGCGGCCGCCGGTCCCGACAAGGCGCCGGTGCTGCGCTACCGGACGCCGATGGTGCAGGCGCGGCGGCGGGTGGCGCGGGCGCTGAAGACCCTGCGCGAGTCGATCGACGAGGGCCCGCTGATCGAGGGCCTGGTGGACGTGGGGCGGTGGCTGGAGGAGTTCCACCCGCGCTCGCTGGTGGAGCTCGACTACGGCGGGCTGGTGCACGCCCTCTCCGCCGAGCAGCTCGCCTCGGACCGGTCGGCGGCGGATGTGGCCGAGGGCATCGCGGCGCTGCGGGCCGACGACGCGGCGGGCGCGGGTGCGGCGTACGAGCGGCTGATGGAGCGGTGGCGGTCGGTGCGCGACCGGCAGTTCGCCAACTGAGATGATCTCGGCCGACCGGTCGGCCGACCGTCGACTGACCGGTCGTGCGGGCCGATCGGGCCCTAGGTCCCGATCCGGGCCTTTGTGTCAAGCGTGACGGACAGCACTAACCGGGCTCTTGCGCCCATCACCCAACCTCATGCCAAAATAGGACAAGGAGTCCGGGAGGGGCTTTCTTCCGTCCAAGTGTGGGCGGAAGGCTAAGCATTGCACGCTATGGGGGGTCTGGTGGCTCCTGATCGCTCTGTGACTGATCGTCACTGTGACGTGACTGTCCGCTATGGCATGGTCCATCGGCTTCCGTCGCTGATGAACACCTGAGAGGGCAATTCCGTCGGTTTGGCCGAACGTGGCTGGACAGATGGTGTAGTTGTAGTGCCGAGGACAAGCCGTTCGTCCTATAACCGACTCGGCTCGCGTCCGCCATTTCGGGCAACGCGGGTCAAGGTGCAGAATTTAGAGGAAAGAACCGAGAAGGTTCGGTTCTCCCGAGGAGGCCGCTCATGACCGCTCGCACCCCTGATGCCGAGCCGCTGCTGACCCCCGCTGAGGTTGCCACGATGTTCCGCGTGGACCCGAAGACGGTGACCCGCTGGGCGAAGGCGGGCAAGCTCACGTCCATCCGCACCCTGGGTGGACACCGTCGGTACCGCGAGGCAGAGGTCCGCGCACTGCTGGCGGGCATTCCGCAGCAGCGCAGCGAGGCCTGATACACCCCGAACACCCCGCTGAACCGGGCATTTCCGGATCCCCCAACCCGGTCCGCCCACCCATAGCTCCACCGACGGCTGCCCGCCCCAACGGGTCTTCGTCATCGATCGCGCTGGACTCCGCCGGGTCCAGCGCGATCTTTTTATGCCCGCGCAGGGGCCCGATGGGGAGCGGCGGGGGCCGGGTGGGGGCCGACTGCGCGGCCCCTCCCGACTGGTGCAATTGCACATATTAAATGGGGCGGTTGTAGGCGGGGCGTAAGCTGAGCAGTTTTCAAAACAGGTTTCGTGACTCGCGTCACACGGCGGAGAGCTCCGGGAGGGGGTCCTCGGCGCCTCCGTCCGGGCCGTTTCCGCCGTCGTCCGGGGCCTCCATGGCGAGCCGCAGGAGGCGGCGGCAGACGACGCAGCGCGGGGTGGCGTGCCGGTAGCCGGAAGCGGCCGCCAGATGGGCGCGGAGCAGCGCGCGGGTCTCGTGCCTGACCGGCCGGTCCGGCAGATCGGGCCGGCCCGGCCTGACCGGTGTGCTGGGCATCCGCGTCACCTCCGCCGAAGGGCCCTGTACCCCTTGTTGCTTGGGTACCCCCGGCAGATGCCGCCGTCAAGACGACGAAAAGGCCCGGATCCTGAGGATCCGGGCCTTCTCCGTACTGCTTACTGCGGTCCTGACGGGATTTGAACCCGCGGCCTCCACCTTGACAGGGTGGCGAGCACTCCAAACTGCTCCACAGGACCAGGTTTCGCAGCCGGTTGAGTTCTGCGCTTGGCTGCGAGAGAGACTCTACAGCAGGTCACGGGGTGCGGTCGAACTCACTCAAGGCGACGCCCCCGTCACCAGGGGGTGTCTTGCCGGTCTTGCCGGGCTCGCGACGCCTGGCACGCGCGCTCGCCGCGTTGTCGTCGGTCGCCAATGCTCCGCAGTGGCTCCCTCCTCCGCCTTGCGATCGCACGCACCAGACGCCGCTCCCTGATCCGGCCTGATCGACAAGACACCCCCTACGGCGCGGCCGCGTCGATCGCCTTCAGGATGCGCTTGTCGGAGACCGGGTAGGCGGTGCCCAGGGCGTGGGCGAAGTAGCTGACGCGCAGCTCCTCGATCATCCAGCGGATGTCCCGTACCTCCTGCGGCACCGGGCGGCCCTTGGGCAGTTGCTCCAGCAGCCAGGCGTACTCGTCCTGCATCTCGTGGACCTTCTCCATGCGCGTGGTGTCGCGCTGGACGGCCGTCGGCATCTGCTGGAGCCGCCGGTCCACCGCCACGAGATAGCGCATCAGGTCCGGCAGGCGCCGCAGGCCCGTCTTCGTCACGAAGCCGGCCGGTACGAGGGCCGCCAGCTGCTCCCGTACGTCCTGGACGTTCCTCACCAGGACCAGGCTGTTCGTGGCCTTCAGGCGCCGCTCGCAGGACTGCCAGGCGGCCAGGATCTGCTGCACCTGGGCCACCGTGCGGATGGTCAGCTCGACGAGGTCGGCGCGGACCTTGTCGTACAGCTTGCGGAAGGACTCCTCGTCCCACGCCGGCCCGCCGTGGTCGGCGATCAGCCGGTCGGCCGCCGCGGTCGCGCAGTCCTCGAAGAGCGCCTGCACCGAGCCGTGCGGATTGCGGGACAGGGCGAGCTTCTGCTGGTTCGTCAGCTTGTCGGCCGCGAACTTCGCCGGGTTCACCGGGATGTTCAGCATGATGAGCCTGCGCGTGCCGCGCCACATCGCCTGCTCCTGCTCGGCCTCCGTGTCGAAGAGCCGTACGGAGACGGTGTCGCCCGCGTCGACGAGCGCCGGGTACGCCTTGACCGGCTGGCCGGCGCGCCGCGTCTCGAAGACCTTCACCAGCGTGCCGATCGTCCAGTCCGTCAGGCCCGTGCGTTCCAGGGACTGCCCGGAGCCCGAGGGGCCCGCCGTGGCGGCCGCGGCGGCCTTGGAAAGGGCCTGACGGGCCTTAGGGCGCAGCTGGAGCTTCAGCGTCTCCAGGTCCTTGTCCTCGGCGAGCTTGCGGCGCCGCTCGTCGACGATCCGGAAGGTGATCTTCAGGTGGTCGGGCACCCTCGACCAGTCGAAGTCGTCCGCGCCGACCGGGACACCCACCATCCGCTGGAGCCCGCGGGCGAGCGCCACGTCCAGCGGCTCCTCCAGCGGGACCGCCGTGTCCAGGAACCGCTTCGCGAAGTTCGGTGCGGGCACGTAGTTGCGTCGGATCGGCTTCGGCAGGGAGCGGATCAGCTCCGTGACGACCTCCTCGCGCAGGCCCGGGATCTGCCAGTCGAAGCCCTCGTCCGTCACCTGGTTCAGCACCTGGAGCGGGATGTGCACGGTCACGCCGTCCGCGTCCGCGCCCGGCTCGAACTGGTACGTCACGCGGAACTTCAGCGCGCCCTGCCGCCACGCGTCGGGGTAGTCGGCCTTGGTGACCGCGCCCGCCTTCTCGTTGATGAGCATCTCGCGCTCGAAGTCGAGCAGGTCCGGCGCCTCGCGCCGCTTGTGCTTCCACCACGAGTCGAAGTGCGCGCCCGACACCACGTGCTCGGGCACCCGCTGGTCGTAGAAGTCGAAGAGCGTCTCGTCGTCCACGAGGATGTCGCGGCGCCGGGCGCGGTGCTCCAGCTCCTCGACCTCGGTCAGCAGCTTGCGGTTGTCCGCGAAGAACTTGTGGTGCGTGCGCCAGTCGCCCTCCACCAGCGCGTGGCGGATGAACAGCTCACGACTGGTCTCCGGGTCGATCCGGCCGTAGTTGACCTTCCGCTGCGCCACGATCGGCACGCCGTACAGCGTGACCTTCTCGTACGCCATCACCGCCGCCTGGTCCTTCTCCCAGTGCGGCTCGGAGTACGTGCGCTTGAGCAGGTGCTCCGCCAGCGGCTCGATCCACTCGGGCTCGATCTTCGCGTTGACCCGCGCCCACAGCCGGGAGGTCTCCACCAGCTCGGCGGACATCACGAATCGCGGCGGCTTCTTGAAGAGCGCCGAGCCGGGGAAGATCGCGAACTTGGCGCTGCGGGCACCCAGGTACTCGTTCTTCGCGCCCTCCTTCACGTCCTTCATCCCGATGTGGGAGAGGAGGCCGGCGAGCAGCGAGACGTGGACGCGGTCCTCGGGGGCGTCCTCGTCGTTGAGGTGGATGCCCATCTGCTTCGCGACCGTACGCAACTGCGTATAGATGTCCTGCCATTCGCGAATGCGCAGGTAGTTGAGGTACTCCGACTTGCACATCCGGCGGAAGGCCGACGACGACAGCGCCTTCTGCTGCTCGCGGATGTAGCGCCAGAGGTTGAGGAAGGCGAGGAAGTCGGACGTCTCGTCCTTGAAGCGGGCGTGGCTCTGATCGGCCTGGGCCTGCTTCTCCGCCGGGCGCTCGCGCGGGTCCTGGATGGAGAGGGCCGCCGCGATCACCATGACCTCGCGCACGCAGCCGTTCTTGTCCGCCTCCAGGACCATGCGGGCCAGGCGCGGGTCCACCGGCAGCTGGGCGAGCTTGCGGCCCTGCTGGGTGAGCCGCTTCTTCGGGTCCTTCTGCGCCGGGTCGATGGCACCGAGCTCCTGGAGGAGCTGCACGCCGTCGCGGATGTTGCGGTGGTCCGGCGGGTCGATGAACGGGAACTTCTCGATGTCGCCGAGGCCCGCCGCCGTCATCTGGAGGATGACCGACGCCAGGTTCGTACGGAGGATCTCGGCGTCCGTGAACTCGGGGCGGGCGAGGAAGTCGTCCTCCGAGTACAGCCGGATGCAGATGCCGTCGGACGTACGGCCGCAGCGGCCCTTGCGCTGGTTGGCGCTGGCCTGGCTGACCGGCTCGATCGGCAGGCGCTGCACCTTGGTGCGGTGGCTGTAGCGGGAGATGCGGGCGGTGCCGGGATCGATGACGTACTTGATGCCGGGGACGGTCAGGGACGTCTCGGCGACGTTCGTGGCGAGGACGATCCGGCGGCCCGAGTGCGCCTGGAAGACGCGGTGCTGCTCGGCGTGCGAGAGGCGGGCGTAGAGGGGGAGGACCTCGGTGTTGCGCAGCTTCTTCTTCACCAGCGCGTCCGCCGTGTCGCGGATCTCGCGCTCACCGGAGAGGAAGACCAGGATGTCGCCGGGGCCCTCCCCCTGGAGCTCGTCGACCGCGTCGCAGATCGCGGTGATCTGGTCGCGGTCGGAGTCCTCGGAGTCCTCTTCGAGGAGGGGGCGGTAGCGGACCTCCACCGGGTACGTACGGCCGGAGACCTCGACGATCGGCGCGTCGCCGAAGTGGCGGGAGAAGCGCTCCGGGTCGATGGTCGCGGAGGTGATCACGACCTTGAGGTCGGGGCGCTTGGGGAGCAGCTGGGCGAGGTAGCCGAGCAGGAAGTCGATGTTGAGGCTGCGCTCGTGGGCCTCGTCGATGATGATCGTGTCGTACGCGCGCAGCTCGCGGTCCGTCTGGATCTCGGCGAGCAGGATGCCGTCCGTCATCAGCTTGACGAAGGTCGCGTCCGGGTTCACCTGGTCCGTGAAGCGGACCTTCCAGCCGACCGCCTCGCCCAGCGGGGTCTTCAGCTCGTCGGCGACGCGCTCGGCGACCGTGCGGGCGGCGATGCGGCGGGGCTGCGTGTGGCCGATCATGCCGCGCACGCCGCGCCCCAGCTCCATGCAGATCTTGGGGATCTGGGTCGTCTTGCCGGAGCCCGTCTCACCGGCGACGATCACGACCTGGTGGTCGCGTATCGCCTCCAGGATCGCGTCCTTCTTCTGGCTGACCGGCAGCTGTTCGGGGTACGTGATCTCCGGCATGCGCGCCGCCCGCTCGGCCGTGCGGGCGGCGGCTTTGGTGGCCTCGGCGGCGATCTCGTCCAGTACGGCCTGACGGGCCTCGGGCTTGCGGATGCGGCGGGAGCCTTCGAGACGGCGGCCCAGCCGGTGCGCGTCGCGCAGCGAGACCTGGGCCAGCAGGGTCTGGAGGTCGGCGAGGGAAGTAGACATACCTGCTCCAGGATCTCACTCGCGGCGACGGAGTGGCGAACGCATTTCCCCGTACCATTTCCGGCGAGTCGACGATCTTGGGTCATGGAGGGGCGGTCCGCATGCGTTTCACCGGCGGCCGGTGGCGGTGGTGCCGTGTGGCGGCCGCCGTGCTGGTGTTGGTGGCGGCGCTGTTCCCGCTCTGCGGGTCCGGGGCCGCGGACGGCTCGCACGACGTGGTGGCCGCGGCGGCCGGCTCGGGGCCCTCGTGCGACCCCCTGGCCCAGTCGGGCGGGCTGGAACCGGCCATTCCGCCGCGCTCGGTGACGGCGGACTGCCTGCCGTCCGCGCCGCACACCGACCCACGGGTGTCCCTGTGGCACGGCGATTCGGTTCCGGCGGGCGTCCGCCCGGAGCGGGCGCCGCCGTGGGCGGCGGGGCCGACGCCGGTGGAGCTGTCGATCCTGCGCGTATAGCCGTCGGCGCGTGCGTACGTACGCACGTCGTGCCGCCGGTTTCTGCCTTTCTCGTGCTCAGGAGTCGCTCCACCATGTCCAAGAAGTCGAAGACCAAGAAGAACAAGCCGTATCTGATCGGCGCGGGGGTCGCCGTCGTCGCCACGCTGGCCGGCCTCGCCTCCTACACGGCGACCAGGCCCGGCCCCTCTGTGGCCGTCGAGCAGCAGGCCGAAGAGCGGGCCGAACAGCAGGTCGCCGCCTATCCCGAGCTGGAGAAGTACGCCCGGCGCGACGCCGCGGACCCTCTGGCCATAGGGCGCGCCGACGCGCCCGTCGTGATGATCGAGTACGCCGACTTCGCCTGCGGCTACTGCGGGAAGTTCGCCCGCGACATCGAGCCCGCGCTGATCGAGAAGTACGTCGACGCGGGGGTGCTGCGCATCGAGTGGCGCAACTTCCCGATCTTCGGCGAGGAGTCCGAGCGCGTGGCGCGCGCGTCGTGGGCGGCGGGGCAGCAGGGGCGCTTCTGGCCGTTCCACCGGGCCGCGTACGCCGAGGGCGCGAAGGAGCGGGGCTTCGCGAAGGACCGGCTGCTCGCGCTGGCGCGGGAGGCGGGCGTGCCGGACCTCGACCGGTTCGGGCGGGACGTCGACAGCGCGGCGGCGCGGGCGGCCGTGGCGGCGGACCAGGAGCAGGGGTGGTCGCTGGGTGCGAGCTCGACGCCGTCCTTCCTGGTGAACGGGCGGCCGATCGCGGGTGCGCAGCCGATGGAGACGTTCGCGAGCGCAATCGAGTCCGCTCGCGAGTCCGCCCGCGAGTCCGCTCGACGCGAGGCGGCGAAGTGACGGGTATCGGGTACCTCGCCGCCCTGCTGGGCGGGCTGCTCGCGCTGCTGAGCCCGTGCAGCGCCCTGCTGCTGCCGGCGTTCTTCGCGTACTCGATCGACAGTCCGGGCCGGCTGCTCGCCCGTACCGGGATCTTCTACGCGGGCCTCGCCACCACCCTCGTCCCGCTGGGCGCCGCCGGGTCCGTCGCGGGCCGGCTCTTCTACGGGCACCGGGACCTGCTGGTGTCCGTGGGCGGCTGGCTGATCATCGCCCTGGGCGTGGCGCAGGCGGTGGGTCTGGGTTTCGCCTCGCGGCGCCTCGCCGAGGTCAGCGGGCGGATCCGCCCGGTCTCGGCGGTGTCGGTGTACGCGCTGGGCCTGGTGTACGGCCTGGCGGGCTTCTGCGCGGGGCCGATCCTGGGCAGCGTCCTGACGGTCGCGGCGGTCGGCGGCAACCCGGTCTACGGGGGCCTGCTGCTGGCGGTGTACGCCCTCGGCATGGCGGTGCCGCTGTTCCTGCTGGCCGTGTTCTGGGAGCGCTGGGACCTGGGGCGGCGCGCCTGGCTCCGGGGACGGGCGCTGCGCGTGGGCCGCTTCGACCTGCACAGCACGTCGGTGCTGTCGGGCCTGTTCTTCGTCGCGCTGGGCGTGCTGTTCCTGGCCTTCGACGGCACGACCGCCCTGCCGGGCCTCCTGTCGGTGGACGAGTCGTACGCCCTCGAGACCCGCGTCGCGGCGCTGGGCCGTGCGGTGCCCGACTGGGCGCTGCTGCTGGGCGCGGTGGCGGTGGCGGCGGTGGTCCTGGGGGCGCGGGGGTGGCGCCACCGGCGGGACGCGTGAGGCTCCGCCTGGGGGTGTGGTGGGGGCCTGCGCCTCCACTGCATCCAGGTCCCAGGGGACCCGATCCCGGGGAGGGAACGGCGAAGGCCCCGTCCTGGGACGGGGCCTTCGTGGTGGTGGCTGGGGCCGGGGTCGAACCGGCGACCTTCCGCTTTTCAGGCGGACGCTCGTACCAACTGAGCTACCCAGCCACGCGGCTCTTGCGAGCCGCAGCGGTCCTGACGGGATTTGAACCCGCGGCCTCCACCTTGACAGGGTGGCGAGCACTCCAAACTGCTCCACAGGACCAAGCATTGTGCGAGCTCTAGTCTCGCACACGGTAATGCGTGCCCCCAACGGGATTCGAACCCGTGCTACCGCCTTGAAAGGGCGGCGTCCTGGGCCACTAGACGATGAGGGCTGATGGCCCGCCTGGGCGCTTCATCAGCGCGTCGGGGACGTGAGAAGCATATGGGATGGGGGGACGGTTCGCCAAAACGCTTTATCGGGAGCGGGTGGGTGAGGCGCTGGGGGACGGGGCGAGGGAGGGTGTGGGGGACGGACTGGGGGAGGGGGCGTCCGGGCGGTTCTCCTCCGGGAGGTGGCGGCTGACCTCGGCTGTCGTCAGGCCCAGGCCGCCCAGGGTGATCTCGTCCCACGCCTGGAGGTGCCGGGTGTCCCGGTCCAGGTAGAGGACGGAGGCGTGGACCTTCTCGGGCTCGTCCCGCTCCAGGGCGCGCAGGCCGCCGCCGCCCGTGGAGCCCTCGATCTTGAGGCGGGTGCCGTCCGGGAGGAGCTTGGTCACGCGGCGGTGGACGTGGCCCGCCAGGACGAGGGGCACCTCGCCGTCGGTCTCCTGCGCGGCCACGGGGTTGTGGGCGACCGCGATGTCCACGGGCGTGCCCGCCTGCCGCTGCTCGCGCAGCGCGTCCGCCAACTGGGCCCCCGCCGCCCGTTCGGCGTCGTCGCCCGCCGGGGCGACGGAGCGGTCCGGTGTGAACTGGGGGTCGCCCGTGCCGGCCACCCGGAGGCCCGCGACCGTGACGGCGCGGCCCTGGTCGAGGACGTGGACGTTGTCGAGGTTCTCCAGGTAGCGCTGGGTGGCCTGGGAGTCGTGGTTGCCGCGTACCCACACGTACGGCGCGCCGAGGTCGCTGATGGGGTCGAGGAAGCCGTTCTCGGCGGCGGTGCCGTGGTCCATGGTGTCGCCGGAGTCGATGATCACGTCGATCCGGTACTGCTCGACGAGCGAGCGGATGATCTCCCAGGCGGCCGGGTTGAGGTGGATGTCCGAGACGTGCAGGACCCGCATGGTCGCCGGGTCCGGCTGGTAGGTCGGGAGCGTGGAGGTCGCCTCGTACAGCTTGGTCACGTTGGTGACGAGCCGCGCCAACTCCTTCTGGTAGATGTCGAATTCGCTGACGATCGAGCGGGCGTTGCCGACGACGGAGGGGGCGGAGGAGAGGAGTCCGGAGAACTTGGGTTCGAGGACGGACTTCGGGTTCCAGGTGGCGAAGGCGGAGGCGCCCGAGCCGGCCAGCAGGGCCAGCGCCAGGCCCCCGGCGGCCACCGCGCGGCGCGGGCGGCGGTAGACGGCGAGGCCGAGGGCGGTGGCGCCCGTGACGACGGCGACGCAGGAGCGCAGCGCCAGCTCGCGCGTGCCGTCCGTGACGTCCTGGGTGATCTCGTCCTGGAGCCCGGCCAGCCGCTCGGGGTGCTTGACCAGGGCCTGGGCGCGTACGGGGTCGAGCTGCTCGACGTCCACGTCGAGGCGGATGGGCGCGTGGTGCGAGTCGAGCGTGAGCGCGCCGAGCGGCGAGACGTTGATCTTCGTACCGCCGGAGAGGGACGGGCGCAGGGTCATGCTCGTGTCCATCGGCCCGACGGGCGTGCGGACGCTGCCGACGACCAGGAGTCCCAGCCAGGCACCGAATAGGACGACGGTGATCAGGCCGGCGGCGCGTGCGTACGGGTGCGGGGAGTGGACCAGGGCGGGCGTGGGGCCGGTGCGGCGCGAGCGGTAGTGGCGGCGGAGGCGGTCGTAGGCGGTGCGAAGAGCGGCTGGGGCGACCATGGCCGCCGTATGCCCGGGCGCGCGGGCGGCTATGCCCGTACGCCCGTGTCATCCGTGACAATGGCCGGGTGCTGGAGATGACGCGCGAGGAGTTCGAGGAACTGGTCGCCGAGGCGTTGGACAGGATCCCGCCGGAGCTGACGCGGCTGATGGACAACGTCGCGGTGTTCGTGGAGGACGAGCCGTCGTCCGACGACCCCGATCTGCTGGGGTTGTACGAGGGGACTCCGCTGACCGACCGGGGCGAGTGGTACGCGGGCGTGCTGCCCGACCGCATCACGATCTACCGGGGGCCGACGCTGCGGATGTGCGACTCGCGCGAGGACGTGGTCGCGGAGACCGAGGTCACGGTGGTGCACGAGATCGCCCACCACTTCGGGATCGACGACGAGCGGCTGCACGAGCTGGGCTACGGCTGACGGCGGCGGGCGACAACCGGCGGGGGCCCGCGGTCACGGCCCCCGCTTTCGGGCGTGTCCTTGACGGGCGTGGGGAGTTGGGCAGGGAAACCCTGACCCGTGCCTGTGGAGGTGCCCGCGTGCGCCAGTTGCCCGCCCCCGTCCGATGGGCCGTGACCGCACTGGCGGTCGCGGCCTCCGCAGGCTCGCTCAGCGGCTGCATGAGCGTGTCCGACGAGAGTGCCAAGCCCGTGCCGTCCGGCTCGGCCGGGCCCTCGGGCGCGGCGGCGGCGGCCGACGTGGACGGCGGTGCCGCCGCCGGACCGGGGGCCCGGCACGCGGGGCGCGCCGAGGGCCTCGGCCCGGACGGGAAGCCCGGCGCGGCGGAGGAGGACGGCGAGGCCGGCGCCTCCGCGGAGCCGAGCGCCTCGGCGGCGCCGTCGGCCAAGCCGTCCGCGGGCGCCCCCGGTGACGGCGACCGGCCGGGACGGCCGCAGGACCCCACGCCTCCGGCCGGCGGGTCCGGCGGCGAGGGCGGCGGCCCGGGGGGCTCCGGCGGGCCCGGTGGCGGGGACGCCTCGCCCAGCCAGGCGCCGACGCCGCCCGCGCCCACCCCGGCGGACCCCACGCCCACGCCGGCCGACCCGCCCACGGACCCGGGGCCGGGCCCGAAGCCGTCCGACTCGCCGACCGCGTCGCCGGCGGCGGACACGACCCGGACGCAGGCGCTGGGGGCGCCGGACTGGTCGGCCGAGCCGCACGCATCGCCGCAGGTCGCACCCGCCTGAGACGGGTCGGTTTGCGTTGGGTGGGGGTAGGTGCGTATGGTGGTAGATCGTTTGATCCCATTTCCCATTTGCCCGGCGCCGACAGAAGCGCGCCGCGTGTGGCGCGTACTCCCAGCCGTGGCTGACCGCATCGAGGCGGTCGAATTGCGAAACACGGAGTTGACGGGCGCGTGCCGAGACTCCGGAAGGTTTCGCATTTCGCATGTCCATTTTCAGTTCTGACCACGCTGTCCTGCCCGAGGCCGACGAGGCGCTCGTCGAGGCCGTAGAGGCCGTCGAGACCGACGCCATCGCGGACGTCGTCGCCGACGACGAGCCGACCATCACCTTCGCGGACCTCGGTCTGCCCGAGGGTGTCGTCCGCAAGCTCGCGCAGAACGGCGTGACCACGCCCTTCCCGATCCAGGCCGCGACCATCCCGGACGCCCTGGCCGGCAAGGACATCCTCGGCCGCGGCCGCACCGGCTCCGGCAAGACCCTCTCCTTCGGTCTGCCGCTGCTCGCCACCCTGGCCGGCGGCCACACCGACAAGAAGAAGCCCCGCGGCGTCATCCTCACCCCGACCCGTGAGCTCGCGATGCAGGTCGCGGACGCCCTCCAGCCGTACGGCGACGTGCTCGGCCTCAAGATGAAGGTCGTCTGCGGCGGTACGTCCATGGGCAACCAGATCTACGCGCTGGAGCGCGGCGTCGACGTCCTCGTCGCCACCCCGGGCCGCCTGCGCGACGTCATCAACCGCGGCGCCTGCTCGCTGGAGGCCGTCCAGGTCGCGGTCCTCGACGAGGCCGACCAGATGGCCGACCTGGGCTTCCTGCCCGAGGTCACCGAGCTGCTCGACCAGGTCCCGGCCGGCGGTCAGCGCCTGCTCTTCTCCGCCACGATGGAGAACGAGATCGCGACGCTGGTCAAGCGCTACCTCACGGACCCGGTCGTCCACGAGGTCGACAGCGCCCAGGGCAACGTCACGACCATGACGCACCACGTCCTCGTCGTGAAGCCGAAGGACAAGGCGCCGGTCACCGCCGCGATCGCCGCCCGCAAGGGCCGCACCATCATCTTCGTCCGCACCCAGCTGGGCGCCGACCGCATCGCGGAGCAGCTGCGCGAGGCGGGCGTGAAGGCCGACGCGCTCCACGGCGGCATGACGCAGGGCGCGCGTACCCGCACCCTCGCCGACTTCAAGGACGGTTACGTCAACGCGCTCGTCGCCACCGACGTCGCCGCCCGCGGTATCCACGTCGACGGCATCGACCTGGTCCTGAACGTGGACCCGGCCGGTGACCACAAGGACTACCTGCACCGTTCGGGTCGTACGGCCCGTGCGGGCAAGTCCGGCGTGGTCGTCTCGCTGGCCCTGCCGCACCAGCGGCGCCAGATCTTCCGCCTGATGGAGGACGCGGGCGTCGACGCCTCGCGCCACATCGTCGGCGGCGCCGGCGCCTTCGACCCGGAGGTCGCCGAGATCACCGGCGCCCGGTCCCTGACCGAGGTGCAGGCCGACTCCGCGAACAACGCCGCCAAGCAGGCCGAGCGCGAGGTCGCCGAGCTCACCAAGCAGCTGGAGCGCGTGCAGCGCCGCGCCGCCGAGCTGCGCGAGGAGGCCGACCGCCTGGTGGCCCGCGCCGCGCGCGAGCGCGGTGAGGACCCCGAGGCCGCCGTCGCCGAGGTGACGGAGGCCGCGGAGGCCGAGCTCGCCGAGGTCGCCGCCGCCCTCTCCGTACCGGAGCAGCCGCGCGACGAGCGCCGCGACCGTGACGACCGACGCGACGACCGCCGTGACGACCGTCGCGAGGGTGGCTTCCAGCGCCGGGACGACCGGGGCAACTTCCAGCGCCGCGACCGTGACGACCGCGGTGACCGTGGTGGGTTCAACCGGGACCGTGACGACCGTGGTGGCCGTTCCTTCGAGCGCCGCGACAACGACCGTCCGTCGGGTGGCTTCCGTCGGGACAACGACCGTCCGTCGGGTGGCTTCCGTCGGGACAACGACCGTCCGTCGGGTGGCTTCCGTCGGGACAACGACCGTCCGTCCAGCGGTGGCTTCCGCCGGGACAACGACCGTCCGTCGGGTGGTTTCCGCCGCGACCGTGACGACCGTGGTGGGTTCAACCGGGACCGTGACGACCGTGGTGGCCGTTCCTTCGAGCGTCGCGACAACGACCGTCCGTCGGGTGGTTTCCGCCGCGACAACGACCGTCCCTCCAGCGGTGGCTTCCGCCGCGACGACCGCCCCTCCGGCGGCCACCGTGGCAGCGACCGCCCGTTCAACCGCGACCGTCGCGACGACCGTCCGTCCAGCGGTGGCTTCCGCCGGGACAACGACCGTCCGTCCAGCGGTGGCTTCCGCCGCGACGACAAGCCGCGCTGGAAGCGCAACGGCTGATCCGTACGCCTGACGCGTACGTCTGATCCACGCGCCTGAGACGGGCCCGTACAGCACTCCGGTGCCGTACGGGCCCGTTCCGCGTCGCAGGGGAGGACACCGATACTCGATCGGCTCCCCGACGCGGGGGGACTATGCTCGGCATGACGCTCCGCGCCCGGGCTATGCTGCGGGTTACGGGCCGTTAGCTCAATTGGCAGAGCAGCGGACTTTTAATCCGTTGGTTGTGGGTTCGAGTCCCACACGGCCTACCGAAGGCAAGACAGGGGAAACCCTCTGACCTGCTGTGAAGCGCCCCACCTGGTTGCGACCGGGTGGGGCGCTTCGTCGTTCCATGGCGGGTGCGTGAGCGATGCGTGAGCGGATGGTCTGGGCAGGAGGTGGATCCCGGCGGACTGAGGGGCAGCTGACGGCCTCACCGACTTCAGGCGAGAGGCGGCATCCGCCCACAGCGGCATGTCGAACTCCTCGTCGACCATGTCCCCCTCGTACCAGCCGGAGCCGGCCAGCCACGTTTCCAGCCACTCGGCCAAGCTGCCTGCGTCGACGAACCAGGCGCTGGTGAGGTCCTGGCCGGTGATCGCGTTCGGATCGAAGACCAGGACCGTCCCGTCCTCACTCAGGCAGTCGACGGTGGCGATCATGGCGCAGCCCCGGGCGAGGATCGGCACGACTCCCTTGGGCCAGGACCGCCAGGTGTCCGCGTCGGCGGGTGGCACGCGGTCGAGGTAGCCGTCGACCACGGTGTCTTCTTCGGCAGCCGTTGCTCGGGTGAGAGGGAAGAGCGTGTACTCAGGGCCGAAACCCCCGTCCCCCGCCTGCCAGTAGAGGGCTGCAAGTAGGGGATGCAAGGGGAACCCAAGGCGTTCGTCGGCCGCGGTGAGGGCGTCTGCGGTCACAGGGGGACGGTGCGGTCTGTTCGCCGCAGCCCTGATGGAGACGCGCTCCAGCAGATCGTCGTACTCGTTCACGCCGGGCATCCTCGCCGATACCTCTGACAGCCGTGGCCGGTGCGGCAGACTGCCTTCCACGACCTCAGCCAGCACTCTCGCCTCGTCGGACGAGATGCACATGTATCTCGTCGGGCAGCTCGAGATGGGGCTGCGCCGCATCGGCATGAGGGGCGGAGAGGCAAGCATCAGGCTTCTTCTGACCACCTCGCTGTAAATGTCGGCGGAAGTAGACATGAAATGTCCCGTCGCCGACTACTTGACGACCGTGACCACGACCACGAGGACGGCGCTGATCACCGACAGGGACGTAGCGAACGCCTTGCCGGATGTGGCGATGCACGCAGGGACAGGGCTACCGCCCCAGCGGGCGACGGCGAAGGCCGCTCCGGCTGTAAGCAGCGAGAGGACCAGGGCCAGGGTGATCGACAGGACCAGCATCGCAGTGTGGGTGAGGCTCACGGATCCCCTCCGAGTCGGTTCAACAGGTGACGATGCACTCGCGCACCGCCTTGAATCGACGATCCACCTCCCACCTGCGCCGATAAGCCGGTTGGATGTTGTTTATGGGACAACGAGGGTTGTTCGAAGAACAACTCGCTGAGGAGAGACTGCGTGGGGACAGCGAAGCGGCCGGGGCGACCGTGGACAGAGGCGCGCGGGGCGTGCAAGGAGATCAATGACCTCGTCCGCATATTGCGCGACTGGCTTGACGCGTCGAATGTGTCGGTGGCCAGACTGCACCGGCTACTTACGCCGGAGCACTTCGGAGGGGATGTACCGGCGTTGGGGCGCCTGCACAGGCAACTCAGTGGTGTGGGGCTGACCTGGGAGCTGGCCGAGGCCGTCGCCGATGTGTGTTTCCCACACGAGAGCGGGCAGCAGGCCGCCGACCGACTGGAGCTGATCCGGCCGTTGTGGGTGGCAGCGAACACGGCCCCGACTCCGGCTTCGACCGATTCCGCGTACGACCTTGTCGAGGCCCAGAGGGGAACGATCGCGGCACTGGAGGAGCTCAATCGGGTCCGCCAGGCGTTCGAGGTCAGCGAGCAGGCGCGGTTGCAGGCCCTGCAGGTGGCTACGGTCCTGTTCACCCTGCTCGGACAGGCACAGGCCCAGGTGGCTCAGCTCACACGACGGCTGGACGCGATGCGCTCCGTCGCCAATCCCGAGCCGGTCGAGGTCCAGATGACGTCGGGTCGTCTGGTGCGAGCCCAGACACAGACAGATGACCTCCGCCTGCAACTGGTCCGCGCCGAGGCTGAGCGGGACAGAGCGCAGCAAGTCGCCGATCTTGCAGCCCGTCAGATCATGTACTTGGAGGCGGAGCTGCGGGAACGTGGTCGCGATACGGAGGGCGGCGGACGGCTCGCGGGGGGCGCGGATGTTGTGTTCGGTGCTTCAGTGGGTGCTGCGGAGGACGACGCCCTTGACCAGGTCGACGCGGTGCTCCGCAAGGCTCGCGATGTACTCGACCGCGAGCACGAGGTTGTTCAGGAGGCGGCTGAGGACATCGGATGGTGGGATGCCGAGGAGCAGCGAGTTGCTGGCAGAGTCATTCCTGGTCAGGCCATCGGCATGGAGGGTCCCGGCCCGGACGACGGGTTGTCTGGAACAACCCCTGACAACCCTCTGGCCAGCGAAGATGCATTGGCTGACGCCATTCCGCTTGCGGCGTTCCCGCTCAGCGACGTCCTGGAAGGAGCCCTTGATCAGATCGATCAAATCGGCTCGGCGGGTTTGACCGGTCTGCCGACTGGCTTCAAGGACCTCGACAGCCTGACGGACGGGCTGCACCCGGGGCAGTTGATCGTTCTCGCCGGCGCCCCCTCAATGGGCAAGTCCACCCTCGCCCAGGACATCCTGCGGTCAGTCTCCATCAGTCAGGGGCTTCCGTCGGTCCTCTTCACGCTTGAGCAGGGCAGGAACGAGGTGGTGATGCGGCTGCTGTCAGCCGAATGCCGGGTCGCCCTGCACCACATGCGCTCCGGCACGATGACCGACGAGGACTGGACACGGCTGGCGCGACGTATGCCGGATGTGAACGCCGCGCCCCTCTACATCCAGGACGGCGGCCTTTCGTCCTTCACGGAACTGTGCTCGCACGCCCGTCACCTGCGTGCCCGGAACGGTATCCGGCTCATTGTCGTCGACGCCCTGCACCTGCTCACCTACGACCCGCGGCCGATGGACTCGCGCTTCGAGGAGATCGCTGAGGTCGTGCGTCAGCTCAAGCTCCTGGCTATCGAACTCGAAGTGCCAGTGATCGCTGTCTCTCAGCTCAACCGGGGCCCCGAGACGCGCACCGACGTGAAGCCGACGCTCGCTGACCTGCATGCGTCCGGCACGCCCGAGAACAACGCAGACCTGGTTGTCCTTCTGCACCGGGAAGATGCTTATGAGAAGGAGTCACCTCGTGCAGGAGAGGCCGATCTGATCATCGCCAAGCACCGCCAGGGTCCGACCGGCGTCATCACCGTGGCCTTCCAGGGGCACTACTCCCGGTTCGTCGACATGCGCTAGCTGGGCTTATTTCCTTTGGGATCTCAGATTCCGTGGCCAAGTTTCACGAATGATGGCCAACCGATGGTCACTCCCGAGAATCCGCAGGTCAAGGGCTTGCCCTTGGTAGCTTTTCCGAGCATTTGGCCACGGTTGTGAGAGTGGGCGGTTGGCCAAGCCGTGAGACAGCGCGACAACCACCAAGTGGCAGCGTCAGTGTCGGCCACGAGCGGCGAGACACACCCGGATTCGGTCTTCGCTCGGGAGCCGCAACATCGACCGAGCTGGAAACGTTGAATCCAGGGGGAGGGGCGATCTGAGCGCCTCCCGGGACAGCCCCAGAGAGGTGATCGTGCACGATCAGTGGAACCCCGACCTCCAGGCCCGTCTCAACCAGATGGCCAAGAAGCTGCTACAGATCGGCGGGGACTGCGCGTCTCCTAAGGACCTGCAGTACTACCTGAGCGAGCTGAGCGGCCTGGCTAGCGCGATCCGCTACAGCGTGGAGCACGCCGCGTGGCGGTCCCTGCTGGCGGAGGGTGCCCCGCTCGACAGCAAGCCCTCGTCCCGCGAGGTGCAGGAGCAGGACCTACAGGGCGTGCAGGAGCAGAGGCCGGTGCTCCGACTGGCCCAGTAGCAGCGCCGCTCGCCCCGGGAGCCGCGGGCACGTTCCGCTTCCCGCTACTACGCCACAGCTTCCGGCATTAAACCCAGTAGAACGTAGGGACGCCATCGGGGCCGGTTCGTTTCAGACCCAGCCCCCATGGCGTGTTGACGTGTACTAAGGCTCAGAGCTGTGCCTCGACTCCGAGGCTTCCGGCGGTGATGGCCCCCCGCAGGACGTGGGCGATCTCCTCGGGCTTGAGGTCGATGCCGTCGAGCCCCTCCACGGTCAGCGGGATCTCCTCCAGCGCGTATTCGCCGCGGCCCTCGGCGCTGAACTCGGGACCGGTGCGGTCCTCGAAGGACCACGTCGCGATGCGGGCGAGGTAGAAGAGCTGGCGCTCGTCGTCGGTCTCCATCGTGTGGAGGAGGCGGATGATGTCGGCCTTCCCCGCGATCTCCTCGTGGATCTCCCGGTGGAGGGCGGCCTCCCGGGAGGCGTCGCCGGGTTCGACGCCGCCGCCGGGCAGGACCCAGTACTCGGGGATGCCGGGCCTGGTGCGGCGGATGACCAGCATCGTGTCGTCGGCGGTGACGAGGACGGCACGGACTCGTTCGATCATTTCGGTTCGTCTCCTTGCTTGTTGACGGCCTCAGTGCAGCAGCCAGCCGCCGTCGACGTGGACGGACTGCCCCGTGATGAACGAGGCGGAGGGGCCCGCGAGAAACGCCACCAGGGCCGCGACGTCCTCGGGTCGGCCCCGGCGCGGGACGCACTGGCGTTTGATCTGGTCCTCCGGCCGGGCACGGTGCTGGGCGGGGATCGTGTTCTCGGCCTCGACCTGGATGGCCCCGGGCAGGACCGTGTTGACGCAGATCCCGTACGGGCCCAGTTCGCGGGCGAGAGAGCGGGTCAGGCCCAGCAGCCCGGCCTTCGCGGTGCTGTACGCAACGAGGTTCGTCCGGCCGGCGCGGGCGTTGACGCTGCCGATGTTCACGATCCGGCCCCAGCGGCGCTCGACCATGCCGGGGGTGAACGCGTGGCAGGTGCGGTAGTGGGCGGTGAGGTTAACGTCGATGGAGTAGTTCCAGGCGGTCTCGTCGGTGTCCTGCCAAGCGACGCGGGGGTAGGAGCCGGCGTTGTTGACCAGGATGTCGACGGGCCCGATCTCGGCGCGGACGAGGTCGGCCATGGTGTGGACGGAGCCCGGGGCGGTCAGGTCGGCGTTCACCGCGATCCCGGGGCTGCCTGCGCGTTCGAAGGCGGCGAGGAGGGCGTGGGCGTCGGGGTCCTGGCCGAGGTGGTTGACCGCGACGGTCGCGCCGGCGGCGGCGAGCGCCCGCCCGATCTCGGCGCCGATGCCGGTGGCCCCGCCGGTGACGAGGGCGTTGCGGCCCTGGAGCGGCCGGGCCTGGAGGGGGGACTCAAGCAGGGGCAGGGACATCGCTGCTCCGTTCACCAGGGTGGGGGTGCGAGGCCGGTGTGGTGGTGAAGAAGGTGTCGAGCGTCGTGTGTGGGTCCTGGCTCTCGGCGAGCCTGATCAGGACGAGCAGGAGGTCGTGTCCCGTCAGCCGGGAGGGCGGGATGACCCCGAGGATGCGCAGGGTGAGGAAGGCACGGATCTCCTCCAGCCCGCTGCGACCGCTCTGTCCGCTAAGACCGTCCAGGGCCCGGGTGATGGCCGCACCGCGGCCGGGGCCGGTGTTCCAGGAGTACCGGATGTCGATGTGCCGGCTGCTCCGGCCCATTTCCAGGTGCTCGACGCGCGGGCGGGACAGGGGCGGCAGGGCGAGGCGGAGGGTGTGGGCGTATACGTCGGGCTGATAGCGGGGGACGAGCCAGCCGCCCAGGGCCATCAGGTACCAGAGCAGGTTGGCGGCCTCGCCCGCGACGGTGTTGAGGCCGGCGAACTCGAAGTCGAGCCAGCACAACGGGTCGGCGATGTTGGGTTCCGCGGGGTCGCCCTGCGTCAGGCCGGCGAGCAGGCGGCGGTCGGGAGCCAGAGCGTGGCGAAGGCTGTCGATGGTGTCGGCAACGTTCACCGTCAGCGGTCTGCCGTTGGCGGTGAGGGTGAAGTCGGCCAGTTCCCGAAGGGTGAGGGCCGTATCGGTATGGGGCAGGACGAGCGGTAGGTCGCGGCGCAGGTACCAGCGGTCCAGACAGCCCCCGGGACGGATGCGGTCGAGGTAGAGGTACGGGACGCACTCGGCCAGTGGCACGTTCTTCGCGGTCTCCTCGGCCGCTGCCCGCAGGTCGGCGCAGACGCCGTCCACGAGGCGGTCGAGGCGGGGCTGCATGGCCGGGTCGCGGTCGGCGAGGACGATCACGTCGCCCAGGAGCAGCTCGCACCGGCCGGTGGCGAAGACGTCCTCGTAGGCGAGGAGCTGCCTGTCCGGCAACGCGATCTGCCCGTGGAGGGCCGGGACCGCAATACGGGAGGCGAGCCGTGCCCATCCCTTCGCCTCGGCCTCGGCCTGCTCGCGGGTCGCCACCGGCTTGTGGAAGGCGCCTGCCGGTGCCGCGGTTCGCCAGGTGCTCGCGCTCACCGCGTCTCCCTGGGGAGGGTGTCCAGCCACGCCTGGAGAACGAGGCGGGCGAGCGCTTCGGCGGCGGGGCGCTCGGTGCGAGCGGTTGCGGCCAGGCTCGTGTCCTGCCGTCTGGCGTCGAGGAGGACGGTGAGGGCGTCGCTGTCGGAGGGGCACTCGATCCCGCTGAAGCGGAGATGGGTCTTCGCGAGCAGCGCGGTGACCTTGTAGAGCGCGCGAAGGTCCGGGGTCCTCTTGAGGAGCTGGCGGCGGATCTCGATGGCGGCCTGGACGCCGTCGCGCAGGCTCACGGTGACGTCGGTGGCCGCGTCCGGAGCGGGAAGGGCCAGGCCAGGGGGTGGCCCACAGGGGGACCAGCGCCCCGCTGCCGATGAGCGCGAGGACGTGGAGGAGGCGGGAGGTGACGGCGCCGGCTCGGCACTCGGCCCGGGGCAGGAGGGTGATGCCCAGTTTGACCCCGCCGAGTTTCGTTTCCAGGTCCGCGAGGATCTGGCGCAGCTCGTCGAGGGAGGAGGTGTCGGCCACGACCAGGACGTCGAGGTCGCTCCAGCCGTGCTGGTACTTGCCCCGAGCGCCGCTGCCGGTGACGGCCAGCAGGTCGATCAGCGGGCGCAGGCCGGTGGTGCGGTCGAGGAGCTCGGCCAGGTAGGACTCCAGGTGCACGGGGAGTCCGAGCGCGTTGACCGGTATGGCGGAGGGCTGGTGCTCCGGCCAGCGGCGGTCGAGCGCGATCCGGTCCAGCCGCCGCTCCAGCGCCAGGCGCGGCCCGTCGTTGCCGATGACCTCGCGCGCGATGGAGATGATCTTGTCCGCGCCCCGTGCGCGTTTGACGTGGTCCCGGTCGGCGACGTCCTGGGCCCCGGCGGTGCCCCGCCGCATGCGGGTGGCCTCGGAGGCGTCCAGATAGGCGATGGTGAGCTGGGGCCCGAGCATCCGGGCGAGTTCGGCGGTCGAGTCGCCGTCGTGCAGCGACTCGATGCTGACGGAGTCGAGAAAGTGGTGGGCATGGCAGAAGCGGTCCAGCGCGTCCACGACCAGCTCGGCCTGCACGACCGACTCCTCGCCGACCTCGGCAGCGTCCGCCTCCGCCAAGGTGACGTCGACGGCGCCATGGCCACCTGGCGCGACTTCCTCGACTGCGCGGACGGCATCCGCTCGGTCAAGGTCCAGGCCGCACTCCAGGACATGCGGGTCCGTCTTCGGCGGTACAGCGGAGTGGCGGAGACGCAAGAGCTGTGCGAGAGGGCCGCCCGAATCACGGGCTAGTAATGGCCCCGATTGGGAATCTTGGTCAGGGTGGAGATTTCCGCCGATCCCTTATCTCTGCGATATGTGCCTCATCGACGATTGCCACCCAGCCTGCTGGCCACGGGGCGGCGATCCCAGGAGTATCCTCAGCAGCCAGTTCCACCCAGTTATCGGGCCAGTATCGATCGGCATGGCCGAATGCTTCGCAATCGTAGACCTCTGGAGGTGAGGTGAATTGTGCCCACCGGAAGTCAGTGCCCGCCCGGAAGGAGTCGAGCCAAAACGTCGCACGCTCAGCCCGGGCATGCCGAAATGTGACGGGTCCGTGGAACACGGCGTGCGTGAACCAGGCGTGTTCCACTACCGTCGTATGGTCGAAGTAAGCGTCTTCGCTAAACTGTGATCGCGAGAACTCTGCATTGAAGCCGAAGTAGCTTCCTTGGAAGTAGGCGTAGCCGTGGAAGGCCACCCACCGGAACCAGCTGACTCCCTCGAAGCGTGCGCGCTGGAACGAGACCTCGTATCCAAGGAATGCGGCTCCGACGAATCTGGCCTCCCCGATGAAACGTGCATCATCAAAATGAGCCTCCCCCTCGAATTGTGCTTCGTCGAAGTCGGCGCGGAGGAACTCACAGCCGCTAAAGTAAACATCGCGGAGGAACGCCCGCTTTAGGTCAACCTCCATGTCTGGCCAGAAGGAAGTGTTCGTGGCGGTCGCGCCTTTACCGCGTTCGGGCCGCAGACGGGCAGCCAGCACCATCTGGGCCGTGCGTCTGACCTGGCCCTCGCCAGCGTCGCTGGTGTCTGGAGGGATACGGAGGTAGTCACACAACTCGTCGACGATGCGCTGCCGCTTCTCGCGGTACTGGTCCCCTAGGTCTCCCAGCGTGCGCAGAGCGGCCATGCGTACGTGGGGCGATCGGTCGGCCAGATGATCAACTGCCTTCTGATGCAGTACCTCGAAGGACACCAGAGGGGGATCGTGCTCGTGGCTGGGGCCCGCAGTCGGCGCGGCGGGACTGGTTAACTCAGGGCCAGGTATGCGCAGACTCAACTCCTGGTGTAGGCGTTCTAGTTGACTGTGCTCCTTACGCCACCAGTCGAGTGACACCGGAATCGAGCTCGACCTACTGTGCCCATCCATGCGATGCGCGCAGCCCGTGACCCACTGCCTGACGACGTAGAAGTCCTGCGGCCTAGCGTGGCCTCCGTTCTCGGTCTTCGAAACGGTGGCAGGGGAGACCCCGATGGCTGCGGCGAGCTCGCGCACGGTCAGTCTGGCCTCTACGCGCAGTTGGCCGAGCAAACCCCCGAATCGCCGGACGGCCTTCTGCCAGTCCGTAGCCACCTCGTTCACCCCAGCATCCTCTCAGGACCTCAGCCTCGACTCGTCGATCACCAGGAAACTCCTAGTTTCCCTGTTCGGGGCGCGTTCGCGGCCTGTCTGCGATCAGCACTGTTCAGGGCCTGCGGCGACCAATCTCGACCCAACGACAGCAGTGATGACGAGGAGAGGACCATGAACAAGGATGGCCGGGTGGTGCTGGTCCAGATACGCGGAGCGGCTGAGGGGACGACGGTAGTAGTCGTACTGGAGGGACAGGCCGGTGCAACGGCCGCACCGGTACCCAAGCTGCGCCACAGTTGGCGGCTGTATGCACTTCCGCTAGCGGATGTGTTGGTCCGGGCGCTCAGTGGTTCCGCCGCCCTGGCACTCATGCATGAGGCTCAGCAGTTCCGCTGGTCTGAGGTTCTGGACTGGTTGATTTCCTGACCTCTGGCGGCTGCTGGCCCTCCTGTCCCTATAGGGGAGGGTCAGCGACCTGTGGCAGTTCTGCTCGCGCTAAGTGCCAGGCCGCAGTGCGGTGACACGTAGGTGGCAGCGCCAGATGAGTTCCAGCTGACGCAGGTAACCACGGGGAATGAGGGGAGCAACAGCGCTGGTCAAATGGCGGGCCGCAGCGACGTCCGTCCGTGCGTGAGCGATGCGTGAGCGGACGTTCGACACAGCCTGGTCTTGGCCGGATCGCTCAGCACCGCTCACCCCGTCCGACCAGGCATCCCTGGACGGAGCAACACTGCTCGCCATCATCCGGTCGGAGCCAGCCAGGACTTTTAATCCGTTGGTTGTGGGTTCGAGTCCCACACGGCCTACCGTCGATGTACCGCCGAGAATGCCCTGACCTGCGAGGACGCGGGACAGGGTGGCGGAACGCCCCATCTGCGGCTCCTGGATCCCGATCCGGTGGCCGCAGGTGGGGCGTGCACGTTTCTCAGCCGGCGGCCGGTTCGGGCCGGACGATCTCCCGTTTGAGGATCTTGCCGGTGGGGCCCTTCGGCAGGAAGTCGGCGATCCACACGATGCGCGGGTACTTGAAGGGTGCGACGCGCTCACGGACGAAGCCGAGCAGTTCGTCGGGTGTGGCGGACGCCCCGTCACGCAGCACCACGGCGGCGGCGACCTCCTGGCCGTGGACGGGGTGCGGGACGCCGAGGACCGCCGCCTCCGCGACCGCTGGATGGGCGTAGAGCACCTCCTCCACCTCGCGCGGATAGACGTTGTACCCGCCGCGGATGACCAGGTCCTTGATGCGGTCCACGATCCGGAAGTCCCCGCGGGCGTCCCGGGTGCCGAGGTCACCGGTGTGCAGCCAGCCGTTCCGTACCGTCTCCGCGGTCTCCTGCGGACGGCGCCAGTAGCCCCGCATGACGTTGTGCCCGCGGATGACGATCTCGCCCACCTCGCCGTCGGGCAGCTCCTTGCCCTCGCGGTCGACGACGCGCATCTCGACGCCGTCGACGGGGATGCCGACCGTGCCGGCGACGCGCTCACGGTCGAGGCGGTTCACGCAGGCGAGCGGTGACGACTCCGAGAGCCCGTACCCCTCCAGTACGGCGCAGCCGAACACCTTCTCGAACCCGTGCAGCACCTCCACGGGCAGCGGGGAGCCGCCGCACAGGCCGACGCGCAGGGTGGAGAGGTCGTACGGACCCGACTCGGGGCTCTCCGCCAGCCGCAGCATCAGCGTGTACATCGTGGGGACTCCCAGGAGGACGGTCACCCGGTCCCGTTGGATCACGGAGAAGGCGGCTGCCGGTGTGAAGCGGGCCAGCAGGGTGAGGCAGGCGCCCACCGACACCGCGCAGTTCAGCCCCATGACCTGTCCGAAGGAGTGGAAGAGCGGCAGCCCGCCGAAGATGACGTCGGCGGGGCCGAGGCGCAGCACGCGCGCGCCCTCGTCGATGTTGCGGCGCAGGTTGTGGTGGGTGAGTTCGGCGCCCTTGGGCTTGCCGGTGGTTCCGGAGGTGTACAGGACGACGGCGGAGTCCGCGGGTGAGCGCGGCTCGTCGTGGGCCGACGGGAGGTGGGTGCGCAGCGTGGCGAGGAACGCCTGCGGTTCGACCACGATGCGCGGGGTGCCGGCCCGGCGGGCGCCTTCAGCCGCTTCGTCCCCGTCCTGGTGCCAGGCGAAGAGGAGGGCCGCTCCCGCGTCGTTCAGGCAGTGCTCGATCTCCCCGGCCTTCAACAGCGGGTTCATGGGCACGACGATCGCCCCGGCGCGGAGGATGCCGTAGTACAGCACCGCGAAGAGGGGGGAGTTGGGGAGCAGGACGGCGACGCGGTCGCCCGGTGCCGTGCCCAGGGCGCGGAGCAGGGCGGCGGCCCGGGAGCTGAGGTCGTCCAGCTCGGCGAACGTCAGCTCGTCGCCGTCGAACCGCAGGGCCGGGCGGTCGGGGTACGCGGCGGCCGCGCGGGCCAGGAGGGCGGGGACGGTGCCGGGGTCGGGGGCAGGCTCGGGCTGCATCGGGTCATCCTCCAGTGCGGCGGTTCTCGTACGGCGGTTCTCGTACGGCGGTTCCAGTGCGGCGGTTCTCGTACGGCGTTCCCGTACGGCGGGTCGAGGGCGAGCGGGCGACCGCGGCTCAGGACGATCGCGGCCGTCGGCAGGGCGTCACGGTGGCAGCGCTCGCCCGGGCGGGCCGCCCGGTATCAGGCCGCCCGGTCGGAGGCGAGGACGACTCGCTCCGCCCAGGCCCCGATGCGTTCGACGAGGCCGCCGTGGTGTCGTATCCAGCGGAAGTGGTCCAGCGGGCGGCCTCCCGCGTCGGCGCACGCGTAGTGGAGGCGTTCGACCCGGGCGGCGGGCATCTTGGCGCACAGATGGTCCACGGCCGTCGGCGGCGCCATGGTGTCGTTCTCGACGTCGACGGCGAGGACGGGCAGCGTCACCGCCCGCAGCGCCCGCTCGTAGTCCACCCGCGCCCCGGGGACGGTGTAGCGGCCGGTGCGCATCTGGCGGGCCCAGTCCCGCATGAGGCGCGCCGTTTCCCGGCCGCCGAATCCGAACCGCTCCCCCGGCCAGTACCCGAGTATCCCGGCCCCCAGGGCGCTGAGCTGACTCCGTACCAGCCACCGCGCGCCGTCGCGCCCCAGTGTCCGGTACCAGGCGGAGCCGCTGGCGACGAGCACGACGCCGTCGAGCCCCGCGGGTTGGAACAGCCCGCAGTGCACCAGCCCCAACTGCCCGCCCAGGCTGTGCCCGAGCAGCAGCCGCGGTGCCGTGGGGTACGCGGTGTCGACGAGGTCGAGCACGGCCCCGATGTCGTGCTCGACGATGTCGCGGTAGCCGAACCGGACGCCGCGCGCGGGCACGGGCACGCTCTCGCCCTGCCCGCGCAGGTCCGTCGTCACCACCGTCATGCCGCGCCGGTGCAGCGCCCGCACGAGCGGGAGGTAGTTCCGCGCGGGCGTCCCCATCGCGGGCAGCAGGACGATGACGGGCGCACCGGCGTCGTCGTCCCGCGCCCGTACGCGTACGGTGAGCCGCGCGCCGTCGGGGGCCGTGATCTCGCCCAGCAGCGGCAGGCGGGGTTGCTTGGCGCTCATCCCAGCCGCCAGCCGAGCACACCGGCACCCCAGGTGATCCCCGCGCCGAAGGCCGCCACGCCCAGCACCCCGGACGGCCCGAGCCGGCCGGCCTCCTGGGCGTGGGTCAGGGCGATGGGGATGGACGCCGACGAGGTGTTGGCCACGCGGTCGACGTTGAGGAACAGCTTCTCGGGTGGCACCCCGATCTCCTTGCCGACGGCCCTCACGATGCGGGCGTTGGCCTGGTGGGCGACGAAGAGGTCGACGTCGTCGCAGGTCAGGTGGCGTCGCTCCAGTACCCGTCGGGCCGCGTCGCTCATCTTCTCCACGGCGTGGACGAAGATCTCGGGGCCGTTCATGCGGAGTTTGCGGTCATGGCGGTCGGCGAAGAGCAGGGGGATCTGCTCGCCGTCGGAGGCGAGGTGGAAGGCGGGCGCGACGGGAGCGTTCGGGAGGTCGGTGAGGACGACGGCACCGGCGCCGTCGCCGAGCAGGACGGCCGTCGACCGGTCCTGGGCGTCGGTGATGCGGGTCAGCGCCTCCGCCCCGCAGACGAGGACGGCCTCCGCCCGCCCGGACTCGATCAGCGCCGTCCCGTGGTCCAGCGCGTAGACGAATCCGGCGCAGGCCGCGTGCAGGTCGAAGGCGGCGGCCTGCGGTGTGCCGAGCCGTGCGGCCACCTCCACCGCCAGCCCGGGCGTCGTCCGGTCGGGTGTGGTCGTCGCGACGACGACGTGGCTGAGGTCGGCGGCGTCCCGTCCGGCCTGCCGCAGCGCTGTTCGGGCGGCGGTGACGGCGAGGTCGGCGAGCCGGCCGTCCTCGGGCAGGAAGCGGCGTTCCCTGATCCCCGTCCGCTTGACGATCCATTCTTCCGACGAACCGATCGACTCGAAGTGGCTGTTCGGCACGGTGCGTTCGGGCAACGCCGCGCCGATACCGGTGATCGCCGCTGTCATCGTGCGGTCTCCTTCCCGGAGGTCCGGCCGCCGCCCACGCCCATGCGGACGGCGTGCATTCCGCCGTCGGCGTGCACGATCTCGCCGGTGACGGCGGCGGCGAGATCGGAGAGCAGGAACAGGACGGGCCCGGTGAGGCGCTGGACGTCCGCGCGGTCCCAGCCGAGCGGCGCCTCCTGCTCCCACCGGTCGGCGATGGCGTCGAAGGTGCTGATGGCCGACCCCGCCACCGTCTCCACGGGTCCGGCGGCGACGAGGTTGACGCGGATGCCGCTGTCACCGAGGTAGAGGGCGAGGTAGCGGCAGACGGCGCCGAGGGCGGCCTTGCTGACGCCCATCCAGTCGTAGCCGGGCCAGGCGCCGGTGGAGTCGAAGTCCAGCCCGACGACGCTGCCGCGCTTCCTGGCCAGCAGGGGGGCGAGTGCGGCGGTGAGCCCGTGCAGGGAGACGGCCGCCGTCTGGAGGGCGTGCGTGGCGCTTTCCACGGGGGTGGTGAGGAAGTTGCCGCTCAGTGCGGACTGCGGGGCGGCGGCGATGGCGTGCAGGACGCCGTCGACCGCACCCCATCGGCCCTCCAGCTCCTTGGCCAGCCGGGTGAGGTCGTCCGGCCGGGTGACGTCCAGCTCCAGGACGTCCGTGGGGTGCGGCAGCCCGGCCGCCGCGGCCTCGGTGATCCGCCGCGTCCGGCCGAACCCGGTCAGCAGGACCTCCGCGCCCGCCTCCTGGAGGGCCTTGGCGGTGTGCCAGGCGATGGAGTCGTCGTTGAGGACCCCGGTCACGAGATAGCGGCGTCCTGCGAAGCCGAGCATCACGCTGTGGCCTTTCGTCGGTCAGGGGGTGGAGAGGACGAGCGCCGCGTTGTGGCCGCCGAAACCGAACGACGTGGACAGGCCCACCCGCGGCCGGTCGCCGCCGGGCAGCTCGCGTGCCGTCCGGATCAGGTCGAGCCCGCCGAGCCGCTCGTCCGGCTGCCGGAGGCCGGCGGTCGGGGGTGCGACGGCGTGGCGCAGCGCCTGCAAGGTGACGATGGCCTCCACCGCTCCGGCCGCGCCGAAGAGGTGCCCGATGCCGCCTTTGCTGGACGACACCGGGATGCCGGCCAGGGTGTCGTCGCCGAGCGCGAGGCGCAGGGCGTCGCACTCCAGCCGGTCGTTGAGCAGGGTGCCGGTGCCGTGGGCGTTGACGTAGTCCAGCTCCCCGGGGGCCGTCCCGGCGTGGCGCAGCGCCTGGGAGACGGCCTCGGCGGCGGGGCGGCCGCCGGGCTCGGGGGCGGTGAGGTGGTGGGCGTCGGAGGTGGCGCCGTAGCCCCGTACGACGCCGAGGACGTCGGCCCCGCGCCGGGCGGCTCCGACGGCCGTCTCCAGGACGAGGACGCCGGCGCCCTCCCCGATGACGAAGCCGTCGCGCTCCGCGTCGAACGGCCGGCAGCGGCCGGTGGGCGAGAGCGCCCCGGCGTTGCGGAAGGCGGCGCTGACGAGCTCCGACGTCGACGCTTCGGCGCCGCCCACCACCACGGCGTCCGCCGCGCCGGCCGCCAGCATCCGCATCCCCGTACCGATGGCCTGCGCGCCGCTGCTGCACGCGGACGCCACGCACAGCGACTCGCCCCGGAAGCCGTACCGCATCGACAGGTGCGCGGCGGCGGCGTTGGCCATCATCTGCGGCACCATGAGCGCCGAGACGTACTCGGCGCCCTGCTCGGCGAGGACCGGGCCCTGCGCCTCGAAGCTGGCCGTTCCGCCGAGGCCGCAGCCGATGACGCAGGCGACGCGCCCGGCGTCGTACGGCGCGGCCCCGGGTGCCCAGCCGGCGCGCGTCAGCGCCTCCTCCGCCGCCACCAGCGTGAACTGCGTGAACCGGTCGGTGCGACGCACGAGGTGACGGGAGAGGTGGTCGGCGGCGCGGAAACCGTCACAGGTACCGAGCCCGTCGTGCAGCCCGCTCTCTCCGGCGACGGCCCGCTCGTGCAGCACGTCGGCGCCGACACCGAGCGGGGTGACCGCGCCGAAGCCGGTCACCACCGCCCCCGTCACGGCGTCACTCAAGTCCGGCCTTCGCGTAGCAGAGCTCGAGTATCTGGCCGACGGTGTCGAGCCCGTCGAAGTCCTTCGGTTTCACCGGGACCTGCAGGTCCTTCTTGATGGCCTGCGCCAGTTCGACCATGTCGAGCGAGTCGATCTCCAGGTCGTCGAGCGCGGCGTCGGGGCGGATGTCCCCGTCGTCGACACCGAGTTCCACCAGCGCCTCGTGGATGAACTTCTCGATCGCGGCGTGATCAAGCATGGGTGATGTGCCCTCCTCGTGCGGGACGTCGTGGGGGTTGCGTGCCGTCGGCTTCGCGGGCTACGCCGCGACCTTGGTGGCGTGGAGCGGGGACCAGTGCCACTGCCGCCAGTAGCTCTCCGCGATGTCCAGCCACTCCTCCAGCCGCTCCGCACTGTCGAGGAACCGGCTGGCGCTGACCACCAGCCAGCTGTAGACGGCCTGGCTGTCCCGGCAGCCGCCGCAGTCACCGGAGGTGCAGCAGAACTGGAGCGTCTCGTAGTCGGCGCCCCAGGCCGCGAAGCCGGGGATCACCGGATTGCCGTTGGCGACGCGCTCCTCATGGTCCGGGTGGTCCACGCTCAGGCTCGGGCAGACGTCGTAGCCGAACCGGGCGCCCCAGTGGGAGGTGCCGGTGATGAGGGTGCGGATGAAGTACGGGTGGCTCACCACCGTCTCCGGGTACAGCTCCTTGACCCGCAGCGCCTCTTCCAGCACCCGGCGCTCGTTCTCGATCTGGATCGGGTGGTCGGAGCCGTGCTCGCTGTAGAAGTTGAAGGTGACGATGTTGCCGTTGTCCGCGATCTTCCGGACCGTCGGCTCCAGATACTGCAGGCCGGCCTCGGAGAGCGCGAAGATGAACAGCACCCGGGGGTCGTCGCGGTAGTGGGAGAGCGCCGTGTCGAACAGGCCGGTGAACTTGGAGCCGTTGACGCGGATGGCACGCAGGTCGTCGTCCAGCGGCCCGCCGCCGAAGATGCTGACGGCCACGGCGATGTGCTCGAAGCCCTGCATGGGCATCGGGCGCAGCCCGTTGGTGGAGATGGTGATGTACGGCAGTTCCTCGACGAACGCCTCCACCCGGCGCAGGACCAGCGTGGGTTCCCCGCCGATCAGTGTCGCCTGGTTGACGCCGTCGTCACGCAGCCTCCTCGCGAAGGCCTTGATCTTGTCGACGTCGGACAGTTCCTTGACCGCCGTGTCGAAGCCGCCCTCGAAGTACCAGCAGCCCTTGCAGCGGATGTTGCACGTGTTGGTCAGGTGCACCTCGCACGAGCGGACGGTACGTCCGAGTCGGCGCAGACGGTGCAGCCGGTCGGCCAGGTCGGGCCGCTCCGCCAGCAGAGCGGCGGTCCGCTCCTTGGCCTCCCTGCGGGTAAGGGGGCGCTGGCCTATGGTGACCGGTGTCGCCATGGGGATGTGCTCCTCGTTCTCGGGATCTCAGAGACGTGCTGTCGTTGCCACTCCCCTCACGGGACGCTCGGGGAGCGTCCCGCCTACTCCGGAACCTTCAGCCCCAGGTTCTTGATGCGGGGCGTCACCTTCTCCCGCCAGATTTCGCGCGCCTGACCGTTCGTCGTCTGCCGCAGGCCGAAGCGGACCGCCATGCGGGAGCGCTCGGACCGCGAGCTGCCGAAGATCCGCTCGAACCCGGGCCACAGCCGGTCCAGCGCCTGCTGCAGTTCTTCACGTCCTTCGTCCGTCTGCGCCAGATTGCGGCAGACCCGCGCCCCGTGCGCGATGTGGACCTTCTCGTCGAGGATGATGGTGCGGACGGCCTCGGCCCACGGCTTGTAGCTGCTCTGCGCGAACTCGGAGATCATCACCATCGCCGTCTCCTCACCGATGTAGGAGAAGATGCCGCGTTCGGCCCAGGTGGTGCACTGGTGGAACTCGTGGCCGGCGAAGAGGTTCCGCTCGGCGAGCGTCTGCTTCTCCATGTAGGCCGTGTCGATGCCGATGTCGGCGAGGACGCGCTTGCCGATCTTGTAGTGGTCGTACTCCTCGACCGCGCGTTCCGCGCAGACCTGCCGCTCCTCGGCGTTGGGCGCCAGCGGCAGGAAGACCTGTATGTAGTCGTCGGCGCCCGAGAGTTCCCCCTCGGTGTTGACGATCATTGCCCGGATCGCGATCTCCCGGTAGTCCTCGGGCATCGCGAGGAATTCGTCGGGAGTGCGGACTACGACGACCTCATCGCTCGGGATGGTGAATGACATGTGCGTTTCTACACCTCACTGGCCCCCACCGGGTCCAGGCATGCCGGATCACCGAAACTCGGTCGGGGAAATCGGGGATGGGGATTGTGTACGCGCCCGAACGGAACTCCGGTTCCGCTTCACCTGTCCGCGCCGCCGGTCGGCACCGCTGCCTTCAGCAGAGCGGGCCGACGATAACCACACCCCAAACGGGTGTTCAATGGAAAACTTTCGGCCACGGCAGCCGACACGCCACCGAGAGGTGTCGGGATTCCCTCTCCCTACCCTCTCCCCGGCAGGGGGTGGGACCACCTCCGCCACCCGGAACGCCCTCACGGCGCAGCGCCTCCCATCTGCGGTGACTCCCCACCAAGCGCCACCGGTGGAGTGCGCTCGAATCCGCCGTCGTAAATCGGCCAAGGACTCCCCGCAAACATTCCTTCCCTATGCACCGAAGTCTCAAATGCTGAGCCGAAGCGCGTCCAGCAGGCAGGCTCAACTACCCTCGAATCAGGGCCTCCTGACCAATCCGCAGCCTGGACAGCCCCCCTGATTTCTTTATGCTTGGGGCATGCAGCCTTCTGTCCCCCCGCCCGCAGTCGCCTCCCGCCTGGCCAGCGTCGTTTCCTCGCCGGTACGGGACATCCTGTTGCTCACCGAACGCCCCGAAGTGATCTCTTTCGCGGGGGGACTTCCGGCTCCGGAACTGTTCGACGTCGACGGCCTGAAGGCGGCATTCGACCGCGTCATGGCCGAAGGGGCCCGCCGGGCCCTCCAGTACTCCACCACCGAGGGCGACGCCGACCTGCGCGAGGCCATCGCGCGGCGGCTCACGGCGCGTGCGCTGCCGACCGGCGCCGACGACCTGGTGATCACGACGGGTTCGCAGCAGGCCCTCACCCTCATCACCACGACCACCCTGGAGGCCGGCGACGTCGTCCTGGTCGAGGACCCCTGCTACCTGGCCGCCCTCCAGACCTTCGGCTTCGCCGGCGCCCGCGTCGTCCCCGTCCCCACCGACGACGACGGCATCATCCCCGAGGCCCTGGACGAGATCGCCGCCCGCGAACCCGCCAAGCTGCTCTACCTCGTCCCCACCTTCCAGAACCCCACCGGCCGCACCCTCCCGGCCGCGAGGCGGACCGCCGTCGCCGAGACGGCCGCCCGGCACGGCTTCTGGATCGTGGAGGACGACCCCTACGGCGAACTCCGCTACGACGGCGAGCAGGTGCCCTGGATCGCCACGTCCCCCGCCGCGTCCGACCGCACCATCCTGCTGGGCTCCTTCTCCAAGATCATGGCTCCCGGCATGCGCCTCGGCTACCTGCGCGCCCCCGCGGCCATCCGCCGGTCCTGCGTCATCGCGAAGCAGGCCGCCGACCTCCACACCTCCACCGTCGACCAGGCCGTGGCCGCCCGCTACCTGCGCGACAGCGACCTGGACGCCCACATCCGGACCATCCGCGACGCCTACCGGGGACGCCGCGACGCCCTCCTCGACGGCCTGCCCGCCGCCCTGCCCGCCGGCAGCCGCTGGAACCAGCCCGCCGGCGGCATGTTCGTCTGGGCCCGCCTGCCCGAGGGATCCGACGCCACCCAGCTCCTCCAGGTCGCCATCGGTCACGAGGTCGCCTACGTCCCCGGCGCCCCGTTCTTCGCCGGCGAGCCCGACCCGGCCGCCCTGCGCCTCTCCTTCACCACCCACTCCCCCGAGGAGATCACCGAGGGCCTGCGCCGTCTGGCCAAGGCGTTCGCGTAATCCGCAGCCCCTACCCGCGTCATCCACGTGCCCCAGAAGGGATTCCCATGCCCACCGAGTCGGCCACCCTGGTTGACGACGCCCCGATGACCCCCGCCGCGCTCAACGACATGATCGCGCGGGACTTCCAGGACTACGCCGCCTGCGAGGTCACCGAGGCCACCGGAACCCGCCTCACCATGGAGGCCGACGGCACCCGTCTCCGCACCCGCCCCGGCGGCACCATCTCCGGTCCCGAGCAGGCCGCCCTCGTGGACCTGGCCGCCTTCCTGCTCATCAACGCGCGCCTGGGCCGCCCGACCCCCATGGCCCTGACCAGCTCCCTCCAAATCAGCTACCTCAGCCGCCCCCGCCCGGGTCTGCTCCGTACCCACGCGGAGATGGCCAAGTTCGGCAACCGCCTCTGCGTCGTCCTCGCCGAACTCCGCGACAGCGCCGGCACCCTGGCCGCCACCGCGACGGTCACCTACTCCGTGCCCCGGTAGCCCTCGGGCGTGCGTCAGGTGGCCCGATCCGGGCCGCCGGGCGGCAGCGCCCGGCACAGCGCCTCCAGCGCCGCGCCGTAGGCGTGGTCCGGCGGGGTGGCGTAGCCGACGACCAGGCCGTCGCGGTGCGGCATCGTGGCCGACGGGTGGCGGAAGGCGGCGAGGCCGTCGAGGGCGATGCCCTGCCAGGTGGCCGCCTTCACCGTGGAGGCCTCCGTGCCCGGCGGGAGGCGCAGCACGGCGTGGAGGCCGGCCGCGATGCCGGTGGGCTGGATGTGCGGGGCGCGGTCGGCGAGGGCGGCGACCAGCCGGTCGCGGCGGCGCCGGTAGCGCTGGCGCATGTGGCGGACGTGACGGTCGTACGCGCCCGACGCGAGGAAGTCCGCGAGCGTGAGCTGGTCCAGGACGCTCGCCCACGCCTCCCGCTCGCCCTTGGCGGTGAGGACCGGCTCGACGAGGTGCTCGGGCAGGACCATCCAGCCGAGCCGTACGGCGGGGGACAGGCTCTTGCTGACCGACCCGAGGTAGAGGACGCGGGCCGGGTCGAGGCCCTGGACGGCGCCGACCGGTTCGCGGTCGTAGCGGAACTCGCCGTCGTAGTCGTCCTCCAGGACCAGGCCGCCGCGTCCGCGTGCCCAGTCGACCGCGGCGGCCCGGCGGGCGGGGTGGAGCGGGCCGCCGGTGGGGAACTGATGCGCGGGGGTGAGCAGCACCGCCCGTACGCCGCCCGTGAGGGAGGCCAGTTCCTCGGTCCGGGCACCGTCCTCGTCGAGGCCGAGCGGAACGGTCCGGACGCCCGCGGCCTGGAGGAGGGAGCGGTGGAAACCGAGCCCGTACGACTCGACGGCGAGCGGCCCGCGCAGGACGCCGCCGCCGAACAGCAGTCGCAGCGCGTGCGCGAAGCCGGAGCAGACGACGACGCGTTCGGGGTCGGTGTACACGCCGCGCGCGCGTGCCAGGTAGGCGGCGAGCGCGGTGCGCAGTTCGATACGGCCCTGGGGATCGCCGGGTCCGAAGGCTTCGTTCGGGGCGGCGTTCAGGGCGCGGCGGGCGGAGGTGAGCCAGGCGGCGCGGGGGAAGGAGGACGCGTCGGGGGTGCCCTGCCGCAGATCGTGGCGGGGCGCGGGGGCGGGGAGCGCCGGGGACTTCTTCGGAACGCGGGGCGGATTCGCCGGCGCGGCGCGTTCGGCGACCCGGGTTCCGGAGCCCTGGCGGGCGGTGAGCCAGCCCTCGGCGACGAGCTCGGCGTACGCGTCGGCCACCGTGTTGCGGGCCAGGCCCAGGTCGGCGGCGAGCGAGCGGTACGGCGGCAGGCGCGTACCGGGGGCGAGCCGGCCGCCGCGTACGGCGTCGCGCAGGGCGGTGAGGAGCGCGGCGCGGCGGCTGCCCGTACGGGACAGCTCCAGGTGGAGGTCGGCGCCGATGCGTTCGGCCGCTTCGGCCCAGGAGCCGGCCCGCGATCCGACCGGTGAATTGACCTCTGATTCAGGCATGGAAATGCACCCTACAGGCGGTCTTTCCGGCGCCTAGATTCATGGACATGACGACGAACACGCACAGGGACACGCACACGGACGCCGTTTCCCGGATCAACTTCGCGAAGGCCGCTCCCCAGGCGTTCAAGGCCCTGATCGGCTTCGACGCCGCGCCCGCCAGGGCCTGGACCCCGCCCTGGTCGAGCTCGTACAGATCCGTTCCTCCCAGCTCAACGGCTGCGCGTACTGCCTGCACATGCACACCACCGACGCGCGCAAGGCCGGGGAGAGCGAGGAGCGGCTGCACATGGTCGCCGTCTGGCGCGACGCGGCGCGCTTCTTCACCGAGCGGGAGCGGGCCGCGCTCGCGCTGACCGAGGCCGTCACGCTGGTCGCGGCGGAGGGCGTGCCGGACGAGGTGTACGCGCGCGCCGCCGCCCAGTTCGAGGAGGGCGAGCTCGGGCAGCTGCTCGCGCTGATCTTCACCATCAACACCTGGAACCGCATTGCCCTCAGCACGGCGAAGGTGCCGGGCGAGTAATTGGTGTTGATCTTGCTCCGCATGGCGTAGGGTGGTGTTTACCGACGCGGGGTGGAGCAGCTCGGTAGCTCGCTGGGCTCATAACCCAGAGGTCGCAGGTTCAAATCCTGTCCCCGCTACTGATGACGACGAAGACCCGGTGCCCCAAGGCACCGGGTCTTCGTCGTCATGTCGTGCGTGTGCTGCATGTCCTGGGTGGTCGCCCGGTCGCCCGGTCGGCCGATGGCGGGGCATCCTGCGGCGCGGCTCCGGACGGTGTGCGCGGGGCCCGCCTACCGTCCGTAACCGTGGGTGACAACGGCGACAGGGCCTGGGGTCGGAGCGCGCGACGCGCGAAGGTGCGCCGCTTCCTCCGGGTGGCGCCCGTACTGATGATCGTCGGCGGGGTGGTGTTCGACCTGCTGACGCCGCCCCGGTTCACGGCCGTGCCGCTGTTCACCGCCGCCCCGCTCGTCGCCGCGCCGTTCTTCACCGTACGGATCACCCTGGTGGCCGGGACCGCCGCCGTCCTGGCACTGGCCGGGCTGCGCCTCCACAGCGGCACGCTGGACGAGGCCCCGTCGATCACGGAGCTCGTCACCCTGATCACGGTCTCGGCGTTCGCGCTGATGATCAACCGGGTCGTGCGGCGCAGCGGCGAGCGGCTCGCCTCCGCCCGCGGCATCGCCGAATCCGCGCAGCGCGCCGTGCTGCCGACGCCGGCCGAGCGGATCGGTGGCCTGCGGGTGGCGGCGCGGTACGAGGCGGCGCAGGCGGACGCGTTCATCGGGGGCGATCTCTACGCCGTGCAGGACACGCCCTACGGGGTGCGGCTGGTGGTCGGGGACGTACGAGGGAAGGGGATGGGCGCGGTCGAGGCGGTGGCGGTCGTGCTGGGTGCGTTCCGGGAGGCGGCCGAGCAGGAGAGCTCGCTGGAGGGGGTGTCGCAGCGGCTGGAGCGGGCGCTCGCGCGGGAGGGGACCCGGCGCGACGGGCTCGACGCCTTCGAGGGCTTCACCACCGCCGTGCTGGCCGAGGTGGTGCGCGGCGAGGCGGTGGTGCGGATCGTCAACCGCGGCCACCCGGAGCCGCTGGTGTTGTACGCCGACGGGGGCCTGGAGCGGCTGGAACCGACCGAACCCGCGCTGCCGCTGGGGATGGCGGACCTGGGGCCGTGGCCCGACCGCGCGGACGAGGTGCCGTTCCCGCCCGGGGCGACGCTGCTCTTCTACACGGACGGGCTCTCCGAGGCGCGGGACGCGAGCGGCGCCTTCTACGACCCGGCGGAGCGGCTGGCGGGGCGGAGCTTCGCGGGGCCGGGGGAGATGCTGGACACCCTGGTCGAGGACGTACGGCGGCATACGGGGGGCGGGGGGACGACCGACGACCTCGCGCTGCTGGCGGTGAACACGCCTCAGGGGCAGCGGGCCGCGGCGGCGGGAGCATCCGGGGCGACTGGGCACGGAGGGTGATCGCTGTGGAGCCCTCCGCATAACATTTGACTAACCGTCAGAAAGTGTGGTGAGGCACACGGGGCATGAGGGGCAGTCAACTTAGCTGCCTATGCCCGTTTGTGGGGCGGTATGCCGGGGGCTACGTGGTTAATGATCAGTAGGAACGGCTTGGAATCACGGCCCCGCGTCTATTAACGTTCGATAACGCAGCGCGGTCGTCCCAGCCGACGCAAGAGCGACGGCACCGTGCGCGCGCGCCGAATTCCGCAAGGGAACCGGGGAACCACCACCTTGGGGTGAATCGGGCCGCATCGCCGGCCTGAAGGAGACCTTCCTGCTCCGAACCCGTCAGCTAACCCGGTAGGCGAGAAGGAAGGAAAGGAGTGCGCCCCCGTGGCGTCCAACAGGCCTGCCCCCGAAGCGCCGTCTGCTCCATCGGCCTCCCCGGCCGCCCCCGCCTCCCCGGCACCCCACTTCGTCGACTCCTTCGGCCCGGGCCCCGGTTCCGGTGCGCCCGCGGAGGGTCAGTGGGAGGAGTGGAACCCCACCGAGGACACCGTCCGTCCCGTCCGTGGCCGCCACCGCGTGGTCAAGCAGCGCGGCGGGCTGGCCCGTAGTTCCACGGTCCTGGGCGTGGGCGTCATCGCGGCCGTCGGCGCCGGAGGGATGGCCACCGCGCAGGACAAGCCGGCGGTCTCCATATCCCTGCCCGACCTGTCCGGCGCGATAGCCGACAGCCTTCCGGACGCCGAGTCCATGCCGGGCATCGGCTCCCTGATCTCCGACGACGGTGCCGACGGCGGTTCCGGCGGCTCTTCCGCGGACGCCCGGCTGACCGCCGCCGCGCCGCTGACCGCCGGGTCCCTCGCCGCCGACGACGGCTCCGCCGGGGACCGGGCCGAGAGCGGCGCGAGTGCCGGCGAGGCCCTGCGGGCGCGCATCCTCCAGCAGGCCGAGCAGCAGCAGGCGTCCGCGGACGCGGCGGCGAAGCTCGCGGCCGAGAAGGAGGCCGCCGAGCAGGCGGCCGCGCTGGCCAAGTCCCAGCAGACCGCCGCCGAGAAGGAGGCGGCCGCCGAGGCGAAGGCGAAGGCCGAAGCGGCGGCGAAGGCCGAGGCGGAGGCCGCGGCCAAGGCGGAGGCCGAGCGGCTGGCCAAGCTCGCCGGCAGCTACGCGCTGCCGACCTCCTCGTACACCATCACCTCCACCTACGGCCAGGCCGGCAACATGTGGTCCTCCGGCTACCACACCGGCCTCGACCTCGCGGCCCCCACGGGCACCCCGGCCAAGGCCGTGCACGGCGGCACCGTCAAGTCGGCCGGCTGGTCCGGCTCGTACGGCTACCGGATCGTCCTGGAGCTGGAGGACGGCACCGAGGTCTGGTACTGCCACCTCTCCTCGATGACGGTCGGCGCCGGGCAGAAGGTCGCCACCGGCGAGACCATCGGGCGCGTCGGCGCCACCGGCAACGTGACCGGGCCGCACCTGCACCTGGAGGTCCACACGGCGGGCGGCGGCGGAGTGGACCCGCTGGCGTGGCTCCGCGGCAAGGGCCTGACCGTCTGACGGCCCGACTCTCCGACGGCCTGACCGTCTGAACCACCGTCTGACGGAATGACCGTCCGACGGCCCGCAGATTCCGGTGGCCCTGGCGTTCCACCCCCCGACGCCAGGGCCACCGGTTCCTTCGCCCCATGGGCGGATGCCCGGAATACGGCACGTCACGCGGGGTGTTGAGGTATCGCATGACCTCACTTCCCCTTCGCAGGCTGGGTACGTCCGACCTCCACGTCTTCCCCCTCGGTCTCGGCGGCAACGTCTTCGGCTGGACCGCCGACGCCGCGCAGTCCTTCGCCGCCCTCGACGCGTACGCGGCAGCCGGCGGCAACTTCGTCGACACCGCCGACACCTACTCGTCGTGGGCCCCCGGCCACCAGGGCGGCGAGTCCGAGACGGTCATCGGTGACTGGATGGCCGCCCGGGGCAACAGGTCCGACGTCATCGTCGCCACCAAGGTCGGCAGCCACCCCCAGTACAAGGGGATCGGCGCCACCACCATCAAGGCCGCGGCCGAGCAGTCGCTGCGCCGCCTGCGGACCGACTACATCGACCTGTACTACACCCACGTCGACGACCCGGCCGTCCCGGTCGAGGAGTTCGTCCCCGCACTGGACCGGCTGGTGAAGGAGGGCAAGGTGCGGGCCGTCGCCGCCTCCAACATCTCCGCCGAGCGGCTCCAGGAGGCGCTGGACTTCTCCGCGCGCGAGGGCCTCGCCTCCTACGTCGCGCTCCAGCCGCACTACAGCCTCGTCTCGCGCGGCACCTACGAGGGCGCCCTGCGCGACACCGCCGAGCGGGCGGGGCTGTCGGCCGTGCCGTACTGGGCGCTGGCCTCCGGGTTCCTCACCGGCAAGTACCGGCCGGGCACGCAGGTCGACAGCGCGCGGGCCGAGGGCGCCGCCAAGCACCTCGCGACCGAGCGGGGCCGCGAGGTCCTCGCCGCGCTCGACACCATCGCCGGGGCGCGCGGGATCGAGGTCTCGAGCGTCGCGCTGGCGTGGCTGGCCGCGCAGCCGACCGTCGCCGCGCCGCTCGCCTCCGCCCGCACGGTCGAGCAGCTGCCCCCGCTGCTCGCGTCCGCGGAGCTGGAGCTCACGGCGGACGAGCTCGCCGTGCTGACGGCCGCGTCCGCGTAGCGCTGGTCAGGGCCCCGGGGTCCGGCCCCGGGGCGGGCGTCAGGCCCGGTACGGGTTGTAGCCGTCGTAGTCCCGGTGCGGAGGCGGCACCCACACCCGGCCCGTCGCGCGCGCCGCGTACGTCAGGGCCGGGCCCGCCAGCGCCTTGCGCTGCCACAGGTGGTGCAGCAGCTCCTGCTCCCGCGCGAGGAAGTCCGGGCCCGCCGCACCCCGGCGGGCCCGGTGGCGCAGGAACGCCAGCGACGTCGCGAACGCCTCGTACTCACCCACCGCCCGTGCCGCCCCCGGGCCGAAGGCGCGGGCCGCGTACGCGCGGGCCAGACCGCGCGCCCGCATCGACGACAGCGCGAGCGGCTCGGTGGGCGACAGCCAGCCGGCCGCCGCGTACGCGGGCAGCTCGCCGGATATGGTGCGCAGCTCGCGCTGGCGGGTCCAGATCACCAGCCACGTCATCAGCCCGAAGGCGGGCACCATGAACGCCCCGTAGACCGCGTAGAACCCCCAGGGTCCGAAGAACGACACCGAGCCGTTCCACATCGCGTGCACGCTCATCGCCAACAGGAGGCCGAGCAGGGGCAGCGCGATGCGGCGCACGCGCTTGCGGCGCGCGCTGACGGCGGCGATGCCGAAGCCCAGGCCGGTGAAGACCGTGAACAGCGGGTGCGCGAAGGGCGACATCACGATCCGTACGAAGAAGGTCGCGGCCGTGACCGAGGCGAAGCCCGACGCCCCGAGCTGCTGGTCCTCCCCGAAGGCGTTCCCCAGGTAGAGGATGTTCTCGGTGAAGGCGAAGCCGGTCGCCGTGAAGCCCGCTGTGACGACGCCGTCGACCATGCCCGTGAACTCCCGTCTGCGGAAGAGGAACAGGAGCAGTACGGCGACGGCCTTGGCGGTCTCCTCCACCACGGGCGCTATGACCGTCGCGCCGATCGTGTCGGCGGCCGTCGGATCGGCGGTGGCGGTGGCTATCCAGCGGTGCGCGAAGGTGTTCGCGATGATCGCGACGAGCGCGGCGGCGAAGGCGCCCCAGGAGAAGGCGAAGATCATGCTCCGCCAGGGGGCCGGCTCCACCCGGTCCAGCCACCGGAACGCCGCCAGGAGCAGCGGCACGGGCAGCAGGGCGAGGCCGAGGCCCACCAGGAAGCCTTCCGTACCCGTCTGCTCCCGCACCAGCGCCAGGATCACCAGCGCGCACAGCGCGAGCACGGTGAACACCGACCCCAGCCGCACCACCCGACTGCGCCACAGGCGCCGCGGCTTGTAGCGCCAGCGGGCGCGCTCGGGCACCGCGTCGAACGACGGCTCGGGGTCGTACGCCGGGACGGCCGGGTGCGCCGCCTGTGCTGCGGGCTGCGGGGACGAGTGGGTCACACAACGACCCTAACGAGGACCACTGACAGTCCGCGATGAGTGAGTTACTCGGCTGCTCGCGCGGCCCGGCGGAACAGCAGGTCGTGCACCACATGCCCCTTGTCCAGACCCTGACCCTCGAACCGCGTCAGCGGCCGGAAGGCGGGCCGGGGCGCGTAGCCCCCGTCGGCCTGGGTGTTCTCGAAGTCGGGGTGGGCGCTCAGCACGTCCAGCATCTGCTCGGCGTACGGCTCCCAGTCGGTCGCGCAGTGCAGCACGGCGCCGGGCTTCATGCGGGACGCGGCGAGGGTCAGGAACTCGGGCTGGATCAGCCGCCGCTTGTGGTGCCGCTTCTTGGGCCAGGGGTCCGGGAAGTACACGCGTACGCCGTCGAGGGCGTCGGGCGCCAGCATCTCGCGCAGCAGGATGATCGCGTCACCGTTGGCCACGCGGACGTTCGTCAGGCCGGCCCGGTCCGCGAGGGCGAGCAGATTGCCCTGGCCGGGGGTGTGCACGTCGACCGCGAGGATGCCGGTCGACGGGTCGTCGGCGGCCATCTGCGCGGTCGCCTCGCCCATGCCGAAGCCGATCTCCAGCACGACGGGCAGTCCGCCGAACAGTTCGCCCAGGTCGAGCACCCGCTGCCCGTCGATGTCCAGCCCCCACCGGCTCCACAGCCGTCGCAGGGCGTCGGCCTGCCCGGGCGTGACGCGGCTGCGCCGGGGCTGGAAGCTGCGGATCCGCCGCTCGAAGTGCGACCCGGCGGGATCGGGCGCGGGACCTTCGGGGAAGCGGGGCTCGCCCTTGGGCCGGAAGGACACGGCGGTTTCCACGGCGGATTCACGGATCTCAGACACAATGCCCCGATTCTACGGCCCCGGCCCCGAGGGGCGGCAGGACCGAAGGTCCCCACGGTCCTGGCAGCGGGGACACGGGCTACCGCAGCTGCGCCAGCGCGCGCCGCGCCACCTCCCGGCCGATCGGCAGGGACGCGGTCGCCGCCGGCGACGGGGCGTTCAGCACGTGGACCGTGCGCGGTGCCTCTTGGATCAGGAAGTCGTCGACCAGCGTGCCGTCGCGCAGGACGGCCTGCGCCCGGACGCCCGCCGGGGCCCGGCGCAGGTCGCCGGGGCCGATCGCGGGCAGCAGGCGCCGCACCGCCTCCGTGAAGGCGCGCTTCGACGCCGAGCGGCGCAGCTCGCCGGCGCCGTACCGCCAGTGGCGGCGGGCGATGTGCCAGGAACCGGGCCACGTCAGCGTCCCGGCCAGGTCGCGCGAGCGGACCGTGGACCAGCCGTACCCCTCGCGGGCCAGCGCCGGCACGGCGTTCGGCCCGACGTGGACGCCGCCGTCGATGCCCCGGGTCAGATGCACCCCGAGGAACGGGAAGGCCGGGTCCGGCACCGGATACACCAGGCCGCGCACCAGCTCCGGGCGGACCAGTTCGTAGTATTCGCCGCGGAACGGGACGATCCGCACGCCCGGCTCGTCGCCCGCCAGCCGCGCGACCCGGTCGCAGTGCAGGCCCGCGCAGTTCACCAGCAGCCGCGCGCGGACGATGTCCCCGGCGGACGTGCGGACGGCGACACCCCAGGGACGCCGGTCGACGGCGGTCACCTCCGCGCCGTACCGGACGTCCGCGCCGGAGGACTCCGCCAGCTGGGCCGCCACCGCGCCGTAGTCGCACACGCCCGTCGTGCCGACGTGGATGGCGGCGAGGCCCCGTACCTGGGGCTCGTACTCGCTGATCTGTGCCGGGCCCAGCTCCCGTACCGGAATGCCGTTCTCCCGGCCCCGCTGGACCAGCGCGTGCAGCCGGGGCAGCTCGTCGCGCTCGGTGGCGACGATCAGCTTGCCCGTGACCTCGTACGGCAGGCCGTACTCGGCGCAGAACTTCACCATCTCCGCGGCGCCGCGCACCGCGTACCGCGCCTTGAGCGAGCCGGGGCGGTAGTAGATGCCGCTGTGGATCACGCCGCTGTTGCGCCCGGTCTGGTGGCGGGCGGGACCGGTCTCCTTCTCCAGCACCACCACACGCGTCCCGGGCGCGGCGCGCGTGAGGGCGTACGCCGTCGACAACCCGACGATCCCGCCGCCGATCACGAGCACGTCACAGTCGTATTTGCCGTCGCCGTACGCGGACACCGTGCCACCTCCCACCCCAGATAGTGCACTGGCCCACTGACAATGCGCCCAAACCTGGGGAGGCGAAGGTCACGCCGGGGTCATCAGCAGCGGCCGGGCCCGCTCGCGCAGCTCCACCACCCGGGGCTCGTCGCCGTACGGCTCCAGCCGGTGCAGGAGGTCCCGTACGTACTCGGTCGTACGGGCCGACGATATGCGCCCGGCCACCTCCACCGCGCGCGTGCCCGCCGCGCAGGCCGCGTCCAGGTTCCCCGACTCCAGCTCGGCGACCGCGCTCACCACCAGCCGCAGGCCGTGCGAGCGGACGTACTCCTCCGTGGGCCGGGACAGGGCCTGCTCGGTGAACCTGCGCACCTGGCGCGGCGCCTTCAGGTCGCGGTAGCACTCGGCGGCGTCCGCGCAGAACCGGTCGTACGAGTAGAAGCCCAGCCACGTCGGGTCCGCGTCGCCCTCCCGCGACCGCTCGAGCCACCCCTCCGCCGCCTTGAGCGCCGCTCCGGCCGCCGCCGCGTCGCCCGCCTTGGCGTGCGCCCGCGCCTCCACCAGCCGGAAGAACGACATGGTCCGGGCCGTCGCCAGCCCCCGGTTGCGCTCCAGCGCCGCCTGCGCCAGGTCCACGCCCTCGTCGGCGAAGCCCCGGTAGGTGGCCTGCAGCGACATCGACGCCAGCACGTACCCGCCGAGCGGCACGTCCGCCGCCGCCCGCGCGAGCCGCAGCGCCTGGATGTAGTACCGCTGGGCCGCCTCCTGCTGGCCCGTGTCGAACGCCATCCAGCCCGCCAGCCGCGTCAGCTCGGCGGTCGCCCCGAACAGCGCCCGGCCGACCTCGTCCGAGTACGAGCCCAGCAGCAGCGGCGCGGCGTCGACCCGCAGGCACTCCGGCACCATCGACGAGCGCCAGTCCCCGCCGCCGTACTTGGAGTCCCAGCGGCGGGCGTCCTCCGCCGCCTCGCGCAGCTTGGCGACATCGCTGTGGCCCACGCGCACCAGCCCGGTCCCGTCCGGCTCGTCGCCCGGCGGCACCGACCGCTCCACCGAGGAGTCGGCGGGGGTGATCAGCCAGCGGGACGCGGGTGTCGCGTACGCGCTCACCGCGAAGGAGCCGGCCAGCGACTGCCAGATCCCGCCGCCGCCCGCCCGCCGCCCGGCGAGATCCAGCCGGTACAGCTCGGTCGCCGACTTCACCGCCTCGCCGACGTCGCGCGGGAAGGCGAGACCGACCTCCGGCGCCGGGTCGGCGTCCGCCAGGCCGATCTCGTGCAGCGGCACCGGACGACCGAGCTTCTGCCCGATCGCGGCCGCGATCAGGTGCGGCGCGGCGCCCTGCGGCACCATGCCCTTCGACACCCACCTGGCCACCGACGTCTTGTCGTACCGCAGCGTCAGCCCGCGCTGCGCCCCGAGGTCGTTGACCCGCCGGGCCAGGCCGGCGTTGCTGATTCCCGCGAGGGCGAGAACGGTGCCGAGCTTCTCGTTCGGCCCGCGTTGCTCCCTGGACATGCGCCACCCCTCGACACCCAGACGGCCGCCGCACGCCAGGCATAGGCGCGCGGCATTCGTAAACCCAGCGTAGTTCGACGGATCCCGACCGTTAAGAGGCAGTGTTCCGTATGGCGAGATTGTTGTGCGTACGGGCGGATGGCCAGGAGCGTTCGGTGTTCCGGACGCGCGCCCGCGGCCCCGCCCCCGCGCTCCGGCCGTGTGGCCGTGCGCCCGGCCGTGCGCTCTGGCCCTGCTCGGAGGGCGAGGGCTTCCATAGGGCCTGCGTGGGTCGGCCCGCTGCGTACTGGAACCAGTGGGCTGGGGGACACCGCCGCCTCATTCCCCGCGGGCGGCGGACCGGTCCGGGAGGCGAAGGGCGCCTCCCGGGCCGTCGATCCGTAGCGAGCCGCGCGTACGGAACCGTACGTAGGAAGCCATGCGCACGAACCTCCGTACGGATCCGACATCATGCGTACGGATCCGGTCCGAAGCCGGTACCGGGTCTGTACGGATGCGGACCAGATTGGCTGGATGATGCCCGTCGTCGAGTCGGTCGAACCATCGTCAAAACCGTCGTCGGAACCGTCGCTGTAACCATCGTCATATCGCCCATGCCAGGGGCGCGTTCCCTTTTCCCGGGCGCGCGCCCGGGAGCCCTCTTGTGCGCCGTTGTCGTGGCAGCATGTCCTCATCGAAGGCTGATGTTGTCCACAGGCGGTGGAGGCGGCGATGCGGTGGCTGGTGGGGTGGAGCAGTATCGCCGCGAGCTTCGGTACGGCGGGTGCGGTAGGGGCGGACGACGACGGACGCACCGTGCACCCGGTCGGCGCCCAACTGCTGTGGGGTGACCCGGATCCGCTGTGGGCGGTGGGCGACTGGCGCCCCGACGAGGTGCGCATCATCACCGTCGACCCCTGTACGCGCCTTGCCGTACTGGGCTGTTGCGCCGCCAGCGACGAGCAGCTCAGGGTCGGGCTGTTCGCGGCGCGCGGCGGCGCCATGCGCCACCTCACCGCGTGGCCGGGAAGCTACACCGCCGTCGTGCAGACCGGGCGGCGCATCATCGTCGCCGGCGACCTGGCCGGGGCGCGCCCGGTGTTCCACACCCCCTGGGCCAACGGCACGGCGTACGCGACCGCCGCCCTGCCCCTCGCCGACCTCATCGAGGCGCAACTCGACATCGGCCACCTGGCGGCGCTCCTCGCCTGCCCCGAAACGCCCGAGGCGCTGCGCGACTCCACGCCGTACGCCGGGGTGAAGCGGGTCCCGCCCGGACACGCGCTCGTGCTGCGCGAGGGCTCCCGCGAGATCACCGGGTACGAACCGGTCGCCTCGCTCGCCGTCGAGGGCCCCCGCATCGACCCGGACCGGGCCGTGGAAGGCGTACGGGAAGCGCTGGTCGAGGCGGTACGGGCCCGGCTCACGGCGCCCCGGCACGCCCCCGAGACCCCGCTGCCCGACCCGGGGCCCGTGCCCGGCATGGGGCCCGCCGAGCGGCGCGCCGCGCGCGGGGCGCCCGCTCCGGGCATCGGCGCCGACCTGTCGGGCGGCAGCGCGTCCAGCACCCTGGCGCTGCTCGCGGCGGGGCTGCCCGGCGCGCCCGGCACGATCCTCGGACACGGCACGGGCGCCGGGGAGCGGCTGCTCGCCGTCACCTTCAACGACCTGGCCACGGGCGGCCGCGACGACGAACTGGAACGGGCCCGGCTCATCGCCGAGAACCCCCGCCTCCACCACGTGGTGGTCGCCGCGGGCGAAGAGGCGTTGCCGTACCTGGAGTTGGAAGGGCCCCTGACCGACGAGCCGGGCCCCTCCCTGGTGGCGGCCGCACGGCACCGGCGGCGCCTCGCCGCGGGCAGCGCCGACCACTTCACCGGGCACGGCGCCCGCCAGGTCCTGGACGCCCACCCCGCGCGCCTCGCCGACCTGTTGCTGGACCGCAGACGCCGGCACCTGCTGCGGCCGGTCACCGCGCTCGCCAAGGCCGCCGGGCCCTCGGCGGGCTCCCTGCTGGTGCCGCTGACCGTCTACCGCGCGGCGCGCAAACTGGCCCGTACGCCCTACCGCGCAGGTTTGGAGTCCGCCGCCGACGGCCTGCTCGCGGCGAACCGGACCGCGTCGGCCGTGACGGGGCCTCTGGACGCCTCCCTCTCCGCGCTGGCCTGGTCCCGGCCGGGGCCCGCCGCGCGCTGGCTCACCGGCGAGGCGCTCGCTGAAGTATCGGTTCGCCTGGGGCAGGCGGCGACCCGCCCCACGTCCGTCCAGCGGCCGGGCGAAGCACGCGCCCGTGCGGCCCTGGCGCGGCACGCGGCGGACCACCGCATCCTGGAGCAGGCCGCCGAGATCCGCAGCCAGCGGCTGCACGCGCCCTTCCTGGACAACCAGGTCGTACGGGCCTGCCGCGACCTCCCGGAGTCGCTGCGCGTCCAGCCCGGTGCCCGGGCCGCGATCCTGCGCGCCGTGCTCGCGGGCGCCGGCATCCGCGACCTCCCGCCCGGCTGGGGCGCGCCCTCCCACACGCCGTCGGCCGCCGCCACGCGCGCGGGGCTGCGCCTCGCCCTGCCGCAGCTGATGGCCCTCTTCGAGGCGCCGCTGCTCGCGGACGCGGGCCTGATCGAGGCCCGGGTCGTCCGCAAGGCGCTGCGCGCCGCCTCCGAGGGCGAAGCGCTGCCCCTGGACGGCCTCGCCGACCTGGTCTCCACGGAGTTGTGGCTGCGCCGCCTGATCGCCCGCCGCGGCACCTGCTGGACCGGCACGGCGGCGCCCCGGCAGCGCGCGGTGGCGGCGGGGGTTCCGCCGCGGCCGACACTGAGGTCGTGACGCCGGGCCTGGCCGTCAGCCGCAGCTGATCCGCGACTCGGCCCAGTCGACCGGGGCCACCGCGCCGAGGGGCGTGCCGGGGTCCGGCTCGACGACGAGCCGGATGGTGCGGTGCCCGGCGATGGGCACGCGCGCGGGCACCGCCGCGTCGCCGCCGCGCATCACCGGCGACCGCCACAGCCGCACGCCCCCGTCCCCGTACACGGAGAACCGCGCCGCGCCCAGGCCCAGCGCCATGTCGTCGACGCCGACGAAGGAGTCGTACGTCGAGCAGCGGCGGTTGAGGTCGATGGCGACGGACGACCGCGCGTGCACGGTCACGCCGTGGCCGTACCGCTTGCCGCCTATCGACATGCCCCAGCGCTGCCACAGCCAGCTGGACTCCAGCAGCCGCACCTCGGGGCGGGTGTGGTCGCCGTAGAGGCTGTAGTGCAGCGTGTTGACCCGGTACGTGGTCAGGGCGGGCGGCGGAGGGGGTGTCGGCTTCGGTTTCGGTGTCGGAGGCGGGGTCGGCTGCGGGGCCGGAGCCGGGGGTGCGGGTTTCGCCGGTGTGGGCGTGGGCGTCGGTGATGGCGCACGGACCGGTGCCGGGCGCGGGCTGGGCGTGGGTGCCGGAGTTGGGGCGGGGGACGGGGTCGGGGTCGGCTTCGCGGGGGCGGGCCGGGGCGACGGCTCCTCGCGCGGGACGGCCGGTTCCGCCTGCGGGGGCCTCGCCTGCGGCTGCGGCGCCGGCTTCGGATCGCCCGCGAACGCCCAGACCAGCCCCGCGGTCGCCGCGACGGCCAACGCGGCTCCGATCCCGGCCTTCGCCGGAGCCCCGAGCCCCTCGGCGGCGGCCCCGCCGACGGCTCCCCCGGCCCCGGACCCGGTCGCGGCACCGGTTCCCGCGCCGGTGGCCGCCGCCGCGGCTCCGGCCGCGCCCGTCGCCCCCGCAGCGCCGCCGGCGGCCACGACCCCGGCCGCCTTGAGGGAGGCCCCGGCGGCGAACCAGCCGATGACGGCGACCGGCAGCAGCGCGGGGATGCCGGCGTTGACCTGCTCCAGCTCCCCCACGGCCACGCGGCACTGCGCGCACTCCTCCAGGTGCCCGCGCAGCCCCCGCTCGGCGCGCATCCGCAGCCCGCCCCGGGCGTACGCGCCCAGCCGGTCGGCGTACCGGGCGCAGTCACCGCCGGACGTGAGCGCCCGGCTCACGTGCGCCTGGAGGTAGGCCTGCTTGAGCCCTTCGCGGGCGCGGCTGGCCAGCACCGCCGTGGCGTTGGGGGTCAGCCCGAAGAGCGGCGCCACCTCGCTCGGTGATTCCTCCTCGACCGTCGTGTGCCACAGCACCGCCTGCCACCGCTCGGGCAGCGAACGGAACGCCCGCATGGCGAGCGAGCGCTCCGCCTCCTGCATCGCCCGCACGTCCGCACCGAGCTCGAGGGTGTCCTCCTCGGACACCTCCGCCGTACGCGCCGCCTGGGCGGCGAACAGCGCGAAGTCCTCGACGAGCTGCTCCCGCTTGGCGGTCTTCGTCCAGGCCGCCGCGACCCGCCGCACGGTCGTCAGCAGGTACGCCCGCACGGCGTGCTCCGGTCCCGCGCCACCGCGCACGGCCTGGAGCGTCCGCGCGAACACCTCGGCGGTGAGGTCGTCGGCCGTGTGCCCGTCCCGGCAGCACGTGCGGGCGTACCGCCGCACCGCCTCCGCGTGGCGGCGGAAGAGTTCCTCGTACGCGCCGTCGTCGCCGGAGCGCATGCGCCGTACCAGCTCGACGTCCGACGGGGGCAGCTCGATCGGCGGAGGCAGCACGGACTCGGAAGCCTGGGAGGCTCCGGCGGACCCGCCGGAGCGCTGCGCGGGCACATTCACGCCCGCGTCGGCGTCCGTGCCGGCCACCCTGCCGCCCGGCGGCTCGTCGCGACCCTCACCGCTCATGGCGGAAGCCCCCGTACCACTGCTCGAACCCGAATAACCGGGCCAGCGTGCCACGGGCCCGGCCCCGTCCGGGGCCGTTGGCCCGTTGACCACTCATCCGGGGAACCGGCCCGAATCGGCGCACGAGCCCTCACCCGTTCGGGTGCGGCGCGGGTGCGGATCCGGGCGCCCGCCGCTACGCGGGCCGGGAGCGGAGGCCCTCCAGCAGGATGTCCAGGAGCCGTGCCGACGCCGCGCTCTGCTGGGCGGCGTCCGGCAGCGAGGGCGCCGCCGTCGCGATGACCAGCAGGACGTCGGCCACGGTCACGTCACCGCGCAGCTCGCCCGCCTCGCGCGCCCGCTCGACGAGCCGGCCCACGACCTCCAGCAGCTCCGCCGCGCCCGGGTCGTCCAGCTCCGCCACCGGCACCGCGCGCTGGTGCGGAACCCGCGAGTCGCCCAGCTCACCGAGGTCACCGAGCTCTCCCAGCCCGCCGAGGTCACGCGGCCCACCGAGCTCGTCGGCCTGGGGCGCGTCGTCCACGCCCACCCGCAGCACGTGCGGCGGCAGCAGCCGCCCGGCGCCCGAGGCCACCGACGTACGCAGGAAGCGGGAGAGCGCCGACCAGGGGTCCTCCTCCTGGCCCAGCGCCGTGCGCGCCTGCTCGGTCAGCCGGGCGGTCTCCTCCTCGGCTATGCGGCGCACCAGCACGTCCTTGCTCGGGAAGCGCCGGTAGACCGTGCCGACGCCGACCCTCGCCCGGCGCGCCACGTCCTCCATCGGCGCCCCGTACCCGAGCTCGCCGAACACCTCGCGGGCCGCCCGCAGGACGTGTTCCAGATTGCGCTGCGCGTCCACGCGCAGCGGCGCCGTACGACCGGTCGAGCCGGCGAGGGAGCCCCCGCCGGACAGGGAGCCGCCGCCCGTCATGGCGCTCCCGCCGGTCACCGAGCGCCCGTCGGCCATCGCCCGTACGGTCCCGTCAGCCGACGACGACGTGACGACGGCCTGCAAATGCGAATCCTGAACATGCATGTGTTCCCCCGGTTATGACGTCTCCCCCCGGAGACTCCCCGCCCTGACGATCGGGGGCCGAACCCCTTGCTCAGGTCACGCGCAACGACCCGGACACCCCGACGACATACGAACATAGTTGAGTCGGGGTCAATTCAGAAGGGGCAGTTCCGTCCGGTGCGCCCCCCGATCGGAGCAAGGACCGGAACACTCCCGATTCCGGCCCCTCACACGACCCCGCCCCCACCCGCGCCGCCTCCCCTGACCTGCGCACCTTCCGGCCCGATCGGCGTCCGGACCCCGCCACGGCACTCCGGGCCCGCCGCGGTCACCGGTCATACAAGTTGTCGGGCCTGTGGACAAACCCCGGCCCCCGTTGCGTCATGGGATGGTGACCGAACCTGTGCGCATTCTCGTTGTCGGCGGTGGCTACGTCGGGATGTACACCGCGCTGCACCTCCAGCGGCACCTCAAGGACCGGCTGAGAAGCGGCACGGCCCGGATCACCGTGGTCACGCCCGACCCCTACATGACGTACCAGCCCTTCCTTCCCGAGGCGGCGGCCGGCAACATCTCGCCCCGCCACGTCGTGGTCCCGCTCCGCCGCGTCCTCGACCGGTGCCAGATCCTCATCGGCGAGGCCACGGCCGTCGACCACGCCAAGCGCACCGCGACCGTCACCACCCTCGCCACCGAGGAGGAGGGCGCGGGCCCGGTCGAGATCTCCTACGACGAGCTGGTCATCGCGCCCGGCTCCATCTCGCGTGCTCTTCCGGTCCCGGGCCTCGCCGACTACGGCATCGGCTTCAAGACCGTCGAAGAGGCGATCGGCCTGCGCAACCACGTCATCGAGCAGATGGACATCGCCTCCTCCACCCGCGACCCCGCCATCCGCGACGCGGCCCTCACCTTCGTCTTCGTCGGCGGCGGCTACGCAGGCGTGGAGGCCCTCGGCGAGCTGGAGGACATGGCCCGCTACACCGCGCGGTACTACCACAACATCAAGCCGGAGGACCTGAAGTGGGTCCTCGTCGAGGCGACGAACCGCATCCTCCCGGAGGTCGGCGAGGACATGGGCCGGTACACCGTGCGCGAGCTGCGCGCCCGCAACATCGACGTACGGCTCGAAACCCGCCTCGAATCGTGTGAGGGCCGCGTCGCCGTCCTCAGCGACGGCACCCGCTTCCCCACCCGTACGGTCGTGTGGACGGCGGGCGTCAAGCCCGCACCCGTCCTCGCCGCGACGGACCTGCCCCGCAACGAACGCGGCCGCCTCTCCTGCACCCCGTTCCTCACCGTCAAGGGCGTCGAACACGCCTGGGCGGCCGGGGACGCGGCAGCGGTACCGGACGTCACGGCCGAGGAGGAGGGCAGGGAGTGCGCCCCCAACGCCCAGCACGCCGTACGCCAGGCCAAGGCCCTTGCCGAGAACCTCGCCGCCTCCCTCCAGGGCCGGCCGCTCAAGCCGTACGCCCACAAGTACGCCGGCTCCGTCGCCTCCCTCGGCCTGCACAAGGGCGTGGCGCACATCTACGGCCGCAAGCTCAAGGGCTACCCCGCCTGGTTCATGCACCGCGCGTACCACCTCAGCCGCGTGCCGACGTTCAACCGCAAGGCGCGCGTGCTGGCCGAGTGGACGCTGGCCGGGCTGTTCAAGCGCGAGATCGTCTCCCTCGGATCGCTGGAACACCCGCGTGCCGAGTTCGAACTCGCGGCCGGACCACCGCCACCCGACCCCGACGAGGTTGCCGAGGGCGGAACCGCGGACGGCGCGCCGAAGTCCGACTGAGGTACGGCACGTCCCGCAGGCACCACACGTACCGCACGTACTGGCTGACGCAACGGCCGACGCCATTGTCAGTGCGCTCGGTCACACTGGACGTGTGACCATAGGTGGGCTCACACCTGCACAGAGTGACCCAGCGACCCAGCACGGCACCGACACCACGAGGCATACAGATCCGTGAACTTCACCCGTTGGAGCGCCCGGCTCCCCGGTACGCAACGCCGCGCCGCCGCGCGCGGCACCGACCCTGGGGTCGCGCCGGCGCAGCGCGGGGACGGCTCGGTCCCCGCCGCGCGCGGAGAGTCGGGCACGGGTGAGCCCGGCCGCCGACCGGAGCCCCTGCCCGACGGCGTTCCCGCCCTGGAGGACTTCTCCGTACGGGAGATCCTCAGCCGCCTGCCCGGCCTGGTCGCCGTCGCGTACGGACCCGAACACCGCATCGCGTACGTCAACGACGCCTATGCCACCGCCTTCGGCCACCGCGCCCCCGGCACCACCCTCGCGGCCGGCTGCCCGGAGCTCGCCGAGCTGGGCCTGCTGCCGCTCATGGACCAGGTGCTGCGCAGCGGGAAGCCCCGTACGGTCAAGTCGCGCCGCACGCACGGCGGCTCGTACACGGTCACCTGCCTCCCCGTCGACACGCCCGGCCACGAGGGCGGCGGGGTCCTGGTCCACGCCGCCGACGTCACCGACCACGCCGACGCCGCGGCCCGGCTCCGCGCCAGCGAGCGCCGCCACCGCGAGACCGCCGTCACCCTCCAGCGCTCCCTCCTCCCGCAGGAGCTGGAGCAGCCCGACGACTTGCGCGTCGCCGCCACGTACCAGCCGGGAGGCACGGACGCGGCGGTCGGCGGCGACTGGTACGACGTGATCACCCTCGGCGCCGGCCGCACCGCCCTGGTCATCGGCGACGTCATGGGCCGCGGTGTGCGCGCGGCGGCCGTCATGGGCCAGCTGCGCACGGCCGTGCGCGCGTACGCCCGCCTCGACCTGCCGCCCCACGAGGTGCTCCAGCTCCTCGACGGACTCGCCTCCGAAATCGACGCCAGCCAGATCGCCACCTGCGTCTACGCTGTCCACGATCCCAACGAGGGCCGTCTCGTCTACGCCTCCGCCGGGCACCTCCCCATCCTCGTCAGAGACGAGGACGGCACCGTACGCCGCGCCGACGAGCCGACCGGGCCGCCGCTCGGCACCGGCGGCTGGCTGCACACCTCCGGAACCATCGCCCTCCCGCCCGGCTCCACCGCCGTCCTCTACACCGACGGCCTGGTCGAGCGGCGCCGCGAGGACATCGACGAAGGCGTCGCCGCCCTGGAGCGCGCCCTCTCCGGCGCCACCGGCACCCCCCAGGTCGTCTGCGACCGCCTGCTGCGCTCCCTCGGCGTCACCGCGGAGCACGACGACGACGTCGCCGTCCTGGTCCTCCAGCACCCGGCCCGTACGGGCCCGGACGCGGAGCTGTTCCACAACGCCGCGCTCGACCTGCTCGGCGGCGTGGAGGCGGCGCCGCGCGCGCGTGCCTTCGCCTCCGGGGTGCTCTCCAGCTGGCGCTTCCCGGTCGAGCTGCGCGACCTGGGGGTGCTCGCCACCAGCGAGCTGGTCGCGAACTCCCTCCAGCACGGCACCCCGCCGATGCGCCTTCGACTCCGCCGCACCGACCGCCGCCTGATCATCGAGGTGACGGATGGGGACGACCACCTGCCGCGCCGCCGCCGCGCCGAAACGGAGGACGAGGCGGGTCGCGGCATCTCGATCATCGCCACGATCGCCTCGTCCTGGGGCAGCCGCCGCACGCCGGGAGGCGGCAAGGCGGTCTGGTGCGAGTTCGCGCTACCGGGTTAGACGGCGGCCTCCACCGCCTGCTCGGGCTGGTGCCGGGCGACCACCCGGGACTTCGCCACGAGGTACGGGTGGTCCTGCACCGGGGTGAGCTTCTTGCCCAGCCGCAGGGCCAGCACGGTGATGCCCAGCGAGAAGAGCACGAAGGTCACGATGTACGGGCCGTGCAGCGCGGCCCCCATGGGCCCGCCCACGGCCGGGCCGACGGCCAGCGCGAGCTGCTTGACCAGCGCGAAGGCCGAGTTGTACTGCCCGACCATCGACTCCGGCGCCAGGTCGGCCACCAGCGGCGCCACGGTCGGCGACAGCATCGCCTCGCCGAGACCGAAGAGGCCGTACGTGGTGATGAACGCGGCCGTCGCCATCGTCTGGCTGCCGTGCCCGAGCCCGGCGTACCCCGCGAAGAGCCACGCCACGGTCCAGATGAGCCCGACCGCCGCGATCATCCGCGTCCGCCGACGCCGCTCCACGAAGCGCAGCACCAGGAACTGCGCGACCACGATGACCGCCGTGTTCGCGGCCAGGGCCAGGCCGAGCGCCGACGGCTCGATCCCGGCGGCCTCCGTGCCGTACGCCGCGAGGCCCGACTCGAACTGCCCGTAGCAGGCGAAGAACAGCACGAACCCCAGCACGCACAGCTGCACCATGGCCCGGTGCCCGAGCAGCGCCCGTACGCCGCCACCCTCGGTCTGCGGCCGCGCGTCCGCGATCGACGGCGTACGCGGCATCCGTACGGTCGCGGCGATCCCGGCCAGCACCAGGAACATCGCCGCCTCGATGGAGAACAGCAGCAGGAAGCTGTCCGGACGGCTCTCGTCGACGAGCTGCCCGCCGATCAGGCCGCCGATGCCGAGCCCGAGGTTCTGCAGGAAGAACTGCACGGCGAACGCGCGCGTGCGCGTCGACGTGGAGGAGCACCACACGATCATCGTCGCGAGCGCGGGCTGCATCACGGCCGTACCGGCACCCAGCAGGGCGGCGGCCAGGACGACGGTGGACACGCTGCCCGCCAGGCCCATGCCCAGCGCCCCGACGGCGGCCAGCAGCGCGGCGCCGACCAGCACGGGAAGCGGCCCGCGACGGTCGATGGCCCGCCCGGTGAAGGGCAGCACGACGAGTGCGGCCATGGCGAAGACGGCCAGCACGACACCCGCCGTGCCGGCGCCCAGGTTCCGCACCTGAGCCACATACACATAGAGATACGGAACGGTGAACCCGAGCCCGAACGCACTCAGCACGTTCCCTGCCTGGATCCGGCGCATCGCAGCGCCCATCGCCTTGGACACACTCACCTACTTCGGTTCGCGAGGTCTTACCTCGGAAGACTTCAACACTAAAGTTCGATCCTTAACTCTACACATGGAAGGACTTCAACGCCAAGCCGTGCCATGGGATACTCCGGGGCATGTCCGCAACGCAGGAGCCGACCCTCGACGAACAGATCGCCGCCTACCAGCGCGAATTTCGCGACCTCGACCCTCAGGTCGAGAAGGTGGTCTCGGCGCTGGGCCGGCTGAACCGCCGCATGAACGTGGCGTACGGCCGCCAGGTCGCCGAGCTCGGCATCAGCAACGCCGAGTGGGAGGTCCTCAAGCACCTCGTCCTCTCCGGCGCCCCGTACCGCCTGGGCCCCGGCGACCTCGCCAAGCGGCTCGGCCTCACGCCGGCGGCCATGACGCACCGCATCGACCGTATGGCGGCCGACGGCCTGGTCACGCGGGACCGCGACGAGACCAACCGGGTGCGCGTCATCGTCGAGCTGACGGACGAGGGCCGCGCCAAGTGGCTGGAGGCGATGCGCATGGCGACCGCCTTCGAGGAGGACCTCCTCCAGGACCTGTCGAGCGAGGAGCGCGGCGTGCTGGGGGAGCTCCTGATCCGCGTCCTGCGGAGGGTCGAGCACGCCCAGCCGGACGCGGGCGGCCGGCTGACCGACCTCGAGTAGAGGTCACTTGACACACCCCTGGCCGATCCGTAAGGTTCTTCGAGTTGTCACGGAGCCGGAACGGTTCTGCGACAGCCGATCCCGCCGCGAACGCGGCAACCAAACCCAGCACGATCTCCCGAACGGGACGTATTTTCGGCATGCCGAAATGCATTTCGAAAGGCTCGATTATGAGCCGCCCGGGAAATCCGCTAGAGTTTGAAACGTCGGAACGGCCCAACGGGTCGGGAAGACAAGCCCGCTGACTGGGAATCAGGCCCGAAGGGATCTGATAGAGTCGGAACCGCCGGAAAGGGAAACGCGAAAGCGAAGAACGGCCCGGCAGCCCGCTCCAGCGGGTGGCAGAAACGGAAAACGGATCTGCTAAGCTGGAAACACGAAAGACCGAAGGGAAGCGCCCGGAGGAAAGCCCGAGAGGGTGAGTACAAAGGAAGCGTCC